>NZ_JAUNEJ010000003.1:44710-331602 GCF_030525615.1 Cutibacterium sp. | reverse complement strand
TCACCTGAGCACCCTCAGGAACCGTCCCCGTCACCCGGGCAACATCACCAAACTCAGCACCCACCTGAGCCGACTTATCAGCAACCGTCGTCACCTTCACCGGCACCGGCTTCGGAGTCACCGTGGTGACCTCATCAGCAGCACCACACGCACCCTTCGCCAACACCGTGCCATCAGCATCCGTGAGCGTCTCCACCCAGTAATACGTGCCAGCCTGCTCCACAGTCACCTTCGGAGAAGCAACCTCAACAGCATCCGTATGCGTCCCCGCAGGAACCGCAACCGGCTTCGTCGTGGCCACCGGAGCAGTACACACATTGGCCACATCACCCTTACGGAACACCTGGAACGTCACCTGAGCACCCTCAGGAACCGTCCCCGTCACCCGGGCAACATCACCAAACTCAGCACCCACCTGAGCCGACTTATCAGCAACCGTCGTCACCTTCACCGGCTGTGGCTCTGGTTCTGGAGCCGGGTAATCCGGTATACCGGGCTGGTGAGCGGCCAAGACACGCTGGAAGTTCTGCCCGGAATTGCCCGGCTTAACGGAGTAATCCAGCGGAGCCATGACCGTGATGTACTCCTCAGGCGCAGCCTGGGGGATTCCACCCTTCCACTCGAAAAGCAACGCGTTATCGTGCGGCTCGGTGTTACCCTTTAACAGCAGAGTTGATTTTACTTTCCACTGCGGAACGTACTCATATCCCGTCAGATTCCGGAACTTTTCCTTGGTCAGGGTAGTCGTCAGGCCACGGTTTGAGGGATTGTTCGGCTTTATCACTACCTCATATTCCGGAAATGCCGCTTTACCCTGCTCCCAGAAGTTAGAAACCTGCCTCGTGAAACCAGTGTCGGATGCACCTGCCGCTCCTCGCGCGGGCCGACTACCATTGGTGTAGAAGTTAGCCGGAGCAGACTCTCCACGCCACGAGTTCAGGAGGATTGCGAGCGCCGTGGAGAGATCCTTCATTTCCTGATGATCTTGCGCCTTCCAAGCTTCTCCAAGCTTTTTAGCGACGTTGACTACCGCGTCTTTTTGATGACCATCAAATGGAATCTCGTTGAATAGAGAACCCGACTTCTTAACATCTTCGATGTCGATCGATGTGACGCGATCCAGCTTTCCTGGGTCGGTGTACTGAGTATTGAAAGGATATTTCGCGTCAGGGTCTATACACCAGCCGTAATGCTCCTGCCCATCCCTGGTAATGGCAGGAGTCGAAAGGAACTGATTGGGTCCAAAAGGATCGACCGGGTTCCCTCCAGAGAATTGCCAACCGTAGATGTCACGGTTTGTAAAATCTGGCTGAGCCTTCAAGACCGCTTCCCGATCATAGAACTTATAATCGTCACCGGGAAGGCCTACAAGCCCTCCACCCTCAAAGTCGGCCGCCTCGGCACTCACAGGCTGCAAACCAACGACAGCCAGAGCGACAGCGAGTATCGCTGTAACTATCCGCCATAAATGACCGCGAATAGATCTCATTGATTTTCCCATCTCAAAAGTAGATGCTGTTTTCTAACAGTAAACATTGCTTACATTGGCCCAGTTTTTCGATGGCTGCACTCCTGATACGTTGGTCTCTTTTTCAACCACCCTGCACCAAGCGGATCGTATGACGATCATCGGCACGATACGCCATTTTTGATACTCGCGAGACGCAGGCTAGCGTGTTAACACCGTACCATATTTCCCAACGATGAGACGCAACTGCGCACGCGCCTCATGGATTGGGTACTTAAGTACTACAAATAGTGGATGCTGTGTCGCTAAACGGTTCATAGCGTTACCGAAACGACTGTCCGCGTACGGACGCAGCGCAACTGGTCGGTCCAACTGATCTCGATCAAGCTGACATGCCACCACGTCCACATCTCTCACGAGATCTCACATGCCTGCCGCACGAGACCGATCATGGATCTCAAAGCGTCTAATCGGACAGTTCGCTCACCGTGTTACTCCCTGCAGACATCAGCAACATCGTCCGCAGCTGTCACCGCCCGGTAATCAACCCCATCGCCTCTGCCCGCGTCGCAGGGTTTCGCAAGATCCCTCGCACTGCAGAGGTCACCGTCCTGGCCCCTGGCTTGCGAACTCCTCGCGTCGTCATGCACATATGCTCAGCTTCAACGACCACGATCACCCCACGCGCATCCAAGTACTCCACCAACGCGTCTGCCACCTGAGTCGTCAATCTCTCCTGCACTTGCGGGCGACGAGCGTAGACCTCCACCAACCTGGCGATTTTGCTCAACCCGGTCACTCGACCATCCTTGGCCGGGATGTACCCCACGTGTGCTACTCCCACAAAGGGCAGCAAGTGGTGTTCACACATCGACTGCATTTCAATATCACGCACCAAGACCATCTCATCGTGAGAGATGTCGAAGGTCGTCGCCAAGAGTTCACCGGGGTCTTGGTGCAATCCGCCAAAGAGCTCCTCAGCAGCCTTGGCGACTCGGCCCGGGGTATCGCGTAACCCCTCCCTGTCTGGGTCCTCACCAATAGCCACAAGGAACTCACGCACTGCGGCTTGTGCCCGGGTGACGTCGACGGAACGAATGGGGGTTGACTGGCTCACCTAACTCATCCTAGGGGTCCCGAACGTCTACCGTTGCGACCCCGCGATCAACAAGGCCTGCACCGCGTCACACGGTGCGCAGCTCGACGATGGTTTTCGCCACCACAAAAAGTGCGGCAATCACGGTCCCGACTTGCGCTCCAAGCTGAGCGTCGCCATAGGACACAGAAAATGCTATTGGACATGCCACAAGACCCCAGTCTTTGCCCTTGTCTGAGGGCAAAGACCGACCGGCGCGGCGGGCGCAGAGCATCAGACCGACGCGCGCAATGACACCTTCAGTGAGGAAAAGGACGTACTCACACCGGCCAAGAAATATGACATTGCCCGGCTGCCAGCCCAACAGCACCACACCAATCAGTGTGAACAGGTTGTAAAAGAGATAACGCAGTACGCCGTCCGTTTCGCCCGCTGCACTGCAGTCTCCTCGGGGTTAGTCCTTATTCCTCAAGACCTGGGTGGTCCCCACGGGGTTCCACCTGATGGAGGCTGAGGGCCCTCACCCGGCTGAGTGGGTCCCGGAGTCGGGGGCTGAGGCGGCTTTCCTCCCCCAACGCTCGGCGGCTGCCAATCGGATGGCGGCTCCCACTCGCCAGGGTTGTCCCCGGGCAAGTCACCGCCTGGTTCAGGAGCCGGTGGGGCAATGACACCACGGCGCGGACCGCCAACCTCCGGAGCATCCTCCTCCACACCGGCAACCTGCGGCGGCTTGACCGGCGGGATGGAGGAAGGCACGCGCTTGTCTGATCCTGTGAAAGCGCCGCGCTCGGGCCACCGCTTCAACGGCTTGAATATCTCAGCAACCTCGGCCTTGCTTAGCGTCTCCTTGGCAAACAGCTGGCGGACGAGTTCGTCAAGGACCTCACGGTTGGCGTCCAAGCACTCGAAAGCTTCCTGATGAGCGTTTTCAAGTAGGTCGCGCACCTCGTCGTCAATGATCTTGGCAGTCTCGTCAGAGTAGTCACGCTGCTGGCCGGCAGTCATACCGAGGAACGGTTCAGTGTCCCCCGACCCCAGCTGAACAGTGCCGATACGAGCCGACAGGCCGTACTGGGTGACGATTGCTCGAGCCACCTTGGTGGCCTTCTCGATGTCGTTCGAAGCGCCCGTCGACGGGTCGTGGAAGATGAGTTCCTCTGCGGCACGACCACCGAGCATGTAGGCCATCGAGTCGAGCAACTCGCTTCGCGTCTGGGAGTACTTGTCAGCATCAGGCATGACCATCGTGTAGCCAAGTGCCCGGCCACGCGGCAGGATCGTGATCTTCTGCACCGGGTCGGTACCGGGCATGGCTGCGGCTACCAAGGCATGACCGCCCTCGTGGTAGGCCGTCACGAGCCGTTCATGCTCGTTCATGAGACGAGTCTTCTTCTGCGGGCCAGCAATCACTCGGTCAATCGCTTCATCGAGCTCCGCATTGCCGATCACCGGCAGGTTGGAACGAGCCGTCAACAGGGCAGCCTCATTGAGAACGTTGGCGAGGTCGGCACCCGTCATGCCAGGGGTACGGCGGGCGATCGAGGTCAGGTCCACATTGTCGGCCATCGGTTTGCCCTGGGCATGTACCTTGAGGATCTTGAGACGGCCATCGAGATCCGGCGCCTCCACCGCAATCTGACGGTCGAAACGACCAGGACGCAGCAGCGCCGGGTCAAGGACGTCGGGACGGTTCGTCGCTGCGATGAGGACGACGCCAGCGTGGGCGTCAAAACCGTCCATCTCGACGAGCAACTGGTTCAAGGTCTGCTCGCGCTCATCGTGGCCACCACCCATGCCAGCACCACGGTGTCGACCAACAGCGTCGATCTCATCGATAAAGATGATCGCAGGGGCAGCTTCCTTCGCTTGCTCGAAGAGGTCACGCACACGCGACGCGCCGACACCAACAAACATCTCGACGAAATCCGAGCCGGAGATGGAGTAGAACGGCACTCCGGCCTCACCGGCGACCGCTCGGGCCAGCAGAGTCTTACCAGTGCCAGGAGGGCCGTACAACAGGACGCCCTTGGGGATCTTTGCGCCCACCCGCTGGAACTTCCCCGGTTCGGAGAGGAACTCACGGATCTCCTGCAACTCGTCGATCGCCTCCTGACAACCGGCAACATCGGAGAACGTGGTCTTGGGAGTGTCCTTGGACCCCACCTTGGCCCTGGACTTGCCAAATCCCATGACGCCGCCGCGGCCACCCATGCCTTGAGCCGCATTCATCGCCCACAGGAAGAACACCAGGATGATGATGAAGGGCAGGAAGTTGATGAGCAGGGCCTTCCAGACACTCTGCCCGGGGTTCTCGCCCTGCCACGACTCAAGTGTCTTGTCCTTGACGCGCTCGTCCAACTTATTCACGAGCTGATCGGACTGATTGCCGACCCAATTCGAGCGGTACTTCTTGTCCTGGGTCTCGGTGATCTCGATGACCTGGTCACCGTCGGTCAGCGTGACATTCTTCAGCTTCTTATCGCTGTTGATGATGCTGACGGCCTCTGAGGTTGGGATGTCCTGATACCCCTTGCCAGACGAGGCGAACTGCATGAAGACGATAATCAAGCCAATGCACAACAGGATCCAGATCAGAGGACCTTTGAAGATGCGGGAAGCGTTTTTCATGAACTACCTAGGAGCACGGGTGGGTGGGGACTCAGAGCGCCACGATACCAGCGCATGACAACATCGCATCTTTCAAGCACGCCGTACCGCATAGCGGTCATTTCAACCAGCCGCCACGCACAAACATTCCACCCCACTGTCGTTGCGATGATCGGGCCTTCCCTCCATCGCGCCGAGATGGGCACCAACGCCCCACCTGAGCCAATGCCCCTGAGGACGTGTCCCGGGCCACGAAGGACTGAAGCCATAAGCGACCCGGGACACATCCACTCACGCCTCGATGTAGACCACCTGAGTGCGGGTGTATTCGTACAGACCGTGCTTGCCGTCGGCACCGCCAATACCAGATCGACGGGTGCCAGCGTGGAATCCCTGCATGGCCTCGAAGTTCTCGCGGTTGATGTAGGTCTCCCCGAAGTCAATCTCTCGCATACCCTTCATGGCCGCAGCCAAATCGCGGGTGTACAGCGACGACGTCAGCCCGAAATCAGAATCGTTGGCCTTCGCAATCGCCTCATCGAAATCGTCGACGACGACGATCGGCAGGACCGGCCCGAAGATCTCCTCCTGGATGATCTCGGAGTCCTGCTTGACATCGGTGAGAACCGTCGGGCGGAAGAACGCTCCCTTGCCACGATCGTCACGCCCTCCCCCAGTCGTCACGATGGCTCCGGCCTCAACCGCACGCTGCACCATGGCCTCGATACGGTCGACCGCACCAGCATTGATCTGGGCACCCATGTCGAGTCCCTCATCCACCCCTGGCACACCAACCTTCGTGGCAGCCATGGCGTCGGTCATCCGGGAGATAAACTCGTCGGCGACGCCACGAGTGACGTAGACCCGTTCGGCGTTGTTGCAAACCTGACCGGCATTGATGACGCGCGAACCGTGAATGGCCTTGACAGCAAGGTCCAGGTCGGCGTCATCCAGGACGATCGCAGGAGCCTTGCCACCCAGCTCCAAGGACACCTTGGTGACATTGTTCGAGGCTGCGGACATGATCTGCTTGCCGACCGGAACCGATCCGGTGAACGACACAATCCCGGCGCGCGGGTCCCCCGCCATCTTCGAAGCGACCTTGCCCGAAGCCGACAGAATCGACACGACTCCCTTCGGCAGCCCGTAATCCGAGATCATTGTGGCGAACTGGAGGGCATTGATCGGAGTATCGGAGGCCGGTTTGATGACGGCGGTGTTGCCTGTCACCAGAGCCGGGGCGAGCTTGCGAGCGATGAGGAAGAACGGGAAGTTCCATGGCAAGATCCCGACCGCGACGCCAAGCGGCTTGCGAAGCATGAGAATGCGCTCATGGGGACGATCGGACTCCAGCACCTCGCCCTCAATACGCAACGCCCAACCTGCGGTGTAATCCAAGTAGTCGGCGGTGAAATCGACCTCGACGGCGGCCAGCTCGGGGGTCTTCGACTGCTCCGCCACCAGCGTGTCGATGAACATCTGTCGGTTCTCTCGCACCCCCGCCGCCATCCTGGAGACGAACGCGGCGCGCTGCGACGCCGGGGTCAGTGCCCAGGATTTCCGGGCCTCCCACGCCGCCGACATAGCGTCGTCGACGTCAGCCTCGGTGGCGCGTGGCACTCGGGCGATGACCTCATCAGTGGCGGGATTGACGACATCAAGAAGGTCGGCAGAATCCCGGAACTCCCCTGCGATCCAGTTGCTGTACGTGGTGACCATGATTCCTCCTGTCACATGGGCGCGCTGTCACATGGGCGCGTCGGTGCGCTGTCGGCAGTATCACCCATGACCAGCACGAGCGGAGGGGATTCGCCGAATCTCTTATATCGAAAGGCCACGAAACCCCGTCACCGCGCGCCGTCAACCTCTCACCGAGAAAACCGCCATCGCTTACCCGCGATGACGGTTTGGCTGTCAGGGCTGTCAGGAGTTGTAGATGTGCGGTGCCAACGTCGCCACGTCCGTGAGGTTGCGGTACTTGTCGGCGTAATCCAGTCCATATCCGACGACGAACTCGTTAGGAATGTCGAAACCGATGTATTTGACGTCCAGCGGGCACGTCACGGCGTCAGGCTTGCGGAACATCGCCATGATCTCGATGGAATTGGGGTTGCGGCTGCGCAGGTTCTGCACCAAATAGCTCAGGGTTAGGCCGGTGTCGATGATGTCCTCGACGATGAGAATGTCGCGGCCCTCGATGTCTTTGGTGAGGTCCTTGAGAATCCGCACCACCCCACTGGACTTCGTGCCAGCGCCATAAGACGACACCGCCATCCAGTCCATGGACATATGGGACTTCATCGCGCGGCACAAGTCCGCCATCGTCATGACCGCACCATTGAGCACGCCAACCATGAGGAGTTCTCGCCCGGCATAGTCGGCGTCGATCTGGGCAGCAACCTCGCGAATACGCGAAGCAACCTGCTCCTCGGTGAACAAAACGTGATCGAAATCTCCAGGAATGTCAGAAGCTCGCACGGGTTCAGCTTACCGATTCCGGACTGGTCACAAGCGTCGAGTGAGGTACAGAGTCCCGCGTCTGACCTCGACACGGCCTCCGGGAACGTCTACCCCGGCACCACCTGGGCCTTCCAACAACCCCAGCACAGCGTCAACGTGAACCATAGCCGCATCATCAGGCAGCCAATTCTTGACGACACGTCGAGCTAGCCCGGATTCCACACCTCGCAGCCCAGGCAGGGTTTCAGCCGTCACATGGTGGTCTCGCGCCCACTCGGCGGCGACTGCCGTAACGATGGCGTCCTCTCCTGCCAATAGAGCCGCGCTGCGGGCCAAGGACTCCGCCACCCCAGGTCCAAGAACATCCCTCATCACCGGCATGAGTTCAGTGCGCACTCTGGACCGCAAGAAGCGCGGGTCACTGTTGTGGGGGTCGTGCCACGGCTCAACCTGCCATTCTTCGCAGGCCTGCAGAGTCTGGACCCGGCGCACACCCAAAAGCGGGTGCCAGAACTGGCCTGCACGAGGCCGAATACCCGCCAACGACGTCGCCCCGGAGCCACGGGCCAAGGACAACAACACCTGCTCGGCCTGATCGTCGAGGGTATGACCAAGCAGAATCGGCGCTTCCCCGGCAACGTCGATGAGAGCTGCCCGGCGGGCAGTCCGAGCCGCCGCCTCTGGTCCATCAGGATCATTCGGATCGATCTCGACGCGACGCACGCAGGCGTCCATCCCTCGGTCGGCCAACACGTCTCGAGTGCGCGCTGCCACCTCCTGCGACCCATCTTGCAACTGATGATCGACGACGACGACCATCACTACGGCTCCGCAGCGACGCGCGGCCCACTTCGCCCCCAACGCCAGGGCGAGGGAATCCTGCCCGCCTGAACATCCGACGACGAACCGGTCGATTCCGCGAACCTCCCGTTCGACGGCTTGAGCAACCGTCAGGGCTGCTGGCCCGAGTTCATGTCGTGCCATCAGCGAGTGCAACCGCACCCGGCCACAGTGCCGTACACGGCATCAAGCCATGTTCGAGCGGAACCGTCAGTCTGGTTGATGATGAAGGAGGCAATGAGGATTCGCCCGTCAGCGTCACGCAGCCATCCCGACATCGAAATAACTCCGTTCAGGCTGCCGGTCTTAGCGTGAACCACGCCACGCGCCGCTGCTGTGCTCGGGTCTGAAAAACGCTTTTCCAGGGTGCCTGAAACCCGACTGACGGGAACTGCATTAGTCACCGGCTGCAGCTTCGGGGTCGTCAGAACTTTCTGCCAGACGTGAGAGAGCATGGCGGCCGTAATCCGGTTGCCGCGTGACAGCCCCGACCCGTCCTGGAAGCCCGCGCCGTCCTGCCAGGCTCCCAGGTTCGTGAGGTGCTCCTTGAGGGCCTGCGAGGCACCCGCGAATGAGCCTGGCTTCCCGCTCGCAAGAGCCATCTGACGACTCAACACCTCGGCGGCGGAATTGTCGGACTCTTGTAACGTGCGAGTAATGATGTCCTCCACCGGGATGGACTGAACCGCAGCAATCTGCTTGTCGGACTCGCTCGCCTTGTGTCGAGTCGCCGATCCCGTGACCTTGATCCCGGCGCTGCGAAGCTGACTGATGAAGGTATTCGTCGCCATCACGGCCGGGGTCTTGTTTCGAGCCCACGGGTTGTTTTTCACCATCCCTTCGTCAACCCACAACGCAGTGATCGGGGTGACCTCCGAGGCGTAGTTGTCGGCAGGCCATGTGCTGTTCCAGGCAGGGCCAGAGAACAAGGTGTCGTCGTAACTGACGGTGACCGACGTCGTGCCCGCTTTCTTGAGGGCCGCAGCGGTGCTCTTGGCGAGCTGTTCCATCGACGGGTATTCGGGGTACTTGTCGGACGCTGTGGACCGCAAGTAAGGATCGCCGCCGCCGACCAAGGTCAATGCGGACCCGTCCGCGACAACCTTCGTCGTGTAGCGGTGCCCGGCGTCTGTGGAATCCAGCAGCGCGACCGCAGTCATGACCTTGGTGTTCGAGGCAGGAATCAAAGGAGTGTTCTGCCCGGATTGGTAGAGGGTTTCTCCGGTCGCGGCATCCATGATGTGAGCGCTGAGCACGCCCGGGGGCGCACCGACAGCTTTGACCCGGTTGGCAACGGTTACAGCCACAGGCTTGGCTGATGGAGTTTTCGGAACCGCCGCAGCGACAACACCCCGGCCAGGCTGCACCGCCGGTGCGCTGCTCTTGTGTTGGTGAGGCAGGAGACTGTGTTTGGCCTCGTTCGTCGACGGCCCCATCCGCACAGCGGCGACCACCACAGCGAGCACGACAATGACGGTCACGGCGACGCCGACAACCACAGGGACCCATGCCCGCGCTCGACGCGGTGACTCGGGAATACCGTGTTTCGGCTTACGTTGATCTGACTGTGACACGAAAAATCCCCCTTGCAACCGGATACAGTGTCGACCATCACCGTGTCCAAACACAAGAAGAGGGGCCTTCGTGACTGACGATTTCACCAACCCATTCCAGGAAGAAGATCTCGATAGCTTGCACTTTGATGTAACGATCGAGATTCCGCGCGGCAACAAGAACAAGTACGAGATGGACCACAAGACCGGTCGTATCCGTCTTGATCGTACATTGTTCACCTCTACTCAGTACCCGTACGACTATGGCTACATTGAGGGAACGCTGGGCGAGGACGGCGATCCGTTGGACGCCTTGGTCCTTCTCACCGAACCCACCTTCCCCGGCTGCCTCATTGAATGCCGCGCGCTGGCCATGTTCCAGATGCAAGACGAGATGGGCGGCGATGACAAAGTGCTGTGTGTCCCAGCTGATGACCCCCGTCACGCCAACCTCATCGACCTCGACGATGTTGGCAGCATGACGCTTATGGAGATCGAGCACTTCTTCACCGTCTACAAGGATCTCGAGCCCGGAAAGTCGGTCGAGGGTGCCACCTGGACCGGACGTGAAGAGGCTGAGGCCGAGATCAGGGCCTCGATTGAGCGGGCCAAAGGCACCTCCTACGAGCACCTACAGGTCAACTTGGCCTGACGCCTACACTCGACTCCCTGACACCCGCCCCGATACCGGGAGTCTCACCAACACACCGCAATCGGCGACCGCAAGGCAGCAGTCGCCGATTGCTGTTTGTTCGGCATATCAGATCGGCCATGACACAATGTCAGCCATGTCCGAGACCCTCATCCTGCTTGCCCCTGCTGCCAATCACGTTTATGCCGGGCAGGCGGGGCGGCTGTGCGCGGCAGAGTTGGCCATTACCTGCCCGAATGCCACATCAGTCTCACCGGTCTCAGTGGCGGGGGTCGAGTACCTCGCCGTGAGCAGCGATGAACCATTTGGCCCCACGGATGTGGCTGCCGTGGCACGGTCCTCCGCCGCTCTCGCCTGCTTCGAACGTCATGGCAGCCTGCTGGCTCCTCTTGAGCTGCCGCAAGTCGACGTCGTTGATGAGGATCTCGTCACCATCCCCAAGTACCGTGGCAAGACCAACGAGCAGTTCACCCGACTGCTGCTCAACCTCACTGTTGCAAGCCTCGACGACCGCTGCGCCACCCGTCGCGACGAGGGGCAGAGGCTGGCTATTCTCGACCCGCTGGCCGGACGCGGCACCACCTTGGAATGCGCATGGATGGCCGGTCACAACGGATTTGGGGTGGAACAAGATTCCAAGGCGGTCGAGGCGATGGCTGCCCACGTCACCACGTGGCTGCGGCGCAAGCGTCTCAAGCACAGCTGCGGCACCCATCCGGTGCGTCGTAACGGTCGCTCCATCGGCAAGCGATTTGACGCCGAGCTGCGGCTGCCGAAAGCCGAACCTTTAACGATGGGCGTTTTCACCGGCGACGCCACGGACTCGGCGGCACTATGGGGACGCAAAACCTTCGACGCCATCGTCACCGACGCTCCTTATGGAATCGTGCATGGATCCCACAGTGGCTCGTCACGACGTCGCTCCCCCGCTGATTTGTTGCGCGAAGCCGTTCCAGTGTGGACCGGACAGTTACGCCACGGGGGTGCGCTGGGAATATCGTGGAACACCCTTGGTCTGTCACGAGAAGACCTCGTGGCGATCCTGTCTGACGCTGGCCTGACTGTCCTTGACGACGACCTGTGGCGTCAATTTAGCCATCGCGTGGACTCGTCGATCCACCGCGACCTTGTCGTCGCCGTCAAGAGCTAGCAAGGTCAGGAGAACAGCTGCTCCATCACCACGAGCTGATTCCAGAGCTGGAAATCTTCGCCAGCCTTGTGCCCAGCAAAGGGGTAGATGTCGATGTGCTTGTCAGTAACCTCTCCGTTACCCCAGGCGTTGTATGCAGCCCATACGGACGAGGGCGGCACTACCTGATCCATCATCGCGACCGAGAACCAGGTAGCGATGCGTGCCCGGCGAGCGAAATGCAGACCGTCGAAATACCCGAGAGTTTCAAAAGCACGCTCGTACAGCGGCGGGTGAGCAGCCAAATACTGAACAACCTCCAGATACGGACCAGCCATGGCTACGTCGCAACTGCGCCTCATATGGCACAGGTACGGTGCGTCAACGAATGCGCCGGCCAGCTTGACGCCACGCATTGCCGCCAGTCCGGACATTGCAATCGCCTGGCCGCCCCCCTGAGAGTGGCCGAGAACGACGATTCTGTCGGGATCGACGAGATCCAGCTGTCGCGAAGCCTCAAGACAACGGAAATCGTCAGTGAATAACCGACGGTAGTAGTGGCCATGGGGGTCAGACAGGGACTGCGTCATGCACCCGGGAGCACCGGAACCCTCATTAATATCCGGGCAATTCTCCGTCAATGCTGGATGGCCCGACCCTTGGCCGCGCGGATCAACAACAATATGAGCATAACCGGCTGCAGCAAAAGCAGAGCCAATCGGCACACCTCGTGAAGCCCCATACCCGATGAACTCGATAACAAGGGGCAATGGCCCTTTCGCCCCAGCCGGAGCATGGAGCCAACCGTCCACTCGACTGCCTTGGTATCCCGCCCAAGACAAATCCCAGGTATCGACCAGAGTCTGATGGTTTTCGAAAGGCTCTGCCGTCAGATCGACGGGAATGCCGGCGTGTTCGTCGAGGGTCTCAGCCCAGAAGGCGTCAAACCCTTCCGGTTCGGGAACGTTTGGGCGGTAGTTACGCGCCTCGTCAATACTCATATCCGTGAGCGGCATATCAACATCGTAGACCAGAGCGACTATGGATGTAACGATGGGTTCATGCACACCTTGTTCCTCATGAGACACGCACAGCCCGCATCTCACGCCGCAGGTGGGGACCGAGAACGTCCCCTTACCGACCTGGGGCGTCGTCAGGCCCGGGAGGTCGGAATGCGCCTCGGCCTGCGCAATATTGGGCATGCGCTGGTGTCTGACGCCGTGCGCACCCGGCAGACCTGGGACTGCCTCCAGCTGGATTGTCCGGTGGAGTTCATGCGGGCGCTGTACTACTGCGGCACCGACACCATGCGTCAGCGCATTGGAGAAATCGGTGACGAGATCGACAATCTGCTTGTCATCGCCCACGCCCCCACAATCCCTGGCCTGGCGACACAACTGGCCGCGATGAGCGGGGCCGAGGAGGAGGTTGGCTGCTGGTATCCGCCGGCCACCCTGACCGAAGTCGAGGTCGACGGCAGCTGGTCTGATCTGACTGACGAATACTTCGACAAAGTGCGTCTGGTCGGAGTTCAGCGACCGCTGTAACCTGCTCCAACGCTCATTTAGCGCAGAATATGGACAACAGCGGCCACGCCGCCGGTGCAGGTGGTGTAGGTCTCCTCCGTCTTGCACTTCATGGTGTAGTCCTTACCCGTCACCGGGCTATGGGCAAACACCTCATACTCGCCTTGTTCGCCCGCTGGTATGGCCTTGGCCACTTCGAGGGCGAACGGGCACGACGTCGTTCCCCCCGCACCGACCGTTGAGGAGCACACAGTGTCGCCGTTGGGAAGACTGTCGGCAACCTGGCGCGCACTCGAGGCCGGGGATTGCGGAGCGGAGGGAGCACTGGGTGCTGGAGAAGATTCCAGGACGCTTGGGGTCGAGTCGATGGACGCGGCCTCTTCTTGCGACTCCTGGGAGGCTGACTGCCCCGGCTGAGAACTGGCCGACGGGGTCGCCACCGGCGCGGGATCACCGTCCGAAGGCCCGCCAAAACCACCCGCAAACAGCAAGATGGCACCCAGGATGGCGAGCACGAGCAGCCCAATGCCCAAGCCAATGAGCACATTGCGGTGGCGGGAAGAATCGCCCGACGGTGGCGGCGGGTAGGCCGCAGGTGGGGTTGTCGGCGGCGAAGGCGGGGTGAAGACGGGGTTTTCCGGAACCGTCGCCATGGCACGAGTCCGCTCGGCCTCGGGGTCGCGGAACCAGTCATTGGGAAGCTGCGAGTTTCCGGCACCTCCGCCTTGGGGTGGCCGCTGCTGACCAAACCAAGGCTGACCGTTGGACCACTCCTGGTTGGTATTCCACTGTTGCGTCGGTGCGAAATCCTGCCACTGCTGAGTTGGTGTTGCGTCCTGCCAACCTCGTGGCTCCGAGGGAGTCTGAACCGGAGAGATCTGCCGGGTCGGGGCGTCATTGGGACTCACCGGACCTCGCGAGACCGTCTTGTCGAAAGAGCCGGGATCTGTCATGCGCACAGCGCCGGTCAGACGCAAGTCCAGCCCGCACTGTTTACAGGCATCGTCGTGCGCGCCCACTGGGGTGCCGCATCGCGCACAAAACATAGGTTCATCTCCGTCCATGAGTGGCGCGTCAAGGATATGGCATGTCCGCAAGGCGTTCGCGTCATGTCTCTGTCTCTGGTGGAAACTCCCTCGTCAAGGGTTTGGGGTTTCCCTTAGAAGTCACGCTGGCCACCCTCCGTGGCACCGACCCCACCGCCGCGCCTAATCACCACAACCGGGAACAGGCCAGCACCCCCGGGAACAAGCCCGCACACGAGCAAACCGGCCCGACAACCCAGTAAGCTTCACTCGCCCCTTCCATGGCAATCCGGACTCACAGCCGGGTCACTGCCACGCCAGATGGCAACACACCACACCACAAACCCAACTTCCACACAGCCCCAACTTCCACACAGCACCTACAGTCCGGCCACACCCTAGGATCGACACCGTGGAAAACCCGGCCCAACCTGACCCCTATGCCACCCTCCGTGGCACCGACCCCACGGCCGCGCCTAATCACCACAACCGGGAACAGGCCAGAAAAAGGACAGAACACCATCCTGCCGGCCCCACCGTGGCAGGGCTGGATGGGAACGCGCGTTGAAAACCACTAGGGCCTGGTCAGCGAGTCGCCGCCAAACACCGTCTGGTGGCTATTTTCCAGGCAGTAGTCAACTGGCTTTCCGACTGGGCAATGACGTCTGTCAGGGCGCAATTCCATTCGCGACTCAAGACCTTCGCACTCGAGACCCTCGAACCTGGGGCGAGACCGTCGATGAGATCAGAGCCCGCCCGATCAGAGCAAGTCGACGGCTTCTTGAGCAGCACGAGCACCGGCTCGTAGCGCACCCTCCATGTATCCATTGAAGGAGGAGGCGTACTCAGCGCCGGCGAAAAGCACCCGGCCCAAGGGCTGAGCGAGTATCGGGCCGGTCGTCGTCCAGAGGCTGGGAGCGAAGTGAGCTCCGTGGCAGCCTCCGGTGTACGGTTCAGCGAGCCAGTCGCGGTCGAGGTACTCGATCGGTGCGCTGGGAGCCTTACCGAAAGCGGACTCGACGACCTCCTCGAAGGCACGCTGACGCAGGCTGACTGAACGTTTGCCGTACCCAGAAGCCTCGGCACCTTCGAACATACCCATCAGGATTCCCCTGCCGGTCTCGTCGTCAGAGGTGTCGAAGAGAACGCGAACCGGACCCTCGTCGGCACCCATCTGACCAGAAGCCCCGGAAGCGCGCCACCACGGGCTGTCGTAGACGAGGAAGGCTTTGATGACATTGCCCGCAGGAATCTTTTCAGCCAGCTCAAGGCGCTCTGCCGGAAGGGCGGGTTCGAACTCGATGTCTTTGAGCAGACGCGGCGGGACGGTGACGATGACGCTGTGGCCCTGGTATTCGGTGCCGTTGGTCGTCGTGACGGTAACGGTGTCACCATCTGTACGGACGGAGCGAACCGGGCTGGAGAGTTTGAGATCATCGCCAAGACGCTCAGCCAGGTTGATAGCCACCTGGACGATACCGCCCTTGACACGCTGTTGCCTGACTCCACCGTTGACAGCGACGAAGGATTCCAGATCGACCCCGGCGTTGGCCTTTGTCAAACCGTCAAGAAGTGTGGTGTCGTCGGGGGAAATACCGAAGGCGCGATGGAACAGATCGAGGATGTAGGCGCGGCCAGCGTCAGTACGCACATTCGATGCCGCCCACTGGTTCAACGACTGGCTCAGCCAGGTGGCGTTCGCCGTCGTCCAGCCCTTGTTGTTGGCGACACGATCGGCCAGGCGGCGGAACCTCAGCAGGCCCTGACCCAGATCAGACAGCTCAAAGGGGCTGAGGGTCTGCGCAGATGGTGTGGAGGAATTCGCAAGATGGGACACCCGTCCGCGCGCCTTGACGACGACGTCACCTTGGGTGGGATCGACCAGCTCAAGCCCTTGCGATGCGATGAGGGAACGAAGATCCTCATGGCTCTCGGCGACCCATTGGCCGCCCATCTCAATGGCCTGCCCATTAGACAAATCGGCGTTCTCAAGGCGTCCACCGACCCGGGAACGAGCCTCCAGAACCACCACCGAATGCGCTGCGGATGCGAGTTCATGGGCGGCCGTCAGTCCGGCAAGGCCTGCGCCGATGATGATGCTGTCGTACATGCGTCCCCCTGCAATTCCGCTGGACTGCCGAACCAAGCCGCGACCTATGACACGCGGTACCTTGAATCGTACCGGTCGACGGTGATGTGTTGAGCACCAACCGTGCTCAATACCTTGGTTCGTCCTTTTTTGGTTAGTGAACGCCAGTCTACGTTGAGCGAGGCCCTGCGGTGGCTTTTTCACAATGCTCTGCCCAGCTCAACCCCTTGCTGCCTGAACTCTTTCGCACCTTTGACCTCACCGGCGTGCTCCAAGTGCTGGGGACCGGTTGGCCCGTGTCAAGCACTTCGATGACGTGTGATTCTGTGTGCTGGCTATCAGGGATGGTCACGTCGGGTTGAGGTTCACAACACTAGCTTGTCGTCGATGAGTGCTGCCCCAACATTCTGAGTGAACCGTGCAGTTGTCGTCGCCGCAAGCACAGAAGATAGCGCGTACTCGAGCAACAGAGAAGCTGCGGACACGACGAGAGGGCCGGGCAATACTGCCGACGATCTGCAGACGTAAAACCGACGCTCGCACTCAGACCGGCAGGTGACGACGGAATTAGCGATTTCTTACTCAGCCCCTTCTTATAAGGGGTGCGGGCTATCCGCCGCCTCGGGGCAGACTCAAGGTCTGGTCGACCGTGAGACCGTTGGGCATGGCGTGGGCAACTAGCAGGACCAGGCTCTCCTTGCGCCATTCGTTGATGTCAGAGACCATCATGCGAGTGGACTCCTCGTCCACCCCGTTGAACGGCTCAGCGAGGACGACGACGTCGAACTTCCCTGTCGTACACATGACGTACCACAGCCGTTTCGCGGTCCCCGTCGACAATGTGGATGTGCGGTAGTCAAACCATTCAGTGAGCCCATAATCCTTGGCGCGCGAAATCGGCTCGTCCCTGTCACAATCTGCCAACCGAGCGGCAAGAGTCAGGTGGTCGACCATGCTCAAATTGGGGTGCAAGGACGGTTTGGGGAATAGCCGAGCGTTAGGCCAATGGCCTCGATGGCAGGGCGAGAACGCGTTGTCTCGTCAACCATGTTGCACCTCCCAACAGAACGACGGTCAGTATGAGGCCGATCCAACCCACCGAGTGCATGGCTGTCATCAGGATGACAGCCATCATCGCTGTAGAGGCCACAACGCTGAGCAAGCCTTCGGATGTCGAGACCGGAACCGTGCCGTCTGGAAGAGCCTCGTCACTGGCGACGACAGCTGCGGCACCCCAGGCACACGCGATCGACGACCAAACAATGGTTCAGCCGCATGACCTCAGCCGACCCCACTCCTCACGAACGAGCGGTCCCAACTGTTCCCGAGACACCGAGTTGCCCCAGTACGCTCGCGCAGCGGCAGCCAAGATTCTGGGGAAGAGGAGATCAAGTGCGTGTTCTACCGTTGGAATGAACTCACACCACAGGCTGACGTTCACCCCGACCATGCGTGGGTCTGTCGGAAAGTGAAGGTCCAGGATCCGGTCAATCGGTAATGGGGGCTGCATACCGAAAGCGCCTGAGAAGCCCTCAGACGGCTCTCGGTTGAGGTACAGGTACTCCGCGTCGTAGAACACCCAAGGGTTCCCGCTCTTGCGCGCCGTATCCACGCCACAACCGTCCTGCCATCCACACACCAGGTCATCTTCCCGGAGCCCGGTAGCAACGGCTTCGTCCCACACTGCGCATGTCCGTCCGTGCGCGTCCAGCCGTCGCCTAGCAACGTCAGTGAATGCCTTCTGGATACCCGCACCGTCGGCGACGTCATGGGATTTCATCCAAGCCTGTGCGCTTCGAGAACCCTCCCAGAACACCATGTCACACTCGTCTCCACCGATGTGAACGACGTGCGAGGGAAAGAGGTCGCAGATTGAATCCACGGCAGCTTCAACGAAGCTAAATGCCTCATCAGATGGCCACAGCAGATCGTTTCGGAGGTTTTTCCCAGGTGTTGGGTCACCGATATGCGCGGTACCCGCCGTTATTTCAGGATTTCCCAATTCCGGATAAGCCAAGATAATGGCTTCCGCATGACCAGGCAGGTCAACCTCCGGCATGATCTCAATTCCATAGCCCTCTGCAACCTCCAACACTCTCTGAATGTCGTGGGCCGTGTAATAGCCCGAGTTGTCCGTACCGGCCCATTCGCACTGATACGACGCCAGCCGATTGCGATCGACATTGGTATATTCTGCGAAGTCCATGCGCTTGCAAGCACTCGAGACCTCCGTCACCCTCGGGTATCCCTTGACCGGGATACGCCAGCCGGAATTGTCCGTGAGGTGCCAGTGCAGCCGCGTGAAGTGATAGCGATGAAGCAGACTGAGCAGGTCAATGATGGTATCTACCGACCAGAATGTTCGGGAAGAATCCAACAGATACCCCCGCCACGGATAGACGGCCCGGTCCTCAATTCCCAACCGCTTGGCAGCTTCCGGCCCCGTCACCAAAGATGGTCCGAGACCATCAATCCTTTGGCATAGGCTTGTCATATCAATCACCTCACTCGCGAGCATCGTTGCCCCGGACGTCAGCCCTTGACAGCTCCAGCCGTCATGGTCTTGCCAAGTTTGGTCTGAACTAAGCTGAACAGCACGACGACGGGAATAGCCATGAGCGTGGCACCGGCCATGACACCGCCCCAGTCCGTGGTTTTGAGATCACCGGCCTGGAATGTCTGAATCCATATCGGCAGGGTATGAACAGAATCCTTGGACAACACAATGAGGGCCAGGGTGTATTCATTCCATGCGAAGAGGAACCCGAAGACAGCGGTAGCCACAATTCCTGGCAGCAAGAGGGGCAACGTCACCCGGAAGAAAGCTCCCAGTCGAGAACATCCATCAACCTGAGCAGCCTCCTCCAAATCGACCGGTATCGCATCCACATATCCGCGCATGATCCACGTCATAAACGGCACGTAGCTGCCTACGTAGAGAATCCCCAATCCAATCGCGGAGTTGAGCAACCCGAATGAGTCGAGCATCCGATACTGCGAGATGAAGAGAGCCTCAGCCGGAATCATCTGCACGACGAGGACGAGCACAACCATCATCGCACGGCCTCGGAACCGGTACCGTGACAGCGAGAACGAAAACATCAAGGCGAAAAGAGTCGCGAAGACAACGGTGATGAGAGAAACCGTCAGCGACATTCGCATGGCCGACCAGAAGGAACTGTCTGTCAGGATTCGATGGAAGTTCTGCAGCGTTCCGTTGGTGACGATAAATTTCGGAGGCTTCGACAACAAGGAAGAGTTGTCCTGGAAAGCCGATTTCACCATCCAGTACACCGGAATGAGCCATATCAAGGCGATGATGAGCGCGATCGCGCTGGCACGATGCCTCACCCTGTCTTTATAGGAGGCACGTTTGCGCGGCTTGGTCGCCGCAGAGACGACTGCGGGCTGTGTTGCTGTGCTCATGCGGCATCACCCTGGCGAAGAAGCATACGAATGTATCCGGCTGACAGCAGCAGGGTGAGCACCAGGATTACGGTGGCCAGTGCGGACGCAATACCGTAATTGCCCTGCGCAATACCCGTCTGGAAAACGTACGTACCGAGCAGGTTCGTCTCGGTCGTCACACCTCCAGACTGCTGGAGTACGTAGATCTGCGTGAAAACTTTGAGGTCCCAAATCACCTGTAGAACCGTCATCAAGGCAATGATCGGTCCCGCCGACGGCAACAAGACGTACCGCGTGATCTGGGCATTGGTGGCGCTGTCCATGTCCGCAGCCTCGATAACCTCACCAGGCACCTGGGCCATGGCTGCATAAATGGAAATCGTCGCCATCGGAATTGAGGCCCAAGTGATGAGGAGGGAAGCAACGGCGAAGAAGGTCCACGGTGACCCCGACAGCCAGTTGTAGCCGTCAACATCGGCACCAAGCTTCGTCAGCACATAGTTGACCGGGCCATAGTTCGGGTCGATGAGCCATTGCCACACCGTCAACGAAGCCAGCAATGGCATTCCCCACACCACGATTAACGTGCTGTTGAGGAAACCCCGGCCAAAGCCACCAGCGTGTAACAGGACCACTGCGAAAAGAATCGACAGGATCATCGTCAGGCCGGCGGTGACTATGCAGAACGCCAATGACCGTCCAAAAACCTGCCAGAAGTATGTGTCGGTCAGAATGGTTTTGTAGTTGTCCAGTCCCACCCAAGGGGCCGACTTACCAAACTGCTGAGCCAGGCCAAACTTCTGAAAGGACATGATGAACTGCTTCACCATGGGGTACCCGACGGCCACCAGGACGGCAATTATCCCCGGGGCCATGAGGAGGTAGGGCACCATCTTCCGTTTGCGACGCACCCACCTCACCTGCGTCGACGAATTGTGAGCCATGAATTTGTCCTGCCTGTATACGCGGGGTGCGCAGCCATGAGTCAGGACGCGTCCCGCACGTCACGACTGCGCACCACCGAGTTGACGAACTGAGGTTCCGACCTTCGAGGTCAGGACTCCTTCTGGTTGAGGGTCTTGTTCAACTGATCGTCGAATTGCTTGGCTTCCTTCGCCACATCCGAGCCATTGGCGATCTTCGTGTAGAAGTTCTTGAGCGTGGAATCGGAAATGAAGTTGGCCCAGTTCGCGGTATTCGGCGTCAGCTTCGAAGCTGCGATGACGTCCTGAGAAATCTTGCCGAACGCACCGGAAACTTCGCCGGCGTAGTCCAAGTTTCCTGGCGTGAAGCCGTTCTTGGCGATGAGCTTCTGGAACTCATCCGAGAAGATGATGTCGAGGACCGAAGCAGCCCCATTGGGGTGCTGAGCCTTGGCAGCCACGGAGATGTTCGACCCACCAGCGAAGGTAGCGCCGACTTTTCCAGCAGTCTTCGACGGCAGAGCCATGACGCCAACTTTGTCAGCGTCCCACAGCTTCTGGTCGATCTTGGTACCAACATTGCCGGTGCCGATGAGAATTCCAACCTGACCGTTGTTGAAGTTCTGCTGAAAGTTCTTCTGGCCGGTCTGCGAATCGTTGGCGAAAGTCGTCCCGTTCTTGAAGATGTCTTGGATCTGCTTGAGGGCAGCCAGACTGGCTTCCGAGGACACCTGCGCGGTCCACTTGCCGTCGGACTCAGTGGCATAGTCGCCGCCAGCGGCGAAGAGGTAGGACTCAACGCCATGGATATCTGCCGCAGCCAGGTAGATACCCGAGAATCCCTTGACCTTATCCGGGTTAGCCTTCGTCAGCTTGATGATCGTGTCATGGAAATCGTCGATCGTCTTGGGTTCTGCGAGACCCGCCTTCTTGAACAAATCCTTGCGGTAGAAGACACCGCGGGCACCTGCATAGAGCGGCAGCGCATACTTGCCGCCCTCGTATTCGCCAGCCTTGACGAAGGAGGGGATCAGCTTGTCCCCACCCAAGGATTCGTACTTGTCGGACAAGTCAGCAAAGGCACCCACCGCCAGGTAAGCGGCCGACTGAGTGTTACCGGTCTCGACGACATCAGGGCACTCATCATCTGATGCCAGAGCGGTCTGCAGCTTGGACTGAATGCCGTCCCACTGCTGGATCTCGATGGTGAGCTCCTTTCCAGAATTCTTCTCAGCGAAGGTCTTCTTGAGGTATTCCTGCGCCTCTTCCGAGATGGAATCCTGCATGAACCAGACCCGCACCGGGCCCTCTGCATCCTCAGCCTTCGCTGCGCCACCGGAGGAGGACGACTTTGAGCCGCCACAGGCCGACAGGGTGGGAACTGCAACCGCAGACGCAATCGCCAGTTTCAGGAAGGTTGAACGCTTCATGTCCTTCATGTTGTGGGCCTTTCCACATCGTTGGGGGGTCAAAACATGGGGCTACCGTGCCTTATGTTCGTGACACAGTTTGACACCGTCCAGAACTCTTTGTCAAGATTCTTGACGATTTCTGGACGCCACGATCAGCCCCTGCACCAAGATGTCCAGGGATCCGTGCTCTACGATGAACGTTATTAATCGAACCGTTCCGACCCGCACCGTCGCTGAATAGCCCCCGGCAAGCGTTCCATCATCTGTAAACAAGACATGCCTACTTCAAACGAGCCGATATTCCTGACCGCCCTGGCGATCAATGGCCCTGCTCAGCGCGCAGACCTTGCGCGTCTTATTGGGGTGTCCCGGACCAGCGCGTCAAACCTCGCCCGCACTCTTCACGACTGTGATCTGATCGAGGATCTGCCCACCCCTGGGGTTTCAGCCTCCCGATACCCCCTGACAACCAGTGCGACAGCGGGCCTGCTTGCCGCAATGATCGTCTCAAACGACGAGGTTGGCGTCGCAATCTCCCACCTTGATGGATCTCGCCAGGCGACTGCCACCGCAAAACTGAATCCCGCCGATTCGCCACGAACCTGGATTGCAACGGGGATCCACCAGCTGCAGGACCTCATCGCTGACTCTTACCCGTCTAAGCCCACCCCGGACATCCGACAGTGTTTGGTTACGGTACCCACGCAAGCAGACGCAGCAAGCGGAGAGGTCTACCCGTCACCTGCGTCGCGCCGATGGACCGGCATCAACGCCGTTGACAGCGTTTCGACGGCGCTGGGGTGCCCCGTCCGCATTAACAACACCGCGCGCATGGAAGGACTGTGCGAACATGACGCGGCTGCTGCGAAACCGTCCTCAGTGACGTGTTATGCACGGTTTAGCGACGGCGTCGCGATGAGCCACATCGTCCATGGCGAGATTGCAGCCGGGGCCCACGGTGGCAGCGGTGAGCTGGGGCACACCGTGGTCAACGTGTCTGGTCCACAGTGCTCGTGTGGAAACTGCGGGTGCCTCATGCAGTACACCTCGATCCCCGCCCTGCAAGACGAGATTCGCCGGATATGGCCGTCTGGTTCGCCAGCACCAGATCTGCTTGATCTTATCGCGACATCTCCACGCACCTGGCCTGGGGAGGTCACCGGCCTTGTGAGGGAGGCAGGAAGAATTGCTGGAAGTGCGCTCGCCAATGTGGCAAACCTGCTCGATCCAGACCTTTTGGTTATTGGCGGGGAGCTGGGAGTCGCCAACTCACCATTTTTCGACGAGCTAGTTCTGACCGTTCGGCAACGCACTCTGCCACTCATTTCAACCCAGCTGACGATCTCCCGTGGCCATGTTTCGCGCGACTTGAAACGGGTCGCCTTGGCAGCAATTGCGAGTTTGCGGGCAGATACTGAACTCATGGCGACAATTTGCGCCGACCTCACTAACCGGTGAGGTCGGCCGAGTGCGAAGGCAACTCCGCTAGATACGACGACTCGGGCGGGTGCGGCACAGGCTGAAAGAGGATGGGTTCCGCGCGATAACGTTGGCTGGCCAGAGACTTCAATCTGGGGACTAAGGATTCAGGCTCCACCGACATCCTCCCTCGTGAGGAGCCACTCTTAGGGACGGCAGGTGCTATCTACTTAGGCCATCCGAGCCATATGGCGATCCCTATGCACACAAGACCCGCTAGTATTGAAACTATCCACTGCCTATTGTCTTTTACTCGCGTACCCCCCAATATCACGAGGATAATGCCAAGAATCCCCGATCCAACCATTGCAAAGAACCCCATGATCTAATCCTTACTCTTTAGTTGCACAACTCTGTCATGCTTCCCGGCGACATAGGAATCATGAGTGACTGTAACGATAGTCACTCCATAATCTTCATTAAGGCCAAACAGAAGACGAAGCATCCTTTCCCTATTCTCCTCATCCAGGGATCCTGTAGGTTCATCAGCCAAGATAACACTGGGTCGCATAATTATGGCACGCGCGAACACCGCCCTAGCCTTTTCGCCACCTGAGCACTCAAGCGGCTTTTTATTGACTATATGACCTATGCCAAGCAACGATACAATTTCTTCGAATCTCTGTCTCCAGTCATCTATCCTCGGTCGCGAATACAAGATCGGGAGAGTGATGTTATCTGAAATACTCAGCGTATTAATAAGGGCCGACTCTTGTAGCACGAACCCTATTGACGAATTCCGCCAGGACGCCAGCTCTTGCTCAGAGAGCTTGTCGACATCCTGACCTAATAAGCGATACTCGCCTTCGAACTTTCTGTCTATGAGACCAAGTATATTCAGTAACGTGGTTTTGCCAACGCCTGATTCTCCAACGATAGCGACCTTTTCCCCCTCGCCGACGGTTAACGCAAACCCATTAAGAGCAGGCAATGGCTCGATTCTCTTCCCATAGGACTTACTCTTAATTTCGATCTCAATAGCCACTTTCCTCATTGCAAGACCCCTACCGAAATCGGCACTCTCTTAATCCGCCAAACGACAAATCGTGCCAAGCTAAGGGTCATGATAAAGTTCGCGAGGAAGGTAACCATGAGAGCAATACAGTCCATTTCTATCACACCGCCCACGAGGCCATACGTCATAAACGATGCGTCTCCGCTATGCCAACTAGATTGCCGGGAATATAACACCATTCCAAAAACAGCAAAAAATGCAACCAGTGAAAGCATCAAATAATACCCAAAAAGAAGACGTCTGAATCTTCCATAACTCATCCCCACAAGTAAATTAACTGTGAACTCTCGCACCATAACTCGCATACCAGCAATGGAGTTCCACACTGCAAGAAGAAAAATGAACACCACCAACGCTGCCATAATAACACAAAGAATTACCATCGAAGATTTAAAATACTGATGATAGAATTCGATGTTCTCTTCCTGGCTGAAGAAATTAAGCTTCACGGAAATCGTCTTATTAATGTAATCTCCAAGTTGATGCACCTCGGAGCGCGTAGTGTCAATAACGGCAAGATCCATTAAGCCGTTTATCTTAAACGCAATCTCCGCCCGCTCGATAAAAGAATTGTTTACTGGGACAATGACAGAAAAGTTATAATATTGTTTAGAGTCTAGCGCGTACAGGTTAGAGTGTGCTTGGTCACGTTCCAGAATTCCCGTAACTACGTAGCGCACCTTCTTGTTCAGCGCCGGGTCTACAATAGACAACGTCGAGTTCAAAGGGTAATCATCCGCGAGGCCTTTGCCGACCAAGACTGGTATCGCATCGGATGACTTCAGGTCATATTCAAAGTTCATCCCTGCCCCCGACGCAAGTTCAAATCCGTTTAGCTCACTGTACTTCTGATTCATATATGCTACCGGTACCTCAACATTTCTCTTGTTGGGTAGCTCGATAATATAGCCATCAGTGAATAATGCGAACGTGTATTTCTCATTGATACGATCATATATATTCCCGATCGCGTTCTTAGATATTTTGTCGACATCAAACGTCGAATCAGGATCGAGGTTTGCAATGAACGTTCCCGGGGCATTAAGAGTTGCTACTTCACTGGCTCCCTCATATGTGGAAACTACGGCACGCGTAGTCATAAAGATGATATAGTCACAACCAAAAATAAGAGCTAGCAGCACGGCCACTAGTACTGGTTTACGTAGAAATATACGACCGAGGAAGAAACGAAATACTTTCATATTCTTTCCCTCCTTCTTCCTAGCAGGAGCGCACTAACTCCTATATATAAAGCAAATACCGCAAGTGCGCGAACAGAATTAGAAATGCTCAGGTTCGCTATGGTTTGGATAACTAATGTTAGCGTAAAACAACCAGCAAGAATCATGGCGCATGCAACCGCATACCGAAAACGAATCAGTAACAGCCTATCGCCAACTATGATACGGCACCGAATCTCCGTTTGTGACTTTACTATTCCTTGATAGTGATAAACAATAGCACCGATGGATACACCTAATATAAGCGCCGTCTGATGCTGCATGACAAACCTTAGATACCTCATGAGCACGTAATTTCCAGAAGCATACTGCTCCACCGCAGCAAGGAATCCCGACAGAAAGAAACACCCAGCGTAAAGGCATGCCAACTCAATCAGGCCACTCAGCCTGATAGGGTACTTACCTAACGCAGATTTCATGTCTCATACCTTATTAGCGCTACCGTTTAGAAAGGAACGCTAGACCTACATTAGACTACAAATGTTAGTTATATTCTTCCGACTAGCGACTGTGTCCCCACTCGAAGACAGTGGTTTGACTTGAACTCCAGTTAAAGAGGTTATCCCAAACAGACCCCGTAACTTTACCGTTTGTGGCAACTCTATGCATCAATACCTTTCCGTTGCGTGAATATGTGAACCAAGCATTTCGATATCCAGAACCGGAGTAGTTCCATGCGGCACCGTTATACTTAACCTGGAGTACCTCGACCGACGAAGCGCCGTTCCGGCTATTACCGATAGGTATCAGCGTATGCCACTCCTGCTCCTCCTGCTGCAAGCGTTACCGCTAAAGCAAGAGTGGCGACTCTCTTCTTCACATTCATGATATGTGTCCTCTCGTCATTGAAGGGATGCAGGTCTAACGCCCTGGAGCGGAGCGTAATGCACCACACGCATACCGTCAAGACCCTGCATTTCATTCACGTGACTATTTCTACCCTAGATCTGCTTATGGCATTGTTGACGATGGTGTGGTCAAGTACGGGCAGACTCTTGCGGAAGTAGGAGCTATCAGTACCTCATCTGGACAACGGCCTTCCGGCTACCCACGCCAGCGCACCATTGAGCCGAAGCCTCATCGCATCCTGCAAGCCGATGGTGAACCCAAGGTGGGCATCAGTAGCGCTTTTGCACGTTAGCGGGTCAACCCGGTACCGCAGGCACAGTTAAGCATTCTGACTGATTCACCGGGACTACTAATCATGGGACACGTTGCGCGCGGTGCCAGGGGGCGGTTGGCTATCGCCTCTTGTAAGCCTATTGGTACCCAGCATCAATAGGCAGCAAAAGGCTCTCTAAAAAAACCAACTACAGCCTGGCACCACATTCTGTTACGAAGTGCGTTTATACAAGGCGAACAGGAACCTGCGAACGCTCGTGCATGATGGCATTGAGCAGGTCGAAATTATGCACCCATTTTATGTTCATCCTTGTTTCAGCTTCAACAACTCACCTACGTTCCATTGGTTTGCTGAATGAATTGCAAGAAAGGCAGACAGAGATGAGGGTGTCATTATCATGATTTCTTTTCTTTTTGAGACACTTCTTCTCCAAATCACGTGCAAAAAGAAAGGTGAAGCATCCATCACGTGAGTTTCTCACGTCATTACTGGTCGCGCCACAAAGCTTAACTCCTGCGAGGGCGCCCTCGTCAATCGTTTCCTGAGTAACAGTGAGATTTGGTCACCGCCCGTACCACTGGCCACAATAAACCGTCATCCACTTTCGCGCCTACGCGGAGACCTTACTCAGGACCTAGCGAAATTAGCCGAGTACTCAGCCTTCATGCAGTCTTTTGCGGACTAATCCATCAGCGCGACCCCCAATGAGGCTATGCCTAGGAGTTTTAGTGGAGCCAACTACGGGAATCGAACCCGTGACCTACGCTTTACGAGAGCGTCGCTCTACCGACTGAGCTAAGTTGGCACACCTGCCATGGCAGGCCCGGATGACTATACCGGCACGATGTCCTCTTTGCGAAACCAACACGCTTCTTGCTGGAACACCACACGCCGCACACCTGTCCGCACCTCGCGATAGCGTCACTCCCGTGATGAACGACAACGCGCACACAACTCACCAGGTGGGGTCAGAGGTCGACGAGGTTGCCGACCGCCACTGGGACGCCACGGTACAGGCCAGCCCGATTCTTGCCACCGAACTCGGTCTGGACCTCAACCAGGACGAGTACGACGACCTGTCCCCCGCCGGTCTGGAGACCCAGTACCACCTCGTCATGGACACCTTGGATCGTCTCGATCAGGCTATGCCGGCTGACGACACTGACACGATCACCGTCGCCGCAATGCGGTCTTGTCTCGGGCTGCAGGCCGAAAGCCACGACAAGGGATACGACCTTTTGAGCCTCAATGGCATTGCCTCGGGCGTCCATGAGATACGCGAGGTCTACGACGCCATGCCCACCGAAACCCCCGACCAGGTATTGACGGTCGCGCGCCGTCTTCATGCCACCGCTCCGGCCCTGGACGGCTGGTTGGAAACCCAACGCGCCTCGATCGACGCCGGTATCCCGCCTGCCATCCGTCAGGTGAACCTGCTGGTCGAACAGATCACCTCCTGGACTTCAAAGGGTGGATTCTTCGACGACTACCTCACGAGGACCGCCTCCGACGACCTGCCGGACTCCGTGACGTACAAGCTTGCTGAAGGCATCGACGTTGCCAAGGACAACTTCCGCCGTATCGCCAAAACCCTCGCCACCGAGATTGCGCCGCTAGCCACCACAACCGACGCCGTCGGCATTGACCGCTACCGGCTCGCCTCGCGTCAATTTGTCGGAACGACCGTCGACCTCACCGAAACCTACGAGTGGGGCAAGCAAGAACTCGCCCGCATTGAACAGTTGCAGCGCGAGACCGCCGAGCGTATCCGTCCAGGAGCCAGCGTCAAAGAGGCCATGGCAATTCTCGACGCCGACCCCACCTATCAGATCTGTGGCACCGACGCCCTCAAGGCCTGGATGCAGGAACGCGCCGACGAAGCGATCGCCTCTCTGGACGGCACCCACTTCGAGGTTCCTGGACCGGCCCGTCGAATTGAAGGCATGATTGCCCCGACCCACGACGGCGGCGTCTACTACACGCCCCCATCCGATGATTTCTCCCGTCCCGGCAGAATGTGGTGGTCCGTCACCGAAGGCGTCAACACCTTCACAACATGGCGAGAACTGACCACCGTCTACCATGAGGGCACCCCCGGACATCACCTGCAAAGCTCCTCGGCGATCGCAGCTCGCGACGAGCTGAACTCGTGGCGACGCAACTACTGGACCTCCGGCTATGGAGAGGGTTGGGCCCTGTACGCCGAGTGGCTCATGGCTGACCTCGGCTACATGAATGATCCCGGCCACTTCATGGGTCTGCTCGACGGCCAGTCCATGCGTGCCGCCCGTGTCGTCCTCGACATTGGTCTGCACTGCCAGTTCGAAGCCCCCGATGAAGTCGGTGGCGGCGAATGGAATTGGGACAAGGCCTGGACCTTCTTCAACAACCACGTCTCCATGGACGAAGGATCGGCCCGCTATGAAGTCAACCGCTACTTCGGTTGGCCCGGCCAGGCACCGTCATACAAGCTCGGTGAGCGCACCTGGCTGGAGCTGCGGAACGCGGCACAGGCCAAGAACCCGGACTTCGACCTGAAGGAATTCCACACCAAGGTGCTGCGAATGGGGGCGCTGCCACTGGACGTGCTGCGTCGAGCGGTGCTCTCCTGACCGCACGCAGAGATTCCGTCAGCTGAGCTGGCTGGCCATGAATTGGCTGGCGGAATCGCCTCAGGGATTGCGCACGCACAGGGCACCGACGTATCCGGTGTCGTGGCTGAGTTCATGGCGCACCGACACCCGCGTCAACCCATGCGGACAATTCGTACCGGGCTTGACGACATCGTTAACGTAGCGGGCGCCGTCCTCCTCACACGCCACCCTCGGGACGCGACCGTTGTCGACTTGTGCTCCGACCATGACACACTGTCCGTCGACGGATTTCAGATTGCTCCATGCGTGGGACCGCCATGCCCACTCCAAGGCCAGCAGGGCAGCTGCGAGCAGGGCAAGGCCCATCACGCGCAACACGATTCCGATGACATGGCGCTGACCCAACGTCATGAGCTACCCCTCCTCACGACGACAAGGCTAACCGCCGCTGCCAAACGGCCAGTCGGACCCGCAAGCGCATGCGCCAGGGTGGAGCTGCACACGAGCCGATCTCGCATGCACAGCACCCTGTCGATGACGGGCTGAAGGCGATCAGAGCCAACACGCGCACACCACCCACGACCCCAAAGTGTCTACCAGCAAAGCGCCTACCAGCACCCACCGACCATCAGCACACCGTCTTGTCCTTAGGAACCTTTCCGTTGTTGACGTATCCCTCGACGGCCTTCTTGACACACTGGTTACCCAGCTCCCAGGCAGAATGCCCAGCTCCCCGCCATGTCAGCAGCACACCAGATTTCAGCTGGTCAGCCATCCATTCGGCCTGCTCATAGGGTGTGGCTGGATCGCCGGTCGCACCCAAAACCAAGATTGGCGCAGCCCCGGGAGCCGTCAAATACGGCTGGTCGGTCGGATGGGCCGTCCACACCTCGCAGGTCGGCATCATTCCCAGAGCCTTGCCGAGAGTTGGCGCTTTGGCCGCCTCTTTCGGCCATTCCTTCCGAACGTAGGCCAGGCCAAAATCAACCTCGTCCAGGCAGGAGATCGCAGGGAACGCGGAGGCGATCGTCTCCCACTGACCGTTCTGGCTACGACCGTTCAACAGATCGGCAGCCGTCAGCAAGTAACTGCCATTACCGTCCTCCATGGCGCTGTGTAACGACGCTCCCAGGTAGGGGTAGGAATCCTTGCCCGAATACAGGAACAAAGCAATGCCAGTCGCGGCCAGGCTTTGAGTCAGAACTCGCTTATCGACGGTCAACGGGTGAGAGTCGAGATTGTTGAGGAAATCCAAGGTGGCTTTGCGAATCTCGGCCTCGCTGTTCCCCAGCGTGCAACGGTCCTTCTGTGTGGCACACCAGGTGGCGAAGTCACCGAAGGCCCGGTCGAATCCCACGATTTGGTTTACGGTGTCGTGGTTGGTGATGTTGACCGTCGAGTCCAGCACCATCCGTCCGACCCTCCCGGGGTACAGCTCGGCGTAGGTGGCACCGAGGAAGGTGCCGTAGGAAATGCCGAGGTAATCGAGTTTGTTGTCCCCCACGAGGTACCGCAGATAGTCCAGGTCACGGGCGGTGTCGATCGTCGAGATATGGTCCAGCAGCTGACCGGAATGGGCACGGCAGCTGCGTGCGAAATCCCTCGTTCCTTCCACAAGTGACTTCCACTCGCCCTCATCGTCGGGAGACGCATCGAGGTTGAACAAGGCGTCCATAGTCTTGGCAGGCCCACACTCGACGTGGGTCGACTGACCGGTACCGCGCGGGTCCCACCCGATGATGTCATGGTTCGGAAAGGCCGCAGATGTGAAGCCGTCCACCATCTCTTGACCAGAGCCGCCCGGGCCACCGGGGTTGATGAAAAGGGTCGCCTTCGACGACGACTCGGCTGGTTTACGCTTCAGAGCCAAGGTGATAGCCGGGCCGTCCGGGTCGTCCCAGTCCAACGGCACCAGGACCTTGGCACATTGGAAATCTCCGCACCCGTGCCAGGAAATCTTGCGCGAGAGGTATCGCTCCATCCCCTTACCGGCGGGGGCCTTGCTGAACTGTTTGTTGCCCTGCGATGCCGGAGGCCCGATCTGACGGTCTGGGCTGTCCGGACCTTCCATGAGGGCATGGGCCTTCGGGTCGAACGAGGCGACCGCAGGATTGGGGTCAGCCTTTTTCTCAGCCGGCTTGACGGAGGCTGTCACCGACGGCGACGTCATCGGGTTCGAGCTGGACGGCTGTTGCGCCGAGGCGGATTGAGTCGGCTCAGAAGTGGGTTCCTTGGCTGTACAGGCCGTCACTGGGACCAATGAGCAGGCGGCCAAGGCCACTGCAATCATGCGCCGTCGCAAAGTGCGTTGAGTCATGGGTCCTCCTGGGTCAGGCGTTCTTGTGCTCCTGGTAGAGCTGGCGTCGCCCAGAGCAGACCGACACCAGTGGACAACCTGGCCCCTCCGGGCCGCTGGCTTCTCCCACAGCAGCGTCGAAATCAGCGTAGTAGGGAGATTCATAGCGCAGACAGCACATGAGTTTGCCGCATACTCCGGTCACTGCCAAGGGATTAGACGCCATCCCCTGCTCCGAAACGAGACGACTCGCAATCGAGAAAGGCTCAGGCAGGAAGGTTGCGCAACACAGCGAACGGCCACACACTCCTACCCCGCCGACGGCTCTAGCAGTGTCGCGACCACGCAGTTGGCGTAAATCGATGCGTGCGTGCAAACGACGTGCCAGCGGCCCGACGATAGTCGCGAACTCGACTCGATGGCGAGCACGGAAGTACACCGCGATGAAGCGATTCTCGTCGGACTCCACGAGGTCGATCGCCAAGATCTCCATGTCGACGCCGAGTTCCTCGACGGTGCGACGAGCAGTGTCCAAGATCTCCGCGCGGCGATGTCGGTCCTGGGCTGCGGCAGCGACTGCCTCGTCGTCAGCAATCCCGGCGCACACCGGCAACGTTCCGTCGAGGACGACCTCTTCTGGACCCCAAACGCACCGACACACCAGCGGACCGTCAGGGGTGGGATACAGCAACCATGAACCCACCTCGACGTCGAGGGTTCCGACGTCGAGGTGATAAAGCTGCCCGTATTCGCGGAAGGCGACCGCTGCTACTCGGGTCAGTAGCCAGCCTCCTCAGCCTTCCGTGCAGCACGGCTGCGTCGGTATGCGGCGTCAATGGACCAGCCACCAGCACCCAGGAAGAGCAGCAGGACTCCACAACCGGCCAGCACAAGCTCCAATTCTCCCTTGAAGCCCATAGTCTTGAAGATGGCGAAATTGCCCCAGAAGATGAAGACCAACGCCAACACCATGATGACGGTGAGACCGGCTCCCGCGATACGGGTGAGCAGTCCAAGGATGATACAGACAGCGGCAACGCACTCGCAGATACCAAGCACCCACACGCCGACCTGGTCGTATCCGCTGGGTAGCGGCAAAGCTTGCACTGCACCCAAGGTCAGATCGCGCTGAATTAGGTGCTGAAACCCATGGACTCCGAGGATGCCGCCGACGACGATCCGGAACAAGAACATACCCAGAGAAGCCATGGCCTTGTCAGTGGTGCGCTTGGGAGCCGGCGCGACAACGGGCTGCGGCTCGGGTTCGACATAGGCTGCGCGACGTTGACGCTCAGCCTCGATCGCCTGACGGTCAGCGCGCTCACGGGCACGCTGCTCAGCCAACTCACGGCGGCGACGCTCCTCCTCAAACTCGCGGTCATCAACAACCTGGGTCTTCTCAGTATCGGGACGGAAGACGTCGTCGTCGATGGCGTTGGTGCGTTCTGAGTCCGCCGAACGACTGGGCACAATGACCTCAGTGCGGTTGGCATCGTCATCCACGCGGAAGGCCCCCGTCTGGATGACCCGGGTGGTCTCGGCGTCGGTGGAGTCCGCTGCAGTCCTCTTGATCGCCTTGCTCACGCTCAATCCTCACAACTTGGGGACCGCACCGAGGATACGGCACGGCACATTCACACTCTGCCACGAAAACGGCTTCAACAGCTGCGCAACACACCGTTGTGATTCACTTCATCATCACTTGCCAGGTGGGATTCACCAGGGAGCCCGGTCTACCCCGGTCATGGCGATCAGGAGAGTCTCCATCACCAGTAACGGGGTGACGCCGCGCTCCAGAGAGTTTCTCGCGTCAAGGATGGCGTCGATGACAGAAATGGTGCGTTCGGGACTCTGGGACTGCGCCACCTGGTGCAGAGACGATGACCATCCGGTATTGACCAGGCGAGCACCTCGCAGCGCGTTCTCCTCATCCGGACGCACTGCCCCCGTTTGGATAGCCAACACATCGCGGTGGTAAGCCGTCAGCTCCGTCAACACCCGGTCCAAGGCGTCACGCTGGAGACGCTTAGCGCGGGCAGCCTGCTGTTTCTCCAGATCCCGAAGAGCGGCCTGGGCATTGCGCGGACGAGCACCCGAGGACCCAAACCCCAGGGCCTTCTCCAACTCAGCCCGCTCTGCCGCATCGACTTCTGCGGTAGCGGCTGCTGCCTCCTCGCTGGCCTGATTGACCAAATCCTCGGCCGCCTGCAGGCAATCTCCCAGACTCCGCAACCGAGTAGGGAGTTCACCGATCGCGTCGCGTCGGGCTCGGGCCTCGCCATCGCGAGCAAGATGACGCGCCCGACCGATGTGACCCTGACCAGCTCTAGCAGCCTCGGCGGCCATCTCGGGAGAAATCCCGTCGCGTCGGATGAGCAACTCTGCCACCGCCTCGTCGCGTGGGGTAGCCAGATGGAGCCGTCGGCACCGAGATCTGATCGTGACAATGACATCGTCGGGAGTCGGCGCACACAGCAGCCACACAGTCTTGGGGGCCGGCTCCTCGATGGCCTTCAACAACGCGTCGGCTCCGCGTTCAGTGATGCGGTCAGCATCCTCGACGACGACAACTTGATGACGGCCATGGACCGGATTCATCGCCGCTCGACGCACCAATTCACGCACTTCGTCAACGCCGATCGACAGTGCCTCGGTCCGTACCAACGTCACGTCTGGATGAGCACCTGACAAGGTGGTTCGGCAGGAGTTGCACTGTCCACAGCCATGATCGTCGCACTGCAGCGCAGCCGCAAAAGCCTTGGCCGCATTGGACCGGCCAGATCCCGGCGGCCCAGTGATGAGCCAAGCGTGACTCATGGCATGGGAGTGACCTGGCTGCGACTCTGCTGCCCGGCGCAACACCTCGACAGCCTTTTCCTGGCCCACGAGGTCGGCCCACACGCCGGTCAACACATCACTCACGAAATCATCGTTGCAGATCGTGCCGACATATCAGCGCCCCGGCGTTCTCGTGACTGACATTGTCTTACTCGCTGCCAACGGCAAGGAGCGCGCTCACCTGCGTGACGATGGCGTCGCGGATATCCTCGCGGCTGTCCCGGGCGTTGAGAACGAGATAGCGCTGCGGATGGGCCTGCGCCAGGTCGATGAAGTGTTGACGCACCCGCTGATGGAATTCCTGCCCGGCAGCCTCCAAACGGTCTTTTGCGGCGATCTTTCCAGCACCCTCGCACGGGTCGACGTCAAGCAACACCGTCAGATCGGGGACGAGGCCAGTCGTTGCCCATCCCGCGAGTCGGGCCACCTCGTCAGGGTCAAGGACACGCCCAGCACCTTGGTAGGCGATCGTCGAGTCGATGTAGCGGTCACAGACGACGACTTTCCCTTGACGCAGTGCTGGTATAACCACCTCATCGACATGTTGGGCCTTGTCAGCGTTATAGAGCAGGGCCTCGGCCCGGGGGCAGATCTGCCCCGCGTCTGGGAACAGCACCAGTTCACGAATCTTCTGCCCTAGCCAGGAAGCGCCGGGTTCACGAGTCATGAGGTGGGAGATACCTTGGTGCGTCAACCACTGGTCGAGGAGCCGGGACTGGGTCGTCTTGCCAGCCCCATCCCCGCCCTCAAGGACGACAAAGAGGCCTCCGAGGTCACGTCCGGTACGGGTCTGCTGGTCAGTCATGGAGAGCCTTCACAATCTTGCGGCGATGATGCGGCCAGTCGTCCACGAACAACTGCCGTGCTACGGTCAGGGCCGCCCAAGCCCGCTCTACTCGGCGTCCAGCCTCAAAGGCCTCTTCGCAAGACATCTCAGAGACGTCGACGTCTTCGTTCACACTGCCCGTGGTCCGGGCCAACCCTTTGACGACCGGACGCAGCCGCTTGGCCACCTTCTTGGCTCGACCGGTGCCGAGAATGTCGGCGACGGCTGCCGCATGACGAGCGGAAGCCTCGACCCCCGCCCATTCCTGAGAACTCTCGACGGCGTCACAGGCTGCCACCGCCTGAGCGACCGAGTCCTTGAGTGCCTTCTTCATCGTCGCGCGGGCTGGCAAGTCGGGATCAACAGTGACACGCGGCGACCGGGCCGCCACCGTCATTTCCTCAAGTAACTGATAGTAATCGCGCGGGAGGCTGTGAACGCTGGTGTGGCTGGGGTCCAGCTCCATCATCCGCGAACACAGCTTCTGGGCACGGTCAACCCATACTGAATCGAGCAGGCCGGACATCGCGTCAAGAGTCTCGGACAGGGCATGAATGGCCTTCTGAAGACGCCGAATCGACCCGTGGAATCCGTCATGGATACTGGGAGCTGCCGCCGTCACCGGATCATAGCCCATGCCGACCAGCTCAGTGCGGTCCGGGGACTCGGGAAGGACGCGCGGTTCGGTGCGGTTCGTCTCACCCGATCCGAGATCCATCCCCTGAGACCGTGCGGCCAAATCCGCCTCGACGACGTCTCGCAATCCTCCGGCCAACTGTGCTGACACCCAGGTTTGCACCTGGGCACCGTCGTGCAGATGCGGACGCGGGTAGTCGCTCAAAGCTCCCGCCCCCGGGCCCAATCGTCGCAGCACCGAAGGATGACGTGTGACGGGCACTCCACCCAAAGCCAGTATGCGGTTGGTGAGCCACTCTCGCTGGCCCTCAGTGAGTCCCCGGCGCGGATTGATGGTCAACTCGCGAACCCTCGATGTGGTCACCCCGGACTGGACGACGGCGATCCGGTCATCGCGAATCAGGGCCAACGTGGTCGAGTCGGGTGCCTTCAGTATCGTCTCGTGACGCTCCCACGACAGAGCTGCAACCGGACACAAGGGCACTCCACGCAGGAAAGGACGAGCCAAACAGGCGAAGTCTTCAGGCAGTTCACCAGCGGCGTCGAGAGCCACTGACCGATCCACTGGCAGCCATGGGGACCACTCGGGCGCGTCCATGTACCACTCTCCCAACCCGTCAACGACGCGATGGGCGATGACGATTCCCGACCTCAACAGTCGATGATCCGGGGAGTCGAGCAGGGTAATCTCGCACTCGATGGTGCGACGGGCCCCGACGGAGACCACCGTGGTGCGCAGGTCGACCGGAACCGGTCGAGCAGCCGTCCACGCCAACTCGAAATACAACGGTTCGGTACTTCCCGAACACCACGCCGTGGTCATCTCAGCTTCCTGACGAGGACTTCGCAGCGGTCTTCTTCGTTGTGGACTTCGCAGCGGTCTTGGTCGTCGCCTTCTTCGCGGTCTTGCGAGGTGTTTTGCGTGTGGCCCGCTTCTTGATCGGTCCCTTAGCCCTCTTCTCAGCCAGCAGCTGCTGAGCACGCTCAGGGGTGATGTCCTCGACCGAATCATCCTTGCGCAGCGTCGCATTGGTCTGGCCGTCAGTGACATAGGGGCCGAAGCGACCGTCCTTGACGACGATCGGGCGTCCAGAGTTCGGGTCCTCACCGAGTTCACGCAGCGGCGGCTTGGCGGCGGCGCGCCCACGCTGCTTGGGCTGGGCGTAAATACCTTCGGCCTGTTCCAAGGTGATGGAGAAGATCTCTTCCTCACTGCTCAAAGAGCGCGAGTCCGTTCCTTTCTTCAGGTACGGACCGTAACGTCCGTTCTGTGCGGTGATCTGGGTGCCGTCGGCAGCTGTGCCCACCACACGTGGCAGGGACAGCAGCTTGAGAGCGTCGTCGAGGGTGACCGTCTCCAGATTCATCGACTTGAACAGACTGGCAGTGCGCGGCTTGACCTTGCGCTTGGTGCGACGCTTCTTGCCGTCCTTGGTGGTCGTCTCGACGATCTCGGTGGCCTCGTCATCGAGCACCTCGGTGACGTAGGGGCCGAACCGGCCATTGCGAGCCACGATCGGACGGTGACTGTGCGGGTCCAAGCCGAGTTCGCGATCCTGCGGACTGGCCAGCAGCTCCTTGGCAGCTTCGACGGTGAGTTCGTCGGGTGGCAGGGAATCATCGACGTTGGCCCGGTGACCCTCGGAATCCTCAACGTAGGTGCCATAGCGGCCCACCCGCACCACGACGTCGGAGTCACCAATCGAAAAGGTGCAGATGGAACGGGCGTCGATGTCACCAAGCCCGCTAACGAGCTGGTGGAGTCCCTTGCGACCCTCGGCAGGCGTCGGGACGTCACCGTCGCCGGGTTCAGCCTGGCCAAAATAGAAGGCTGACAGCACCGCCACCCGATCAGCGTTGCCGCGAGCGATCTGGTCGAGGGTCTCTTCCATGTCGGCGGTGAACTGGTAGTCAACGAGGTTGGAGAAGTGCTGCTCTAGCAATCTGGTGACAGCGAAGGCCAGCCAGGTTGGGACGAGGGCAGACCCTTTCTTGAAGACGTAATCACGGCTGGTGATAGTGCGGATGATCGAGGCGTAGGTCGAAGGACGACCAATTTCCAGCTCTTCGAGCTTCGCCACCAGGCTGGGTTCGGTGTACCGAGCCGGCGGGCGAGTGTCGTGGCCATTGGCCGTCACCGTGCGCGGGTCGAGACTCTGGCCCTTGGACAGCTGGGGCAGCCGCTTTTGGGCGTCGTCCGAGGCTCCCTCGTCGACGGACTCCACGTAAGCGCGCAGGAAACCGTGGAAAGTGATGGTGCGGCCGGAGGAGGTAAAGGTTGCGGTCGTGACGCTGCCGTCAGCAGTGCTGATGGCGGAAGACGGACTCGCGTCGATCGTCACCGAGAGGGTCTCACCTTTGGCGTCGGCCATCTGGGAAGCCAGCGTGCGCATCCAGACCAGTTCGTAAAGCTTGAAATTGTCGCCCGTCAGGCCAGTCTCAGCCGGGGTGCGAAAGCGCTCACCGGCAGGGCGAATGGCCTCGTGGGCCTCCTGGGCGTTCTTGACCTTAGAAGCGTAAATGCGCGGCTTGTCCGGAACGTAGTCCGAACCGTAGAGTTCGGCGGCCTGATGGCGAGCCGCACGGATGGCTTCCTGGGACAAGGCCACCGAGTCGGTACGCATATAGGTGATGTAGCCGCCCTCGTAAAGGTCTTGGGCCACTGACATGGTGCGCTCAGAGGTGAACCCGAGCTTACGGCCAGCCTCCTGCTGCAGGGTCGTGGTGCGGAACGGAGCGTACGGGCGGCGGGTATACGGCTTGGACTCAACCTTGGTGACGGAGAAGGGGGCCTTCTCAAGGGCTTTCGCGATGGTCGTTGCGGCGGCCTCGTCGAGGCGACGCGCCTTGGATGTCAGGTTGCCGTGGGAGTCGAAGTCTCGCCCAGCGGCGATCTTGGTACCGTCCAGAGCAACAAGACGAGCCTGGAACTGCTCGGATTTGGCGGCCAGGGTGGCCTCCATGTCCCAGTAGTTGGCACTGGTGAAGGCGATACGTTCACGTTCCCGATCGACGACCAGACGGGTGGCCACCGACTGCACCCGGCCAGCAGACAGGCGTGGCAGCACTTTCTTCCACAGCACCGGGGAGACCTCGTAGCCGTAGAGACGGTCCAGAATGCGGCGGGTCTCCTGGGCATCCACCAAGTCGGTGTCGAGGTCTCGGGTGTTGGCGACCGCCTCGTTGATGGCTTTCTCGGTGATCTCGTTGAAGACCATTCGACGCACCGGAACCTTGGGCTTGAGTTCGTCGAGCAAATGCCAGGCGATGGCCTCTCCCTCGCGGTCGCCATCGGTGGCCAGCAGCAGTTCGTCGGTATCCCTGAGCAGGCTCTTCAGCTCGCGGATCGTCGATCGCTTCTCCGGGGAGACGACGTAGATCGGGGTGAAGTTGTCGTCGACGTTGACGCCGGTGCGCGCCCAAGGCTGGCCCTTGTACTTGGGAGGCACCTCGGAGGCGCTGGTGGGCAGGTCGCGCACATGCCCCTGACTGGCTCGCACGGTGTATTTGGGCCCCAGGTACCCGGCGATCATCGTGGCCTTGTGCGGCGACTCTACGATGACGAGGCTCTTGGTCGGTGACATTCCTGCCTTCTCCGTTGACGTGTTGTGGACTGCCGGGCTGCCCGAAAACGGACGGTCCGCGCCCCAATGTAGCGGCACCGTCGCCGGTAGTCGCGCGTCAACCGTAACAACAGCCGTCGCGTACGGCACCTCGGGGTTCGCTCACAACGGGAACTCTCTGCCCTCCACGACCCCAGTTCGACATCCTATTTCCGGCCGGTCTAGGGCAGAAACAACCCAGACCTCAGGCGGCCTCGAGTATGCCGTCACGCACGCATGTGCGGACCAGCGGAAGCACCTCAGCGAGGAGGTCTTCATGATCGACCTCCAAGATCGCCGCAACGGCACCGGTGATCTGAGCCAAGGTGAGCTGTCCGTCGCAAGCACCCAATACTCCACCCGAGGCTGTTGTCATCTCGACTGCACGGCACAATCCGAAGCGCTGGCGCAGCACAATGTGCTCAGGGTCGCTCGCCCCCGGCCGTCCAGTGGTTTCGTTGTCGACGTCAGAGGCGATCTGCCAACGCCGGGCAAGCAGCTCCTCATCGCTGAGACGGCCCCACGTGACCGCCTGGGAGCGTCGGGCCACCGTCTCACCAATGGGCTGGGCGACCTGCCACGGCCATTGTTCAAAGCACAGGTCCGGCTGGTCGCGACCAGCCTTGGTCAGGGTTATCCATCCCAGCGAGACACCGGTGATGTCGAGAGCGTCGAAGTAGGACAACCACTCGTCGTAGCGGGGACGCCATTGGGGAGATCCGTCAAGGCCAGCGTCGGTGAGCCAGGTCTCGATGTATTCACACACGTCGAGGTGTTCGCGTTCAACAACCCACAGGTCACAGCCGGTCCCCTCGACCCAGGTGGCCAGACGCTCCGACCACGGCTGATCGCCGATATGAGCCCAATTGGCAAGGACTTGGAGCATACCGCCATCGTTGAGGCGAGCAGGGGCACCGCGAACCACGGCTTCCACCAGGCCGTCCCCAGAGAATCCGGCTTCCCGGTAGACCAGACGCTGACCGTCGGGGCTGGGCGGGGCCATGACGTATGGCGGATTGGTGAGAATGAGGTCGAAAGTGTCATCTGCGGTGGGTTCGTAGAGGGAACCTTGCCGGATGTCCACGTCGGACTGGGAGAGTCGGCAGGTGAGCCTGGCCATCTCCAGGGCGCGCGGGTTGATGTCGGTGGCGACGACGCGGTCGGCGTGACGAGACAGGTGCAGGGACTGCACGCCACATCCGCAGCCCATGTCCAAGGCGCTCCCAACGTGGGTGGGGATGGCCATTTGGGTCAGTGAGACCGAGGCCGGAGAGACGCCCAATACGTAGTCAGGGCGGGTTTTAGTAATGACCTTGTTCAGGCCTGGGGTGAGGTCGGAGGCCGTCCACCCGGAGGCACCGTCATCGGGGGAACCGTAGGGGCGCAGGTCGATAAGGGCGCGGACCGTCGTCGCGTCGATACTCACGATTCCGGCCTGGGCGAGGGTTTGGAGGGGCAGCGCCGTCACCTGCTCGACGGGAACTGGCTGTTGGAGCAGCCACAACCGGATAGCCCCCGCCAACGGGTCAGTTCGGCCTGCAAGGGCTCTGGTGGCCGGTATGGTGCTGTTTCTTGTCAGTCCGAGCTGTCCGGATTCTCCGATGGCTGTCATCACGGGGTCGGTGAGGTAGCCAATGTCGGTGAAGGTGTTGCGCAGCTGTTCGATCTCGTCAGCGGTGAGGTGTCTGCCCATGGTGGCAATCTTGGCGCGTGGCCATTCCATCTGTCCCCTCGACGCGCAGGGGCCGGATTGTGTCACGGCTGCTGGCTAGCCCCGAGGTGGTCCACGTCGATCACCGTGAGGCGGTGGCTGGGCGCACCTGCGAGTGGCCGTCATGGCTGCCTGCAGATTGCCGTCAGGCTGTGGAAAAGACTGGCATTTCGCGCCCGTGGCAACATCAGGCGCGGTTTGCGGAACTGGCGAGGGCTGGTCACCACACCGCTATCTGCACGGCGACGGCCTCGGGGAAAACCTTGGCATACCTGCTGCCAATCATGGCTGCGACGGCGTCGGCAACCCCTGTTCTGCCGGACCAACCCACCCCGAATGTGCCGGCCTCACTGCGTGATTCCCTCAATCGAAGCAGCGCCCTGTACCTGGCCCCGACAAAGGCCTTGGCCCACGACCAAGCCCGGGTGTGCCGCGAGGTGGGGCCACGCGACTGGCTCGTCTCCACCCTCGATGGTGACTCCGACGACGCCGAACGTCGCTTCGCCCGCGAGCAGGCCCGATACGTCCTCACCAACCCGGACATGCTTCACCACACCGTGTTGCCCTGCCATTCCCGGTGGGCCTCCCTGCTGGGAAGTCTGAGGTATGTCGTCATCGATGAGGCGCACCGTTACCGCGGGGTCTTCGGGGCCCACGTGGCCCAAGTCATCCGTCGGCTTCGCCGGTTATGTCGTCTGCACGGTGCTGATCCGGTCTTTCTATTGTCGAGCGCGACCTCGACGAATGCGGCTGAGGCCGGGGCGCGGCTGCTTGGGGTGGAGAAGGTCGAGGTCGTTGACGAGGACTGCTCACCCCACCCCGGTCGGGACGTCGTGCTGTGGCAACCGGCTGAGTCGGTCTCCAGTGACGCCACCGGATTGGTGGCTGATTTAGCCGACGCGGGAATGCAGACGATCTGCTTCGTCGCTTCACGGTCGCTGGCAGAGGTCATTTCTGCCCATGCGCAGGACCGGGTGACTAGTGGTGCGCGGATCGCGTCCTATCGGGCCGGTTATTTGCCCGAGGACCGGCGAGCCATCGAGTCGGGGCTGCAGAACGGATCAGTGCGAGCTGTGGTAGCTACGAACGCCCTGGAATTGGGGGTGGACATCTCCGGGATGGACGCCGTTGTCATCGCGGGTTACCCGGGGAGGTTGTCGGCCCTGTGGCAGCAAGCCGGGCGAGCGGGCCGGTCTGGACGTGACGCTCTCGTCGTCCTCATGGCCCGGGAGAATCCCTTAGACCAGTACCTTTTCAGCCACCCAGAGCTGCTGTTCGCTGCCTCGGTGGAGTCGACGGTGCTGCACCCGGACAACCCTTATGTTCTTGGCCCCCATCTGGCGGCGGCTGCCCAGGAGGCCTACCTTTCGCCCGCCGACAAGGAGTTTTACGGACCGGCTTTTGAGGCTATGTGCGAGATGTTGGCCGATCAGAAGGTGCTGCGACGACGCGGAGATCGGCTGTTCTGGACTCGCCCAGATAGAGCCGTCGATGTCATTGACCTGAGATCAGCAGCTGGCAAGGGAATTGACATCATCGATGGGGTTACCGGCAGGGTGATCGGGGTGGTTGACGAGGCCGCCGGAGATCGGACCGTCCACCCCGGAGCGGTGTACTTGCACCAAGGCGATCAGTGGTTGGTCGACGAGTACGACCCGGCTGAGCACTTCGCCCTGGTTCATCAGGATGTACCGGGCTACTGGACTCAGCCGCAGTCGGCGTCAACGGTGCGGATTGTCCAGGAGCAGGTGCGTCGAGATTTTGGGCCGGGATATGTGGCATACGGGCAGGTCGAATTGACAGAGCAGGTCGTCGGATATCTGCGCCGCGACGAGATCACCAATGATGTCTGGGACTCCGCACCCTTGGATATGCCTACCCACACCATGATTACTCAGGCCTGTTGGTGGGTGATTCCCGATGAGGTCGTCGATGAACTCGGGTTGGACGCCGTTCATCTGGCGGGAGCGGCTCATGGTGCCGAGCACACGGCCATCGGATTACTGCCGATGTTCTCCCCGTGCGATCGCTGGGATGTCGGCGGGGTATCGACGGTCATGCTCCCTGACACCGGAGCCTGCACCATCGTCGTCCACGACGGCCAGGCCGGCGGGGCTGGTTTCGCACAGGCCGGGTTCGAGAAGGCCGAGGAATGGTGGCACGCCACAGCGCTGCGACTGGCCCAGTGTGAATGCGAGCAGGGGTGCCCTGCCTGCGTTGTCTCGCCCAAGTGCGGCAACGCCAACCAAATGCTCGACAAGGAATCAGCTGCTGCGCTGACGAGGGCGATGGACCCGTTGGATGTCTGACCCATCTGCCGTTGTCACTACCCCATGACCCCACCCCGGCCTTCAGCGAGAGGATGCCAATCACGGCGTCATGGAGAAAACGGGCAGGCTAGAACGGACCACCGCCGTCACACGTCAGGTCTGTGTCTCCTCTCATTCGACCGGGCCAGCTCGCGAGGACTTCACCACCGTCGAGGGTATCCCCGGCAACTCCCATCCGCGATGGATCGTCACCCCCACCTGGACGGTCACGGCAAACCCCGTCGCTGAGCTGTCCACCTCGCATGACACCAACTGGGCAGAGTTGGCTCGAACGGTCTGCTGAGCAACCGGACATCCCGACTCACCACCAGCCTCAGCTCGTCCAGCTGCCAACGACGCCAGGTCGGCCACCTCTTCGGCGTGGTGGCCAGCCGACCACCATCCGGCCAGAAGAATGGACACCCACACTGCGGCGATGAACCCCACTCCGACCGCCGCCAGCAGCAAGGTTCCTGAACCTCGCTCCCGACGCGAATCAACCTGCCTACCCCACGTCCTCATGACTCCCCCGGCTCCATGGGAGATCGGGCTTGACCACGCAGATGGACAGGTCCAAGCCGACCCAGGAACCGATCTACCTGAACCGTCACCTCGACCCAGCCGCCCGAGGTTGTGGTTGACACCCGAGCCCCTGTCGGGGCGTGTTTCTCGGCCTGACGTGCCGAAGCGTCATCCCCACGGGCCACTTGCCGGGCGATCTGCGCAGCGGTCGTGCGACAGGCGTCTTCAACGACGACCAGCCCCACCACCCAACAGCTGGCAACAACGACCAGGGCAGCCGTTATGAGACTGACAGCCATCTCGACTGTGACCATTCCCCGCAGTTCACAGTGACCGGATCGCTGCGGGGAGCGACCCGGCGTGGCGGACGCGACATGACGCCCGCCACGACGAGTCAGCCTAGTCACGGCAGCATTCCTCCCGCCTTGCCGATAATGCTGACAACCAACTTGAGCAGCTTTGAGAAGACTTCCTGGTGAGTGATGATCTTCAGCAGCACAAGCGCGAGGGCGACGGCGGCAAGCATACCGACGGCGTACTCTGCGGTGGCCATGCCACGATCGATGATTCTGTTACGGACTGCTCGGTATCGCCCCCGCGCCGGTGACTCCACCGCAGTTTCGGTGGCGCCAACCAGATCGAGGGACCTGGCAGAGATGACGGGTTCGTTGATTGGACTCTTCCTAGACACTGTCGTCTCCTGTCTGTTCTTCCGGTCGGGCGACTCCCGACCGGCGTGAGACCCACGCCTCACACCTTCAGTTGTCGTCTGAGCCTTCGAAATCCGTCACTTTTTTCATTTCTGTGGATAACTCCTGCACGACCTGCTCAACCCCTTGTGGATAACCACTTTTGCCACGGGCGCGCGGGAGGAGGCCGTCCAGCTCCTCCTGATCGGTGCTCCACGAAACTTTTGCCACGGGCGCGGGGGAGGACGCTGCTGGCTCACGGCCACCATGGCTTGCTCCACACTTTTGCCACGGGCGCGCGGAAGGAAGCAGTGTGCGCCACGATTGACGCATACAGTGGCGATTTTTGCCACCGACATGACGCGGACCTCGCACCTGGCCGCCGACTCTCTCACAGCACCCCGAGCACCATTCCGGCGATGATCGGCACTACCCCGACCAGAAGGAAGGCTGGCAGGTGGCAGCAAACCAGCGGGCCGATGGCGTCGACACCAGCCTTACGCGCTTTCTTCTCTGCCTGCTCTGCGGCGGCAACCTGCAGTTGGGCGGCATGGGCTGACAACAGCTCGCTGATTCCCTCGCCAGAATCCACCGCTCGTGAGATGTCCTGCGCCGGGTCTCGCCACGCCGGCACCGACGCGAGGGCATTCCACGCCTGGGCGTCAGAAACCCCGACAGCCAGGGATGATGTCAATCGGCGCAAATCCTCAGCGCAGGGCCCTTCCGACGATTCCGCAACTGTCGTCACCGCTGAGCGCAGGGGCAACCCAGCTTCCATCGCGCTGGAGAGCATCATGAGGATTTCTGGCAGTTGAGCTGCCCGGCGCTGTTCCTCCCGCCGATGTGCAGACGATTCCAGCCGCCCAGACCCCCACCACACCACGGCTCCGACAAGCACAGCCACCGCGACGGCCACCGGAAAAGGCCACGGAACTGCGACCGCGACCCCGCAGCAGGCCAATACGCCAGCCAGAACTCGGATATGGGGAGCGGGGGCTTCACTGCGCGGTACGAGCCAGGCCGGCAAGGGTTTTCGAGGTTCCGTTCTGGCCCTCACCGCTGGCGGAACGACCAGCCAGGCCGCCACGGCAGCCATCACCATCGCTGGAATGAGAGTTCTACAGATTTCTGTCACGGCAAGGCCTCCCGTGCCACACGGTCGGCCAAGGACTCACTCCACAGGACTCCGAGGCAGGCCAGCAAGGTCGCACTCACAAGACAACCCCTCCCCAACCAGGTGGTCGTCAGGAAGGCTGTGGGATGGGCCCCAACGAGATGTCCCATGAGCAGACCGACGAAGGGCAGCAGACCCATGATTCGTCCCGAGGCCCTAGCTGCAGCCAGTTCGGAGTCCAAGGTGGCGTCCAAACGAGCTCGTCTAGCGGTTCCTTCCGCCACTAACGTGGCCGCCGGTGCCAGGGGAGCGCCGGTCGTCGTGGCCAGCTGCCAGGCATGGGCAAGAGGGGCCAAACCCGCCATTCCCGGTTGCCGGGCGGTCGCCATGAGGGCGTCGGGAACACTTGCGCCTACCGCCTGGGCTCTTCTGGCCCCTCCCAGCACGTCGACGTCATCAGCAACGTGTTCCAAGGCCATTGAGGGAATCTCCCCGACCGATATTCGTCCGGCCAAGGCCCTCGTCGCCCGTGCTACATCCTGTCCACCCTTGAGGCTCTGGACTCGCCGTCGCTGTCTGCGTACGACGATGAATACCGTCCCGCCCACTGCGGTGGCCATGACAGCCCACACCAGGCCGCCAACGCCGAATACCAACCAGGCGACGACAACTGCCGCCGGCAGCACCGACCACACCGGCAGACGTCTTTCTTGGTGCCTGCTCAGTGCCGGCGGAATCACCATCCACACCGCCACACCCATGAGCACCGCTGCTACTACGACCATCATGGGGCCACCTCCATTCCCAGCAGCTCGGACAATCTGTGCGCTCCCGCGCCGAGGGTCGTCACACCATTGGCGTCCCATCGCACGGCGGGAAGGACGACCGCCCGCCCGCCGACGTCGGTGAACACCCCGATCTCGGCTACCCGTCTGCCTTTAGGCCCTCGTTCCAGGTGGATGACGGCGTGCAGGGCTGCGGTGATCTGAGCCGACGCCGCCTCCCGCGACAACCCGCCCAAAGCAGCCAGAGCTTCCAGACGGGCCGGCACCTCGGCCACCCCATTGGCGTGTACCGTTCCACATCCGCCTTCGTGACCGGTATTGAGGGCCATGAGCAGATCGCGCAGTTCCGCCCCGCGCACCTCTCCCAGGACGATCCGATCTGGCCTCATCCGCAAGCACTGACGGACCAAATCTGTCAGGGTCACCGACCCTTTGCCCTCGGAGTTGGCGGCGCGCGCCTCCATCGACACCCAGTGTGGGTGATCTATCCAGATTTCCCGGGAATCCTCGACGATGACGAGTCGCTGGTCTGGCGGCAGGCTGGTCAACATGGCCGACAGTAGGGTCGTCTTGCCTGTTCCGGTGCCGCCGGTGACCAAGAAGGCCAGCTTGCGAGTCAAGATGTCATCAATGATCTGACGACACCCTGGGGTCATTGATCCCCATGCCACCCAATCGTCGAGGGACAGACGTCGCCGCGACGGCACGCGCAAACTCAGGCAGGTCCCCGGCCGAGCCAAGACGTCAAGGACAGCATGGACTCGGGTACCGTCAGGCAGCCGGGCATCCACCCACGGATTGCCGTCATCAAGCCGACGTCCCACCGCAGCTGCCAGCCGCACAGCCAGCCCCCGCACTTCTTCGGGACCGCTGAAGGTGACGTCGGTCAGTTCCAGTCCTTTGCCTCGGTCGATGAACACCTGGTCGGGTCCGTTGACAAGGACATCTGTCACTCCGTCCATGACCAGCAGTGGCTCCAAGCGCCCCGCCCCGGTACTGGTCCGCCGCAACTCCTCGACGACTGCCAGAACCGTCTTGTCCGAGGCCACCTGGCCGCAGTCGAGGATCGCATGGGCGACGTCCATCGGCGTCCACTCCCGGCCCAGACCCGCCAGCCCACGACGCACCTGCTCGACCAACTGACGATCCGGTTCACTGCCGCTCATGATCCCATCACCAACTCAGCCAGCTCCTGGCACCGGCGACGCCACCGCCCAGAGGCCACCACCCACGGTGCTTCGGCGTCACCGTGGCAGCGAATCAGCCGACGGTCATCCCTGACGACCACATCCGGGCGGACTCCCAACACCGATTCGATGTCCTCGTCAGACATCGATCTGCCGGAACCACGCCTAGCTACCAGGACATTGGGCACATCCTGGCCTCGCGCCGTCATGACAGACCTCAGATCGGCCGCGACAACACCAACCCTGACGTCCACTGATACCTCCGGGGCCGACGCCGCTCCCGGGTCCACGACGACCAGATCATGGTCACCTGCCAAAGAATCGACCACAGCTCGACGCGCCGCTGGAGGAACCTGGACGCCCAGACGCCCCGCGCTGACCACCTCCACGCCGTCTATGGACGGCAGACGGGACCCCAGATCGGTCGTCACTCCACGGGCGGACGCCAACTCAGGCCACCGCCACCCATCTTTCCTCTCGATGCCCAGCAGCAGATCTATCCCGCCGGCATGGGAATCAAGTTCGACCAGTCCGACCCTCATTCCGGAAGCCGCAGCAGCCCAGGCCAAGCCAGCTGCCAAAGTGCTCACCCCGGTGCCACCGCCACTCGAATTCACCTGCACCACGGTGCCTTTCGAGGTCGCGGCTATTTCATCATGAAGGATCTCGGTGAGCACCTGATTGGCACGCGGCACGACGATAACGCTGGCGGACAGCCCTGCCGACCACCGCGCCGCTTCCTCGGCGTCGAAACCGACGACATGGGTTCCGGACCTCGGTGGCAGTCCCCACGCCATCGCTGTTCCAGCCATGTCGGCACCCACCAGCAGGGGGCCATGACGCGACCATGCCCGCGCCACCGCGTCTCGGTCTGCCACCACATCCACGACCACCCCGCCGCTGGCTGCCACTGACCCGACGACTTCAGACAGTCGACTGTCTCGACTCACCAGCGCTACGCCCGTGGTGTCCGAGGCAGTGTCTTCAGCGGGCCGACGCGGCGCTGTATCCCGTCTTTCTGCAAGAATCCTCATACCTTTATTTGTCGTCGCAGGAAGCGAAATCCGTCACCCAATTTGAAATCTGTGGAAAACTGTGGCGAGCCTCCGATGGGTCCCTGTGGACAACCCTCACCACAACAGTTCCCTCTACAATCGGACCCATGGCAGTCTCCTCCACCCCGCGTTTCCCCAGTGACACGCTCGAATGGCTGACTGCTGGATGTTTGGAGCCGGGCTATCGCGTCATCGTGCTGAGTCCGACGGTCAGTTATTGCCGGACGGTGGCCTGCCACGGGGCCGACGTACTCGCCGTCCACCGCGACCCTGACACGGCGGCGAAACTCAATCGGATTCCCGGAGTCGTGGCTGTCTGCGGGTCACCCGAGTCCTTGCCGCTCAACCCCTGCACCTTCGACGCCGTGTTGATACATCAAGGATTTCACGAGCTAGCTCCCGGACTCGTCTTGCCCGAAATCGCTCGGGTACTGCGACCCGACAGGGTCCTCGGTGTCTCCTGGCTGGTGCGCGACGACACTGTGCCGTGGGTCAAGAGGCTGGCAGCCCTGCTGCGCACAGTTGACGACCACGCCATGAGCGGTGATTACGGCACTGACTCGGTGCAAGAACTCGCCTCAAACAAGTACTTCCCTGACCATGAACACATCTCGAAGCGTCTGTGGGTGTCAGTGGACCGAGATTCCCTCATCGCCATGGCTTCCAGTCTTCCGGCCGTCCAAGACCTCGACTCTGAGTCTCGCTCTGAGCTGCTGGCCAAGGTCGCCGCCCTTGCCAATGACTCTGCCGGTACGAGTGGTCTGCGTCTGCCTTACAAGCTGGAGTGCTGGCGGGCCTGGGTTGACCACAACGAGCTGACCACCCCTATTCGCCCTGACAACAACGGGCTCACCATCACCCTCTGATGAGTTCATAACGCCGTCAGTCCACCACATGAACAACGATTGGTGACATCACAACCATTTGGTAGGCTTTTCAACGAGGAGTGCCGGGAAGTCTGGTCGGCGTAACCCTGTCCCCTATCCCCGCTGGGTCTGTGCCGCGGGGATACGCGAAAGGCATTTATGACAGATTCCCGCAAGAACAGCCGACCCCGTATGAGCATCCTGCGACCGGTGACGGGTCCCAACGCCCTACACCTGTCTGACGTCCTCAGGAACGAAACCACTGGTGGCTTGCTGATGTTGGCAGCGACGGTCGCAGCCCTCTTGTGGGCCAATCTCAGTCAGCATTCGTACCATTTCATCCGCGAGTTGGCCGTTGGTCCCCTCACTATCGAGGAGTGGGCAGCGGATGGCCTGTTGACCATCTTCTTCTTCATCGCAGGTCTGGAGCTCAAGCGAGAGTTCGTTGAAGGCTCGCTGTCTCGACCCGCCGACGCCTTGGTTCCGATCGTTGCCGCCGTGTGTGGAATGGCGTTCCCGGCCGGTATCTACACCGTGTTCAACCTGCTGTCCTCGCAAGGCCATCCAGCCGGCTGGGCCATCCCGATGGCCACCGACATCGCCTTTGCCTTGGCGGTGCTGGCGATCGTGGGGTCTGGTTTGCCGCAGGCAGTACGAGCGTTCCTGCTTACCTTGGCCATCGCTGACGACCTCGGCTCCATCATCGTCATCGCGGTGTTCTTCTCCAGTGGTCTCGACATCTGGTGGCTTCTGGGAGCCATCGGCTGTATCGCCTTGTGGGGCGTCATGCAGCACTTTCACATCGACAATGGCTGGTGGTACGTCCCGATCTTCATCGTCGGTTGGTGGTGCATGTTGCACTCGGGTGTCCATGCCACCATCGCAGGTGTGGCCTTCGGTCTACTCACCCGCACCGAGGAAGACGCCCTCGACGACCCCGTGGACCGTTGGCAGCACAAGGTTGAACCGTGGTCCGCAGGTGCCGTCGTCCCCTTCTTCGCTCTCATGAGCGCCGGAGTGGAGGTCAGCAAAGAGACCTTCCTCGGTCTGTGGACCCACCCCATCTCGCTGGGAATTATCTGCGGTCTCATCGGCGGCAAGGTCATTGGGATCACGTTGGGTTCCTGGCTGACGGCCCGATTCACGTCAGCCGAGTTGGGCCGCGGTGTGGTGTGGCGAGACATCATCGCGGTGGCTACGCTCGCCGGCATTGGTTTCACCGTTTCCATGCTCATGACCGACCTGTCCTTCCCGAAAGACCACGCCTTTGCTGACGAGGCCAAGGCTTCCGTGCTGGTGGCCTCGTTCCTGGCAGCGATTCTCGGCGGTGCCATGCTGCACCATCGCGGCAAGAGGCACAGTTTGTGGGAGCAGAAACATCCTCACGAAGTTCCGGTAGCCGCCGGCACCTCGAATAACACCGACTGACAATGACACCTCAACCCGAACACAGCAGATCGAACCTATTACCGTTAGGCTGAGATCACCATATTCATGACGCGGAGGCATCCCATGGCAGACAAGCTCCCGGTTGGCGACACCATCGACAACCTCAAGACGGACGGCCAAAAGCTCGTCCAGGACTCTAAGGCCTTGGTGACGGCGGAGATCAAGCCTGCCGCCAAACACGCCGGAATTGGTGCCGGTATGTTCGGCGGTGCTGGTTACTTCGGTATTGTCGGCGCACTGCTGCTGTGGCTGTGCGGCGCCTTCGCCTTTTCCCTCATGTGGCAACACATCGGTGACTGGAGCATTCTGCTGTCCCTGATCGTCGGTTTCGCGACCATGGCCGTCGCGATGTTCATCCTGGCCGGCATTTTCGCCTTGGTCGGCAAAGGCCAGATTTCGCGTATCAAGGCTCCGACCGGCGTCATTGACGAGGCCAAGTCGACGTTGGAAGCCGTCAAGTCGGCCATCGCCCGTGGCAAGTACAACGCGACAGCTCGCAGCAGCATTGACGCAAACAAGGTGTCCTCGGACGCCTCTCCTCGCCGCGTCAGCGGTACCGCCGATACTCGCCACTGATCCCACGCTTAACGCTGGCCCTCTCGACTACGGGAAGGCCAGCGTTGTGGTGTTGACCATCGACGGCAGAACGTCCCCTCACCGTCCTCAGGTCAGTATCCCTGCGGAATCTCGACCAGACGCTCACGATCCCATGGGCGTGACCAGCCGCCCCGGTCGAGCAGGGTGTCCAAGACGTGAGCGGTAAATCCCCAGATGAACAGATCTGGCAGCACGAATGCTGGACCTCGACGCGGGTGACGGGTCGTGGCACGACAGGCCGGATTCGCCAAATCTGCCAACCTGACCCGCTGCACCAGGGCAACTTCGGCGGGATCGACAACCCTGACAGCACCCTCCCCGGCCCACGTTGCCACCACGGTGGTGACGTCGGACCGGCTGGCAGCGACGTGAACCGTCGGCAGCACTCCCCTGACGGTAACGAGATCCCGGTCCAGGCCCACCTCTTCATGAGCCTCCCGTAACGCGGTGTCGACGATGGTGCCGTCGGCCTGCTCGACACGTCCACCCGGTAGGGCAACCTGGCCAGCGTGATGACGCAGAGACAGCGGACGTCGCGTCAAAACGATGTCATTGTCTGTATCGCTGACCAGAGCGAGCACTGCTGCGGAATGTCCGCCACCGGGCCGACGTCCCACCGAGAACTCCGGATCGTCGCGGCCCAAGCTGGCGATGAGAGTGCCTAGATGACTCATGACGTCCTCTCGATAGCCTGGATAGCCTGGTCGATGGCAGAGTCAAGCTGCTGCTGGGAGCGCCATCCGCCGCTGTGACGGGTGACAATGGTGCCGTCCGTGATAATGAAGGTGACGGGCACCCCGTTAACCTGCCATGCGCCTCGGATGGTGCTGTCCGGATCTTGAAGGTGCGGAAAGGTCAGCCCGGCCTCGCCGGCAAAAGAGATGGCCTCGGATGGGTCGGATTCGGCGTAATCGACCCCAAGGAAGGTCACCCGGTCGCGATAGCGACGGTAGGCGTCGGCGAGGAGAGGGGCCTCGCTGCGGCAGGGTCGGCACCATGACGCCCACACCGTCACCACAGTGACTCCTTTCGACGACGCTTTGCCCAATGAGACGGTCTCTCCCCCGCCGAGGCATTGCAGAGCCACCTCCGGAATTGGCTGGCCCTCAGCGGCGGTACCAGAGGTTTTCGACGTGCTTTCCGAAGACACCTGGGAGCAGTCGGGAATGCCGGCCTCTCTGCGCTGCTGGGACATATCGGCGGCCCCTCCGCACCCGCCCAGCAGGGCCGCGACCATCAGCGCGCCGAGAATCCTGCGTGGGCGTATCATCGGCGCGGCTGCCTGACGAGGGAAGCTGCCTCTTCGGGGTCGGTTGGCCCTTCACCGTAGGAGGGGCACTGCTGCGCCAGTGGGCAAGCCCCACATGCCGGGCGTCGGGCATGGCAGCGACGCCGCCCATGCCAGATGAGACGGTGGCACAGCATGACCCACTCAGCCGGGTCGAAAAGGTCCGCAAGATCGCGTTCTACTGCGGCCGGGGTAGTCGCGTCAGTCCAGCCGAGTCGCCGCGACACCCTCATGACGTGGGTATCCGGGGTGATCCCGGGGACTCCGAACGCATTTCCCAACACGACGTTGGCAGTTTTGCGGCCCACACCCGGCAGCGTCACCAGGGAATCGAGATCTTTGGGAACCACGCCGTCGAACTTATCGACCAGTTGTGCAGCCATCGACACCAGCCGCACGGCACGAGTCGGCCCGAATCCCAGCGGAGTCACGACCGCCTCAACCTCACCACTATCGGCGCTTGCCAGAGCCTGCGGGTCGGGCCAGCGGGAAAACAGAGTCGGAGTGACAGTATTCACTCGTCGATCGGTGGTCTGGGCCGACAGCATCGTGGCAACGAGCAGCTGGTAGGGGCCATCATGGTTTAATTCGCAATGCGCGTCCGGGTAGGCCTCGGCCAACAGCTTGGCCACCTCGTCAGCACGTTTTGTGCACTGCTCTCGACGTATTGACGTGGTAGGTGCGGCTGCCATGGTTTCAAGCATAGAAGGAGAAAGTGACCCCCCATGCCATCACAAAATGTGATGCCTGCCACAATGTAGAAGTACACGGGCACAGACTCGACCGCCAATGGTTCGACGATGCAGGTGCTCACGAAGGAGGGGTACTCGAATGACAACTGTGATGGCAGCGGCGGCGACCCAACCGTTCTTTGCTGCTCTCGGCCCTGCCTCGGCCGCTCAGATCATGGCTGTGTGTGAAACCATGGTCTGCCCGCGAAACACGGTGATCTTCGAAGCTGGAGACCCGGCTAACAACCTTTACTTGGTTGTTGAGGGCAAAGTGAAGCTTGCTCGTTCTACCCCTGCCGAAGACCTCACCCTGCGGGAGTCCTTGTTGTGGCTCATGGGTCCTGACGATATGTTCGGAGAGTTGTCCCTGGTTGACGGTGGGACACGTTCCACCACAGCGACCACCCTGACCCGTTGCAGTTTGCTCAAGGCACCGGGTATTCAGGTCCGCGAACTCGTCGAAACCCGCCACGATGTTGCGCTGGCCATGCTGGATCGGCTGTCTGAACGCCTGCGCCGCTCCGACGACAAGACTGCTCACTTCGTCTCCGGTGACGTTCCCAGCCGTCTGGCTTACACCCTGCTCGACCTGGCACATCGGTTTGGTAAGAAAAATCGGTCGACCGGTCACATCGTCGTCCGTCATGACCTCACTCAGAACGAACTTGCCCAGACCGTCGGGTCCTCTCGGGAAACCGTCAACAAGGCTCTCACTGACTTCACGAAACGCGGATGGATAGCCGCTCGTCCCAAGATTGTCACGATCATGGAGCCGGAGAAGCTGGCAGCCCGAGCTAGCTGAATCCACCCGCCTGAGTCCGCTGAGGTTAAGAATCCGACTCGTTGTTCCAGCGATCGGTAACCAACACATATCGGTACCCAGCACAGTTCGGGGCCAGGTTCTCGACCTGGCCCCGAACTGTTGCGAAAGATCAGACTTCGACAGTCAGCTCAACCTCGACTGGCGACCCGAGCGGCAGGGTCGCCACCCCGACCGCACTACGGGCGTGACGGCCTTGTTCCCCGAAAATCTGTCCGAGCAGCTGAGAAGCACCATTGGCAACCCCAGCCTGGCCGGTGAAGTCCGGAGCCGAGTTGACGAAGACAACGACCCGGACAACACGCGTGATGGCGTCGAGGCTGCCCGCAACGTCAGCGGCAGCCGCAACCGCGTTGAGGGCCGCGATCCGTGCCGCCTCGGCGGCCTGCTCAGCAGAGACAGTATCCCCCACCTTGCCGACGGCGGTCAGCTCGCCGTCGACGAAGGGCAACTGGCCCGAGGTCAAAATCTGTGACCCACTCTGGATAGCCGGCACATAGTCAGCCACCGGAGCGGCGACTGGGGGAAGGGTAATTCCCAGTCCAGCGCATTTGGCTGTGGCACTCATCGAGACTGCTCCTGGTTAGGAAGCGGGCGCTTGAAATAGCCCACCAGCGACTCCGGGTTGGGTCCGGCAACGATCTGGACCAGTTCCCAACCCTCGGCTCCGAAGTTGTTAAGTATCTGCTGCGAGGCATGCACCAAGATCGGTGCCGTGAAGTACTCCCATCGGGTCATGACTTCACCCTAGCCGATTTCGATTGCGAGGCCTGGTCGGCTAGCAGCACGTCACGCCAGCTCGTCACATCAGGACGCTCGCGCAGCAGTCGTCGCCTTTCGCGCTCGGTCATTCCTCCCCAGACTCCCCACTCAAGGCGGTTGTCCAGGGCCTCGGCAAGACACTCGGGGCGAACGCGGCAGTCGGCGCAGATACGCCTGGCGCGGCGCTGCTCTTTCCCGTCCGGGAAGAGGGCATCTGCCATTCCGCGGCAATTCGCCAAAAGTGTCCAATCGTCAGCTTCGTTGCTCCCCACGAGTCTCACCGTACGCGGATTAGATGGCTTTTGACAAGGGGCGGCGCTGCAAAACGACTACTTGCCGGTTCAGATCGTGGCAACTGACACCGACCTTTTACAGTTGTGTTAGGGACATCACGGCCACCATTGGTTGGGGAATCGCGGGCACCGGCCGCATTGCCCGCACGATTCTCGACGACTTCGCACACGTCCCTGGAGCACGCATTTCCGCCGTCGCGTCGAGGTCGCTCGCACGCGCCGGTGCCTTCGCCCGTGGCAAGCACTTCCCTAACGGGGTCGACTCCGAAGCCTCCATGCTGCTGACCTTCCTGACGAACAAATTTGCCACGCTGGCGATTTCCCTGACCTCCAATGGTCCAGGACGTATGACACGACGGATGGATTGAGGTGGAACCGAGATTCCACCATCCCAGCCGTATCCTCATCCATCGCCGTGGGGTCATCCCCGAGGTCCACAACACTCCCGCCCTGGGACGTGGTTATGCCCACGAACTCATTGCGGTGTGCGAGTGCCTGCGAGCTGGGCGCACCGAGAGTCAGACCATGCCGCTCGACGACACCCTGACGGTGGCTCGCACGATGGCCACCATCCTCGACCAGCTGGGCGTGGAGAATCACGACGATATGGAATTACCGTGCTGAGCCTGACGCTCCTTGAACAACCATGAACATCAAACAGCCACCCTTGAACGACCGCCGCCCGACATCACTATTTTCTCAACAGATCGTTAGAACGAGGGCTTAGACAAGCTCATCGCAACCGAGGATTGAAACCCCTCATCCACCCTTATCTGTCGATAGCCTCTTACCCCTCAAAGCTGGCGATACGAAGACCCCTAACGGCTACGAGAGAGAAAATACCCGCTGCGACGAGCAGAGCTAAAACCACCAAAAACTCCCACAAAAGAAAATCGCCGTTGAAAACCCCACGAACCCACTGAACTTGATAACTCAATGGGTTGATTCTTGCAAGTATTCTTACAAATAACGGAGCACCGTCAAGACGATAAAAAACAGGTGCCGAAAAACTTAGCGGAAGCATCATGATATTGACAATAAAGTCTCTGGTTTGATAGTTAGAAACGAAACCCGTGATAACGATGCCAATTAAACTCCAGAAAACGGCACAACAAACAGCAGCAAGAACCCCAAGAACAAGAGGAGCTATAGAAACGCCAGAGCCACAGACAAACATGCAAATGACAACGACGCCCGCCTGGATGACGAACACAATTAAGCGCGGAACTAAAAGGCTCGCAACATAAGCCGACATCGGAACTCCCGATTGCAGTTTCATAGCAGCAAGGCCCCAACGCCGCTCGATAACCACTCGATAAATCATCTGAGACAAGGCCGACAGCGCCTGCATCACGACGATCCCAGGCCCTACAAAGCGCAAATAATCACCGCCGCCGAGAATACCTGATAACCCCAACCCTAGCAGGCAAAAATATGCAACCGGCGACACACAAAAGGAAAGACAACGCCGCCAACTATTTAAACCAGCACCGAACATTTCAAGTCGAACCAATGAATTGAACGAGCTCGTCCAACTAACAGACATCTAAAAACCCCTTAAATTGCGAACTCTCAACCGCACGTCAATGCCGACCCGCCCACTTTACTGCTTCGCGAAGTCCCACCGTCTGTCGCGAATACTCCAAAACGTCCGCATGAGATGGCAAGCACCTCAAAACTGACTTAAACTCCGTGCCACGCGGAACGTCCAATACAACGGTGTATCCTTGAACTTCTGCAGAGAATCCTTCAGCCATGCACAAATCATCTATCGAAATCGCTTTATCCAAGACAATCCGAACCGTTTCTTTGGTGACAAACCTGTCCATAAAATCCGATTTACTTCCGAAGAATTTAACGACACCACCCGAAAGCAAAATAACATCGTCAATAAGGTCTTCTACAGCCTCGAATTCATGCGAGGAAATCACAACGGTAGCGCCGGCCTGGCTGACGTTTCTTACATGATCCACGAAATGCTCGAGATTCTGGACATCCAATCCCACAGTAGGCTCATCAAGCAAATAGACATCCGGGCGCATAGCAAACGTCCGCGCAATCATCAACCGCTGCTGCTGGCCTCCGGAAAGAACTTCAGGAGTATCCTTAAGGTTAGCATCACTTAAACCGACCTGGGCTATTGCTTCATCAGTCACAGTCTTTGCCTGGCGTCCTCTCAAACCACCTAGACAAGCACCAAGCCAGACGTTCATCCAGCCGCTAACAAACCAATCAATGACCAACCGTTGAGAACACCATCCAACGCGCCCTTCTCCAACTTCAACTTGTCCCCGTGAAGGCTCAGACACGCCACTAATCAAATCAATGAAAGTGGACTTTCCGGCTCCATTTTCCCCCAATAGTCCAACAATTTTACCTTTGTTGATCGCGAGATGAGGGATGTCTAAAGCGAGACTCTCACCATAACGCTTTTGTAACTCTTCAACGCGGATAACAGGATTCATAGATAAAAAACCTCTCGCATATCCAAGCCTCCTTCTCAGCAAATTCTTCGACACATCCTGTGAACAGAGTCACTCGATGAGTATTTTGACCTCCAAAAACACCCAATTCCGGCACCAATAATATAAGGCAAGGCAAATAAATATCGCTCACCGGAAAGAGCGACCCAGGCTGGACTGATATAGCCAGGGCATGAACCACAAGCAGCTAGTCACGAACACCGGGCGGCCACCCGCGAAAGGTGACCGCCCGACATTATCAGTTTATCAGGGGGGTTATTCGTACCTCAGAGCATCCAGGCCCAGCCAGTCGGAACTATCCGTACCCGGAGAATCCAGAACTATTCAGGCCTTCTCGACCTTCACCGCCAGGCCGGACTGCTCGTCACGGAACCACTGGTCATCAGCCTCGCCACGATTGACCGAGGTAGCCAACACTTCGCCGGCGATCTCGTCGAGGTGCTCCTCAACAGCCTCTGCCAACTCACCGTCAGCCTGCCATGACAAGGAAATACGGTCGGAAACATCCAGCCCGGCCTTCTTCCGACTGTCCTGAATGAACCGAATCACCTCGCGAGCCTGGCCAGCCCGGGCCAACTCAGGGGTGATCTCCAAATCCAGGGCCACCGTCTCGCCTTGCTCGTTGACGACACTCCAGCCCTTGCGGGGGCGCTCGGAGACGATGACGTCCTCGGCAGTCACGACGGCCTTGCCACCCTCAGCCTCCGGAACATCCAATACGACCGACCCGTTGGAGGACAATTCAGAGGCCAACCACTCCGGGTCCGCAGCGGCGATGGCGGCAGCGACTTTCGGGGTGGCCTTGGCGTATTTCTTACCGAGGGCGCGGAAGTTGCCCTTGGCAGTGTGGTCAACGAGGTCGCCGGCTGCAGTGAAGGAATCGAGAGCCATGACGTTGAGCTCGGACCGGATCTCGGCCTGCAGATCCTCGTCCAGCTCGGCCAGCGCGGCACTTGAGATGAGGGCGCGTGACAACGGCTGGCGAATCTTGGCCTTGGCCTCGGCGCGGGCACCACGCCCCAGCTCGACGATGCGTCGGGCCAGTTCCATTGCCTCGGTCAAGGACTCGTCGATGACGGTTTCGTCGGCAACCGGCCAGCTCGCCAGGTGTACCGACTGTGGACCCTCCGGGTTCGTCGTCACGAACAGATCCTGCCAGACGCGCTCGGTGATGAACGGGACCATCGGGGCCATCAGACGAGTGAGGGTCTCGATGGTTTCATGCAGGGTCCACAAAGCACTCGGATCGCCATCCCAGAAGCGACGACGGGAGCGACGCACATACCAGTTGGACAGGTCGTCGACGAACTGGGCGATAAGGGCTCCGGTGCGCTGGGTGTCGAAATTGTTCAGTGCCTCGGTGACCTCGCGCACCAGGACGTTGGTGGCGCTGACCAGCCAGCGATCCAGCACGTGACGCTCCGCCGGGGCAGCCGGAGCAGTGGCCGGGGACCAGTTATTGGCGCGGGCGTAGAGAGCCAGGAAGCTGACGGTGTTCCAGTAGGTCAGCAAGACCTTGCGGACGGTCTCCTGGATGGTCTCGTCACCAACCCGACGAGCGCTCCACGGCGAGCCGTCAGCCGCCATGAACCAGCGCACCGCGTCGGCACCGTGCTTATCCATGAGCGGGATCGGCAACAAGATGTTGCCCAAGTGCTTGCTCATCTTGCGCCCGTCCTCAGCGAGAATATGGCCCAAACACAGCACGTTGCGGTACGAGGACTCGCCGAAGACGAGAGTTCCGACCGCCATCATGGTGTAAAACCAGCCGCGAGTCTGGTCGATGGCCTCACAGATGAAGTCGCCCGGGTAATGGGACTCGAACTTCTCCTTGGAACCGGGCACGTGCGGGTACCCCCACTGGGCGAAGGGCATCGAACCCGAGTCCAGCCAGGCGTCAGCCACTTCCGGGACACGGTGGTAGGTGTGACCGTTCCGGGTGAAAGCCACCTCGTCGATGAACGGACGGTGCGGGTCCATTCCGGTGAGGTCACGTCCGGCGTACCTGGACAGCTCAGCCAGAGACTCCACACAGATGACATCGGAGGGATCGTCATCATTGCGCCACAACGGCAACGGGGTTCCCCAGTAACGCGACCGGCTGACGGCCCAGTCGATGTTGTTCTCCAGCCAGTCACCAAAGCGGCCATGCTTGATCGTCTCGGGATACCAGGTGGTCCCCTCGTTCTGCGCGAGCAGCTGCTCCTTGACCCGTGTGGTGCGGATGTACCACGACGGCTGCGCGTAATAGATGAGGTGGGTGTCACAGCGCCAGCAGTGCGGGTAGGAGTGCCAGTGCATCTCAAGGCGGAAGAGGATTCCGCGCTTGTCGAGATCCTCGCACAGCGGCTTGTCAGCCGTCTTGAAGAACAGCCCGCCGACCATCGGGACAGACTCGTCGAAGGTACCGTCAGGACGGATCGGGTTAACCAGCGGCAGACCGTAGCGGCGGCACGTCAGCAGGTCGTCGGCACCGAAAGCGGGGGCCTGATGAACCAGGCCGGTGCCGTCCTCAGTGGTGACGTAATCAGCGAGAATGATGTAGTTAGCGTCGGCAGGGGTAGGACGACCATCTGTGGTGACACGCTCGGTCTTGGGCCACTCCAAGAAGTTGTAAGGGCGCTCGTAGGTCCAAAACTCCATCTCAGTGCCCATGAAGGATTCGCCGGTGAGACTCCAACCCTCGCCCAGTACTTTCTCGAACAGCGGCTCAGCAATGACGAGGTCCTCGGAGACCGGGTCGTCGGCAGAGGTGGTAGCGAGGGCGTCAGAACCCTCCGGAACCGGGTTCTGGTGGGCCACGACATAACGCACATCTGGGTGTACGGCGACGGCGGTGTTCGACACCAGGGTCCACGGAGTGGTCGTCCACACCAGCAGCTTGGCGCGTCCGGCCAACGGACCCGAAGTCACCGGGAAACGCACGAAGATCGACGGATCACGATCGTCCTGGTAACCCTGAGCCAGCTCATGATCTGACAAGGTGGTGCCGCAACGCGGGCAGTAGGGGGCGACCCGGTAGTCCTCACCGAGCAGACCCTTGTCCCAGATGCGCTTCAGACCCCACCACACCGACTCGACGTAGGACGGGTTCATCGTCCAGTACGCCTCGTCCATGTTGACCCAATAGCCCATCCGCTCGGTCAGCTCGGTAAAGGCGTCAACGTGACGGCTCACCGATTCACGGCACTTGGCGTTGAAAGGCTCGACACCGTACTTTTCGATGTCCGGTTTTCCGGTAAATCCCAGCTCTCTCTCAACGGCCAGCTCAACCGGCAGACCGTGGCAGTCCCAGCCGGCCTTACGGTCGACACGGAACCCCTGCATGGTCTTGAAACGGGGGAAGATGTCTTTGAAGACACGGGCCTCAACGTGGTGGGTTCCAGGCTGACCATTGGCGGTCGGCGGACCCTCGAAGAAGGTCCATGGCTGGCCGTTCTTGGTGGCCTCCAGAGTCTTCTCGAACGTGTGCTCCCTGGCCCACAAATCCATGATCTCGTGGTCCATCGCGGGAAGGTCAATCTGAGGCGGCACAGTGTTGTATTGCATAGGGTTGTGGTTGTATTGCATAGGGTTGTGCTGCCCACAGTCGTCAGGGCGGACTGAATTCTCATCGGTCATCGCGGCGGGTGGATCCTTCGTCTCGGGTCTCCGAGGGACGAGCACACCGGATTCTCCGGGCACCCGCGGTACCACCCTCCTTGCACGACGTCAGCAACGTCGGCCTCTCGGTTCATCGATCACTGCCGGTTCTACTGAGGTCGTTAACGGTGTGCGCACCTGCCCGTTCTTCCGGCGGCTCCGGGGTGATCGCCCCATCACTGCCTTGTAATCGGCAGGCAGTTTACTCCACCAGACCGACATGCTCCAGACGACGAGCACCCGGCGAGAGTCAGAGTGCCGCCCAGCCGTCAGCCACGATCAGCCATCCCGGCCAGCAGACCCTCGATGACGTGAGCAACCCCATCCTCAGCATTTGACGGTGCTCGATGGCGGGCCGCTGCCACGGCGGATGGAACCGCGTTGGCCATCGCATACGAGTCCCCTGCCCACTCCAACATCTCGACGTCATTGGCCCCGTCCCCAAAAGCAACGGTGTCGCGCTGATCGATACCGAGGTGCCTACACAACATCGCCAGCCCAGAATCCTTGGTGACCCCTTTGGCGCTGATCTCCAACATCGGCTTGCCAGAAGTGGTGACATGAACGTCGTCACCCATCCCGACCCCAGCGGCCCGGGCGGCTAGATCCTCGATGGCCAGGCTGGGGTGACGGGCCACCATCTTGAGACAGTCACCAGTAAGGACCTCATCGAGGTCTAGAGCCGGCATCTCGGAAGGCTCACGGGAGTGATCGGCAAAGGTGGTCAGCTCGGCATAACCGCGCTGAGAGGCGAATGTAAAGCCGTCATCCTTGATGGTCAGAAAGCGGGTGCCGGGGGCGGCCTCAAGCAGACGGTGAGCGAATTCCCTGGCCACGGCAGCCGGCATGAGTTGGCGGAACAGCACGGTGCGGGCCGGAAGATCCCAACAGACCGCGCCGTTGGAACACAGTGCCCACCGACCCAAATCGTCACGCCACTTGTCAATCCCGTAGATCTGTCGGGCCGTCACTGGAACGACCGGCACCCCGGCTTTCTCGGCCGCGCGGATGGCGTCGCGGGTACGAGGGCTGATGGCGCCCTCCGGGGTCAGCAGGGTTCCGTCGAGATCTGTTGCGATGAGCACACTGCGAGATTATCCGGCTGCCAAGATCTTCTCGACGACAACGGCAAATCCGTCCTCGGCACAGGAAGGTGCGCGCAGATCAGCAGCTGCGACGGCAAGGGGGTTGGCGTCGGCCATAGCGTACGAGATGCCGGCCCACTGCAACATCTCGACATCATTAGCCCCATCTCCCAAAGCAACCACGTCGGCGCGATCCTCGCCAAGAACCCTGCAGATCTCGCTAAGCCCTACCGCCTTGTTGACGTCAGCCCGGTTCGCCTCGGCCAGCGAGAATCCAGCCCATGTGGTGTGGACCCCCGGAATCGCGAGACGCTCAGCCAGCGTAAAAACCTCCCCTGCCGGCACCGTCGGATGGGCGACCATGAGTTTCAACGCCTCCCGGGAACACAATTCCTCCCGGGTGACCACGACGTGTTCAGCCGGGTCGTTCTCGGCCTCGTACGGCGGGGTGAGATCGTCATAGCCAGCCTCGAGGGCGAAAACCGAAGAATCCTCGACTGCCGCACAAAACAGGCAGCCCGGAAGATGAGCGGTCATCGTCTCGACAAAAGTCCTCACCGTCTCGGGCGACATCGCCATGGTGTACAAAACTTCGTCAGTAGATAGATCCAGGCCAACCGCGCCATTGCACACCAGAGCGTATCGACGGAAAACCGGACCAAGGTTGCGCAGCCCGCTCATCGCCCGCCCAGTCACCGGGACGACATGCACACCAGCTGACTCAGCAGCCTCAACAGCAGCACGATTTCGAGCAGATACCCGCGCGTCTGGGCCGAGAAAGGTTCCGTCAAGATCGGTGGCAATAAGCACCCAGCCAGCCTATCGACCCTTGCCTAGTTTGGGTTCCGTCGGCGGGGACCACCACAATGGTTGTGCGGGGTGTTCCTGTGCAGAGGGGGTACTGGCGATGACGGATGAGCGGAAGAACACTCGCAGCGGGTCCGCGTCACCTCAGCACCCCTGGCACGACGACGAACCCATCCCGCTCACCGCTGACGGTATCGACGCGCGTATCTTTCGCCCCGGGCAAGCGTCGGCTCAGCCCGCACCCCAAAGCCGCGTCCGCCCGAAACCCTCCACCCCAGCGATTGACGACAGCCCGACACGACTCGGCTCACTGCACACCGCCTCGACGTCATGGACCTTGCCGCCGTCCGTGACGACCTCACCGCAGACCAGCGCGTGCAAAAACCATCGCTCCCGGCCTCCCAAGGTTCACCGCGCACGTCGTGTGCCCTTGGAGCGCTTTTTCCGTGCGGAAACCCCGATGGAGACCACCCTCGCCCTCAACCCGGGCGACGCCGACATGGCGGAACAGCAGGCACGACGAGTCGTCGACCTGGTAACACGGGTCGCCGTCATGGCGATCTCGGTCGGAGGCTCGGTCTCGGAAGCCATCGCGATGGCCCTGCGAATCACCGCAACCTACGGGGTGACCGTCCACATCGACATCACCAACACCTCTGTCATCGTCACCCAGCACCGTGGCCTGGAAGAAGACCCAATCACCGCTTTGCGAGTAGTGCGTTCCAGCAGCAACGACTACCAGAGACTGGGCGAACTCCAGCTCCTCGTCGACGACATTTGCGATAAGACCACACCAGTTGGACTGGAGGAGGCCGCCGATCGACTTGCGGCCATCACCCGAAGCCCGCGTCTCTACCGGCAATGGTTCGTCACCATGAACATGGGTCTTATGGGTGCCGGGCTGTCAACTCTGTTCGGCGGCACCGTCATGGACGGTGTGCTGAGCTTTTTCTCCACCTGCCTCGTCGACGCCACCGTTCAGGCGATGGCGCGCAAAAGGATCACGAACTTCTTCACCCAAGCTGCCGGCGGAGCCGTCGCCACTGCATTCGCCCTGCTCGTAATGGTGTACATGGCAGCCTCTCACGAACCCCTTCCCCTCTCCCCCTCCCTCATCGTTGCGGCCGGAATCGTCTCCCTGCTGGCAGGAGGTTCCTTCGTCACCGCTTCCCAGGACGCCCTCGACGGCTACGTCGTCACCAGTTCAGGACGATTCTTGGAGGGGTTTGTACAAACAGGCGGCATCATCCTGGGCATCATCACCGTCATGTGGATCGGGCTACGACTAGGCGTGCCGGGGTACATCTCGCCAGCCTTGGGGTTCTCGACCAACCCCATTCTGCAAATGATCTGCGCGGCTGTCATCGCCGTCACCTTCGGAGTCTCCTCCCACGCCGGATACCGCACCCTGGCTATCTGTGCGGTGCTGGGGGCTGCCGCGTGGGCCGGTTATCTCCTCGGAATGCAGCTGACAGGATCAGTGTCTGCCGCTTCCGGACTTGGCGCCATGGTCGCCGGGATCATTGCCGCCCTAGGCGCGCAACGCTGGAAAATACCTCAACTCGGTCTGGTGACGATCGCCATCGTCCCGTTAATGCCTGGCGTCATGATGTACCGAGCGCTATACATGATCGTCAACTCCCAGACCGACACCACCGGGACCACCGACAATGGCTGGACCCTCTTCCTGGAAGCTCTGCTGGTAGGGGTAGCGCTGGCGGTGGGCGGCAGCTTCGGAGCCCTCATTGCTCGCCCCTTCACCTTGCCGAAAGACCTGCGCTCCCGGTTGGCGACTCTGGCGTCTTGGGGTGCTGGCCAGGCTGTTCCCCGCGAACGGCGGCGTCGTCGCTCCCAGCCCCCGGCTGATCCGCACCATCCGGCTCTCAACAATCCTGACAACGACCCGTCCATGACGGGAACCTGGGCACGGTAGTAACGACAACGCGGTAGTACCCGCACGTCACCCCAGCAGGACAGTAACCGCTGGTTAACCAGGGCAGTCTGCGGGTCAGTCAGCCCCAACTTTCTCGGCGACCTTGGCCGCGCAGTGGTCAAGCCAGCGCAGCTCGGCCTCCGCAGCGAAAACCATTCCGTCGATAAGGAGCTGACCGGCGAGATCATCTCCGGCCACACCGTCACGGGCTTGACGGTATTCCTGCAGCTGGTGCGTGGTGGCGCGGCGCTGATCCTGGATCAGGGCAGCAACGTCAATATCCTTCGAGGTAGCAGCAAGAGCAATCTTGATGGCCAGCTCATTGCGCGGCGGGGTACGAGGCGCAATGGGGGTGGCAAACCACTGACGCACCGCTTCGCGACCTGCTGGGGTAATGGTGGCAATCACCCTGCCATCGGGAGTCTCGTCGCCACGGAAACACAATCGGTCACGCTCAAGGCGGTCCAAAGTTGTGTAAACCTGTCCGATATTGAGGGACCAGGTGTGATTTGTACGACGATCAAACTCATTCTTGATCTCATACCCGTGACGAGGAGTCTCAGCCAGTAAGGCGAGGATGGCAAACTTAATGGACATACGACCTCCGGGTACCGTGATGTAATCGTCGTTGAGAAGCCGTATACACGCTATCCGTCGGTCAAATAAACATCAGTTTTTTGACCACCTGATGAGACAGAACACACATCAGGCACCGACGCCGACGCGAAGACGGCCCTCGAAGGCACGCCCCAGTGTTACCTCGTCAGCGTATTCCAGGTCGCCGCCGACCGGCAGACCCGAGGCCAGACGCGACACCGTGACGCCCATGGGACTAATGAGACGAGACAGGTACGTCGCCGTGGCCTCCCCCTCGAGGTTCGGGTTGGTAGCAAGGATCACCTCGGTCACCGTCTCGTCGGCCAGCCGCTGGCACAATTCACGAATGTGGAGATCAGCAGGACCCTTGCCATCCAGCGGGGAGATGGCCCCGCCCAACACGTGGTACAGACCACGAAACTGCCGGGTACGCTCCACCGCGATGACATCCTTAGACTCCTCGACGACGCAGATCATCGACTGGTCCCGACGCGGGTCACGGCAGTACTGGCACACCTCATCGGAGGAGACGTTGAAGCAGACCTTGCAGAACTTGGCCTTCTCCTTGACCTCACGGAGGGCGTCGGCTAGTTCGTTGACCTCGTCGACAGGAGCGTCAAGGATGTAGAAAGCGATCCGCTGAGCGCCCTTCGGCCCGATCCCAGGCAGCCGGGAAAGGGCGTCAATGAGTTCCTGCAGCGGACCGTCGTACATTAATCCTCCTGTCGGTGGGGTTCACAGTCCTATGCCGGGCACCTGCGGCATGAGGGACCGTTGCATGGTGCGAGCCTGCTCGGTGGCGTCCTTGACGGCGGCCACGACGAGATCAGCCAGGGTCTCGGCGTCGGTGTCCTCAAGGGCCTCGGGTGCGATCGTGAGGCCATCGAGTTCACCGGCTCCGGTGACCGTCGCGCACACGAGTCCACCGCCAGCGGTGCCCTTGAAACTGCTTTCAGCGAGCTTATTCTGGGCCGCCTCGAGTTGGCTCTGGACAGACTGGGCCTGAGCGAGCAAGGCACCCATGTCGAGTCCGCCGAGGTCAAATCCTCCAGTGGTCATGATGTCTCCCTGTGTGTGGCCCCTGGTCCTCTATCTGTGGGGCAGCCTGATGTCGTCATCCACAGTAGCCGGTAGCGACGACGAGTCTGTGAGTCAGACATCTGCGCGTCAATTCCGACACATTCATGTGCCAGCTGTATCGCCGGAAGTATCGATGACGATCCCGCCCAGCTCACGCATGATGAGGTCGACTGGACTCTCATTGGACTCCTCCAAGATCGTATCGTCCCATTCGCCCTCCTCGTCAGGAGGCTCCTCCACCGGGACCAGACGATGACGGCCGGTCTCGAGCGGACGGACACTGCTCTTGACACGCTCGCTCCAGCGATGGGTGATGGCGTGGGATGATGAGCCGGTCTGGGGCGGTACGCCGGAGTCCCTCTGACCCTGGTCTGGCTCTTGGGACTCACTGCTGCCAGCCTTCTCGGTAGGGTCGGTCGGCACCATATCTGGGGGTGGATCAGCTGCCTCGGCAGTGTTTGGACTCTCAGCACTGCTTGGACCCTCGACACTGCCTGAATCCTTGGCACCGCCTGAATCGGCACTGCTTGGGTCCTCGGCACTAACTGGACCCTCGGCACTGTTTGACCCCTGGCCGCCAGCTACCAGCCCGGACTCCCCGACCTTATCGTGAACCTCTCCGGGCTGGTTCTCGACGGTGGAGCCAGAGACGGAGGCGTTCTCGCTCGGGTCGGTGGGGCGGGAACTGTTGGACGACGTGTTCGCGAACTCGACTGAGACGTCATCAGAACCCGGCTGACGATCACCCGGTCGGTCCTGAGAAGCCCGGCCAGGTGGAGTAGGGTCCGGTTGACGATCGCTGCGTCCCGGATCGCTGACCCAGCTATCAGGCGGCGACGAAGCCCAGGAGTGATCTGCCGGAGGCTCGGGAGCCGTCGGTTCCTGGTGGAACTCGGGACGTACTGCCGCCGGAGGCTCTCCAATTACCGCTGTGAAAGCCATGTCCACCCCCAACACCTTCACGACGGCGTCGTGCAGGATCTTGGGGTAATTACCGTTGACGAACCCTTCCCGAGCGCCCGGGTTGGAGAATCCCAGAGTGGCTTGGTTACCGTGAACCTCCAAGACTTGGGCGTAACCGCTGAGAATCATCCAGGCAACGCGTCCGCCATCCTTGACAGCGTCCAGTACCTGCGGCCACTCACGACGCAGGGTCGTGATGTCGATGACACCCTCTGCATGACTGCCTTGCTCACCCGGATGGTTCGGAACCGGCGACGGCTGGCCAGCGGATTGATTACCTGGCCGATAGTCCCTACGGCTGGGACGCGGACGTCCAGAAGGACGCCGGGCGGGCTGCTGGGGGCCACGGGACTCAGCCGACGGCCCGGACGTGCCGACACGCGTCTCCGGCTGAGCGGTCTGCGCAGGACCCGAGCGACGATCACCTGGCACGTTCTGAGTCTCGTTGCGTTCCGGGAGGTGATCGGCAGGTTGCTGGGCATGATCGGCAGCTGCGGAACCCCCGCCCGGCCAGTGCTGGGGAGGGCGCTGAGGCCGCTCGGCGGGGCGGGGACCAGACCGACTCTGAGTCGTATTGCGGTCACCTTCGTCAACAGGACCCGAGACGCCGAGTCTACGTTCCAACCGCTCCAGACGGGCATGGATACCTCGACCGTCAGTGTCAGCTGCAGGAAGCAAAATCCGCGAACACATCAGCTCCAGATGAAGCCTAGGGGCGGTCGTGCCGCGCATATTCGTCAGGCCGGTAGCCAGAACCTCGGCAGCACGAGTGAGTTCGCCGGCTCCAAAACCAGCCACCTGATGAGCCAATCGAGTGGCCTGCTCGGGAGAGACGTCAATGAGTCCAGTACGACACGCGTCCGGGACCGCCGAGATGATGACAAGATCACGCATCCGGCGCAGTAGATCCTCAGCAAAACGACGCGGGTCCTGACCGACTTCAATAACCTTGTCGATGGTGGCAAAGACTTCATGAGCGTCGCCAGCTGCAAAAGCGTCAACAATCTCGTCGAGAAGGGCCTCGGGAGTGTAGCCGAGCAGAGCTGCCGCCTGTTCGTAACTGACGTGACCGTCAGCGGCACCGCCGAGCAGCTGATCCAGTACCGACAGGCTGTCTCGCACCGACCCGCCACCAGCACGCACGACGAGGGGAAGGACGGCGTGGTCAACGTCGATCCCCTCCTTGGCGCACAGCCCACCCAAATAGTCGACAAGAATCTTCGGCGGCACCAAGCGGAAGGGATAGTGGTGGGTTCGGGAGCGGATTGTCCCGATCACCTTTTCAGGCTCCGTCGTCGCAAAGATGAATTTGACGTGCGGCGGCGGTTCTTCGACGAGTTTCAGCAAGGCGTTGAATCCCTGCGGGGTGACCATGTGGGCCTCGTCGATGATGTAGATCTTGTAGCGCGAATGGACCGGGGCGAAGAAGGCCCGCTCCCGCAGATCACGGGCGTCGTCAACGCCTCCGTGGGAGGCCGCGTCGATCTCGATGACGTCGATCGACCCGGGACCACCACAGGCTAGATCGCGGCACGACTGACACTTTCCGCACGGAGTCGGCGTCGGTCCCTGCTCGCAGTTGAGCGCTCGGGCCAAAATCCGGGCAGTCGTCGTCTTGCCGCAGCCACGCGGCCCGGAGAACAGATAGGCATGGTTGACGCGATTGTTGAGGATGGCACGCTTGAGAGGCTCGATGACGTGGTCTTCACCGATGACTTGGTCGAAAGTCTCGGGACGGTAACGCCGGTAGAGGGCTAGCGGGGGCTCTGGCATATCATCGGGGACGGTGCCGGGGCCTTCCGTGATGAATTCTTGGCTCCCCGCAATGACGTCGGCGTCCATCTCATCTTCCTCGGTCTCGAGGCCATCAGGTTCCGCAGGGGTCTCCGGACCGTCCAGCGGCCCCGGGTCACGCAGATCGGAAGGGAGATCGTCGTCAGGGGTGGCTTCGTCAGGGGGCATGAGGGGGCGCGGCGGCTGCTCGTCGCCAAAAAGATCCGGACCGTCTTGCTCGAAGGCTTCAGGTTCGACGACCTCGTCCTCCATGCCCGGCTCAGGCACCCTTTCATCCACGGGAAGAACCCTAGTTGACGATCACGACACAATTCTCTTCGGTCCGGGGGGCTGTGAGCGGAACAACCTCAGCCAAAGAGGACCAACAGCAGGCTGATGAGGGTTACGACGGCGAAAGTCACCCAGGCGATCCGAACAGCCGAACGCACTGGATGTCCCAGCCTCTTGGCTTTACGCCCGCAAGAGGTCGTCACCAAGGGCGGGACGAAAAACGCGGCGATGTCTACCCCGACCACCGTCCACGTCAACCATGCTGGCACCCCGCTGTCGTGAAGCTGAGGGTAACCGAGATTGGCCGGCAGTACGGTTTGGGCCATCATCGCGAGCAGACCGGAGACGATAAACAGCAGCAGCGAGCACCAGGTGATACCTGCCCAGATGGAACCGGCACGGTCAGTGGTGATAATGCGCCGCTGATCGTCCATAGCGACCCCCTCTCGGTGCCGAAGCATTGTCACAGATATGCACAGACATAAAAAGGGTTCCCCGCGCACCCGGTAGAGCCAACCTACCCTTGCTACCTCTCGGTCCTGGGGGAGTTCAGTCGGGTGCCGCCGCACGAGGAACCGAGTTCCACTCTATCCGACGCGCTATCCGAGGAACAAGCCGTGGTATTGCTGCACGAACTACCATCGTCTGCAACGAGGCATGGCTCGCCCTAGCATTACTGTCACGTTTTCCACGGTGCGGGGAGGCATGATGACGAGGATCGATGTATGGCTGTGGTCGGTGCGTGTCTACAAGTCAAGGTCGCTGGCCACCGAGGCCGTCAAAGGCGGTCACATCCGTCTCAACGGCGATCCAGTCAAACCGTCCCATGGCGTCAAGCCCGGTGATGTCGTCACTATCCACACCCCCGGCTGGGACAGGGTGCTCAAAGTCATCGATCCCATCGCCAAACGAGTCGGGGCCAAACTCGCGGTCGAGGCCTACCAGGATTTGTCAGCTCCTCGACCTGCCTACCTATCTACCCCCGTCGCCCGTCGCGACCGTGGAGCCGGGCGGCCCACCAAGAAAGACCGCCGGGCGATAGATCGGCTCCGAGGCCGCGACGCCCACTAGTGAAAACTGACCACGACACAACTGACAGCCCGGATTGGCGCCATGCGAGAAGTGCAGGTATGTTACTCGGCGGAGGATTCGCCTAGAGGCCTATGGCGCTCGCTTGGAAAGCGGGTTGGGTTCACGCCCTCACGAGTTCGAATCTCGTATCCTCCGCGGATGGCCCGCCCCTTGGTCTACCTTGGGGCGGGCTGTTGATTTCTGCGCACATCAATTCGTCGGGCCTGGAGGCCCTCTCATCAGCGCGTTAGCAGCAACGATAGGTTCATAGGCACCCCAGGCGTCACCATCTCAACGCCGCCACGCCATCACACGTCGCACTCCTCTTCCGTCACAGACAACACAATCCCTGCTATAACTATTATTATTACTAGGATCGACCTGGTTAAATGACGCCGAATAGCCCCCTGGGGTGCTGCACACGGAACTTCGCGGGTGCTATATATTCGCCCTCATGAAGGGTTTATGCTCCGGCTCCACTAGACGGGGCACCCCAAGGCACCGCTCCACTCTGATCTGGATAACCTGCGGCTCTATCGTGCTCGTTGCAGCCATTGTTGCCTTGACGATCTTCGGGTTTCGCAGCCACCTAGGCCGCGTCGATGGTTCGACCTCACCGGCGATGTCAGTGCGAAAGCTTTCCGATAATGCACCCACGAGTCTCAGCATTGATGGCCAGCCCGTGCAGGCAGGGCAGCTTAGATATGCCCTGCGTGAGGTGAAGACTCAGGTCGTTGCCGACTGTGGCGACGGCCAACGATCCATCGGCTCTGACTTTTGGCAAAGCACAGAAGAAACGTGCACCACCGCCTTGCGGACCAAACCCCGCAGCCAGGCCGAACGGCTCGAAACTCAGGTGGACTCCGCATTGTCTACGGCGACCTCCGCACTGTGTCAAGACGCCAAGGACCCAGCACACCATGCGGCCTGTCTCGCGGTACATCTGCTAGAAAAACAACAGTCGACATACCACCTAGCAGCCGACGCCGGGCAGACGGAAAACGCCACATGGGATGACGTTCTGAGCAATCTTCGTGAGCTAATTCCACCCAATCTCGGCGATAAGACAAGTGGTCCAACAACCTATGGTATAGATACCGATATCTTCCCCACATTGGTTGAGCGGTACCAGACCCAACTCGCCAATCAGTACATTAATGACGATGACGCTCCTGGCATGGACGTAACGGACAAGGAGGTTCGCGCATATTATAAATCACGATCCTGGAACTTCGGACCAAGTATCGAGGGTATTAGTTCAGAATCTGAGAAATGGAAGGTCATTTCTCCTCTGGTAGAGACTGATCTGCGACGCACGATATATGACCAGCTTCGAGCCTCAACCGTGAAGCATATGCACACGGTTGCGGACCCCAACGATGTTGTTGATTTTGTGCAGGCTACCTATACCCAAGGATAGTCAGCACGCATTACTAGATAGGAAATAAAAATGACTAGGAGAAGATTTGGCTCCCTCGCCGTCGCGGCAGCCATGGCGACAGGATTTGTGACGCTCTCACCTCCGCTAGCGTCTGCCAGTCCCACCAGCACCGAGCTGACACCGACAGCAACGTATTATGTCAGCGCCTCAGGCAGCGATACCAACGATGGAAAATCTGAGGATAAACCATTCCAAACATTAGATGCGGTCAATAAGCTCACTCTGCATTCGGGAGATAAAATCCTCCTCAAACGCGGGGACACTTTTAACGACCAGCACCTATGCATAACCGGAGATGAGAACTTCTCCTTCAACGATGGCACTGGCTGTGCGTTCCAAGCTGATACCAACGGTGCCCCGGTAACCGTCTCCGCCTACGGTGACGGAACAGCTAAGCCCGTCATTGCTGCCAACGGTTCCGGCCAGTGGAAACTCGACTACGGCTTAACACTCTCGCACGCTCAGCACTACCTCAACAAAGATGCAGTATCGTCGACGATCCTTCTCAAGGACGCCGAGAATATCGAGATTTCCGACCTGGAAATCACCAACGCCCGTGTCGAGGACGCATCTGGCTTGGAAAATGGCTGCGCATACAACGATAACTGCGCGCTTGATCGCACCGGCATCGCCGGCGTAGCTCAAAATAAGGGAACCCTCGATCACGTCACCCTTCAAGACCTCTATGTACATTCCGTTCAGGGCAATGTCTATAACAAGCATTCTCTCAACGGCGCAATATACTTCAGCTCTTTCATCGCGTCGGGCGACATCGCCCCTGACAGCGAACGCAAGGATGCCAATTTCGTACCGGAATTGACTGAGCCGGCCAACGGGTATCCGCGCTTTAACGATCTGAAGATCGTCGACAACCGCGTGGAAGACTCCAACCGCTGGGGCATTGCAGCGGTTTACAGCGCCTACGGCTCGGCCGCCCTGGACGGGCTGGACCAGATTCCAGATGACGCGATCACTACTTATGGCTCAACCAATATGGAGATCAGCCGCAACTTCATTAAGAACATTGGCGGCGACGCGATCACGGCAATGTACGGTTATAAGCCGATCATCGAATCGAATGTGGCTACCGATATCGCTGCACAGATAAACACAACGGACTACCTCTTCGCCTCAGAAGGCCATCAAGGTAAGTTCGACAAGACTGGCGGCCGGGTGGCGGCTTCTGTCTGGCCATGGAAGTCCAAGAACGCTCAGTTCCGGTTTAACGAGGCCTACAACACCCTCGGAGCCGACAAAGGTAACGGCGACGGAATGCCGTGGGATGCTGATTCTGGTGACGGCACCCTCTACGAATACAACTACTCTGCCAACAACTCTGGCGGAACCGTCATGTTCTGCGGTCACCAAGCAGCAAATTCGACCTTCCGATTTAACATTGCACAGAACGATTCGCTGGGTGCGCTGTCACCCACCTACTGGGTGCCAACGTATTCCGGTTTGTACCCGAACGCGCACGTCTACAACAACACCTTCTATCTCAAAGAAGGATCTTCGGTGCTGCACCCTGCTCAGGCCCAGCAGGGCACCATGAAGGTAGAAAACAACATCTTCTACAACATGAGTGACAAACCACGCACCGAATCTTGGGAGCCAATAGGTAAAATCACCTGGAATAATTCTGACATTGACGGAAATGCCAAAGTCACTTACTCCAATAATCTTTACTACAACTACGCAAACACCCCGGCCAGCGACAAGGCTGCCGTCACCCTTGACAAGGGCGAAAAAGTGATGGTTGACCCTGGTACAGGACCCACCGCCCCAGCTGCTGACATGGCTGCCCGAAACCACTACTTCCCGGGGGTCGATTTCGCTGAAGCCGACGCGCATTCCACCGACTTCGATGGGTACAAACTGGCCGAAGGTTCTCCCGCTATCGGCAACGGCAAAGCAGTGACAGACGACAACGGTTTCGCGCTTGGCACTGATTTCTTCGGCCGGGAAGCAAACACTCATGACATCGGTGCAGTGAGCACCGGGAAGGAGCCTGCGGCTCCAACGACTACACCATCACCATCACAGCCGGCTGCCACTTCCCAGGCTCCGGTGCCATCACAATCCGAAACCACGCCACAAACTCCAGCACCATCACAATCTGCAACCAAGCCACAGGCTTCTGCACCATCGTCTGCTGAGGTGACTGCTGTTCCGACAAAACTTCCGGCCACCGGCAGTTCCGGCGAGAAGTAAACGCCTTTGCCTGGATTGTTGGTAGATGGAGTAACACTCCCGGTGGTCAGCAGCGCGGCCTAAGCTGTACGCCGCGACTACAACCACTGAGCATTGACCTGCGCCAGGCATGACGTGCTAACGGCGGGCGGGCTACTCGTTGCCAGATGAATATTGCTATTCATCTGCTGATGAGTAGCCCGCTTTTTTCAGGAGCGCTGACGTCGTGACATCGTTTTTCGTGCCCTCGCCGCCCTGCTCACCCACTGGCAACGAGAGCGTCTCGAATAGCGATTCCTACCATCTCAATACAAAAATGACGCGGAATCTCAGTCATCTCGACAAGAAACCTACGATTTCTCATCGTCTTTCTGGCCACCCTGACCCCAAAAGGCTTAATTCATATTATCCCGCCGAGTTCGCCGCGTTATTGAACACCACGATGACGGTGCCGCCACCGTGTGAACTATCGTAGGAGGCAGGGTTATAAGGAGGCGTCCATGAAACCGTCACGAGTCCGCTGGGATGAACTGCCCGAGCCGGTCCGCGAACGTGTTGCCGAAATCCTCGGTTCTCCAGTCACCGTCACTACCGTTCAAACCCATGGCACCACTCCGGGCCTTGCCTCCCGGGTCGTCACTGAAGACGGCACCCACGCTTTCGTCAAAATCAGTCATCCCGACATCAACGCGGACATCCCTAACCTCAACCGTCGCGAAGCCGCCGTGTTGTCATTTCTTCCCGAGGCCGCCCCCGCACCACGGTTACTGGGCCAGATCGACGTTGACGGCTGGGCCGGCATCGTGACCTCTGACGTCGAAGGCCCCCACCCCGAACTGCCCTGGTCCGACGAAGACATCACCACCACTTTGGCCGCATTGTCCCGACTGGCCGAGACGACCGCAGGCTTCCATGAGCAATGGGAACCATTTTCCGCACAGCTACAGAACTATCTATCGGTATGGGACACCTTCATGGACAACCCTCCGACTGATCTTGATCCGTGGCTCGCGGAACGTATGCCCGATCTTGCCGGACGTGTCGAGAGGCTCGCCTATCACGTATCCGGTGACACGATCATCCACGGTGCCGCTCGCTCCGACAATATTCTGCTGAGCAGCCAAGGGGCCGTCCTCGTCGATTGGTCCCACGCCGTCGTAGGACCGGCATGGGTCGACGCTGCCGACCTCATCATCGACATCATCCACACTGATCCCCTGGACGCCCCGAAGTGGAATCGAGCAGATGACCTTGTGAACCGCGTTGCGGCTGAGTTCTCCCCGTCCACTCACGGCGAACCTGCCACGGAACCCATAGTCGACCTCATGGTGGCCGTGCTGGGGCTTTCGGAGCGCGAATGCCGCAAGCCTGATCCTGCCGGAATGCCGCAACTGCGCGAGTTCCAGAGGGAAAGGGCAAGTCGGCTGCGAGCCTGGCTGTGGGCCTCCGTACACCTCGCGTAAGCACTGAGCACGTTCCAACCCAGAACAGTAAGGCCCTGACCCAGAGCACAGCCCGGAACACCGGGAGTCCCAAACGTGTCAGCGCACCCCCTTACAGTGGACCACGTGACGACTTCCACGCCCGCGCCCGCCTCCACATACCGTCTGCAGTTCAACAAGAACTTCACTTTCGCTGACGCCCTCGCCCACGTTGACCACCTGGCTGCTCTTGGCGTCACTCACCTCTTTTGCTCCCCTATCCTGCAGGCCGCACCAGGGTCTACCCACGGCTATGACGTCGTGGACCACACCCATATCTCCCAGGAATGCGGCGGCGAGGATGGGTTCCGTTTACTGTGCACGACGGCACATCAGGCCGGACTGGGAATCGTCGTCGACGTCGTTCCCAACCACATGGCGGTGCCGACCCCGCTGTGGCACAACTTTGCGCTGTGGAGCGTCCTGCGAGATGGTCCGTCCTCCCCGTTCGCAACCTGGTTCGACGTCGATGTCTCAAGCTCCCTGTCAATCCTCATGCCCATCCTTGGGGATCGTATCGGCACTGAGCTGACGGCTGGCACCATCCACGTTGAGACCCGGGACATCCCAGATCAAGACGGCATGACCCATCCGGAGCACGTGGTCGTCTATTACGACCATGTTTTCCCGGTGCGACCGGGAACCGAATCGTTGCCACTGGCCGAGCTGCTCGACCAGCAGTGGTACCGGTTGGCCTACTGGAAGGTCGCCACCGAGGAACTCAATTACCGCCGCTTCTTCAACGTTGACACTCTCGCTGCCATCCGTGTCGAGGACGACGATGTCTTCGAGGCCTCCCACACCAAGCTGTTGCAGCTCTATCGTGACGGACTCATCGACGGTTTCCGCATTGACCACCCGGACGGCCTAGCCAATCCACGCAAATATCTGGCGGACCTGCAACGGGCCACTGATGGCGCCTGGGTCGTCGTCGAGAAAATCCTCGAGCCCTCCGAAACCTTGTCAACCGAACTGTCATGCGCCGGTACAACAGGCTACGACTCACTGCTGCGCGTCGACGGACTGTTCATTGACCCGGCCGGAATGGTGCCGTTGAGCACCCTCTATGAGCGGATGTGCTCTGGCGACGAATCGACGGGGTCCTTCCCCGCCGAGCTTGACCGCGCCAAGCGAGAGGTGCTCGATGACATGCTCGTCACCGAGCTCAATAGGTTGGCGAATGTCGCGATGGACATTTGCGCCTCAGACATCATGCTGCGTGACCACACGCGCCGTCAGCTCACCCGGGCCATCACCGAGTTACTGGTGGCCATGGATCGGTACCGCGCTTACCTGGAGCCTGGCCGGATTCCCGGACCTGGCGAGGTCAAAGTCATCGAGACTGCTGCCGACCTGGCGCGCATGGAGCTACCGGAAGACGAACACGACACCCTTGAACTGGTCGTCGACATGGTGTGCGGTCGTCTTGGACCCTCGACCGACCCAGCAGTACAGGCCAGCCGCGACGAGTTCATGGTGCGTTTCGCCCAGACCTGCGGCCCAGTCATGGCCAAGGCCAAGGAGGACACCGCTTTCTATCGCTACACCCGCTTCATCGCTGTCAACGAGGTGGGTTGCGACCCCGAGGTAGCGGGAATCTCGGTCGACGAATTCCACGACTTCGCAACGACTCTCGGGCAGACGTTCCCGACCACGATGACAACCCTGTCCACCCATGACACCAAGAGGTCGAGCGATGTCCGTGCCCGACTGGCCTGTCTCACGGAATTCCCGCACGAGTGGGATCAGACCGTCGCGACTCTGGAGACCGCTACTGCAGACCAGCGATCTGAATTACTCGACGGGGCAGCCGTCAATCTGCTGTGGCAGACCCTGGCAGGAACATGGCGGCTCCCCGGGGCTGCCGCCGGTGCCTCCCCGATCAGCGCGGACCGGCTGGTGGCATACCTAACCAAAGCCGTGCGGGAGGCCAAATCCCACACCACTTGGACCGATCCGAATGAGGACTACGAATCGGCGCTGATGGACCTCGCCACGTTCTGTCTGACTGACGAGTCGGTAGCCGAAGCCCTCGACACCTTCACCGAGACGACCAGGACTGCCGTCCGAGCGGCGATCCTCGGGCGTGTACTGGTGCAGCTGACCATGCCTGGGGTTCCCGACACCTACCAAGGGTGCGAGGTCGTGGACTTATCGCTGGTTGACCCAGACAATCGCCGTCCAGTTGACCATGATCGTTCCGATCGACTGCTGCGGGCGGTGCAGGAGAACCTCGACGCAGTAGCGGCAGCGGACCGCCTGGATGCGGAAAAACTGCTTGTTGTCCACCGAGCCCTCCACGTCCGACGCCGACACCCCGACGCCTTCCGAGGTGACCATGCGAACTACCGTCCCGTGGCGACAACCACCGGCCACGCTGTCGCTTTTGCCCGCAGTATCGACGACGAACCCCCAACTGCCATCACCGTTGCCACCCGCCTGGCCGGGGCGCTGGAGGGACGCGGCGGCTGGGCCGATCACCAAGTCGTGCTGCCCGAAGGGACGTTCACCGATGTCATCACCGGAAAGACGGTTGAGGGACCCATGGTGAAACTTGCCGATCTGCTCGACGATATGCCGGTTGCGCTGCTGGTCGGGGAGGAGAAGAGATGACGAACCACGTGACGGTCTGGGCCCCCAACGCCAAGAAAGCCCAGACCCTTCTTGACGGACATCTGCTCGACATGACCCGGGAGGGGCAATGGTGGGTACTCCCCCAGCCTGTTGAGGACGGCCAGCGCTACCAATTCGTGCTCGACGGTGGCGACCCGCTACCTGACCCACGCAGTCGGTACCAGCCTGACGGTGTCCATGGCCCCTCGCAGATGTACCTCCCGCGCGAACCAGCCCCATGGAAAGGTATGGATCTCAAGGGCCGCGTGCTCTACGAGATGCACATCGGCACCTTCACCGAACAGGGCACTTTCGCCGCCGCCATCGACCACCTCGACGATCTCGTCGAGCTTGGAGTGGAGGCCGTCGAGGTCATGCCGGTCGCCCAGATCCCCGGTAGCCGGGGGTGGGGGTACGACGGCGTTGACCTCTATGCGACGCAGAACACGTACGGCGGCCCAGCGGACTTCCAGCAGTTCATCGACGCCGCCCATTCCAGAGGACTCGGGGTCATCCTCGATGTTGTCTACAACCATGTGGGGCCGGAGGGGAACTACTTGGCCAACTTCGGCCCCTACTTCAACCATCGTCACCCAACTCCTTGGGGTGACGCGGTGAACTTCGACGGTGACGACAACAGGCCCGTTCGTCAATTCGTGATCGACAATGCCCACCAGTGGCTGGTGGACTACGGGCTCGATGGACTTCGATTGGACGCCGTTCATGCCCTCGTCGATGAGTCTGAAACCCATATCCTCGCTGAGCTTTCCACCAGGGTCGCCGAGTGGTCAGCGCAGATCGGTCGCCCGCTGGCGCTCATCGCCGAGTCCGATCTCAACCAGCCGACCATGGTCACTGCCGTCGGTACCACCGACGGGGCGCGCGGCATGACAATGCAATGGGACGACGACATCCACCACGCGCTACATGCCTTCTTCACCGGCGAGACCGACGGTTACTATGCCGATTTCGGTAGCGCCGAGACTCTCGCCAAGGCCTTCACCAAGGTCTTTGTTCACGACGGAGGATGGTCATCTTTCCGGGAACAAAACTGGGGAGCCCCGGTCGACGTCAACAGCTCCCACTACAACGCGGCGTCCTTTGTGAGTTTCATCCAGGACCATGACCAAGTGGGAAATCGCGCCATCGGGGACCGTCTGGGCCACAACGGTGCCGACCCGAATCTTCAGGCCGCAGCTGCAGCCCTGTATCTGCTCGGGCCGTTCACCCCAATGATCTTCATGGGTGAAGAATGGGCGGCGTCGACCCCGTTCCCCTTCTTCAGCGATCTTGGCCCCGACCTTGGTCCAATGGTCACCACCGGTCGCCGCCAGGAATTCACAAAGATGGGATGGCAAGGCGATATTCCTGACCCTCAATCTGAGAAGACCTTCAGGTCAGCTCAACTCAACTGGGCCGAGCGCAGCGACCCCACTCATGCGCACATGCTGCAGTGGTATCGACAACTGTTAGAGATCCGCTCGTCTTTTCCACGCCGTAATGCCAGCAGTCTCGGTTCCACGACGATGGAGGTTCTCTCCCCCGACGCTGTCGCCATGAAGCGCCCTGGAGTAACCGTCATCGCAAGCCGAAGCGAGACTCCAGTGACCGTTACAGGCCTTCCCGCACAACCTTCGCTGGTGAGAGGTCACCAACAGTGTGACGGGACGGCGGTCACGCTGACGTGCCCCGGTTGTGTCGTTGTTGTCGAGTGACTCGTCTCACCGGTACCGCAGCGTTCCTGCCGCTGAGCAGCTATGAAACACACAACCTCGCAGCACTGAGAACTCATAACGGCGAGAACTGGTGCCAGTGAGGCAGCTAACGCCTCACTCTCCGTAGACTAACGACCATGCCCTCCCTCTTGGTGACCGGCGGGGCCGGTTTCATCGGCAGTAACTTCACCCACTGGGTCCTCGACAACACCGACGCCACCGTCACCGTCCTCGACGCCATGACCTATGCCGCCAACGAGGCGTCACTGGCCCAACTGCCCGAGAACCGCTTCCAGCTGGTGCGCGGGTCGGTCTGTGACGCTGACCTCGTCGATGACCTCGTCTCCCGCCACGACGCCGTCGTCCACTTTGCCGCCGAATCTCACAACGACAATTCCCTCGCTGGCCCGGCTCCGTTCATCGAAACCAACATCGTCGGCACTTTCACTCTGCTGGAGGCGGTCCGCAAGCACGACGTCCGTCTACATCACATCTCTACCGACGAGGTCTACGGCGACCTCGGCCTCAACGACCCGGCAAAGCTCACCCCGCAGACCCGATACAACCCGTCCTCCCCCTACTCCGCTTCCAAAGCTTCGTCAGACCTCCTGGTTCGCGCTTGGGTGCGCTCTTTCGGCGTCCAAGCCACCATCTCGAACTGCTCGAACAACTACGGCCCACGCCAGCACGTCGAAAAGTTCATACCCCGCCAAATCACTGAGATTCTGCAGGGACGCCGCCCCAAGCTCTACGGGGACGGCCTCAACGTCCGCGACTGGATTCACGTCGACGACCACAACTCTGCCGTCTGGACGATTCTGGAATCTGGCCGGATCGGCGAGACCTATCTCATCGGTGCCGACGGGGAACTCAGCAACAAGACCGTTATCCAGCTCATCCTTGAGCTCATGGGTCAGCCCACCGACGCCTACGACCACGTCAACGACCGTCCCGGTCACGACCTGCGCTACGCCATTGACGCCACCAAACTGCGCGAGGAGCTTGGTTGGCGACCCACGTACACCAACTTCCGTGCCGGACTGGCGGCCACCATCGACTGGTACCGCGCCAACGAATCATGGTGGCTTCCCCACAAGGAAGCCACCGAGGCCGCCTATGCGGCTAAGGGGCTGTGCGGCTAAAGAGCAGTGTTGACAAGAACGACATGCTCAAAGACGCAGCGACGAGGTTGGGCGCGCCCGCACCGACAGGACGAACTTTAAAAACACGTGCTGCCCCCCACAAAGGCCCCTTGGACGGCAGAATGAGCACCATGCACCTGGACCTCGGCATCACCCAGACCATCAACCGCGCGACCCACGTCACCCGTGGATTCCGTCGCATCGTCATGGTGACCGCCGCCGGAGACGGCCTTCCTGATCGTCTCGTCGCCGACCTGACCGACAACTTCTCTCGCCGTGGAATCGAGGTCACACAGCTAGCGTTTACCGGGTCCGAGGACACTACGCCCTCCACATCCGCACCAGCTTTCATAAAATGGCCGCGCCGCCGCCAGGAGAAGGCTCGTCAAAATCTCGACGAGGGCCTTGATCGTCAGTCTGCCATCATTGTCACCGATTCCAGCCGATTCGATGAGGTCGCTGACCTGCGGGTTACTGGCCGGTTGGATCGCCCGGTCGTCGTCTTTCTGGCCACCGACCCGGATGAGGTCCCTGACGAACTCCCCCAGCTCGTTGATCTCGTCGTGACCCCGAATCCTGAGACTGGCCCCTGGGAGCACCTCGGCGTTCCGGTGTGCTCCATTGGTGTACCGGCCACAGCTGGCAGCCCAGCCCCCGGCGAGCGCCCCAAGCGAGTCGCCTTGGTTGGCCCATGCACCGATGCGCAGCTTTCCGACGCCCTGCTCACCTTTGACCATGCTTGCCAGGTCGTCCCGGGCTGGTCCCTAGAGGTCTGTCTTGACGACGAGACTCGGGTTCGTTCGGCTGTGGCTGTTCGTCGTGACGTCGGTATTCACCCGGCAGACGCTGAGAGTACCGTCATGAATCAGAGCGAATTGGCCCTCGTGCTGACCCGTAAGGAGGACTTGGCCTCGCGAATCCTTGACGCCGCTGGTGCTGGCCTGCCGGCAGTCGCCTACGCTGACACTCCGGCGGCAGCCGACCTCCTGTCACGCTGCGGGTATCCGGCCACGACGACGGAAGAACTGGCCAGCTCCCTGTCTCAAGGGATGGCCGACGCTCCGTTGCGCCGAATCCAGCGCGAATCTGCTGCCGAGGTCCTTGCCGACCATGACGGTTCTACCATCGGTGACGCATGGCTCGACCTCATGTTCAACGTCAGGCGTAACCGCCGTTGACCCTTAATCAACGGCCTCAGCGGCGCTTGTAAAGCCGATTTAGAGCCGACGGTTCGCCACGCGGAACAAGGTCATCGCGAAGCATCGTCAGACCATCTGGGTAAACTCGCATGGTGGTAGCCCGTGGAAACGGGACACCAAGCCCAAGATATAAGCCGGAAGGAGAAGCCGGGTGGGTTTCCTGGACAAGGTCGAGAAGTCGATCGAAGGCGCCGTCAACGGCGTCTTTGCGCGCGCTTTCCGAGGCGAGGTTGAGCCGGTGGAGATTGCCGGTCGGCTGCAGCGCGAACTCGACTCCGAAGCACAGATCCTGTCCCGCGACAAGTCACTGGTTCCCAACGACTTCGTTGTCCGGCTGTCCAGCCACGACTACGAACGCTTGGTTCCCTACACCAAGACCCTCAACGCTGAGATCATTCCGACCCTGCGCGATCACGCCAGCGAGCGGCACTACGTCTTCAACGGCCCCATCCACATCAGTTACGACCTGGACGAGTCCCTACCAGTCGGCAAATTCACTGTTCTGACCGGCGAAAACCACGCCAAAGCCACCAGGGGACGGCAGGCACCGCTGGTACTGGAGGTCAATGGGGTGCGTCATCCCCTGTCTCCCCCAGGGCTGACGATCGGTCGCGGGTCCGACGCCGACGTTCGCATTAACGATCCGGGTATCTCTCGACTCCACGCACGTATCAATGTCTGGCCTCAAGGAGACGGAATCGGTCTGTCGATTGAGGATCTCAACTCCACCAATGGTGTGACGGTCAACGGTGTCAAGATTTCCAGCACTGAGTTACACGACGGGTCACGCATCGAAATCGGCTCCACACGTATGCTGGTCCACTCTCCAACGGGGATGTGATCGTGAGCGGTTTTCTCGTCGCACTGTTACGCATCGTCTATTTGGCGGTGCTGTGGATCTTCATCCTCCTCGTCACCAATGTCATCCGTACCGACATCTACGGCCATCGAGTACCTCGCAATGCCGAAGTTGCTGCCGTCGGGTCTGGACGGCGCGGCAAAGGTCGCAAGGCCCGCAAGACTCGTCGTCGCGACGTCGCTCCGATTCCCAGTGGTCTGCAAGTTATCTCGGGGAATAAAGTCGGCACGTATGTCCCGCTGGCCAACGGCGTCACCGTGGGGCGAGGAAACGACTGCACCCTTCCCATTGACGACGACTACGCGTCAACTCACCATGCCGAGTTCAGCCAGGGAATTGACGGGGCATGGTTCGTCGAAGACCTCGCCTCGACCAACGGCACCCATGTCAACGGTGAGCGCATCGAGAATCCGACGCGGCTGTCGGTGGGGGATGAGGTGCGAGTTGGCAGGACCGTCCTGACCGTCACCGGCGGGCGGTGAACCATGGCTTTCTCCCTTGATATCCGGTGCCATTCCGAAATTGGTTTGGTCCGGCGCAATAACCAGGATTCGGGATACGTCTCTCCAAGAATGCTCGTCGTCGCCGATGGCATGGGGGGTGCTGCGGCTGGTGACCTGGCGTCCACTGTTGCCGTGCGTCACGTGGCGAAAGCTGATGAGAGGTTTTCCGGCGAAGATTCTCCGGACCGGCCCCAGGGTGAGGAAATGCTCACCGTTCTGGCCGGTGCAGTAGCAGAGGCCAACGACGAGCTGGCTGACCTGGTGGCTTGGGACTCCTCCCTGGAAGGTATGGGGACGACCTTCTGCGGCGCGATGTTTTCAGGTACCCAACTCGGTATCGTCCACATCGGTGATTCCCGAGGTTACTTGCTGCGTCAGGGCCACATGAAGCGGATGACCCATGACCACTCCTGGGTGCAGTCCCTCATCGATGAAGGACGTATCACCCCCGAAGAGGCCGCTGTCCACCCACACCGGTCTCTCCTTCTCAAGGTGCTCAATGGCCAGCCCCAGCACGTCCCGGACACCCAAATCGTCGACCTGCGGTTGGGAGACCGCATTCTCTTTTGCTCTGACGGACTGTGCGGCCTCGTCGACGACAGCACCATTGCCGAGCACCTCAACACCACCAACTTGGATGACGTCGTTGACCTGCTGGCGACTGACGCTCATGCTGGCGGCGGCACTGACAACATCACCATCGTCGTTGCCGAGGTCGTCGAAGCTGATCCGGTCCTCGATACCTGCGAACCCCACATCATCGGGGCTGCGACCACCCGCAAGGTGCCAGAACACGAGGTCACTGCGCCACTGTCAGTCGACCAGCGCTCAGCTGCGGTGAAAGGGGCTGGAAAGTCTCCTGTGCTGTTCGACTCCGAAGCGGAGGAGTCAATGCGCTATGCCCCGGTGGATTCCCAGAACCGCCGCCGACGCTACTGGCTGTGGGCGATCGTCGTCCTCGCTGTCGTCATCGTCGTCACTGGCGGTATCTTCGGCACTCGCGCCTACCTCAACACCCAGTACTACGTTGGTACTGACGGTAACGCAGTGGCGATTTACCAGGGGTCACCCGAGAGCCTGGCATGGGTCCGGCTCTCCCACGTCGCTGAGACGACCGACGTCAAAACCAGTGATCTTCCGCGCTATTACCGGGAGCGGGTCTCGGAGAACATCCGCGTCTCCTCGCTGGAGTCCGCCCGCGTGACGGTTACTGAACTGCGTACCGGCGCGCAGCAGTGCAAGGCCATCCGAGAGATGGCTGTCACCCCGCCTACTGCCCCGACCAAACCGTCGACCACTCCGGAGATATCGCCGTCGGCCAGCAGTGTGCCGTTCGGTACTCCCTCCGCAGTACCGCCCAGCGCAGCGGTTGCTTCCCCGAGCGCCTCGGGACATGAGGTGGACCTGCCTGCCGTCACTTCGGAGGACTGCTGATGAGTGTCGGACAAGAATTCGATGACGGCACCGTCGTCGTCCAAGCCAAGCGGCGCTGGACCGAGCTGTTCATGCTCATCATCGCCTGGGCCATCGGCTTCGGCGGGTGGGTACTCACCGAACTCAATATCAACCACGAGCTGCCCGATACCTGGATGATGGTCGGCGGGATCTGGTTGGGAATCGCTGTCATCGCCCATATCTTCGTCAGGATTGTCATTCCTTACGCTGACCCAGTGATTCTGCCCATCGCCTTTGCCCTCAACGGACTCGGTCTGGCGATGATTCACCGCATTGACCTCATTCCCGACCCTCACTATCACCGCATGGAGACCCAGGCACTGTGGACGGCGCTGGGAATCATCTTGTTCGTGGCGACATTGCTCATCTTGCGCGATCACCGCAAGCTGCAGAAGTACCCCTACGTGCTGTTCATCATCGGCCTGGGATTCCTCATGCTTCCTTTGGTTCCCGGCCTAGGAAAAACGGTGCTGGGATCGCGGGTGTGGATCCACATCGGTTCCTACACCTTACAGCCCGCCGAGGTGTCAAAGGTGGTGCTGGCGATCGCCTTCGCGGCCTATCTCGTGGACAACCGCGACGTGCTCTCGCGTGCCGGTCACAGAATCCTGGGTATCACCTTGCCGCGCGCCCGTGATCTCGGCCCAATCGCGGTGATGTGGGTAGCGACGATGCTCGTCATCGTCTATCAAAACGACTTGGGCACTGGGATGCTCTTCTACGGCATGTTCGTCGTGATGTTGTACATCACCACCGAGCGGATCGGATGGGCCATCCTGGGAGCGGTCAGCCTCGTTGGCGGTGCTGCCTTGGCGTACACCTTCTTCGGGCACGTGCGGGTACGTTTCGACTCTTGGCTGCACCCCTTCTCCAACTACGACCAGAACTACCAGATCATTCAGGCCCAGTTCGGACTGGCCTGGGGTGGTCTCGCCGGGCGAGGCTGGGGGCTGGGACGTCCCGCTATGGTGCCACTGTGTTGGAGCGATTTCATCGCAACCTCTATCGGCGAGGAGCTCGGCGTAACCGGCCTGATGACAGTCATCGTGATGTTCTTCATCCTCACCGCTCGCGGTATGCGCACCGCCCTCGGCTGTCGAGACGAGTTCGGCAAGCTCATGGTCGCTGGCGTGTCTTTCACCCTCGCCCTCCAAGTCTTCGCCATTATCGGCGGCGTCACCCGGCTGCTGCCTCTTACCGGATTGACGACGCCTTTCATGAGCCAGGGAGGGTCGTCTTTGGTGGCCAACTGGGTCATCGTCGGGATCATCATGATCGTCTCACACCGGAATCGAAAACCAGCTGACGACTTCGTCGCCACCGTTCCTGCTGATTCTCAAGGTCAGACAGCCACCGCCGTCATCCCGAATGGAGGCACGCGATGAACAAGCAGATTCGCGCAGTCTCATTGCTGGCAGGACTCATGTTCCTGGCCCTCATGATTAATCTCACCGGATCGGCAATCTTCCGGCAGGCTGGCCTCAACAACGATCCTCGCAATGTTCGCGTGCGCGACGCCGAGTTCTCCCAGAACCGGGGTGATATCCTCGTCGGTTCCATGCCGATCGCGACCACGAAGTCCAGCGATGGCAAATTTGCCTACCAGCGCGTCTACCCCTCCGGCCCGGAGTACGCCCCGATTACCGGTTACTACTCGTACTACTACGGGCGTTCCATGCTGGAGCAGACCGAGAACGCCCAGCTGACGGGGACTTCAGACGCCCAGTGGCTCTCGCGTATCACCGGAACCTTGTCTGGCCACAAACCTGAGGGCGGCTCAATCACCACGACGATCAATGCCAAGGCCCAGGACGCCGCATGGGAGGGTCTCAAGGGCAAGAAGGGGGCCGTCGTGGCGATGGACTACACCACCGGTGCCGTGCTGGCGATGGCGTCCTCACCCTCCTATGACCCCAACGATCTAGCTTCCCATCGTCTCGACGACACCACCCAGGCATGGAAGAAACTCATTGCGGACGAGTCGTCTCCGTTGTCCAACCGCGCCACTCGTGAGATCTACGCCCCCGGTTCAACGTTCAAACTGGTGACGGCCGCAGCAGCCCTGCAGAACGGATACAAAGCCGATTCCAAGGTCGACGCGCCGGACAATTGGATCCTGCCCGGTACCCGCACTCCACTGCCCAACGACAGCGACTGCGGGGGAGAGAAAATCACTCTGACCCATGCCCTCGAGGTTTCGTGCAACAGCGCTTTCGGCAAGCTCGGAGTGGGGCTGGGTCAAGACAAGATTCGTGAGCAGGCTGAACGATTTGGTTTTGGCAAGGCTGTCGACTCCGACATTTCGTCGGTCGCCTCGAAGTTCCCCGAGAATCTCACCGACGCCCAGCTGGCCCAAAGTTCCATCGGCCAGTTCGATGTCGCGGCCTCTCCACTCCAGATGGCCATGGTGACTGCCGGAATCGCCAACGGCGGCAAGCTCATGACCCCCTATCTGACAGCCGAAGTTCGGGCTTCGAATCTCCAGGTGGTTTCTCGACATCATCCCAAGCAGATGTCTCAACCGATGACGAAAGAATCGGCCGAGCAGCTGAAGTCAATGATGGTCTCGGTGGTCAACAATGGCACTGGTAAAAGGGCCCGCATTGACGGGGCCACTGTCGGTGGCAAGACAGGTACGGCGGAGACGGTGGAGGGCAAGGCCCCCTACGCGTGGTTCGTGGCATGGGCAGACAAGCCGCACGTCGCAGTTGCAGTGTTCATCCAATCTTCCGACACCGACATCAATGAGGTCACCGGAGGCGGGCTCGCGGCGCCGATCGCCAAAGATGTCATCGAGGCGATGAGATGACACGTATACAACCATCCAGGCCGGGACAACCATCCAGCACATTTCTTTACGTCTCACCACAAAGGAGATCCCTCAATGAGCACTGAGAGTTGGCTCTCCGGGCGTTACGAACTACAGAACCTCATCGGTCGTGGCGGTATGGCCGATGTCTGGAAGGCCCGCGACCACCGTCTCGGTCGCGACGTCGCTGTGAAAAGGTTGCGCGCCGACCTTGCCAGTGATGACATCTTCCAGGCAAGGTTCCAGCGTGAGGCACAGTCGGCTGCACGCCTCAATCATCCGAACATTGTCGCCGTGTACGACACCGGTGAGACGAAGGACCCCACCACCGGCCTGCAGGTGCCTTTCATCGTCATGGAGCTCATTGATGGTCACACCCTGCGTGATGTGCTGCGCGACGGTCGCAAGATTCTTCCCCGCCGTGCCCTGGAATTCACCCAAGGTGTGCTCGATGCGCTGAGCTACTCCCACGCCGCCGGCATCGTTCACCGGGACATCAAGCCGGCCAATGTCATGTTGACCCGCGAGGGGTATGTCAAGGTGATGGACTTCGGCATCGCTCGCGCTGTTGCCGACACCTCCGCCACCATGACTCAGACCGCCGCCGTCATCGGCACCGCCCAATACCTGTCGCCAGAGCAGGCCCGTGGCGAGACCGTTGACAACCGGGCCGACATCTATGCCACCGGCTGCCTGCTCTATGAGCTGTTCGTGGGGCGTCCGCCGTTCGTGGGAGACTCCCCCGTCTCGGTGGCCTACCAGCATGTCCGCGAGATCCCGGCGCCGCCGTCCTCGCTGGATCCCGAGATCACCCGCGAGATGGACGCCATCGCCCTCAAAGCGCTCGCGAAGGACCCCGCCGACCGGTACCAGACCGCCAAGCAGATGCGTGACGACATTGAGCGTCTGCTGTCAGGACGCGAACCGTTGGCGATGCAGACTCACGCCGATCCCGAAGCCGACACGGAAGAGGAAACCCACCTCATCCCGGCGGCCGCAGCAGCGTCCCCTGTGACTCCGCCGACTCCCACTTCTCAGCGCGGCGCAGCAACCTATTCCGAAACTCCCTCGGAACCTGAAGAACCCCGTCGCAGGCGCTGGCCGGTGGTCCTGGTGACGATCGTGACTGTGGCGCTCCTCGCCCTGCTGGGATTCGGGCTGTACAAAATGCTGGGGTCTTCCTCGGACCCCGCTGCATCCCCAACACCGTCGAACACCATCAAGATGGTGGATGTCCCAGCCGTCACTGGTCTGAGCCAACAGGGAGCTACCTCGACTTTGGAGAATGCCGGTCTCAAGGTGAAGGTCGAGCACGTCCAGAAAGATGAGGCGACTGCCAACCAAGTCGTCTCCCAAAACCCTGCTGCCAACCAGAAGGCTCCCGAGAACAGCGAGGTGACGATCACCGTCAACGATGGGCCGAAGAAGCTGACGATCCCGCAGAACATCGTGGGAATGTCGAAGTCAGATGCCGTCGCAGCCCTCAGGGACGCTGGATTCTCCGAGAATCAGATCAAGATCACCAACGATGACCCCAAGACAGAGCCGAATACCGCCAAGGCAGGCACAGTTGACTCCGTGAGCCCAGGGGCAGGAACCTCTCTGACCGCTGAACAGCAGGTGACGCTGACGATCGCGACTGGTAAGTCAGTGGTGCCCAACCTCCAGGGTATGAGCGTCCAAGAGGCTAATGACGCTGCCAGTTCAAGCGGATTCTCCATCTCCGTGGAGCGCCGGGAAACGTCCTCAGCTACTCCGGATACGGTGTTCAGTCAGAACCCGGGTTACGGCGCCACCGCCACCAGGTCGACCGCCATCAAGGTTGTCGTCGCGGTGGCACCAGCAGAACCAAGTCAGGAACCACCGGCAAGCTCTGGTACGAATGAGGACCCCGCGACGTCGATTGCCCCGGCACCGACCACCGAGTCGTCGTCCTAGGTCAGCGTTTTGCGGCGCTCATGAGCGGGGTCATCTGGCTGGCGCGCGCGGGAGCTTCCGGGTCCCCGCACTCCACCAGCCAGGTGGCAAGCATTTGGTGACCGTGCTCGGAAAGCACCGACTCGGGGTGAAACTGGACTCCCTCGACCGGCAAGCTGCGGTGGCGCAGACCCATGACGACCCCGCTGTCGGTGCGAGCTGTCACCTCCAGTTCTGTCGGCACCTCGTCCACAGCCAGGGAGTGATATCGGGTAACGACGAGCGGGTCCGGCAGGCCAGCGAAAACTCCCTTACCTGTGTGGTGAATCGGCGAGGTCTTGCCATGCAGCTGTTCGTCGGCGCGCCCGACATGACCTCCCCACGCGATAGCCATGGCCTGCATACCCAGGCACACGCCGAAAATGGGCCGGTGAGCGCTCCGCAGGATATCCACGCAAACCCCAGCGTCCTTGGGGTGCCCGGGGCCAGGTGAAAGCAGAATTCCGTCATAAGGCTGCCACCACTGCGGGTCCTCGAATAGTTCGTCATCATTGCGAACTACTGTGGTGTCCGCCCCGATTTGCCCCAGATAGGACACGAGATTCCACACGAAAGAGTCGTAATTGTCGACGACGAGGATCCTGGCTGTCATGAGGTCATTGTCGCGCAGGCCGACGTTGACACGCCATCGTGTTCAGGTTGTGTCAGGCGCACCGGCTCATCGGGGGGTGGCGTATTTCATCGCAACGGCGCCGTTGTAGGCCGGCATAGTGACCGTGCCAACCCGCTCCACCGACCATCCCAGCTGGTAGGCGCTGACGTACTCCTTGTAGATACCCACCGCCTCGGACGTGTCGAGGGCTTCCTCCATGGCGTCGCGGTCCCCAATCGCCTCAATGACGTACGGCGGGGCATAGGCGACCCCGTGCAGCACGACGGTGTTGCCGACACATTTCACAGCGGTGGTAGAGATGACCCGCTGACCCTGAATGGTCATGGCCTCTGCTCCCCCAGCCCACAGAGTATTGACAACCATCTGGATGTCCTGCTGGTGGACGACGAGCATATTGGCGTCAACCCCTTCGGGATTCTCACTGAGAGGGGCGTCGTCGAGGGTGACCCGAAGAACCTTGCCCTTAACCGCCCCCAGACCCACTGAGGGGGCCATGGCTGAGGCTGAGGACGCAGCCGAAGAGATGACGGTGTGGTCGGCCTTGGACAGCTCATCGACCTGGGATTGCAGACTGGCAGCCTCTTTCTGCAAGGCAGCATTGTGGCTGGCCTGGTTGCGCACGAGGGTCGCCATGTCGGTGTCGCGTTCAGGCCGAAGGTCATGACCACGCGAGTTGACCGCCGCCGTCGTCATCATGAAACCGGCCACCACCATGACGAGCACCGTGGCACATCGGGCCATACGTGGATGACGGGAACCTGAACGGATGTCTTGGATGAGGAGTTCGCTGTCGGGGTCCTCCCCTGCCCGCTCGGTTGTGTCATCCTGGTCGATCTCAGGGACGTCATCTGAGCTGGCGGGGGGCTCTTTATCCTTGTCAGAGGGGGATTCGTCAGCTGGCTGCGAATCGGGTTGCTGGCGGGCAGGATCGCCGCGATGGCTATTCTCGGCGTCGTTGTCGTCGCTCATCGTTCCCTCCTCGTAGACTCACCCGTGTCGCCCAAATGAGCGATCGTCCTCTAGGCTAGCCACGTAATGCCCCATCACGCTCGGTGGGCGTGTCCTCGAAACCCCAGGAGTAGTCACCGTGCCGGTATCCAAGGTCAGACCGCAAGCCAAGAAGAAGGCGCAGGCTAAGAACCGGGCCAAGATCGAAGAGCGGCGCGCCGAAAACAAGGCCGCAGCGGTTGACCGTTCCTGGGTGCCGAAGGTATTCGTCCCTCTCTTCCTGCTCGGTGTGCTGTGGCTGATCGTCTACTACATCGCCGGTAATCAAATCCCCGGGATCAAAGAACTCGGCGACTGGAATGTCCTCATCGGTATGTGCCTCATGGCCGCCGGATTTATCGTCGCCACGTTGTGGAAGTAACCTGCCGCGAACCCGAATAGCTCGGGGAGGCTCGCTTGTGAAAAGGCCCGTCAGGATGTTCCCGACGGGCCTTCCGTGTCAACGCTCAGGCTTGAGCAGGGGGAAGAGGATCGTCTCGCGAATACCGGCATTGGTAAACAGCATTACCAGACGGTCGACGCCGAGTCCCAGACCACCCATGGGCGGGCACCCGAACTCGAGGGCCTCCAGGAAGTCCTCGTCGAGCTGCATGGCTTCGGGGTCGCCGGCTGCGGCGGCCAGAGACTGCTTCGTGAGTACCTCACGCTGAATCACGGGGTCGACGAGTTCGGAGAATCCAGTGCCACGTTCCATGCCGCCAATGATGAGATCCCACGCTTCAACCATGCGGGGGTCGTCGCGGTGCGGTCGGGCCAGTGGCTGGGCGATGGCCGGGTAGTCGCATACGAAGGTGGGGTTGATGAGTTCGGGTTCGACCAACTCCCCGAACAGCTCCATGACGACCTTGCCAGCTTCCCAGGCGGGGTCGACTTCGACGTCGTGTTCGGACGCAATAGCCTTCAGTTCCTCCAGCGGAGTGTCAAGGGTGACCTCGCGTCCCAACTTCTCGGACAACCCTGGGTAGACGCTCACCCAGCGCCACGGTCCGTCGAGGTCGATGGTGCCCTTGGGGGTCTCGATCTGGTGAATGTCGAGGGCGTCGGCCACCTCCATGATGATGTCCTTGATGACCTCGGCGATGGTGAACTGGTTGCCCCAGCTCATGTAGGCCTCCAGCATGGAGAACTCAGCCGAGTGGCTGGAGTCAATACCTTCGTTGCGGAAGACACGCCCCATCTCGTAGACGCGATCAGTACCGCCCACCATCGCACGCTTGAGGTAGAGCTCAAGGGCAATACGCAGGCTCATGTCGATGTCAAAAGCGTTGAGGTGAGTGTTGAACGGGCGGGCCGCAGCCCCACCGTGGACCAGCTGCAGAATTGGGGTCTCGATCTCCAAGAAGCCGCGCTCGTCGAGAGCATGACGCACCGCTCGGGTGATGATGGCGCGGGTACGCACCATTTGGCGAGATTCCTCACGCACGACGAGATCGGCGTAGCGACGGCGCACTCGGGTTTCCTCCGATAGCTCCTTATGGAGGGTCGGCAGAGGGCGCAGAGCCTTCGAGGCCATCCGCCACTGCGAGGCCATAACCGACAGCTCGCCACGGCGGGAGGAGACGACCCGACCGCGCACCCAGACGTGGTCACCCAGATCGACGTCGGACTTCCAGGCCGCCAGCGATTCACCACCCACTTCAGCCTTGGAGAGCATGACCTGGAGACGCTCGCCGTTGGACGTCTCGGTGAACCCGTCCTGCAGGCTGGCGAAGCAGAGTTTGCCGGTATTGCGGACGAAGACGACGCGGCCCCCGATGGTGACCTCATCGGTGGTCTCCTCGCCTGGGGCCAGAGTCAACTCGCCGTTGTCGTCGGTGTACTTCTGACGGATTTGGGCCAGGGTGTGGTCACGCAGCAGATCGACCGGGTAGGCCTGACCTCCATCGGCAATGATCCGGGCGCGCTTGTCGAGACGGACCTGCATCTGCTCGGAGACATCAGGGGACTGGCTGGAAACGGTGTCAGAACTCACCGGGCAATTCTATCGAAGAGAAGACTTCCCTAGCTCGGCGAGGAGAAACCGGCACTTCGCGATGTGTAGGAGGTTGATAGCGCGGTAGGGGCGACTACCCTTCCGCCACTTTCAGCCCGTCGGCTGTCAAGGCACTTTTTGCTGTGGAGGCCAGATCAGTCAGGTTCCCAGAGACCTTCGTTGTTGTTCCCCAACCCGGGTGCCACGCCGCCGCGACTTCGTCCCACACCGGGGACGTGACGGAGTCGTCGTCAATCTTGCTGCCCAAATCAGCCAGGTCTTCAACCACGCCTGCGTCACCCACCAAGGTCTTGAACGACGCAGGCGTCGTCAGCGTCGCGTCCTTCTCGGCCGGGATGAGGCCGCGTCCTGCCAGCAACTCGGGCTGGCTGTCGAGAGCACCAGCAAAGTCCAGCGCTTCCCGGGGATTCTGACAACCTTTGAGGATTACCCACGAGGAACCCTGATACGACGACACCCGAGTATCACGGCCCTCAAATGGCGCAATGGCGGCGACCTTCCAGTGATGCTGGCCAGCCCCAACAGCGGCTTTGAGGTCTGGAAGATCGGCGGGAGCGCCGATATGCCCGACGATCCTGCCGGAGGAGAAATCAGCCTGCACGGAATCCCACCCACCGGAAACGACGAGCTGCTTGCTGGCAACCATCTGCTGCAGCTCATCGGTAAGTTTGCGCACCCCGTCCGAATCAATGCCGACCCGCCAGGTCATGTCATCGAGGGCAACGAACCAAGGCGATCCCAAGGAGTTAGACATTGCTGCCAGCCACCCCACGTCCTCAATCGGCAAATCTGAGACCGCTTTGCCCGAAGCCGCCAGAACCGTTGCTGCGGCTCGGAACTCCTCCCAGCTGGCAGGAGGCGACACATGGGCCTTAGCCCAAGCGTCGGAATCGTAGAACAGCACCATCGGTGAGGTGTCGATCGGCAGGCCGTAGGTGCGCCCCCGGTAGGAAACCTGCGACATTGAGCCGCGGTGGTACTGGTCGCGGTACTGCTCGGCGTACTGGGTGACGTCTTCCAATACCCCGTCATGAGCCAATTCGGGCACCGAGGTGCTGGGCACCTGGGCCATGCAGGGGGCTGTACCTTTGTCTACCGATGACTCCAAACTGGTGAGGTAATCGTCAGTCGGTGACGACATCGCACGCAGATGTACTTTCACACTGGGATTGCGGCGCTGGTATTCCTCGCCGACACTCTCAAGGCTCGGCAGGTCGGGTGTCATGGACATCCGGTGCCATACCGCCACCGAGTCAGTCGATCCCGGCTTTGAACACGCAGCTGCGCCTAGCAGAAGCACCCCTACCGTCACAAGGGCCAGCGCGCGTCTCATCGTCACCCCTCAATATCCGGTATTTCTGAGCGTACCGACAAGATGGCTCCTCTGAGCGGACAACGGCCATCTCGTCACACCGCTGCCCATGATCGGAATGCCGATCGCGTCACTCTTGGATGTTCGGCATATTCTCTGACACCGGTTGCACATGTCCCTGGTTGAGGAGCACCCGTGCTGAACAAACTCGTCGCTCGACACCTCAGGCCCTACCGCCTGCAGGTCATCGTCATCGTCGTGGCACAGATTTGTGCCCAGATCGCCGCGCTGACCCTGCCAACGATCAACGCCGACATCATCAACGAGGGTGTTGTACGGGTCGATACCGAGTACGTCACGTCACACTCACTCCTCATGCTGGCTGTCTCCCTAGGGCAGGCCGTCTGCCAGATCATCGCGGTATTTCTGGCAGCTCAGGTGGCCATGGGGATGGGACGCGACGTCCGCGACGCCGTCTTCACCCGTACCCTCAGCTTCTCGGCTCGTGAGGTCAACCAGTTCGGGGCTCCGTCCCTCATCACCCGCACCACCAACGATGTGCAGCAAGTGCAAATGCTGGTCTTCATGACCCTGGCCGTCCTCATCGGGGCACCGATCATGATGATCGTTGGAGTCGTCATGGCGATCCGGGCCGAGGTCTCCCTGTCGTGGATTATCCTCGTGGCGGTCATATTGCTGGGTATCGGTGCCGGTCTGATCGTCTCCCGGATGGGTCCGCTGTTCAAGCGTTTGCAACAACGTATCGACGACCTCAACCGTGTCGTCCGCGAGCAGATCACCGGCATCCGCGTGGTACGAGCCTTCGCACGGGAGCGCTACGAGGCAGCCCGGTTCGACGCCACCAACTCCTCCCTGCGGGACATCCAGGTCAGTGTTGGCCGCACCATGGCGGCGATGTTTCCGCTCGTCATGCTCATCATGAACCTGTCCCAGATCGCGGTGTTCTGGTTCGCAGCAAAGCGAATCGACAGCGGACAGACCGAAGTCGGTGTGCTGGCCTCGTTTACCACCTACCTCATGCAGATTCTCATCAGCGTCATGATGGCCGTCATGCTCGTTGTGATGTGGCCGAGAGCCTCGGTGTGTGCCAACCGAATCATGGAAGTCCTGCGCACCTCGTCCTCCCTTGCCGTCGATCCTGAGCCGGTGACGACTCTGCCCCACAATTCCACTCTGCTGGAGTTCCGCGACGTCACGTTCAGCTACCCGGGGGCCAGCGCACCGGCACTCGACGACATCTCCTTCACGCTGGAGCGCGGCTCAACGACGGCCATCATCGGTTCGACAGGTGCGGGCAAGTCGACCTTGGTCAATCTCATCGCGCGTCTGGTCGACGTCACCGCCGGCCAGGTCCTTGTCAAGGGTGTCGACGTTCGCCGTTACGACCCCGAGACGCTGTGGAGCTGTATCGGCCTCGTGCCTCAGCGACCCTACCTCTTCGGCGGCACGGTGGGGTCAAATCTGCGTGACGGCCGCTCCGACGCTTCCGACGAGGAGCTCTGGGAGGCTTTGCGTATCGCTCAGTCCGACGATTTCGTCTCTCAGATGGACGGACAGTTGAATGCCACCATCTCCCAGGGAGGGACCAACGTCTCCGGCGGGCAACGGCAGCGGCTGTCCATTGCTCGGGCCCTGGTCAAAGCTCCCGATATCTACGTCTTCGACGACTCCTTCAGCGCCCTTGACGTTGCCACCGATTCTCGGCTGCGGGCTGCACTGGAGGCCCATCAGGGCCAGGCTGCCATGCTCATCGTCGCCCAGCGGGTCTCGACGATCCGCAATGCCGACCAAATCCTCGTCCTCAATGACGGCCACATCGTCGGCAAGGGAACTCATGACGAGCTCGTCGAGACCTGCCCGACCTACGTCGAGATCGTGAATTCCCAGCTGTCCGTCGAGGAGGCGGCATGAGCAGCAAGGTTGAGAAAGCTCCCGATCGCAACGCGCACGCCGAGATTGCGCGAGCTTCATCACGGCGCGGCCATGGTGCCCGAGTTGCCGAGAAACCCATCTCCTTCGGCCCTTCTTTGAAACGATTGCTCAGCCTGCTCAAACCCCACCGCTTCGTCTTGACCATCGTCGTCGTCATGGCTGCGGTCTCGGTGGCCTTCAATGTCATCGGCCCGAAGATCCTGGGACGGGCAACCGACGTCATCTTCGGCGGAATTGTTGGAAAACAGCTTGGCAAGGTCATCCCGCAGGCACACGGGATGACGGCCGGGCAGTTCATCGACGCCATCGGCCAAGCCGCCCAGAGTGGAGATCGGGGGAAGATCATCACTCTGCTGCAGCAGTACCCCGACGTTGTTATCGGTTCCGGGATTGATTTCCACCGCCTCGGCATCATCATGGCCTGGGTGCTCGGCCTGTATGCCTGCGCTGCCCTCTTGATGTTCCTGCAGGGGTTCCTCCTCAACACCGCCATTCAGCGGTCCATGTACGACCTGCGTCGCCAGGTGAGCGCCAAGTTGGAAAAACTGCCGCTGTCGTACTTCGACGGCCAGCCTCACGGCGAACTGATGAGCCGGATGACCAACGACATCGATAACGTCTCGCAGACCCTGTTGCAGACCCTCCAGCAGCTTCTCAACGCCCTGCTGACGATCGTCGGGGTGTTAATCATGATGTTCTGGATATCCCCGCTGCTGGCGCTGATCTCCCTCGTCGTCATCCCGATTGCCGGAGTAATCGCGGGGGCTATCGGCAAAAAGGCGCAAGGCCAGTTCACCCAGATGTGGAAGGCCACCGGCGATCTCAACTCCCATGTGGAAGAGGCGTACGCAGGTCACGCTCTGGTCAAGACTTTTGGCCGCACCCAGGCTGTTGCCCAGGAATTCCACGCGCGTAACGAGGAGCTGCGTCAGGCCACCGCCAAAGCCCAATTCATCTCCGGACTCATCCAGCCGGTGATGTTCCTGCTCGGCAACGCCAACTACGCCATCATCGTGCTCATCGGGTGTCTGCGGGTGGCGAAGGGTCAAATGCCACTCGGCGACGTCCAAGCCTTTATTCAGTACTCACGTATGTTCACCCAGCCGATCACCCAGATCGCTTCCATGGCGAATCTGCTGCAATCGGGGGTGGCCTCAGCTGAGCGCGTCTTCCAAGTCCTCGACGCCGACGAATTGTCCGCAGAGGCCGACGGGCGTCTGCCCGCCACGAAGGGGCGCGTCGTCTTCGACCATGTGCGCTTCTCGTACCGTCCTGACACACCCCTCATCACCGATCTCTCGCTGGTCGCCGAACCGGGCCAGACGGTGGCGATCGTGGGTCCTACCGGTGCTGGCAAGACGACTCTGGTCAACCTGCTCATGAGGTTCTATGAGATCGACGGCGGGGCCATCACCCTCGACGGTATCGACATCTCCACGGTTCCTCGGGCCGAACTGCGTTCTCGACTCGGCATGGTGCTACAGGACACCTGGCTGTTCAGCGGGACAATCCACGACAACATCGCCTACGGCCGTCCGAAGGCATCCGAGGAGGAGATCCTCCATGCCGCCCGTGCCGCGCACGTCGACCACTTCGTCCACTCCTTGCCCGACGACTACCAGACAGTCATCGACGAGGATGGGTCCAATGTCTCCGTCGGTCAGAAACAGCTCATCACCATCGCTCGGGCCTTCCTTGCGACACCAGATCTGCTCATCCTTGACGAAGCCACCAGCTCGGTGGACACGCGAACGGAAATGCTCGTCCAGGAGGCGATGGCGAACCTGCGCAAAGGACGAACCAGCTTCGTCATCGCCCACCGCCTGTCCACCATTCGGGACGCAGACCTCATCCTGGTCATGGAGCACGGAGACATCGTTGAGCAGGGAAACCATGCCGAATTGCTGCAGCGCAAGGGGCATTACTACGAGTTGTATCAAGCGCAATTCAATGCAGCCGCTACCGAGTGAGACGCCATACCTGATCCCAAGGTCCTAAGCTGAGTGAAGTGTCCACCGGGACACAGCGTCCGGCCAGCCCCCAGCCGGTCGTTCTCAGCGACGAAAGAGACCCATGGCCGAGGTCAAACAGCTCACTGCCCGCAACGACACTGACATGGCAAAGGACCAGACAAAGGTCCTGCAGCGTACCCTCAACCGATTCGACATCGTCTTCCTCATCGTTTCGGCGGTCGTCGGGTTGGAAATGCTGGGATCAGTCTCAGCTGAAGGCCCTCAAACCTTCACCTGGCTGGTTTTCCTCATCATCGTCTTCCTCATTCCGTACTCTTTGATCTTCGCTGAGACGGGGTCAGCTTTTGTCGGTGAAGGCGGTGTGTACCTGTGGACCCGACGGGCCTTCGGACGTCCCGCTGCGGCTATCGCCAGCGCCCTGACATGGATCACCCAGCCGGTGTGGGTAGGCGGCTCGATGTCTTTCCTCAACGCCGAGGCTGCTCGCAACCATCTCGTTCATTTCTCCGAAGGGTCAGCTGGTGACTACCTGTTCAAGCTGACCTTCATCTGGGTTACGGTGCTTGCTGCGATTTTGTCCCTGGCCAAAGCCAAGTGGATTCCCACCGCAGGTGCCTTTTTCAAGATTGCCTTCCTCTGCCTCTTCATGGGCACCGCCATCGTCTATGCCGCCCGGCATGGCGTCCAGCCCCTCAGCTTCGGTGATTTCTCCCCCACTCTGAGCGGGTTCATCACGCTGACCCCGTTGTTGCTCTTCGCCTTCCTCGGTTTTGAGAGCGGCTCGAGTGCGTCCGGTGAAATGCACAACGCCCAGCACGACGTGTCGGTGTCAGTGTTGCGCTCGGCCACGATGGCCGGAATTTTCTACCTGCTGCCGGTCGCGACGATCCTGCTCGTCCTGCCACCCTCCGACATCGACGGGGTTTCCGGTCTGCTCAACGCCGTCGATACCGTTTTCTCGGTATACGGTCCTGCCGCCAGACCGATGATGATCCTCGCCGTCGTGATGTTCACGCTGGCAAATATCGGTCAGGGTGCCGCTTGGATGATTATGTCCGACCGAATGCAGGCCATGGCTGCCGCAGACGGCTCCTTCTTCGGTGGATTCTTCGGCAAGTTCCACCCCAAGCTCGGGACGCCAGTACACGTCAATCTGCTGTCGGGAATCGTCTCCACGGCGTTCATGCTGGCTGCGATGGAGCTGACAGGTTCCAGCGCCGATTTGTTCAATGTCGTCCTGGGGGTTGCCGTGACGACCTACTTGTTCAGTTACCTGCTCGTCATTCCGGCAGCTGCCAAGCTGCGCCTGACCGTGCCCGACGTCGAGCGTCCCTTCCGCGCCGGACCGAACTGGTTATTCGTTCTCATGTGTGTGGTGACGACGACCTTCGTCGCCCTCGGGTCATGGGTGAGTATCTTCCCTGGCACCTTGGAGGCCCTCGTTGGTATGCCGCACGACTTCTCCCAGGCCCAAGGCGTGTCCTACGCCTCGTTCGAAGCCCTCACGCTGGGAACCCTCGGATTCATCATCGTGGTGGCTCTGGTCGGGTACTGGCGGGGAGCGCCACTGCGCCGGGCCCGAACCTCGTCGGCGAATGATGAGCCGACTACGGGAAACGGGATGTAACCTGGGCTGCGCCCCGCTATACCCTGTGCCAAACCGCTTGGTGCTGCGTCGACCAGTTTGCGCTGTTTTGACCCTGCGCCGTGTCGGCCCATGTGTGCTGGTCGAGCTGCTGTCGGCTGGCGCTGATACAAGATTTTCCGCGATTTTGACGCGCCCTTATATCACATGGCTCGCAAACGCCCCTCATGGGGTAGTAGGGTTCGCGGCATGGATGCCCAACTGATCGCCCGATGGCAATTCGGGATCACGACGGTCTACCACTTCCTCTTCGTCCCTATCACGATCGCGCTGTCGATGCTCGTGGCAGTGATGCAGACGGTGTGGTTCAAGACCCACAACAGCCGTTACCTTCGCCTGACCAAGTTCTACGGCAAGCTCTTCCTCATCAACTTCGCCCTCGGCGTCGTCACAGGAATCGTGCAGGAGTTCCAGTTCGGCATGAACTGGTCGGAGTACTCACGATTCGTCGGCGACATCTTCGGCGCTCCGCTGGCCCTGGAGGCCCTGCTCGCCTTCTTCATGGAGTCGACCTTCATCGGCCTGTGGATTTTCGGGTGGGAAAAGCTGCCCAAGGGAGTTCACCTGGCGTGTATCTACCTGACCGCCCTTGGCACCATGATTTCCTCGGTGTTCATCTTGGCTGCTAACTCGTGGATGCAGAACCCCGTGGGTGCTACCTACAATCCCGCCACGAATCGCGCTGAGTTGACCGATTTCGGTGCCGTTCTCACCAACCCGGTCTTCAAGGCGACCTTCCTTCACAACCTTGCCGGTTCCTACATGGTCGCGGGAGCCCTTATCGCTGGAATCGCTTTCTGGCACCTGGCCAAGGTCGCCAAGGGGCGTCGCACCTCCCAGATCTCCGACGCCGATGAGGCTGAGACCGTGCGCACCTGGCATTGGGCTTCCAAGTTTGGAGCCTGGGTGCTCATCGTCGCCTGCGTCGGAATCGTGCTCAGCGGCGACTACCAGGGCAAAGTCATGACCGACGCCCAGCCCATGAAAATGGCCGCTGCCGAGGGCGCTTACGAGAACACCTCCGACTTCTCGGTGCTGACCATCGGCAACAAGGACGGTTCCGAAGAGGTGTGGGCCATCAAGATCCCCGGAATGCTCGGATTCCTCGGCAACGGCGAGTGGGGTTCGCAGATCAAGGGTATTAACGAACTCAAGAACTACGACGTTCACGAGTACACCTACACCCGCAAGGACGGCTCGCAGACCTCCTTGCAGTCCTCTTACCAAGACGTGCTGCGCCAGAAGGTCGAGGCCAACGGAATCAAGCTGGAGCCGAACATCCCGGTGTCCTACTGGACGTTCCGTATCATGATTACCCTCGGCATGATCGGCGGCCTCATCGGCCTCATCATGCTCATCTCGCTGCGCGGTGACCGCAACCCGAAGCCGCACGGCTGGCTGACCTTCTTCATGGTCTGCCTGCCACTACTACCGCTGTTTGGTAACTCCTTCGGCTGGATTTTCGCGGAGATGGGACGTCAGCCATGGATCGTCGCGGGTGTGCTGCCTACCTCGGCAGCTGTCTCCCCCAGTGTCTCTGCCGGCAGCGTCCTCTTCTCGACCATCGTCTACACGGCGGTGTACGGCATTTTGGCCGTCGTCGAGGTGAGTCTGTTCTTGAAGACTGTCAAGAAGGGCCTGCCTGAACTGCCAGAACGTCGTCAACCTGCTATCGAGGGCGAGGACACCCCGGTGTCCTTCGCATACTGAGGAGGTCAACGACATGCTTCCTGTACTTGAAACTGCTGCTCATTCACCCCTGACGATCGTCTGGTTCATTCTGGTAGCCGTCCTGTGGGTTGGATTCTTCTTCCTGGAGGGTTTCGACTTCGGCGTCGCCATGCTGTTGCCCTTCCTGGGACGTGACGACAAAGACCGTCGCCTCATGGTGAACACCATCGGGCCGACCTGGGACGGCAACGAGGTGTGGCTGCTGACCGCTGGCGGTGCCACTTTCGCAGCTTTCCCCGGCTGGTACGCGACGATGTTCTCCGGCCTGTACCTGCCACTGCTGCTGGTGCTGCTCGGCCTCATTATTCGTGGTGTCTCCTTCGAGTACCGCTCGAAGCACCCGTCGTCGAAGTGGCGCAACACCTTCGACTGGATGGCCACGATTGGGTCGTTCCTGCCCACCTTGGTACTCGGTGTCGGCTTCGCGAACTTTGTGCGCGGCCTGGCCGTCGGCCCCCACCCCACTCCTGATGGTGGAGTCGCACCGCTGGTGACGACCTCCTTCTGGGGACTGTTCACCCCGTTCGCCCTCATCGGCGGCATCCTGTTCGTAGTGCTCTTCTGCGCTCACGGAGCCAACTTCATCGCTCTCAAGACACTGGGTGATATGCACGACCGGGCTCGCAAGACCTCGGCCAAGCTGGGTTGGATCGCCACCGTTGTTGCTCTGGTGTGGGCCTTGATGTTCAACATCATGTACGTCACCAACGATGGACGCCAGGTGTTCACTTGGATTCTTTGCCTGCTGGTCGTCGTGCTGCTGGCCGCTGCGTCGGCAGTCGTCGCCAAGGGCCGTGAGGGTCTGGCCTTTCTGTTCACCGGTCTGGGTATCGCCCTCATGATCGTTGCCAGCATGATCGCCATGTACGGCAACCTCGGTTACCGCCCGTCGGGGATTCCCTTCGATATGTGGATCGCCTCCTCGACCCCGTACACCTTGAAGATCATGACGATTTGCGCCTGCATTTTCGTGCCGATCGTGCTGGCCTACCAGATCTGGAGCTACTGGGTGTTCCGCAAGCGCCTCACCCGTGAGGCCATTCCGGACACTGCGGTGGCCGCCTGATCCGTGGCAGCTCCGCTTGACCCGCGCCTGGTTCGCCGGGCGCGGGCCACTCTTCCCTTCCTCGTAGGTCTGTGCGTGGTGGGCGTGGCTACCGCCGTGCTCATCCTCGCACAGGCCTGGTTGCTGTCCCATGGCATTTCCTCAGTCTTCACCACTCACCGTCTCGACGGGGTAGCTGGTTGGTGCGGGCTGCTCGCCGCAGTGTTCTGTGGCCGTGCTGCTCTGGGGTGGCTGCAGGAGTCTCTGGCTCATCGGGCGTCGGCGTCAGTGAAGTCCCAGCTGCGCCGAGACATCCTGGCGGCTAGGTTGTCGCGTCCCACCGACGCAACAATGCCGTCGGGAACCCTCATCAACCTGGTGACGACGGGTCTTGACGCCCTCGACGGCTACTACTCCAAGTACCTTCCGCAGCTCGTGCTGGCTGCCATCGTGCCAGTGGTCTTGGCCACCACCATCGGCTTACAAGACATCAAGAGCCTGATTATCGTCGTCGTGACGATCCCCCTCATTCCGATCTTCATGGCCCTCATCGGTTGGCGCACCGAGGCGGCCGTGGCGAAACGGTTCAAGGTCGCCACCAGACTGGCCAACCACTTCGCCGATCTGGTGGCCGGCTTGCCGACCCTGCAGGTCTTCGGGCGGGCCCGTGCCCAGCTGGAAGGATTGCGCCGCACCGAAGCGGCCAATCATGACGAGACCATGCGGACCCTGCGTATCAGCTTCCTGTCCTCGTTTGTCCTCGAACTGCTGGCGACCCTGTCAGTCGCTCTAGTCGCCGTGACCATCGGTTTCCGGGTAGCCGCCGGTGGTATGGACCTGCGAACCTCTCTGTTCATCCTCATTCTTGCCCCCGAGGTGTACCTTCCGGTACGTCAGGTGGGAGTCCTCTTCCACGACGCTGCCGACGGCATGGCTGCCGCAGAGGTGTCCTTCGGCCTCATCGAGTCCGGGCGGCGGAAGGATTCCACCGGTGATGTCGAGGTGCCCTCCCCGAGGAATGTACCGGTGGTCGTTCATCAGTTGACCCACACCTATGAGGGAGCCGATCTCCCCGCCCCGGATGGGCTTTCCCTGCGCATTAATCCGGGGAGCCTCGTTGCTCTGGCGGGGCATTCGGGTGGGGGCAAGACAACCGCCCTGTCGTGTCTGCTGGGGTTCATCGACCCCGATTCCGGATCAATCCTCGTTGGCGACCGCGAACTCGTCGGAGCTGATGAGTCGGTGTGGCAGGCGTGGCGTCGCCAGCTGGCCTATGTGCCGCAGATTCCGGCGATGATGGCAGGCACGGTAGCCCAGAATGTGCGCCTGGGGTGCCCGAGCGCCCCCGAGGCCGTACTGCGGGATGCCTTGAATCGGTGCGGTGGCGACTCCATCCCGTTGGACAAGAGGGTGGATGACGACGCCGAAGGTTTGTCAGCCGGCGAGAGACGACGTGTCGCCTTGGCACGTGCTCTGGTGCGGGTGGAGCAGGCTGGAGCTGGTCTCCTTGTTCTCGACGAACCGACGGCCGGCCTGGACGCCACCACTGAGGCGGAAGTTCTCGAAGCCGTGCGGGCCACGGGAGCGTCAATTCTGGTCGTGACCCATCGCCACAATGTCATTGAAGCGGCTGATACGGTCGTCGAACTCACGCCGGAGGTGGTCGCATGAATGCGCGGACCACCCGGCTGCTGAAAACTCTCCTCAAGGATGTCCCACGCGGCCGTGCATTACTTGCGCTGTCCACCGCGCTTGCTGCGTGTGCCTCAGGCGCGTCGGTGGCCCTCATGGGGGTCTCGGCATGGTTGCTCTCTCGGGCTGCGGAGCTGCCACCGGTGCTGTACTTGCAAGCCGCAGCTGTCGGGGTGCGATTCTTCGGTATCTCCCGAGGAGTGTTCCGTTACACCGAGCGTCTCGTTGGCCATGACCTGGCTCTACGAATGCAAGGCGCGCTGCGAATGCGGACCTACGACCGTCTCTCGCGCACCACCTTGTTGGGACGACGTCGTGGAGACCTACTGGTGAGGGTGACCGCTGACGTTGACGCGGTGCTGGACATGGTTGTACGTGTCGTCGTGCCGACGTGTGCATCGAGCCTGGTCATCATTGGGACGACCGCTGTCCTGGCCCGGTTCTCACTGGCGTCGGCGGCGGTACTACTGCTGTCGGCTCTGCTGGCCGCTGTCGTCATGCCGGCGATCACCAAGCGGATCTCGAAGGCAGCTGACTCCTCCCTAGTGCCGCTGCGGGGTGAACTGGCCAACCGTACCCGCGAGCTGGCCCACTGCGCCCCTGACCTTGTCGCCTACGGAGCCCAGGACACCATCCTGGCCGGGGTGCTTGATGTTGATACCCGGCTACGAGCGGCGGAGAGAAAAGCCGCCTGGGGACGCGGATTGGGAACTGCCGGTCAGATCTTGGCGGCCGGGTTAGCCGTCGTCTCGGCGCTGTGGATTGGTGGCACTGCGGTTGCAGATGGACGGATCGGCGGGCGGACACTCGCTGTGCTGGTCTTGACCCCGCTGGCCCTGCACGAGGTCTTCGGTGCCTTCACCGGGGCGGCCCAGACTCACACTCGCGCCAAAGCAGCCCTGCTTCGGGTCGCCGAGGTGTTAGACGCCCCGCAAGTCGGGATGGGCGATTCCCCGACGTCGGCAGCCTCACAGCAGGAACCCGCCCTCGACATCGAGGGATTGACGGTCGGGTGGCCGGGCGGCCACCCCGTGCTGTCCGATGTGAATCTACACGTCGCTGCCGGGGAATCAGTGGCGATTGTCGGTCGATCAGGGGTCGGCAAGACGACCCTGGCGGCTACCGTGATGGGGCTTATCCCGCCGCTGGCCGGAACCGTGAGGGCAACTGGGCGGGTACGGTATCTGGCCCAGGACGCCCACGTTTTCGCGACCTCTATCAGCGAGAACGTGCGCATTGGGTGCAAGGACGCCACCGAGTCCGAGGTCGTCACTGCTCTAGATCGGGCCGGATTGACCATCCCGCCAGAAAGAGTCGTGGCCGAAGACGGCGGAACCTTGTCCGGTGGGGAGGCGCAAAGGCTCGCCTTGGCTAGGGTGCTCGTCAACCACGACACATCCGAAGATCCTTCGGCCCATGATGTCCTCATCCTCGACGAGCCGAGTGAGCACCTCGACGTCGAGACGGCCACCGCGATTATGGACGATCTGTGGGCGTCCACCCCCAAAGCCGCCAAACTCGTCATCACCCACGACCCGGCCGTCATGGCTCGGTGTGATCGGGTGTGGCACATCAGGTGACGGCGCTGATCCAGCTGTCCGCACCCTCGTCACACCGGCCCATGCCACCCCGCTAATCAACCGTGCCCACCGAGGCGATGTCCCCCCGACCCCTGCCGTGGAAAACCGGTGCACAAAGCCCAGCGCTGCCACCTCAACTGACACACGTCGTTTTCCGAACCCAAACGCCAGTGGCATGAGCGTCACGGCACCCGATGACTAGTCAGCACCGACAGATCAGCATCGGTTTTTCTGCGACACGATCCGCCGTCAAGAAAACAACTCACAGGGTGACCCAGCCCCACGGCTGCTCAATCGGCATCCGCGCCGAAATGTTGCCGAACTCTCCGAGTCGGAATCACGAGGGCAAGCACCCCGAGGACAACCGAGGAAATAATCCATCCCTGGCTCACCCATCCCGATGGACTGGACACTGGCCAGTTCCACCAAGTTTCGCCATCGTAATTGCGACCCACGAGGAGGCCAACGAAGAAGTAGGCGATGGAAGGCAGTGAGGCCAGACTGCGCGGCATCCAGCGGGCCGCGACCATCGTGATGCCAAGGAGTATCGGGACATCGCGAACAACACTGGCATTTCCCGGCCCGCCGAGGAGCCCCAGCAGCATGATCGCTGACATCGTCACCCCCAAGCTGGCGTCAAGAACCCCTGTGCCACGCACAGATCTGTCCTCGACAGTCAGATCAGCCCGAGCAAGACCGATAGCGTAAATAATCGCAAGTACCAGGCCGAACACGTTGTTCAACACCATCACCGCACTGATACTGCCGAAAATGGGAGGCACGGCCACCTCCCCCGGGTCGGTGAGAATACACACCGTCGCGAGGACACCGGTCACGGCAAGCTGAAGTCCTGCCATCCGATTGCGGAACCAGTACCTCATCGAGGACACCCACGCAGGTATTCTTGCATCTTCCGTATTGCACTGGCTTGAACTGCGGCGTCCTTGGTCCGCATTTGTGTGGCCCAGGCAGAATCATCTGCCGCTACCCCCGCCTGCGTAACCTCAACTCCAGCCGTATGCGCCACTTGCCGCAGCCACGCGTCAATACGACCGCTGGACTGGATGATCTCGATGGGCGAAGTCCCCTCGTCATCTGGGGTCGAGCAGAACGGGCTTCCCGTAGCTGCCGCGAGGCGGGTAACGACTTCCGACTCTCCCGTCATCCCTGAGGCAACACTGAGGTCGACGACGTCCGTGCGTCCTGGAAGGGCCTGCTCGGAATACACATCCGGGAGAGTTATTCCGGCACGCCTCCAGACTGGAAATACACGCTTGGCGCTTGCCTCAATCGTCGTCCGCTCAGATTCGTGCTCCGGGAATAGACACAGGTCGATGCCCACGTCGTCTACCACATGGCAGTTCACGGCAGTTTCACGCGCAAGGGTCGGAAAGGCGTTGAGACCTCTGACCTGGACGGCACCGACGATGAACCCCATGACGAGGACCACCACTCCTAGGTACAGAAACAGCCAGCGTCCACGCAGTACCACCCGAGCCGATGCAGCGATGACACCTCCGACCAGAAGACCAAGCTGAACAGCCAGGGTTCCTGTCACGACGACCGGATTCAGTGTCTGCGTGATGGTGCAGCAGCTCATCCACGTGCCAGTGAGGTGACGGAGCCAGTAAATCGACATCCCAGGCGGGAAGATCATCCACGCGACGGGTATCGCCAGAGCCAATGGCGCGGCCACGGCAACGGGCAGCCAGATCCCCAACGCGACCCCGACAATCGTCCAGGACCACACCGACAACAGGGTCACGCCGAGGATGGCCCACCCCAAAGGATGTGAGGCAAATCCATGCTTGCCCATGAAGATTACCGTCAGCACGGTAGTTACTGTCGCCGAAACCACTATGGGCCCCGCCAACACACGCCACCACGGCCTCGCTCGGTTACCCGTAAGGGCAACAGCGTTAAGTCGTCTACCCTCCAAAGCACCCGCAAAAGCACATAGCCCATTGGCGACCATGACCCTGGCCGTGTCCTGAACCACCTCGGCAAGCCAGTACGGCTCGCTAGAAGCATTCTGGTCGACCATGATGAACACGAGCGCGACGAGAGGTGCCAGCCAGATCCCAGGCGCAGTTCGCAGTCGTGTCGTAAACCTCATTCGCCGGTCACCAGTCTCAGATAAGCCGCCTCAGCACGATGCTGCGAATCCTCCGGTGCGAGATCGAGGAACTCGTGAGGAGTCCCATCAAAGACAACTCGCCCCGCGAACAAGACAATCACCCTGTCGTACCCGTTAGCGAGATCATCAACCTGATGAGTTGAGACGACGGTGACCCGATCATCTGGAATCCGCTCAAGAACCTCACGAAAACGCATTCGCTGAGACGGATCGAGCCCAGCAGTCGGCTCATCGAGCAGCAATACTTCTGGCTGTCCAACGAGGACCTGAGCCAAGCCCACCCGGCGCAGCTGGCCACCCGAGATCTGGGAGGAGCGCTCGTCGGCCTTCTCCATCAGATCGACGTCTTCAATCACCCGCTCAGCCTTGACGGAAGCCTCACGAACGCTCAATCCCCTGAGCCACCCGCAGTACGTCACCTGCTCGCGCACTGTCAGCCCCGGCATGGGCCGGACGGCCTGGCTCATGAATCCCACGCGACGACGCAACGTCCGAGATGAAGCCTCAACGGTTCCCAATGTGATCTTCCCTGACTGAGGCACCGTGACTCCCGAACACAGCGCAAACAGGGTGGACTTACCCGCCCCATTAGGACCAAGCAATGCCGTCCTACCCGGCGTGAACTCGATATTCACACCATGCAAGACTTCATGATTTCTCCGGTAGGAGAAAGAGACGTCACGGACAATCATGGCCACTAATTGTCAGTACTTAATGCGGAAGTCGTTGACCGAGACCGAGGCCTTCCCCCCGATACCGCGGATGACCACATGGTAGTCGCCCTTGACTTGACGTCCCCAGTACAGCGATCCCGTCTTTGAGCATGACAGCGTCTTAGTACCCAACTTGGCATCAGGACGCCACGAATACTCATGTATGAGCTCATAGCTCACTGATTTGGCGTTGCACTTCGAATAGTGTGAAACGCTAGTTGAGACTCCATCAGAATCGCCGTCCCACCAGCTTCGAGTCTCAAATCCCACTCTCCCATTCGATATGTGACTGTTGATACTGCCTTCGGCGAATGCCGGAACTGCCACAGATGCAGCTACAACGAGACCCGCAGCGACTGCCGCTACTCTGGCAGTTTGTTTCGAAGGAATCATCATAATCTCCTTTGAGTACACGGGTTTCACCATCATAACCTAAGCCTAGCCAAACCTTACCTATCGTCCCCTATTCCTGTCACGGAGCGCCATGAGATTCGAAGAATCGACTGAGCTATGTTTTGGCTCTCTGCTCAGTCCAGTGGAAGTAATTGACGGCTACACCATCACTGGTCGTCAACCACGATGACGTAAAGCTGGCGAGGTCCGTGCACCCCATCGACCCGCGACAACTCGATGTCGGAGGTGGCCGAGCTACCCGAGATGAAGGTCAACGGGTGACCATCATGCACCGCCGGCTTGACCAGCTGAATGGCTTCCGGAACATCCGAGACGACCTGGCTGGCCTTGATGACGCACACATGACGATCCGGAACGAGGGTAATGGCCCTACGCCCCTGGTCCTCAACATGGGTCAGGACGATCGAGCCGGTATCGGCAATGCCGGCTGCCGAAGCGGTGACAACGGCATCGGTCTCGTTGAGCTCCTTTTTGGATAGCTGAGGCTCATCAAGGCGAACCTCGATCCCAGCGCCCCCGATCGCCTCGACCCAGGATTTGTCCAGTCCGACCGGGATGACCGCACTGTGCTCGGCGCCGGTAGCTCTGAGCCCCTCAACGACAGCCCTGGGGACATCAGCCCCCTTGACTCGCACGACAGTGGCTTTGTAATCGGTGACCTTCTCGACGAAAGTTCCGACAACATCGTCCATCTCGATACCGGTGCCGTACTCCCACTCAATCGGCACATCGGCAACCGGGTCGGGGTTTGTGATGTCTTGGGTGGCGCGGCGAATCCGGGAAAGGATCTCGGTACGCGCGACCGAATCAGTACTGATGGTTGTCATCGCTTTTCCTCCCTGTTCTTCTTCCACCAAGTACGGAACGTGTCTGTCGGGGGTGCGTCGACATCGCGGTACTTCAGCCACCGTTCAGCCACCGGCACCGGAATCGGTCCCATCTTCTTACCGCGTAGTACACGTCCCACACCGCGCGAACCGACCTGGATCGCCTCGAAGTGCCTGTAATCGCTAAACGCCCAGGAGGCGGTCTTCATGAGACCCATCTCGCCAGCGACCTCGTAGTCCTGCGGAATCTTGTCGGCCTTCTCGGACTCAACGACCTTGTTACGCAGCTTGAGGAGGATGTCGGTGAAGGGGATCTTCACCGGGCAGACCTCGGTACAGGCGCCACAGAGGGAGCAGGCGTACGGCAGACCCCGGTCAACCGGGTGCTCGACGCCGCGTAATTGCGGGTTGAGCACCGCACCGATCGGCCCGGGGTACACCGACCCGTACGCATGGCCGCCGGCCCGCTCGTATACCGGGCAGATATTGATGCAGGAGGCGCATCGGATACAGCGCAGCACCTCCCGACCGAGGGTGTCAGCCAGAACATTGGTACGCCCGTTGTCCAAGAAGATGACGTGCTGTTCCTGCGGCCCGTCACCGTCCGTCACGCCGCTCCACACCGAGTTATACGGGTTCATCCGCTCACCGGTAGCCGAGCGCGGCAGCAACTTGAGGAAAATCTCGAGGTCATCGAAGCTCGGCAACACCTTTTCGATGCCGACGATGGAAACGAGGGTATCGGGCAAAGTCAGGCACATCCGACCGTTACCCTCTGACTCAACGATCACCAGGGACCCGGTGTCTGCAAGGACGAAGTTACCACCCGAAATCGCCATCTTGGCGCGCAGGAATTTTTCGCGCAGGTGCAGACGAGCGGCATTGGCCAATTCCGGCGGGTTCTCCGAAATGTTCTCAGGTGCCGGACGACCATAGTTCTTCATCTCGTGCAGGAAGATCTCGCGGACCTCAGCACGGTTACGATGAATGGCTGGCACGACGATGTGGGACGGGCGATCATGTCCAAGCTGCACGATGAGTTCGGCCAGGTCAGTCTCCCACGCCGCAATGCCTTGCTCCTCGAGGTACTCGTTGAGATCGGTCTCTTGGCTGGTGATCGACTTGATCTTGACGACCTCATCGACACCCTTGTCCTTGGCGATCTGGGCGACGATACGGTTGGCCTCCTCACCGTCGCGAGCCCAGTGAACATGGACGCCGTTGGCGGTGAGGTTCTTTTCAGCCTCGACCAAATAGTGGTCCAGATGACGACCGACACGGTTCTTGATGGCTTCGGCGGCGTCGCGCAGATCCTCCCAGTCCGGGGACTCGGAAACACGCAGGGCGCGCTTGTTGCGAATCGTCGTCGTGGCATTGCGCATATTCTTACGCTGCACCGACAGGTTCAGTTCCCCTTTCACCGCCTTCGAGAACTTCGGCATACCCATATATGGGCCGGGCTTGTCGGGAGCTGGGGTCAGCCGGGCGACGCCGTGATTTCCGTATGTAACGCGACGTAATTCTGTACCCATGGGTCAGTCCTCCTCAGTACTGGCGAGGATTTCGGCGATGTGAATCGGCTTGACGCCCGAATTCTGGCGAGACAGCACACCGCCGATGTTCATGAGGCAGGAGTTGTCGCCGGCGACGACGTACTCCGCCTCCGTCTCACGAACGTGGCGGGCCTTGTCATTGGCCATTGCCGCGCTCATGTCAGGGTTCTTGATACAAAAAGTGCCACCGAACCCGCAGCACTGATCGGCCATCGGCAGGTCAACCAGGGTCATGCCGCGAACGTTCTTGAGCAACTCGTAGGGGCGGTCTCCCAGGTTGAGCAGACGCTTTCCGTGGCAAGATGGGTGATACGTCACGCGGTGCGGGAAGTAAGCGCCGACATCAGTAACCCCGAGAATGTCCACGAGAAACTCCGGCAGGTCGTAGGTGCGCCGGCTGGTCTGCTCTACCTCCTTGAGCAGTCCGGTGTCACCGGCGTGTTCGGCGAGCATTGGGTGCTGGTCGCGAACGGCAGCGACGCAGGAACCCGACGGGGCGACCACATAGTCGTAATCCCCGAAGGCCCGCACGTATTGGCGGACGGTGGGAACGCTCTCGTCGAAGTATCCGGTGTTGGTCGTCATCTGGCCGCAGCACGTCTGTTCCCGAGGGAACTCGACCTTGCAACCCAAACGCTCCAACAAGGTGGTGACGGCCACGCCGGTCTGCGGGAACATCACGTCGTTGATACACGTGATGAACAGCCCGACGGTCATGCCCATCCCCGGTAAGCCGGGTGAGGCAGCCCTGGTACCAGGACTCGTGGTGGTTGTCATAGCGACCTCCATTGATGACAAACGGTTGCCAGGCGGTATCAACCGTCAGCAAAATCAGGGGACCATCCATCCGAGCACCGGGGTCGACATGAGGCCGACGATGATGCACATCAGGACGAGCAGGATGAGTGAGAACTTGAAAACCTTGCGCAGAATGACCGACTCGCCGCCCGCCAGACCAATCGCGGTGGCCGCAATGGTCAGCGACTGGGGGGAGATCATCTTGCCGACGACACCGCCGGAGGCACCTGCACCGACCAGCAGGTGACGCATACCCTCGACGCTGAGGTACGACCCGGTGCCGATCTGCTGTCCGACACTGCTTTGCAGACCGGAGAACAGGATGTTGGCGGAGGTGTCAGATCCGGTGACGTACGTTCCGATCCAGCCAAGGATCGGGGCGAGGAACGGATAGATCGCACCAGCGCCAGCAATGAATACACCGAGAGCCAAGGTCTGGCCGGAGTCACCCATGACATAGGCCAGGGCAACCACGAGACCAATGGTCAACATCGAGAATTTCATCTTTTTGGTGTTGACCCACAGCTCTTTGAAGACATCAGAGAGGGACACGCGGTAAATGAGGCCAACGAGGATGGCGACGACAGCAAGCAGGAAGCCCGGCTGGGACAGCCACTGCCAGGTATAGACCTGGTGCGCAGCAGCCTCGCCATTCGCTCCCATGAGCCCCGACAGACCGGGCCAGGCCATTTTGACGTCGGCGGCCTTAAACCCTTCACTGACGGCGGGCACGGCGGCGATACCGAACACCACGATGACGAGGATGTACGGAACCAGTGCCATGAAGATACGACTGCTGGTGAGGTCTGAGGTGTTGACTTCCTGAGCCTCCACCGCCTCGGTCTCAACGGTCGGGTCCATCGGAATCCCGATACGCTCGGCAGCCTCGCGACCGCCCTTGGGTTTCCACACCTTGAGGAAGAGCAGCGAGAGAGCAACGGTGACGACGGCAGCGAAGATCTCGGTCAGGTTGTAGACCGGGGTACCGCCGACAATGATCTTGGTCACGCCAAAGACGATCCCGACGAACAAACCGAACGGCCAGCATTCCCGAACACCCTTGCGGCCATCCATGATCGCCAGCATGAGGAAGGGGACGACGAGGCACAGTACGGCGCAAATTCGGGCGCTCACTGGAGCGACCATGGAGACGTCCAGACCGCCAGTCTTGGCAGCCATCAGAACCGGAAGGCCCACGGCACCGAAAGCCACCGGGACGGTGTTGGCAACCAGGGCGGTGACAGCACCGCGAAGCTTTCCAAAACCGATGGCAATTAACATGGCGGCCGCGATGGCCACCGGAGCGCCGAATCCTGCCAGCGCCTCGAGCAGGCCGCCGAAGCAGAAGGCGATGAGGATACCGAGGACGCGCGGGTCATCACTAATGAGGAAGAAGGTGCGGCGCAAATCGTCGAAACGCCCCGAGATGACCGTCACCTGGTACATCCAGATGGCACCCAGCAGAATCCACGAGATCGGGAACAGGCCATAGAGGAATCCCTGAACGCTCGAGGAGAGTGCCATACCGATCGGCATATGGAATGCGGTAATTGCCACGATGAGGGCGACGCCCCACGAGAACAGGCCAGCCAAATGCGCCTTCCAGCGCAGCGCACCGAGGGTGATGAGCATGGACAGCACTGGCAGCACGGCAAGCAGGGCCGAAAGCCACTGCGACCCCAGCGGGTTGGCCGATGGGGTGAAGGTCTGAAAAAGAACCATCGATGAACTCCGTTGTTCAACCTATTGCCTCCGGTCGGCTAACCGATGGCAAGACCGGACCCATTTGGTCCGACCAATACAACGGTAAGACCATTTCTTATCGCCGTCAAGCACTTCCGTTCAATTGATGAATAGACCGTTGGCCATCTGTGCAATGATGAGGCTTGCCTAATTTTCAAAGCCGTTTTCAGCCCCCTCTTCACGTATTTGTTGCACGTCCCATACGCATTTGGTGACAATGAGGAGACTCACCGACGAGGATCCCAGCCATGACACAGACTCGCGACGCCGGACGGCCAGACGCACACGCCGCCCCCGGGGCGCCAGAGCCACGCCCAGCTTCACGCGCTGATACGAAATCCGGCGGGTTCTCGGTCGTCATGCACCACATCGACGACGAAATCCTCACCGGAACGTGGGTCAACGGTTCACGTCTGCCCCCGGAGCGAGAACTCGCCGCCTCCCTGGGAGTCAGCCGGGGAGCCGTCCGGGAAGCCATCCGGACTCTGGAGGCCCAAGGAATCTTGACTTCGGGTACTGGACGGGGCAATGGGACTAGGGTCGACGCCCATCCCTCCGACGCGATGGGACGTATCCTCCGTCTGCAACTCGCCCTCGATGTCGTCTCCTTTGCCGACCTCACCGAAACCCGAGTCGCCCTTGAGAAGGCTGCTTGCGCGGCGGCAGCAAAAGTCCGCGCCCCCGAACCGTTGGCTCGTGCCGCTAATCTGCTGGAGCACATGCATGACGCCATGCAGCCGGACTCCTTCAACACCCTCGACACGGCCTTCCACGTCGCCCTCGCTGAGGCTGGGGACAACCGCCTCATGAGCGACCTGACAGTGGCGATTCGCAAGGCTGTTCACCGCCCCATCTTGGAGGCAGAGCACTCCCTCATCGGGTGGGAGAACTGGCGCGACGGCTTGGTTTGCGATCACGAGAACATGCTCACCGCCATCGAAGACGGCGACCCAATCCGGGCAGCTGAGGTCACCGAAGCGCACATCCGCAACGCTTACGAGACTCTCTTAGTCGGGCGGCAGTAACGCCGACCTCTTTCCGTCGCGCCGAAGTCAGTTCTGCTGACAGTCAGCCCTGCTGCTTGTCGAGCTGAGCCTGAAGCCTCTCGAGTTTGGCGTCCATCTCGCCGGTGCGTCCGGGCCGAATATCTGCCTTGAGTACCAACGACACTCGCGTGCCGTACTCCCCGACCGCCTCGGCGGCCTTCTTGACGACACCCATGACGTCATCCCAGGACCCCTCGATCTCGGTAAACATCGACGAGGTGCGGTTGGGCAGCCCGGAGTCACGGACGACACGCACGGCAGCGGCCACGGCGTCGGCAACCCCACCGTCTTCCCTCGAAGCGCGACCACCACTGGGTACAAGACTGAAAGCAACGATCATGGCCTCAGTGTTGCACCGCTCACCGACACACCGATCGACCTTCGCCCAGAACACCGTGATCTTTGCCAACAAGAACACCGCCCGAGCCGCCAGGGAACAGTGGCGCCACGGTGAGGTGTGAGCGGCCGTGGGGAGGACAGCACCCGAGCCGCCAGGGGTGGACGATGTGTGGATGGGGGTTCCCTTGCGGAGCTCAACTGCCCGAGCCGCCAGGGAACAGTGGCGCCACGGTGAGGTGTGAGCGGCCGTGGGGAGGACAGCACCCGAGCCGCCAGGGGTGGACGATGTGTGGATGGGGGTTCCCTTGCGGAGCTCAACTGCCCGAGCCGCCAGGAGGGGTGGACACCATCCATTTTCGATACGTCAAACGTGCGGAATTGAGACATTGTTGAAAATGTTTAAGCAACGCTTTCTGCACCAAATTTCAATCCTTATGTCTCTACCTGCACAACCTTTCATCGTGGTCTAACATCGAATGCAGTTGGCTTGTGGACTCTACATTCACAATCCGAAATGCCGCATTTCCAACAGGAAGAGCCAGGTATGAGCGCCGAGACCACGACGAGTGACATGACAGTCACCGATGATCAAAACGGGTACGTCATCAGGGAGAATCAGGACATCACCCCACGTCCTGACCTCGCCCAAACGACAGGTCGCGTCACACCGACCCGCACCCGCAGACCCGTCTACCTCGACATGCTCCCTCCCTGTAATGCCGGTTGTCCGGCAGGCGAGAACATCCAGGAATGGCTGCGGCTCATCAAAGCTCACGAGGAGGAGAAGGCATGGCGTCAGCTCACCGCTGACAACCCCTTCCCTGCCATCCATGGGCGCGTGTGCTACCACCCGTGCGAGGTGGCCTGTAACCGCGCTGACCTCGACGGCGCAGTCTCGATCCACTCCGTCGAGCGCTACCTCGGTGATCTCGCCATCGAGAAGGGCTGGAAGTTCATCAAGCCCACTGAGAGTTCCGGACACCGAATCCTCATCATTGGGGCTGGCCCGGCCGGTCTGTCCGCCGCCTACCACTTGGCAATGCTCGGCCACGACGTCGAGATCCACGACGCCGGAGACAAGGCCGGCGGCATGATGCGCTATGGCATTCCGGAATACCGTCTACCCCGCGAGATCCTCGACGCCGAGGTCGAGCGTCTCACCGATCTCGGTATCAAGATCGTCCTCAACCATCCCGTCAACGACCTCATGGAGGAAAAGGCCAAGGGACGTTTCGACGCCGTCTTCGTGGCCATCGGCGCTCACCTGTCCAAGCGCGTCGACATCCCGACCGTCGATGCCTCCCGCATGGTTGACGCGGTGAGCTTCCTGCACGATGTCGCCGCTGGCGAGAAACCCCTCATCGGACGCCGCGTGGCGGTTTACGGCGGCGGCAACACCGCCATGGACGCAGCTCGTGTCGCCAAGCGGCTGGGTGCTGAGGAGTCCATCGTCGTCTACCGACGCACCGCTGAGCAGATGCCGGCTCACGCCGAGGAGCGCGAGGAGGCCGAGCGTGAGGGCGTCCAGATGAACTGGCTGCGCACCATCACCGACGTCGGCGACGACCTGACTGTTGAGGTCATGGAACTCGACGAAAATGGCAAGCCGCACGGCACTGGACGGTACGAGAAGCTCGAAGCCGATACCGTCATCTTGGCCGTCGGACAAGACGCCGACACCGGCTTCCTGCACAAACTGCCCGGAATGCGATTCCGCAATGACGTCGTTGACGTCAACCCCTCGACCCTCATGACCGACGTCCCAGGTATCTTCGCTGGCGGCGACACCGTTCCCTCGGAGCGCACTGTGACGATCGGCGTTGGCCACGGCAAGCGTGCCGCCCGTCAGATCAACCTCTGGCTCAACCGTCAGTCCGGCTACCCGGCTCCCAAGAACACCACAGTTGGTTTCAACGACCTCAACCTGTGGTACTTCGGCGACCATCTACGTCGTCACCAGCCTGAGCTCGACCCGACTCAGCGTCTCGGCTTCGACGAGGTCGTCGGCGGACTCGACGAGCAGCAGGCCCACTTCGAGGCAGGACGATGCCTGTCCTGCGGTAACTGCTTCGAGTGCGACGGCTGTTTCGGCTCCTGCCCCGAGGACGCCATTATCAAGCTCGGCAAGGGTCACCGCTACAAGTTCGACTACGACAAGTGCATTGGATGCGCCACCTGCTTCGACCAGTGCCCGGTCCATGCCATCGAGATGATCCCCGAGGACACTGACCCGGCCACCATCCAGGGATCTGGTAATCCCACTCCTGGCTGGGCAGTACGTCCTGAACCCAATCCACAACGGTCAGCTTCGATGAAGTTCACCGTCAACTCCGAGAACTGAGAAGGAGGACTGACCATGGCAACTAGCTCCGACTCCCGCGTCCGCACCATTGCCGACGGCAACACCGCCGCCGCCTCGGTCGCCTATCGCTGCAACGAACTGTGCTCTATCTACCCAATTACCCCGTCCTCCCCGATGGCCGAGACCGCCGACGAGTGGTCCGCTGCCGGACGGAAGAACATCTGGGGTGACGTCCCCACCGTCGTGGAGATGCAGTCCGAGGGAGGTGCCGCCGGCGCCATGCACGGCGCTCTGCAGGGTGGTGCCCTGAGCACCACTTTCACGGCCTCTCAGGGCCTGCTCCTCATGATCCCGAATATGTACAAGATCGCCGGTGAGCTCACCAGCACGGTCTTCCATGTGGCTGCCCGATCGCTGGCCGCCCAAGGCCTGTCGATCTTCGGTGACCACCAGGACGTCATGGCCTGTCGTCAGACCGGATTCGCCATGCTGTGCTCCTCGACGGTGCAGGAATGCCACGACCTAGCACTCATCAGCCAGGCTGCGACCATGCACTCTCGGGTACCGTTCATGCATTTCTTCGAGGGCTTCCGCACCTCCCATGAACTCAACGTTCTCGAGATGTTGTCTGACGACGACATTCGTCACTTCATCACTGACGACCTCGTTCACGCCCACCGGGAGCGCGCGCTGTCTCCGGCTCACCCGTTTATCCGAGGCACCGCTCAGAACCCGGACATCCACTTCCAGGCCCGTGAGGCTGCGAACAAGTACTACGAGAAAGTACCGGGGATCGTCCAGTCCCTCATGGATGAGTTCGCCCAGGTTGTCGGTCGTCAGTACCACCTCGTCGAATACCACGGCGATCCCGAGGCCACCGAGGTCATGGTGTGCATGGGTTCCGGTGCCCGCACCATCGAGCACACCATCGACTACCTCAACAGCCAGGGGCACAAGCTCGGTCTGGTCGAGCTGCACCTGTTCCGTCCCTTCCCGGCTGCCGAGGTCGTCAAGGCCATCCCGGAAACGGCCCGCACGGTCGCCGTCTTGGACCGCACCAAGGAGCCCGGCTCCAACGGCGAGCCGCTCTTCCTCGACGTCCTGACCTCCTTGTCAGAGGCCTACTCACGCGGCACACGCAACAATATGCCTCTCGTTTCGGGTGGTCGCTACGGCATTTCCTCGAAGGAGTTCACCCCCGGCATGGTTGCCGGTATCGCCGCCGAGCTGGAGCTGGAGCGTCCCCGTCCCCGCTTCACCATCGGTATCGATGACGACGTGACCGGCCTGTCACTGCCGTGGGAGCCCCTCGACATCGAAGATCCCAAGACCATCCGCGCGGTGTTCTACGGCATGGGTTCTGACGGTACCGTCGGTGCCAACAAGAACACCATCAAAATCCTCGGCGCGGACCCGAACACCTACGCCCAGGGCTACTTCGTCTACGACTCCAAGAAATCCGGATCGAAGACGACCTCTCACCTACGCTTCGGCCCCGACCCGATTGAGGCTCCCTACCTCGTCAGCCAGGCAGGATTCATTGGTATCCACGCCTGGGGAATCTTGGAGTCTATGGACGTGCTGACGATGGCTCGGGAGGGGACCACCGTCCTGGTGAACTCCCCCTACGGACCCGACGAGGTGTGGGACAAGCTTCCTGACACCATGCAGCGTCAGATTCTCGACAAGCACCTCGATCTGTGGACCATCGACGCGCTGTCCGTGGCCCGCAAGGTGGGTCTGCGCAACCGCACCAACACCATCCTGCAGACCTGCTTCTTCGCAATCTCTGGCGTATTGCCCAAGGATGAGGCGATCGTCAGAATCAAGGATTCGATCCAGAAGACCTACGGCAAGAAGTCCCAGAAGATCGTCGACATGAACTTCGCAGCCGTCGACGCCTCGCTGGAACATCTGCACCAGGTCAAGGTGCCAGACCATATGACCGCCAACCACAGCCTCATTCCTGCGGTGCGCGAGGACTCTCCGAAGTTCGTCAAGGATGTCACCGCCCGGATGATCGAGGGATTCGGCGACCTGCTGCCTGTTTCGGCTGTGCCAGACGACGGCACCTACCCCGCCGGAACCACGAAGTACGAGCAGCGCACACTGTCCGACGTCATCGCCACTTGGGAACCCAAGGCCTGTATCCAGTGCGGTAACTGCTCCTTCGTTTGCCCGCACGGTGTCATCCGCGCCAAGTACTATCCACAGTCGCAGCTTGAGGGTGCCCCGGAATCCTTCCAGTCAGCCGAGCTCAACGCCGCCGGCCTGCCGGAGTCCCGCTACACCCTGCAGATCGTCCCCGACCAGTGCACCGGCTGTGGGCTGTGCGTCGAAGCTTGCCCGGCCCACCCGGTCGGCGAGCCCGACCGCAAGGCCATCAACCTCGAGGAGCACCTCGACAAGACCGTCCAGCGTGAGAACGTGAAGTTCTTCGAGACCATCCCGGTCAACGACCGCTCCCGCGTTGACTTCGCCACCGTGCGAGGCACCCAGTTCTTGGAGCCACTCTTCGAGTTCTCGGGAGCCTGCACCGGCTGTGGTGAGACGCCGTACGTCAAGCTCATCACCCAGCTCTTCGGTGACCGCGCTGAGGTGGCCAACGCAACCGGCTGCTCCTCAATCTACGGCGGCAACCTGCCGACGACTCCGTGGGGCAAGAACGCTCAAGGTCGCGGACCGGCATGGTCGAACTCTCTGTTCGAGGACAACGCCGAGTTCGGGCTGGGTATGCGAATGGCTGCCAACGTCCAGACCGACCTGGCCAAGCGTCGTCTTCAGGAAGTCGCCGATCAGCTCGACCCGGAGTTCGTCGATGATCTGCTGCACGCCCCGCAGCTGACCGAGCACGACCTGCAGCGTCAGCAGCACCGCGTCAAGCAACTACAGGCCAAGCTCGCCGACATGGAGCAGACCCCGGCGGTGCGTGACCTCATGAGCGTCGCCGACCACCTGCTGCGCCGTTCGGTGTGGATTATCGGTGGTGATGGTTGGGCCTACGACATCGGTTCGGGCGGCGTCGACCACGTGCTCGCCTCCGGACGCGACGTCAACGTCCTTGTGCTCGACACCGAGGTGTACTCCAACACCGGTGGTCAGGCATCGAAGTCGACTCCGTTGGGTGCCGTCGCGAAGTTCGCGTCCGCTGGTAAACCAACCGCCAAGAAGGACATGGCTCTGCAGGCCATTGCCTACGGTTCTGTGTACGTGGCTCGGGTGGCTCTGGGAGCCGATCCACAGCAGACCCTGCGGGCGTTCCGCGAGGCCGAGGCGTACCCTGGCCCGAGCCTCATCATCGCCTACAGCCATTGCATCGCCCACGGTTACGACCTGCGCAACGGTCTCGATCAGCAGTACAAGGCCGTCCACTGTGGACACTGGCCGCTGATGAGGTACAACCCGGTGCTGGCCGATGAGGGGCGCAACCCGTTCCTGCTCGACTCTCCCAAGCCAGACAAGACGTGGCGCGACTACACCAAGCTGGAGCTGCGCTACCGGAGGCTGGCTAAGGCTCACCCGGAAGAGGCAGAACGTATGCTGGATCTGGGTCAGCGTCAGGTGGAGCGGCGGTATGCCGAATACGCCGAGATGGCCTCGCGTCCCGCCGAAGACTTCGCCGTCGATGCCTTGATGTCCAAGTTCGCCGCTTCATCCAACCGCGCCTGACAGTCCACGAAGGAATGACGTTTTATGAGTGATCTTCACACCAGGTACATGGGGCTTACCCTGAGGTCGCCACTGGTGGCCTCCGCCGGCCCCATTCAGCAGAAGGTCGACGGGGTTAAAGCCCTTGCAGACGCCGGGGTCGGAGCCATCGTCATGTACTCCCTGTTCGAAGAGCAGGTGAGGCACGAGGAGGCCCGCCAGGCTGAGATCGAGTTGGAGTACATGGACTCATTCGCTGAGTCCCTGAGCTTCTTCCCGACTATCCCCAGCGACGAAGGCGGTATCACTGATCGCTACCTCAGCCACCTGGAAGCCAGCGCCAAGGCCGTCGACATCCCCGTCATCGCCTCGCTCAACGGCGCGACGAACGGCGGTTGGGTCGAGACCGCCAAGCGGATGGAAGACGCCGGTGCCGCTGGTATCGAGTGCAACATCTACATGGTCCCTGGTGACCTCGAGCAGTCCTCCCAGGAGGTCGAGGACCGTCACGTCGAAATTGTCCAGGCCGTCAAGGATGCTGTGACCGTACCGGTAGCTGTCAAGCTCTCGCCGTTCTTCTCGGCCTTGGGCAACATGGCCACTCGTCTGGACGCTGCGGGGGCCGATGCTTTGGTGCTGTTCAACCGGTTCCTGCAGCCCGACATCGAGATCGAGAAGATGCAGGTCGAACCCGGCGTGTGGCTGTCCTCGCCAGCCGACGCTCGTCTGCCACTGACGTGGATTGCGGCCCTGTCCGGTCGTATCGACGCCTCGCTGGCTGCGTCCTCGGGTGTTGAGACCGCCGACGATGTCGTCAAGTACCTGCTTGCCGGAGCTGACGTCGTTATGACCACCTCGGCGCTCATACGCCACGGTGCCGATTACGCAGCCGAGCTGCAGAAGGGGCTGGAGTCCTACTTGCAGCGCAAGGAAGTCGACCTCGACAAGCTGCGCGGTATGCTCGCTATTCCCGCCGACGCCTCGACCTCGGAGTACGAGCGCAACGGTTACGTCGCGGCCCTCGAGAAGGCCAAGACGACCTACGGATCCTGATCGACGAATTCACGGCTGAGGGGCTGGTGGCAGTAACCGCCGGCCCCTCGTTTTATGTCGCTTCAGGGCACCCACCTCCGTCTCAGGTCCTGGCCCCCATCCTCCTAGGCCGCCTCTGATTCTCCTCCTGGACCCCATCGCCTCCCCCCGGTCCCTTCCCCATCGCCTCCCCCACTCGGTCTCCTCCCAACCCCGTGTGGCAATCGGGGTCATGAAAGGGCCAGCTGCCATCCTCCGTCGCAACCCCATCGCTCACCAACCGAAATTCCACCGCGGCAGCACTGGTGGCCGGTACCCGGATGATTGAGTCTGCCCACCTTGCCGCCGAGGCCGAACCGTCGGTCACAAGGAACCCCAATGTCCACGCGTTACCATCGGTGAGGTACCACTTCCGCTTGTCAGGAGGATTCCATGTCCCACCCATCCCACTTCAACGCCCCTACGCCACCGAAGCGCCATCCACTGCGCACCCTCAGCCGCCTCGGCGTCGGGGGTCTGCTAACTTACGCTGGGATCGGACATCTCACCTTCGTGCGCAAGGAATTCCAGGCCCAAGTACCCGAATGGGTGCCCTTGGACGACGACACCGTTGTCTTGCTGTCAGGCGTTGCCGAAATTGTCTTGGGAACCGCCCTCCTGTCGGGACGCCACAAGAAATTCTGGGGACGCAGCGCCGCTGCCTTCTTCGCCGCGATTTTCCCCGGCAACGTCGCCCAGTTTGTCGAGCGCAAGGATGGGTTCGGCCTCGACGACGACCGCAAACGTGCGATCCGTTTGCTCTTCCAGCCCATCCTGGTGGGGCTGGCCTTGGAAGGTACCCGGGAGGACTGATCGGCCCAGCTGCCGTCGCAGTGCCGCCCGCAAGCAGCACGGTAGGGTTAGTTAGCGTCCCGACCCAGGAGGAAAGATGCCGCAACGCAAGGTCAGTGTCATCAACCACTACGCCTTCCCGCCCGGGTCGGGTGGTATCACCCGCAACTTCGATATGTTTTCGCGGCTGCGTGGCTGGCGGCCTCACTTCTATGCCGCCAACATCAACCACACCTCCGGGGAGCGGATGACCGTCGACGACCCGCGCTACACCTTGGTCCCGATCCCGCAGTACCAGGGGAACGGGGCCAAACGTGTTCTCGGCTGGATCGCATTCGCCGCCGGGGCCGGTGCCCGCGCTCTGGTGCGCCCAGCCGACGTCATCTTCGCCTCCTCCCCGCAGATCTTGGCCCCTGCCGCTGGCATGGTCGTCGCAGCTCTGCGTCGCAAGCCTTTCGTCGTCGAAGTGCGCGACCTGTGGCCAGAATCCCTGATTTCTGGCGGAGCCCTTAAGGAAGGATCGGCCCTCCACAAGGTACTTCAGGGGTTGGAGAAGACCATCTACGCTCACGCCCGCCAGATCGTCGTCGTGACGAAAGGCTGGGAGGATCACTTCCGCGAACTCGGAATCAACGTCGACAAGGTGACCGTCGTCCCTAATGGTGCCGACCTGGCCGAGTACGAGGTCAAGGAATCCCGCGAGGACCTGCGCAAGGAGTTCGGTATCGAGGGATTCACTGCGGTGTTCTCCGGCACCCACGCCAACTACGTCGGCCTGGACCTCATCGTCGACGCTGCCCGTCGTCTGCCTGACGTCAACTTCTTGCTCGTCGGCGCTGGTGCGCGCAAGCAATGGGCCATCGACGAGGTTAAGAAGTTGGGCTTGACGAACGTCACGTTCCACGACCAGGTGCCCAAGTCCGAGCTGGTGCGCATTCTGTCGGCCTGCGACGTCGGTCTGCATACCGTCTCCCCGCAGTCGGTCTTTGACAAGGGCATGAGTCCCAACAAGCTCTACGACTACATGGCTGCCGGGCTGGCCGTCGTCTCGAATGCCAAGGTGCCGATCCGCGACGTCATCAGCGACGACGAGGTAGGGGCCTGCGTTGACCCGAATGAACTCGTCGCTGGTATTCAGCGAGTGCGTGACGCCGACGAGGCCACCATGAAACGTTGGCACGAGCGCGCTCGAGAACTCATGACGAAGAAATACTCACTGCAGACGTCGGTCGACAAACTCGAGACAGTGCTGGACAAGGCCCTGTACCGCTGACCTCGAGTCTGTACCCCCTGACCTGGACCGAGTGGCTGAGGTGAATCGCGCGTTCTGCTTCCTGTCAGCTCCGTTTCCTGTCAGCCGATGAGAGCCGCCGCAACAGCTGGGACTGCCACGACGAGGACAGCGAGTGCAACGCCCCACAGGTCTCGGATTCTCCAGCGCGACTCGACGGCGTAGGTGCGCTGAGTTGCCGTCGCAAAGCCACGAGAATCCATGGCACGACTCAGCACCTCCGATGATCTCAGGGCGTAGAGCACCATCGCGAAAGTCATCGAAGACATGTACTTGATACGCGAGGACGGGGAGCGTTTCGGCCCCATCCCGCGCAAGTTACGTACGTCGGACTGGATGCGCCACTGGTCGCCCAGGTGCCCCATCCGAACCACGCCTGCTACCGAGGCCACCACCGGACGCTGCGGCAGAGGGGTTTGCTGGGCCAAGGCGTCACCAAAACGGGTGGGGTCAACCGCCGCCGAGGCCAGTGCCCCGGGCAGGACGAACACCAGGATCCTCAGCCCCTGACGGATCGCCTCACTCCACACCGCTGGACTGGTGAAACCGTTGTGGAGCAGCAGGGTCGTCCACACCAGCATGACCGCAGCGATGAGGACCGGAACTGTCCGCACCACCACGGGCTTAACGCGGCGCGAGCACATCGGGGCCATGATAACGGCGGGGATGAGGCCGATTGCGCCAATGAGCGGGGACCGCACGAAGAGGGACCCGACAATGCCCGCGACCGCGATGAGGAGAACGACGAGCGGGTTGATCGTCGTCAGGAAAGCCGACTTTTCCTGGGGCTTTTGGGCCGGCGCGGGATCCGGGAGGCGATACGAGGCGACGTCGACCACCTCGTCGGCCATCTCAATGACTTGGGGGTCATGAGAGGACACGACGACAGCGACCCCAGAATCAGCCGCGGCACGAATAGCTGCCAGCACACTGGTGCCACGGTCGTCGTCAAGACCAACGGTCGGCTCATCGAGCAGGAGTAGGTCGGGTTTTTGGGCGAGTGCAGCCGCGATGGCGAGGCGCCTCTTCTCCCCTCCCGAGCAGGTCATGGGATGGGAATCAAGGATCGGAGTCAGGCCGAAGGTTTTCACGAGGCCGCGCAGATCGGCGTCCTCAGCAACCAGTGGGGACGCGAAGAGCTCATCAGCGGCTGTACGGGCGACCAGGTAGTTTTCCGGGTTCTGGGGTACCCAGGCGGTGTGTCCAGGTTCCGGGAGGGTCAGGTCGCCGTCAGCCGGGGCGTCGAGGCCAGCCAACAGCCTCAGCAGGGTGGACTTGCCGACCCCGCTGGGCCCTGACAACGCGGTGATGTAACCGCGCCGAGCCGACATTTCGACCCCACGAAGCAACACGTCGTCGCATTGCGGCCGGTGCACATCGAGGGCGACGGCACGAGCGACCGTCTCACCGGCGTTAACGGCGTGCCGTGGCGTTTCGGTCGGCTCCCGCGAATCAAGGTAATCCTCGAAGTCCCAGATGTGTTTGAGGGTGCCGTGATCGGTCAGTTCGACAACCTGGTCAAGGATCCCGCGCCACTGATCGGGGTGGTGATCGACGACGAGGACCGTCCGGTCGTGCGCCATGCGGGCAACCTCGTCGCGGATTGCGGTGGCCGATTCCTCGTCAAGCATCGAGATCGGCTCGTCGAGGAGGAGAAGGCCCGGGTCAGTGGCCAAAATGCCAGCGATAACGAGACGCTGCATCTGCCCGCCGGACATCTTCGTGGTGGAGTGGTCGACAGGGATTGTGAACCGGGCACGCCGTCGAGAATCCTCCACGATCGACCACATCTGCTGGCGGGGGACGCGATGGTTCTCGGGGCCGAAAGCAATGTCACGGCCACAGGTCGCGGCGACGATCGAGTGAATCGGTTCTTGCTGCAACAGACCGATGTTGACGCCGGTGTCCCACGTGCTCACATGGCCGGTCAGGTCGTGGCTCTCCTCGTCCAACAGACCGCCGATGGCGTGCAACAGGGTTGTCTTGCCAGCCCCCGAAGGCCCCGTGACGAGCGCTCTTGCACCCGCTGTCAGGTGGAGGTCGATGGGTCCGAGGATAGGGGTGTCGCGGGCAGGGACACCGACCGTCAGTCCTTCGACGTCCACTGACACGGCGCGATGACCGGAGACCTCGGCGACCTGATCGCCTCGAGCCAAGACGTCGGTCATGACAGGTTTCGAGAGGCTTTGGCACCCTTGGCTTTACGCAAGTCACGGGAGACTGCGAAGGGGTTGAGGGCACCGGCGGCCGCCAAACCACGGACGATGCCCCAGGCCACCAAACCGCCGAGCAGAGCACCGGACACAATCATGAGGATGAAGTAGATGACGGTGTCGCCGAACCGGAACATCGGGTAATAGGCTATGCGCTCGTATACGGCCTCAACGACACCAGTAAGGGCACCAGCGACGACAGCAAGCTTCGGTCCAGCCTTGCGGTACATGACGACGAGCAAGCACAACTCCATCGGCAACCCCTGAAGGACACCCGAAATGAGAGTACCGACCCCCCATTGACCACCGAGAGCAGCCTCGATGGAGGCGGCGAGGATCTCCGCGAGGAGAGCAGCCCCGGGTTTGCGGACAATAAGGCCAGCAATGAGGGCAGGCAGGAACCAGATACCGGCGAGAATGCCCTCTGCCGGCTCGTACAACGAGGTCACCGGCTTGAGAAGGCTATAGAGCGCGCTGTAGCCAAGGAAGATGACCCCGAAAGCCACCGCGATCATCACAGGGGTCACGATGTCAATGGTGCGGTAGCGCAAAGCGGGTTTGTCGTTGGTCATGGAAGTCCTTCCGTTCATTCGGAAGGGGGCGCACATGCGCGAAGAGCCCGACTCCCTACGCCGGTCCTAACCGGTTCAGGTTCGAGGGTCTGGGCGGTGCCCACTCTCAGCATCTGGTGATGCTCCCCTGTCGTTGAAGCCCATCGTAGTCACATTTGAGGGGGATGTCTCCATCGCGAGACGGCGATCATAGGCTCGGGCGTCTCCTGGGTCCGTGGCACGGGCTGTGGCGGCGTTGAGTACCTAACCCTTTGGTGGAAATCGGGGTGGTAAACCTGAGTCGTGCCATCTCACGTGGCAGGTCCCGTTGTTATAACCCCGATGTCCACAGGGGCACGGCCGACACGTTGTCGGTTTAGGGGTCGGTTTTGGAACCCGGGGTCGGGTACCGGGTAGCACCGTCGTCAGCGATGTCCCAACGCCCGGTTGGTACGTTTAGTGGCCACGGCTGACACAGGGTCCTCGGGCCAAGGATGTTTGGAGTATCGTCCACGGTTTTCCGCTCGCACCAAGGGATAGACGTTGGCCCAAAAGCTAGCCAGATCATCGGTAACGGCCAGCGGACGTCGGGCCGGAGACAACAGATGGAGAACCACCCTGACACGGCCACCACAGATCGTCGGACTGTCGGTCCAGCCAAAGCACTCCTGCAGCTTAACCGCGAGGACAGGAGCGGCATCGCTACCGGGTTCCGGGTAGTCAACGCGGATTCGCGACCCACTAGGAACCGTGATCGTCTCAGGCACCATTTCATCGAGGCGTGCTGATTCCTGCCATCCCAGCAGGTTGCGCAGCCCAGAGGTGGCGTCACTCCCTCTGCCTGCCGCCAGGCCATCCAGGTCAAGCCATTCCTCGGCCCGAGCAATGAGAGCCTCATCACTGACGTCGGGCCAAGGCTCGCCCAGAACCCGGTGGGCCAGGGCGAGCCGACGTCTCAAGGACTCACCGTTCTTCGTCAGCCCTACTACCTCGAGTCCCCGGGATCTCACGGCTTCCAGCACCGCCCGACGAGCCTCACCGCGCTCGGGCCGGACTGGGGTGGACGACAACTCGATGGCGCCTAGACGCGAAATACGCCTGCCATGTGCCTTCCCATCATCCCAGCTAACCGTAGTCTCGGTTTCCAGCATGGCCGCACCAGCTTCGAGAGCCGCCGATTCCGAGAGCGGGACCGCTGCCCGGATGAGGGCACCGCCGGCAGTACGAGAGGTGCGGGCAACCGCCAGCCACGGTTGTCCGATTAACCCGGGCGGGCAGCTATGAGGCAAGTCGGCCCCGGTACCACAGGCCAGCAGGTAAGACGATGACCCCTCGCCTCGACTGCGAGCGATCCACCCTGGGCGCGCCATGGACACCACAGCGGCGGCAGCATTGTCGTCGGTGATGCCGGTGTGTGGATAATCTGCGACGAGGTGGGAAAGCCGGTCGGCCTCGCGACGCCACGTCTTGGTATCTGGGTGACGACCATTCCGCAGTTGACGCCACTGCCCCACCAGATCGACCTGTCCATCCTCAAGGCCGAGCATGGCGACGATCTCGGCGCACCGGCGGGATCCGACAAGCGGTGCCCCGTCAGTCAAAGCCCTTGCCAGACGCGGGTCGAGGGGCAGCGTTGCGAGCTGACGTCCTCTCTCGGTGACACGACCTTCGGCGTCAACAGCCCCAAGATCACGCAACACCTGCTCCGCCTCGGCCACCCGGTCCTGTGGTAATGGGGTTGGTAAACCCATACCTTCGCCACGCGGAGAACCCCAGACGGCCAGCGCCAACAGCGGTGCCACAAGATCAGCATGATCGACCTCGGGAGGAGGGGCGGCGTCCATCCCGGACCAGTCCTGGGAACGCAGGCACCGGACCGCAACGCCAGGTCCGAGGCGGGCTGCACGACCCGCTCGCTGAATTGCCGAAGCTTGCGATTCCCGGACAGTTACCAAACCCGTCATGCCACGACCACGGTCCAGACGCGGTTCACGGGACAGTCCGGAATCGACGACGAGTCTGACTCCCGGGACCGTCAGGGAAGACTCCGCAACCGCCGTCGAGACGATGACTCGGCGCGTCTGACCTGGGTCTGACAGGGCACGATCTTGCTCACGCACTGACATGGACCCTGACAGCCCTACGACCTCAACGTTGTCGAGCCGGGAGCGCAGATCGGCGACAACATGGTCAACCTCGCGCACGCCCGGCACAAAGACCAACGCTGAACCATTGCGGTGGCGATCAAGAGCCTCAACGGTGACATTGCCAAGGTGTCTGAGGAATTCGCGTGTCACACCCCGAGAATCCACAGGTGATCCAGGAGGGGGAGCCCACTCGATTTCGAGCTCATGCAAGGCCGAAGGAACCTCGACGACCGGCGCCGACCCGCCCGCCCCGAGCAGGTTCGCCCACCCCGAGCTATCGACAGTGGCCGACATCGCCACAACCGTGAGGTCCTCGCGTAACTGGGCCACCTCACAAACCATGGCGACGACGAGATCAGCGTCGAGGTGACGCTCGTGGACTTCATCGAGGATGACGGCATCAACCCCTGTCAGGTCAGGGTCACGCAGTAACCGACGCAGCAGAACCCCGGTTGTCACGAACTCGACCTTGGTGTCTCGAGTTGTCGTCGATTCTCCGCGCACGGTGTGAGAGGCGAACTCGCCGGGGCGGGTGCAGGTGAGTGTGGAAAGTCGGCGTGCGGCGGCTCTGGCTGCCATGCGTCGTGGCTGAGTGACGATAACCCGACCAGATTTCCACGACGCGACCAGAGGCGGGACGAAGGTCGTTTTACCAGTGCCCGGCGGAGCGACGATGACGGCCCTCCCAGTACGCACCGCTGTGGTGATGTCGTCGCGATAAGAGGCAACCGGAAGTCCCTTGCCCACTACGTCAAGGTCAACGGCGCGCCTCACTGGGCCGTCTCCCACCCCTCGGTCTCCCTCTCGTCGAGAGGATCGGGTGCGGTGGCCTCGGCAACCGTGCGGTCTGTCATCGCTTCTGCGGGAGCATCCCTCAAAGACCAGTCTGTCGCCGGGATCGGAATCCAAGAATCAGCCACCCTCTCGACGATCATCGTCATAATCATGACAGCGTCAGGCTCAGCATCCGGGAGTGCGGCGAACTCGTCCGGGCTGACCCACTGAAGTTCCTGGGACTCGCCGGGACGGGGCTTCTCTGCTGGGTCCTCATCGGCAATCATCGCCATGACAATGTCGGAGTGAAAGTGACCTGAGTACGGGCTATGAGTGTTCAGGAGCGCCGGCGTCGGGTGCATAAGGTCATGTACTCCGTCGGGAAGTCGATTCCACGGCTGTAAGACACTCAACTGATCGATGTGGTAGCCAGTCTCTTCATGAAGCTCATGGACGAGGGCCTGCCACGGGTTCTCGGTGTGTTCGACGTGCCCACCCGGCTGGATCCACAGGTTCATTTTGCGGTGTTTGTGCACCAGGGCTTTCCATTGCCAACCACGAGGGTTGTCGGACGGGAATCGCCTGAGGATCCAGGCACTGATCGTGATGTCATGTCCGTGTGGCTGGGTGTGGAGATGTGGCATAACCCAAGCCTGTCACGCTGCAAGCTGAAGCGCCCATCCATATCCTGCCAATAAAGCCAAACACATTGCGAAATAGCGCTCATTCTTGGGACAATAACGCTGTAAAACGACTATTCGGAGGATCAAATGGACATCGCTACCCTGCTGTCGGACATTGGTCTGCCGGGCCTGGGTCGTAAACCGGTTTTGGCGGGTTCCAAACCCCGCGTCGTGATCGTCGGTGCTGGTTTCGGTGGCTTGACCGCCGCTGAGAAAACTGCCGAAGCGGGGTGCGATGTCACCCTGATCGACCGTAACCCCTACACCACGTTCCAGCCGCTGTTGTACCAGGTCGCTACCGGAGGCTTGAATCCTGGTGATGTCACCTACCGCCTACGTTCTTTCGCCGCTCAGAACGGCCCTCGCACCCGATTCCGCCGTGCCTCTGTGACCGGTATCGACACCGAGAACCGCATTGTCAACGTCGACAACGGCGACCCGATCAGGTACGACTATCTCATCTTGTCCCAGGGCGTCGGAGCCAACTTCTTTGGTACCCCCGGTGCCGCCGAACATTCCTACACCATCTACACCCGCGCCTCCTCGCTGCGCGCACGTGACGCCATTTTCACATACCTCGAGGATCTCGACACCCAGCGTGACAAGACCTTTGACGTCATCATCGTTGGTGGCGGCCCGACCGGCGTCGAGATGGCCGGCACCTTGGCCGAGATGAAGTCGATCGGGATCCCGGCGATCTTCCCCGACGTTTCCACCGACCGCGTCCACGTCGCCCTGGTCGAGATGGCTGACCACCTTCTCATGCCATTTGACCCGGCTCTGCGCCACTACACTCGCCGTCAGCTACAGAAGCGCGGCGTGGATGTGCGCACCAGCACCGCCATCGCCGAGGTGCGGGAGAATTCGGTGCTTCTCAAGGATGGCCAGACCCTCCCCGCAGATACGGTGATCTGGGCTGCTGGCGTCGGGGCCCACAAGTCCGTTGCCGACTGGGGATTCGAGCAGGGCCGCGGCGGTCGTATCGCCACCGATGGCACCCTCCGGGTTAACGGCCAGGAGCGCGTCTTTGCGGTGGGCGACGGTGCCATTAACACCGAAGATCCAAAGCCTCAGCTGGCTCAGCCCGCTATTCAGGGAGGTGCGTGCGTCGCCCGCCAGATCGTCCACCTCGAACTCGGCGAGCCGCTGGAAAAGTTCGAATACCAGGACAAGGGCACCATGGCCACGATCGGCCGCAACTCGGCTGTCGTCCAGTTGTCCGACAAACTGAAGTTCACTGGCATCGCCGCATGGCTAACCTGGGTGACGGTACACGTCTACACCCTGCTGGGCGGTCGTAACCGTCTGCAGGCGATGATTAACCTCGGCGCTCGCTACATCGCGTTCCATCGTGAGGCCGGGGCTATCGTCGGTGATGTCCTCACCGAGGAAGGCAAGGAGAATAAGACCAAGGACGCTCTTCGCGACGATGACGAGAAGGGTGCCAAGCCCATCGACGGGAAGAAGTGAACATGAGCAAGACCGAGATCAACGCCGAACAGGTCGACAAAGGAACCGTGATCGCTGTCGCGGCGGTTGCGGTCGCTGTTGTTGGAATCGTACTGATGGCGGTGCACAGGGGACCCAAGGATAAGAAGACGGCTTCTCATGACCCGGCCGTGTTCGATGATTTGGCCAAGCGCAAGCCTGCCGGCGGCCGAAGGGTTCGCCGACGTGACCCGCGGGCCGACGGTCATGCCACGCCTATGGGTGGCACCGGGCGTGTGTCGAGCGCCCCAGCTTTCTACTCCTACAAGTGACGATTTACTCCTAGCAGTGGACGGGGGGAGGGTGACGCGATAAGCGCTCCCTCGCCCTTTTTGTACCGCGCTTCACAGACTCGGACCCAGCAGATGACCAGGGCCTCGTGTGGCAATGGGGTTTCTAATGGCCGATGGTGCTCCGTCACGGCGCAGATGAGGTGGTCAGCGCCCCGTTTTCCACAGCGCGACAGTGGAGGACGCCTGAGACGGAAACGTACAGCTCAAGATTGAGCCGACAAATGTAGGCGCGAACGACTGGCTACGGTCCGACGCCACGGCGAAGATCACCCAATACCTCACGCTGGTGCAACACCGCTCATGATCTGCCGCAGAGCGGCCTCGGTGAACATCTTTCTGGGCCGGTGACGTCGATGTAGATGAGAGGCAAGCCAGTCCAGAATGAACCTGGGATTCTTGCGGAACATCGTTGGGGTGACGTGCAGCACTTTCCAGCCGTGACAGTCCAGATGAGCTGATCTCATCATTGTTTCCTCGTACCCCTCAACGGTGCCGTGAACTGATCGGCCATCAATCTCCAACGCGACCTTCTCGGCGTCGAAGGCTTGATCGAGATAGTAATACCGATCTCCGACTCGGACCTTACGGTTGGGCTTGTGACCAGTGATTCCGGTCGCGCGCAGCACCCTGCTCATCTCCAGTTCCGGAATCGACCAGGCGGCCAGAAGAATGTCAGCCACCGCAGCATCGACCTCAGCTTTGGGATAGCGGCCTGTCAGGCTTTTGCGCGCCTGTTTACACGATTCCGGAGTCACGATCCGTTGCCGGAGGGCCTCGCAAACCCACTCCCACTCCCCCTGAATCGCGAGGACGAGGACTGATACCTCAGCGGTGGCAATCCGAACCCGCTCCCGCTCGGTCACAAAACGGTAGGGCACATGCCAGCGACGCACCCGAATGCCCGGCCGAACGAGACGCCGAGTTGAGGAAAAGGCTTCTACTTCGTTGACTGTGCGGAAATCCATCGGCCTGTTGGTGCCGGGGGCGGTCATCCCGAGTAGGAGAAGGGCTGCTTTTCCGACAATCACCACCTCGCGGTGCCACAGCAGCAGAGCGCGGATGATCGTTTTCGGGTCTCTCGCCAGGGCTGTCGCGGCGACCACTCCTGGCAGGATACGGACAGCGTCTCCCCGGGCTACGGCTCGGTCTGCCTGACCGCGAATGTAACTGTGACGGTGAACACGGGCAACGCCTCGGTAGTCGAGTTGTTCTTGAAAGTTCCTCACACCCAGATTTATCGTCGGGCACCGCGATTTCCGCCAGGCAATTTCGATTCTGTGGATAACTCCGGTTGGGCCGCCGACGCACCTGTGGAAAACCGTCTTCTGAGGCCCGGCCTTGCTACCTACGCCGACTCAACGAGGGATCATCAACCCGATCGCCACAGCAGCGATCGGTAAGGCCCGCCTTGGAAAGCCTCGCTGTGTGGTGTCGAGCTGGATTGCGGTGATTGCCCAGGCCTGCCCAAAAAAGGAGACCCACCATGTGGCCCACAGAATCGATGGCCTGCGAGCCACCCGGACCGCGCTGGCTCCCTCAATCCTCGAGTAAGCGACCCACCAGCCCGGTCAGCGCCTCCGCCTGTGACTCGAAATTCAGGCCTGCCTCAACGGCTCGCCGTCCGGCCTGGCCAATCTCACGGCACCGGTTCGAATCGGCCAGCAACTCGGCGAGGGACCCGGCGGTCACCGCGATGTCCTCGGTGTCAACAAAGATCCCGGCCCCATATCTGCCGAACATTTCTCGCCACGCCGGAAAATCGGACGCGGCGAATGGCAGCCGCGAAGCCATGTACTCGAACAACTTGGTCGGCAGGGAGGCGACATAATTCGGCAGCGGTTTGAGAAACACCAGCCCAATCTGACCGCTGGCCAACACCTTCGGTACTTCGGTCGGGCTGACAAGGCCCAAGTGATCGACGAACCCCTCACCCACAGCGCGATCAACAGTGTTCTGACACCCTGAAAGTACCCGTCCAGCCAACACCAGATGAGCCTGCGGAACCTGACAACGAATCCTGCGCGTCACCTCGATCATAAAGGAAAGCTTGCGCTCCTCGGACAGATCTCCGACGTACACCAGACGGCCCGGGACCGGGTCCGGGGTCACGTCGTAATTGCCCAGCCAAGGATAGTTGCGCACCACTGTCACCGGGGAGTGGTGGAATCTCTGCCCCACCGTCTCGGTCGCGGCGACGACCGCGTCTGCCCCACGGTCGGCTAGCCCCACAAGCCCGCGCGCCGCCAACCGGGCCAGCGGCCGCGTCAGTTTACCGAGGTACGGTTTGGTGTCTACCTGGCCGATGAGGTCCTCGTGGGCGTCGTAAATGACCTTACAGTGATCACGATGCCCCCACAGCAGCGCTAGCGGAATGAGCTCGGGATCGTGAATGTGCAGCACCTCGGGCTGAAGCACCTGCAGGTAGTGCCACGCCTCTCGCTGGCTAAGGATCAGCCGACGGACCCTCCCCTCCTCACGGTGCAATGCGACGACCGGAATCCCATTATCGATCCCGTCGCGTTCAGCAGAGATGACGAGATGATAGTCATAGCCGGCCTGGACCAAGGCCCGCGCCTCCTTGTTGAAAACCCTGTTGTCGTGGCCGTGATGCACCGTCGACAGAGACACCACCCTGCCGATACGGGGGGAATCGGTCATCAGTCCCTCTTACCGGCCTCGATCAACACCTTGGCAACGTTGACAGCCGCCTTGCCATCCCCGTAGGGGTGTCCTGGATCGCCTTCCGGGGCCGGGCGGGTGGCATACTCAGCGAGGTGCTCAGCGTCGGGGTCGAGCACATTCCAGCCGTTCTCAATGGTCTCCACCCACTCAGTCTCGGTACGCACCGTGGTGCATATAGTCCCGAGCAGGAAGGCCTCCTTCTGCAAACCGCCAGAGTCAGTGATGACACCAGCAGCATGGGTGACGGCATTGACCATGTCCGGGTAGGCCAGCGGGTCGATGGTGGTGAGATTTTCGCGCGCGATCGTGATGCCGTCGGTCTCGGCGCGGGCGCGCAGGCGTGGGTGGACCGGGAGGATGATCTTGCGGTCCAGGGCGCCGAGGGCGTCAAGGATGTGGGAAAGACGCTCAGGGTCGTCGGTGTTATCGGCGCGATGGATCGTCGCCATGACGTACTCCTCACCCTCCTTCACGCCGGGCACGGGGCGTGGGTTGGCGAGAACAGAATCACGCACCTGCAGGCAGACGTCGGTCATGACGTCACCGACGAGCACAGAACGCTTGGCTAGTCCCTCGTCAGCTAAATGGCCCATAGCCACCTCGGTTGGGGCCAGACACAGGTCGGCTGCATGATCGGTGAGAACGCGATTGTGTTCCTCGGGCATACGACGGTTGAAGGAACGCAGGCCGGCCTCGAGGTGGGCCACCGGCAGGTGCATCTTGACGGCGGAAAGAGTGCCAGCAATGGTCGAATTGGTGTCGCCGTACACGAGCACCCAGTCCGGTTTCATCTCCTCCAGCACCGGATCGAGCTGCTCGAGCATACGCCCGGTCATGACGCCGTGAGAACCACCGCCGACGCCCAGATGCAGATCAGGGTTCGGGATACCCAGCTCGATGAAGAAAGAGTCCGACATATTGACGTCGTAGTGCTGGCCAGTGTGGATGATCTTGTGATCGATCCCCTCAGCCGCGAAGGCTTTGGCCACCGGAGCCAACTTCACGAACTGGGGACGAGCCCCGACGATACTTACGACGCGCACGAGTGACACCTCTCTGATGTTGACAACTTGCAACCGTCCGACCGGTACCGTCTCAGGCTATCCGACTCTCGGCATCCGCGATGGTCTGTCGATATGCCTCCTCCATGAGATCCAAGCTGTGCTGCCAGGAATACTCCCTGACGACATGTTCCCGACCAGCCGTTCCCATCCGATGACGAAGGTCCACGTCATCGACCAGATGGTTGAGCGCTTCTGCACTAGCGAGGACATCACAAGTGGGTACCACGAAACCAGTAACACCCTCATTGACGACTTCAGCGGGGCCATCCGCATCGCTCACCACGACTGGGAGACCGCACGCGCCGGCCTCGATGATTGCCACACCGAAGGACTCCGATGTGGTGGAGAGGGCTGCAAAGACGTCCAGGCTAACGAGAGCATCTCTCACTTGGTCATGCGGGATGGCCCCAGCAAACTCCACGGACCCGTCCGGGACAAGACGTGCCGCCAAAGATTTGAGGCTCTCCTCCTCCGTGCCCGAACCCCAAATGTGCAGGCTCGTCGCCGGATGCTCGTCGTGAACGCGACTGTAGGCACGGATGAGCTCCCCGATGCCGTACTTGGCGTAGAGGGCCTTGACCGTGCCGATTCGTACGACGGAACCATCTTTTGGTACGTCCGATGGCGTCAGAGCATCCGTATCGACGCCAAAAGGGGTGATCGAAATTGGCCGGTCATTGCCCATAAGTTCTTGGGTGACCTTGGCCATGCAACGGCTAGTCGATGCGATACGGGTCGCAGCAGCCAAGTTCCCCCTGACCATCCGCCTCATGAGCGGGTTCTTCGGCGAGTCGTATACGTCACTGCCCCACACCGATAGCAGGGTTGGAGCGTCAAATTTGGCCAGTCGACCGAGCAGCCCATACCCAGTTGCATAGTGCACGTTGATGATGTCGGGCCGGATTCTGTCTGCCAAGGAATGCAGCCACCTGGCATTGACGACGTATCGCGTCTTACCAGGGTGCGGAGCCAAGTGCAGGCAGACTTTTGTATCGATCGCGTGAATCCCTGCCGGATGAACGGAGGCTAAGTGGACTTCATGTCCTCGACCGGAAAGCCCGTTAACCCATCGCACGGTGTGAATCGAGGACGCCGCACTGACGATAAGTACTCGCACGCTTCCTCCTTCTGCCGACCCAATGCCATTACGCAGATCAGCTGGCGCCAGCCTATCGTGAAACCGGCACCTCAACCGCTAAGGGAGTGCCGTCCCAAGCTATCTTGTTTCCCACCTCCACGGAGTCTTCGCACAGATAGGAATCTCTCAGCACTAAAAGTCCCAACCCGCACCGTTCAACGGTTGCCCTCTGTCAACGCTGTGAGCAGTACCGCGGACTAGGACTGCCGCGCACAATAACCACGGGAGCTGCGTCACCGACTGAACAAGATATGTGCTGTTGGCCGGCGACAACACCGGCATGACGATCAGCAGGAAACTATGCCCCACACCCAACACACTGCCAGCATGGCGGTAACGATGAGGCCATACTGGGACGCAATTTCAAGGACCACGTTATGGGGGGTCAGTCTTGCCATGTGTGAACCGCCGCCGCGGGTGATCCATGATCGCGGCCCGGAATCCGCCCGGTCCGGCCCCGAACAGCGGATGTGCGACAACAAGAGCTAATCCGCCGGCAAGCAGAGCTGTACGAACTGCGAATGACGACGGCCCCTCATTGTTATGCTGCAAAAGCACGCCTACGAACCTGTGTCACGTCAACCCGGCATGTTGGACCCGACATGTCGACGATGCACCACGACTATTACTGCGGCCTCAACGAGGGTCAGCGTCGACAACATCCAGCGCCACCTCGGCACCGCCCAAAGACACACACCCAACGCTGTAAGAAGGGCAATGTACACAAGTTGGCTACCGGTCGCCGCAACTAAACCCGCGCCAGCGATGGTCGTCACGACCGCAGCAGCACACACCAAACGGGACTGTTCACCGACGCCGACAACCCCAACCAACACAAGTCCAACAGTCAAGAAGACTGCATTTCGTCAACCACGCAGCCGGTGCGCGATAGAGTCCGGGATGATTGCGCCACACGCCAGAGATATAAGTGTCGAGCTGCTGACCCGTGAATATCTCCCACACCGCCACCGGGGCACCCATCCAGATGACTACCGCCCACGATCACGCAACGCTCTGAGCCGAGTGATATGCCCGTCAACAATGAGTCGCGACACTGCCCATGCGCTGACAAGCGCAAGGCAAGAACCAACAAGGCTCGACAGTTCTCGCGACGACCTCAGCTGAGCTGCGCCGACCAGACCCACCGTTCCCCAGACAACGGCAATGACGACAATTGCGGCGATACCACGGCCCATTCGCCACACCACAGTAGGGCGAATCCAACCCACCAGAGGACAGCCCGCAAGAGCGGCGGTAAGGACCCGATAGGAAAAATAGGCCCAACCCCGGCCTCGACCCCAGAAGGGCCGAGGCCGGGAGAAATGCCAGGAGTATCCCCGCGATGCGGGCGAGAACGCCGCCCGAGTCAGGCCTCCCCGTCACCGACAACGATGACCTTGACACCATCCCACTTGGCCGGGTCGACGACGTGACGACCATCAACGAGAACCTTGATACCCGGGAGATCGGCCGGGGACAGTTCGGCGTATTCGGGGTGGTCGGCCTGCAGCAGGGCACCGTCGACGGACTCCCCGAGGTGATAAGCCTTGAAGCCGAACTTGGCGAGCTCCTCGTCGGTGAACATCGGGTCATGAACGCTGACGTCAGCGCCCGCCTTAGCCAAGATCTCGACGGTCGGGAAGACACCGGAGAATGCCGTCTCCTTAACCTTGCCGCGGTAGGAGGCCCCCAAGACGACAACCTTCTTGCCGGACAGGTCACCCAGCACCGACGAGGCCTGGTCGACACAGTACTGCGGCATCGTCATATTGGCTTCGCGAGCGGTACGGACGATGGTGGCGTCCGGGTCGGTCCACAGATAAAGGCGCGGGTAGACCGGAATGCAATGGCCACCGACGGCGATACCAGGACGGTGGATGTGAGAGTACGGCTGCGAGTTGCAGGCATCGATGACCTTGTAGACGTCAATGCCGTTGGCGGCAGCGTACTTGCCGAACTGATTGGCCAGGCCGATGTTGACGTCGCGGTACGTGGTCTCGGCGAGCTTGGCCATCTCAGCGGCCTCGGCGGTGCCCATGTTCCACACACCGTTGGCGCGCGGCAGGTCATCGCGATCGTCGAAGTCGAGGACCTGTTGGTAGAACTCGATACCCTTGGCAGTGCCCTCGTCGTTCAGGCCGCCGACAAGCTTCGGGTAGCGACGCAGGTCAGCGAAGACACGACCGGTAAGGACGCGCTCCGGGGAGAAGACGAGGTGGAAGTCCTTACCCTCGGTTAGTCCGGAAATCTCCTCGATCATCGGCTTCCAACGATTGCGGGTCGTACCGACTGGCAGGGTGGTCTCGTAGGAAATGAGGGTGCCAGGGGTGAGGTGCTCGGCCAGCGACTTGGTGGCGGCCTCCATCCAGCCGAAGTCCGGCTCCCAGGTCTCATCGTTGACGAACAGCGGGACGACAATGACGATCGCGTCGGCGCCCGGAATCGCCTTCGAGTAATCGGTGGTGGCGCTGAGCTTGCCAGCCGGGACAAGCTTCTTCAGCTTCTCATCGAGGAAGGCCTCACCAGGGAAGGGCTCGTTACCCTTGTTGACCTCGTCCACGACGCGCTGCTGTACGTCGACGCCGATGACGTCGTGACCCTTCTCTGCGAACTGCACGGCCAGGGGAAGCCCGATCTTGCCCATGGCGACGACGGCAATTTTCATTCCTGAACTCCTTGGGATTCGCGGATACTCCGTCAGTCTATCCGGGAGGGCCACCATTAATGGGTTCGTGTTATGCTCACGCCATCACAGTCAGCCCACATGACGCGCCTGACTAGGGGTTCCCTTGGTCACGCTGGCTGACTTTTACGTGAGGAGGGCCGGTGTACCCCGCCGAGAGACACAAGTGGCTCATCAACACCGCCCGTGAAATTGGTCGAGTGTCGGTGTCTGAGGCGTCAGCCGCCCTGGGAGTCGTCCCGGAGACCATTCGCCGCGATCTGGACCAACTATGCAGCCAGAAAATGCTGCGGCGCGTGCATGGCGGGGCTATCCCAATCGAGTTTGACCTGCTGGGGGACCAGCCCCTTAACACCCGTGATTCCTCCGCAGTCACTCAGAAGGAACAGATCGCCCGGGCCGCGTTGCCCCAGCTGCCATCTGACAACGGGTCCATCATCCTCGACGCCGGTTCCACGACGGGACGACTTGCCGCGATCATCCCGTCCACAAGGCGTTTCACCGTTTTCACGAACTCATCGCCGATCGCCAGCACGGTGGCCACGCACAGCTCATGCGACGTACACCTACTAGGCGGGCGACTGCGCCCCACCACCCAGGCCACCGTTGGGAATGTCGACGCTCTTTCCCGACTGCGAGTCGACGTCGCGTTCATGGGCACCAACGGCATCTCCGTCGATCATGGTTTCTCCACCCCGGACGCCGACGAGGTCGCGACCAAGGCGGCGATGATCGCGAGTGCCCACCACGTCGTCGTGTTGGCCGACTCCCGAAAAATGGGAGCGGAGTCGACGATGAGATTCGCGGAGTTGGGTGACGTGGACGTCATCATCACTGATTCCGGAGTGTCCCCCCAACAGGTCGAAATGCTGCAGAAGTCCGGCGTCGAGATCGTCATCGCCTAAGGTCGCCCTGGCCAGCGTCCGCCCCATCACGCCCGCTCTCGAGACGTACCCGCACCGTGTGTGGTGTTTAGGTTTCTGACATCGACACGTGCAACCCCACGTCGCACCATCCCTATTCGCGAACCCAATCGCCACACAAGCGGCTGGAATTTGCCCGCCGGCCAGACGACCACGCCTCTCGCCGCACTCACACGACCCTCGGCGCAGTCACGCCTATCGCCACAGTCACAACATCGCCACACCCTCAAATGTCTGATTTACTGTGTTGTTGTTGCTTTATCTGTGCGCGGTTTAGAGTGTCACACATCCCGACATTGTGTAGTCACTCAGCCCCGAGGGACCGTTGGGGGAAGCGACGAAGGAGTCCACGTGATCGTCACCGTCACGCTCAACCCGAGCATTGACCGCACTGCGTCCTTACCTGGACCGCTGCAGCGCGGACAGGTGAACCGACTCGGCAATTCCACCGAAGTTGCCGCTGGTAAGGGAGTCAACATCTCCCGAGTCCTCTGCGGAGCAGGGGTCGACACCTGCGCCGTGGTACCGGCAGCGACCAAAGACCGACTCGTCATCGGTCTTACCAACGACGAGATCCCACACGTCGCCGTTCCGATCTCGGCACCGGCAAGGACTAACCTCACCATCACCGAACCCGACGGCACCACAACCAAGATCAACCAACCCGGCCCCACTCTCACCGCCGACGAGCTGACCGCGATTGAGGACACCATCCTCGCGACATCGACCAACGCCGAATGGGTTGTTCTGTCCGGTTCTCTACCCCCCGGCGTCCCGTCGGACTGGTACGCCACCATGACCCGCAGACTGCACATGACCGGCGTCAAAGTCGCCGTCGACACCTCGGACAAGCCCCTGCATGAACTGTCTGGGAAGCTCCCCGAGGCAGCCCCCGATCTCGTCAAGCCCAACTCTGTCGAGCTCGGTCAGCTCTGCGGAATCGACGGCGACTCCCTCGAGCATTCCGCCGCGCAGGGCCACTTTGACGACATTGTCACTGCCGCCCGACATCTGCACGGCATTTCCGAGGTATTGGTCACTCTCGGCGGAGCAGGAGCTTTGCTCGTCACCGAAACCGACGCATGGCACGCCTGGCCGGACCCGATCACGGTGAAATCAACGGTCGGCGCCGGAGACTCTTCCTTGGCCGGATTCTTACTGGCTCGTACCCACGGAGACCAGCCCACCAGCTGCCTGCGTACTGCCGTTGCTTGGGGCACGGCTGCCGCAGCCCTACCGGGATCAACTACGCCAACCCGTTCCCAGGCTGACGCTATCCACGTCAACCTGACCCGCCTGTGAGGTGCGCCTTCATCAGCCGAGCTGGTATTCCCTGACCTCTCTACCGCTGCGAAACACGCGTAGCCAAGCCACCCCCTGCATTTTCCGAGGTTTGGTACCCGGCGTGACCCACGACACTGGTGGAATATCGGTTTCAGAACCCGTCGGCTACCACGTGAGATGGCACGGGAAGCAGCCACCAACCTGATTACCACACGCGGTGGCAGTATCCCCTGAAAACCCAACCTGATCGGCACAACCGCCACCACACTTAGGACCCGCCCCACTAAGCGGGACCCCAGGCAGATCAGTGACCTTCCCCTCGTGGCTCGCCTGCGGTCTCCTCCTCGCCCCCGCTGTCGACATCCTCCATCTTTGCCTGAGTCCACGGGGCGATCACGAAGAGCGCAACCGCAACGACGATCGTCACGATCCCCAAGCCGTAGTAAAACGCCACATCGCCGAGGTTTTTGGTGCGCTCGATCGTCACCGATGCCAGGCCCTGACCGCACGCCGCTGCCAGCAGCCACAGGGTCATGTTCTGGGAGGCGAACTTCTTCGGGGCCAGCTTGGTGGCTGTCGACAGCCCAATCGGATTCATGAACAGCTCAGCGACGGTCTGGATAACGAAGACGACGGCCAGGAACCACCACGGAGCGAGGTTGTCCCCGCCCGGCCAATTCTGGAAGCCGAACCCCATCATGACGGCACTCAGGCCGATGATTAATACCGAGATCGCGAACTTCTGCGGAGTGTTGGGGAACTTCCCCTCCCGTCTCCGGAACCACATACCCAACAACCCCGCGAGAATAAGCACCGCCGCCGGGTTAATCATCTGATACTGCTCGGGCTTGAGAAGGGCGGAGCCGGCAATGTGACCGTCGGTGTTGTCCTTGGCAAACGTGGCCATCTTTCCCGCCGCCTGCTCAAAGATCATCACGAAGAGCACCTGGCCGACCCACAATGGGACGAAGGCCCACAGATGACCACGCTCCCGTGCGGTCACCTTCGGAGAACGGAACATCGTCACGAAGTAGCCCAGGGATGTCACTGTGGCGAAGGTGAACAAGGAATAAGCGATCGCCGAGGTCCACTCACCCAGCAGAGCATTGAACCCAATCAGCAGCACAACACCAATCGCGATGATTCCGAGGGCTTTCGGCACCATGCGGCGTCCCTCACCCGGGGCGAGCGGGTTAGGAATGTCAAAGGCAAATTCGCGCAGCTTGGAACGGCCATGGAAAAAGGCCACGAGGGCCAGGGCCATACCGATGGCCGCTGCAATAAACCCGACGTGGTAGCCGTAGTGGTCCTTGAGCAGACCGGTAATGAGCGGAGCGAACAGGGAGCCGATGTTGATCGACATGTAGAAGTACAGGAAGCCCTGGTCGCGGCGCGGATCACCGTCGTCGTAGAGACCACCAACCACGGTCGACAGATTTGGCTTGATGAAACCAGTACCGATGGCGATACAGACTAGGCCAATCCACGACGTCACCACCTGCGGTATCGCCAGGATGACGTGACCCGTCATGATGATGAGTCCACCCCACAGGGTAGAGACCCACGGGCCAAGGATTCTGTCAGCAAAAATGCCGCCGGGAATTGTCATCAGCAGCACCGCAGCGCCGTAGGAGGCCATGACCACCTGACCAGCATTGACGGGTAGCCCGAGGCCACCGTTTGCCAGGGTGTCAGTGATGAAGTACACGAGGATGGCCCTCATCCCGAACCAGGAGAACCGCTCCCACATCTCCACCTGGAGCATCCACGGCAGCCCACCGGGATGACCGAGGAATGATGTGTCCTCACGCGAGGGGCCGGTCACAAGGTGTTTGGGTCTGAAACCCCTTGCCCTTCCAGCTGCGGTGACGCCTTCAGCATCCGCGTCGAGCGGCTCAAGGGACATCTCGTTCTTTTCCTTTCCCATGTTCGGGGCGTCACGAATCCGATACTCCCAATGTTTGGGCGCGGCTCCGGTCTCCATCGCCGGGCGACGACATCGTCGCAAACATGGATTGTATACCCATTCAGCCTACTGCATAGCTGCGCTATTTTGCTGGCGAGCCACTAACTCATCACAGAAAACCCTGTGATTATCCGCACAAGTCAGCCCTTAACATGCAATTCCCTGTGTGGATCTTTCGCCCACCCTGAGGTTGTCACGAGCCGACACACAACCAGGGTGAAGACCCACCAGAACAGCGCGACCGGGAAGTTCTTGATGAGGTAGGTGTCCATGAAAAAGGCCGGGATCGTCGCAAGCACCCCGAGACACAGCACCGTCGATTCTCCGCGAATCCCCTTGACACACACTGCGATGACGGTACCCACGGACACCAACACCAAGGCGAGTCCAATCAGGCCCAGCTCCCCCAGAACTTGAGCAAACAGACTGTGCGCGTGGGGAAGGGTGTACCCGTATAGGGTCTGGCGCATCCCGTGGGAGGACCTCGGCATGAAAGTGGATTCAACGGCGAACCACGGCCAGATGGTCCCATAGCCGGTTCCCGTCAAAAGACGTCCCGGCGACTCGACGACGACCCGTCCTGCCAAGGCCCAGGTCTTAGCCCGGTCTGGGTCTACCAAAGACCCCGTCCGGACCGTCGTGAGGAGCCATGTGGCGGCTGCGGCGAGCACTGTCCCTACGCTTACCAAGATAACCCACTGTTTACGGCTGCGGCGGCCAGGCCCGAAAAGCACCACACCGACGATGAAGAGGGCCAAGCAAATCATTCCGGCACGCGATCCGGAGGCGGCTAAACAGGCCACATGACTGACACCGGCCGCACTCGAAATTCCCCGGTGATAGTTCCGGATGACAGCGTCGACGGCAACAGCCAAGGCGAGTATCAACACCACGTGACAGACGGCGGCCCCACCGAGCTTGGTGGCGACTCGCCAACCCGTCGTATGACCTGCCACGTACTGGTTGACAAGTGCAATGGGGTTCGCGATCGCCATCAGCATGGACAGTCGCCACACAGCTGCCTTGAGGTTCTCCGCTGCAAGAAGCCGACACGCGAAGACTGCAACGAGAATTGTCACCGTCGCCTCGGCCAAGGGAACGACGAGTGTATAGAGCGGCAGCCCCCTGATGATCCCCATGGAATCGTCATAGATGACGTGGTCGTGGAAGGGAATCGACACAGCAGCCCAGGCCAGCAAGGCGAGGAAACTGCACACCACTATGGTGAGGGGGCCGGACCATTCACCAGACGTCGGTGTCCCCCGTACATCCCTCATGATGCACAACACCTCCAACACCACAGCAGCCGCCCCAAAGAGCGGAAGCATGAGTGGGCAGGCACCATTGTCAAACAATGGCCGGTTGACCGTGGCATAGGTGCAGGCGAGGAAAAGGGATGCGACGACGGCCTCGGCCGCCCCGCTCAACCATTGGTCGGGGTCGCTCGAGCGTAATGACGTCACGACCCGCAAGCCGTCAAGTGATTCGCAGTGACCAAAGATGTCAGGCATTCTACCTGTGAACTCGGGCACGACTCAGGTGCCCAGAATGCGCCGGTAAGCGCAATCGGGCCGGGCCTTGACGGCCCGGCCCGATGATGACCGCTAGGTGTCAGGAGATCTTGATGAACTCGCCGGTGGCGGCGGAGTCAATCATCGCCTCGCACACCTGGACGACCTTGGCGCCCTGGGCCATCGTCACGATGTCGGACTCCTTACCTAGCACGGCGTCACGGAAGTTCTCGTGCTCGGTGCGCAGCGGCTCAGGCTTGGGAATAGCGAACCTGGTGACGTCACCCTCGGCAACACCACGGAAGTTGGCGATGTCGTCCCACACCGTCGCAACCTTGGCGTTGGAGTAGAAGGTGAGGTCAGCGGTCAGAGTGTCCGCGACGAACATACCCTTCTCGCCGGTGACGTAGGTGCGACGCTCCTTCGTCGGGGTCAGCCAGTTGACGAGGTGGTTACTCATCAACCCACCAGAGAGCTGGCAGGTCGCCGAGACCATGTCTTCGTAGTCGCGGCCAGCCTTAAACATGGTGCGGGCGGCGACCAACTCGAACTCGCGCTGGGTAACCCATGCGGTGAGGTCGATGTCGTGGCTGGCGAGGTCCTTGACGACGCCAACGTCGGCGATACGCGCCGGGAACGGACCCTGACGACGGGTGGCCACCTGGTAGAGGTCCCCGAGGTCACCGTTCTCTAGACGCTTGCGCAGCGACTGCAGGGCCGGGTTGTAGCGCTCAATGTGGCCGACGGCACCGACGAGTCCCCTGCTCTCGAAAGCCTCGGCCAGACGAGTGGCGGCGGCAGTGTCGTAAGCCAGCGGCTTCTCGATGAGGGCGTGAACCCCCGCCTCGGCCAGCTTCAGACCAATCTCCTCATGAAACTTGGTCGGGGCGGCGACGACGCAGTAGTCGACTCCAGCCTCAATGACCGCATCGACATCAGGCAGGACAGGAAGGTCCCCGGCAACCCCGAACGGGTCCTTGCCAGAGGCATCCGCAATCGCAACCAGGTCCACGCCGTCGATGGCGCGCAGGTTGCGGACGTGGTTCTTGCCCATCGAGCCGATGCCGACCATGCCGGCGCGCAGATTCGTCATCAGGCACCTGCCTTCGCACAAGCATTGACAGCAGCGACGATGCGCTCAAGGTCAGCTTGGGACAGCGAGGGGTGGACCGGCAACGAGACGCACTCGGCGGCAACTTTCTCGGTGTTCGGCAGCTCAAGGCCCGGAGCGTACGGGGCCAGCGAAGGCAGACGGTGGTTCGGGATCGGGTAGTAGACGCCCGAGCCGACCTGGTGTTCCTCCTTCAGCGCGGTAACGAAGCGGTCACGCTCCTCGCCGGTGGCTCCCTCGAGACGAATCGTGTACTGGTGGTACACGTGTACGTACCCCTCCGGGACGGTGGGGGTAACGGCCTCGGTGATGTTCTCGGACAGGAAAGCCGCATTCTCCTGACGGGTCTTCGTCCAGCCGGCCAGCTTGGTGAGCTGGACCCGGCCGATGGAGGCGTGGATGTCGGTCATGCGGTTGTTGAGACCGACGTACTCGTTGGCGTAGCGCTTCTCCATGCCCTGATTACGCAGCATGGCAGCCCTGCGAGCCACCTCGGGGTCGGAGGTAGTAATCATGCCGCCCTCACCCGAGGTCATGTTCTTGGTCGGGTAGAAGGAGAATGCGCCGAAGGTACCGAACGTACCGACGTGCTTGCCATCAATGCTGGCGGCGTGGGCCTGGGCGCAGTCCTCGAAAACTTTGAGACCGTGCTTCTCGGCGATCTTGAGGATCTCTGGCATGTTGGCTGGCAGACCGTAGAGATGTACTGGCATGATCGCGGCGGTCTTGTCAGTAATAGAGGCCTCAATGGAGGCCGGGTCCAGGTTGAACGTCACCGGGTCGACGTCGGCGAAGACCGGCTTGGCACCCGACAAGGCAACCGAGTTGCCAGTGGCAGCGAAGGTGAAGGAGGGGACGATAACCTCGTCGCCTTCACCGATACCGGAGGCCAGCAGACCAATGTGGAGGGCCGAGGTACCCGCATTGACGGCCACACAGTGGACCCCGTCGACAACCTGGGAGGAAAACTCCTCCTCGAAGGCGTGGACCTGCGGACCCTGAGCGACCATGCCGGAGGCGATGACCTCGTCGACGGCCTTGCGCTCGTCGTCACCGAGAATCGGCTTGGCGGCTGGAATGAACTGGGCAGTCACGTTGAAAGCTCCTAACTGTTCGGACGGATAGTCCGGTTTGTGGGCGCCGTGGCACCCACGGAAGGGTACTTGGATTGGGGGATGACGGCCTCACGCCTGCTCACCCTCGCTGACGAGGGTCAGCGTGTCGGTCTCGGGGTCCTCGACGAACCGGTCACCGGTACGCGAGTCAATCCACTTGTTCTCACCATCAGGATCCAGCGGGAAGCCAGAACGACCCACCCACTTGATACGACGAGCCGGAACACCAGCGACCAAAGCATATGCCGGGACATCCTTCGTGACGACTGATCCGGCAGCCACCGTCGCCCATTCGCCAATAGTGACGGGGGCGACGCACACCGAGCGGGCACCGATGGCGCTGCCGCGTTTGCAGGTCACACCCACCTGCTCCCAGTCGTCAGCCGACTTGAGGGAGCCGTCAGGGTTGATGGCGCGCGGGAAGTGGTCATTGGTGAGAACCACCGCCGGGCCGATGAAGACCCCATCCTCTAATTTCGCGGGCTCATAGACCAGCGCGTAATTCTGGATCTTGCAGTTGTCGCCGACGTGGACACCCTCGCCAATGTAGGCACCCCGGCCCACCACGACGTTGCGTCCGAGCACAGCTTCGCTGCGGACTTGGGAGAGGTGCCAAATCGACGAACCGTCGCCGATGGTCACACCGTCGTCCAGATCGGCGGTGTCGATGATCCGTGGTTCACCCATATGGGACGCCTTTCATGCCGGTTGCATCGGGTCCAGCGTACTCGCGCCGGGCACCACTACCATTAACCCCCGCGCCATCGCGACCGAACTTGTCGCAAGAAGACCACTCGAAAAGCCCGCACTCCCCCTGAATATCATCGGTTCCCTCCTCTACCCTGTGTACCATTCACTGACGTGAGCAACCTCCCACCAGAACCCCCGGCCGCGGACTCTGAGTCCACTAAACCTGAGCGCGATGCCACCGCAGCAGCGCCCCGAAATGCCGGCAGTAGGAATCAGCCCGTCGACCTACTCGGGTTCCTCAAGGGGTTGGCACAACACTGGCTGGCCGGCTTGATTACTTTCGTCATCGTCGCTGGCATCCTCGTGGGTTATTCCGCCATTTTTGCCCCCAAGGATAATGTTGGTTCAATCGCTGCCCATGGACACGTAATGGCCACCCTTCCGGAACCTAGCACCGAGGCCCAGGCGACCATCGAGTCTGCCGCTGTCCAGACAATCATGACCAACTACCAAGCACTCACCACTCCTGATCCCATCATTACCGCAGCCCTCAACTATCTTCATGACGGCACCACTGCCGAGGACCTCAAAAAAGCGGCGTCGACCTACTGGGGCGGAGGAGGAACGGTCATCGCCATCTACGCGACGGGAACCACGGAAGACCAGGCAGTTCAACGTGCCAACGCCTATGCTCGTGCCTTCACCGAGAAAGCGAACGACCTGGTCCCGAGTCCGGTCGCTGGCCTCCCGCAGCCAAAACTGACGATCCTTGGGCCAGCTTTCCCGTCGGACCCGAACCCGGCACCTCCAGAAAACGCCGACGACGGCACCAAGCTCGCCTCCGAGTTCTCGTCCCCGATTGTGGGGGTGGCCGCCGGAGTGGTTCTCGGACTGGTTGTCATGGGAATCCTGGAATATCGCTCCTCACGCCGCTCCAGGGCTAACAACTGACCAAACGGTGCATACCGCACCACCGGGGCGGGACGAACCCAGTACGCTTCATCCTCCCGCTTGGCCTACACCGAGCCTTGTGCTGTCCAGATGGCTGCCACACTGGGAGGGTGGTGGCGTCGCGCGAAAGCCTTCATAAGCCTTCATACGCGACCCACGGTATCGGCACCATCACGACAGTCACCGATAACGGCCCGTGGCAGGCCAGCTACATGTTCCATCCATGCTGGCCGGCGAAGGCGTTACCCATGAATTCGCCCCCACTGCCCACAGGCGTAAGCAAGGTCATGCGCAACTACACCTAGCCGGTCCGATTTGCTAGGACAGTCTCTGCAGTGATGCAGCTGGCGGCAACGAGATAGAGCCAGATCACGTGATATCGCAGGCTAGAAGACGGGATGATTCCAAGGACCGGAAGAAGTATGACAACGGTCAGTCCAAAAGCAGCCTGCCAGTCCACAGCGGGACGGCGTGGCAGGAATCCCTTGACCAAAATCCACAGCCAGCACACCACGAAGAGAACCATCGCCAGGATCCCGTAGTCGAGCACCAGTTCCAACAACAGGTTGTGAGGATCCATCAAAAGACCTCCGAAACGAGCCGCCGCCTCGTCCTTGTATTCCGACAGAGACCCGTACCCAAATAAGAGAGATATTGGATCGCTCATAATCATGCTCACCGCGTTGACCATGATCCTCCCCCTCACCGCCGTTGAGTGATCCTGGATATAGGGGCTCATCCACAACCCAACCCCGGCCACGATGGCCAAGGCGGTACCCCAGAAGAACGCCCTCACCCCCATGGCCGCGTCATGAAGACGACGGATATTTAGGATGACCAGCAGCACCACCGCGCACATACATCCCAGTAAGGCTCCACGAGAGCCTCCCACCAAGATCATCCCGAAACATGTCACCAGAGCGAACACTCGGCCCAGAGTGACCATTCCTTGCCTCGGGTCAAACCACATCCTGGCCAGCAGGGCTGTGAACAGCATGGTCATGACGATGCCATAGTCGTTGTAGTTGGGGTACGTCGCAGTGACAATCCACCTGCTCTTCGAGACCGCTGAAACTGTGTTGGCTCCTGGATAGAGCAGTGGGAGAAGCTTGACGCCGGTGAGTATCTCCCCCAAGCCGATAAGCCAGACCATGATGGCCCCCCAGTACAACCCCGAAAGTGCTTGCCGGGCCGTCCTGCCGGGTTCAGCGGAGCGAAATACCGCCAAGGTGAACCCCACAACAGCAAGCATGATAACGGCGCTGTTGCCGGTGCTAACGAGAAGACTCGGATGGAACACCACCACGGCAATCACAGCGGCAGCCATACAACAAACCTCGAGAGCAGCCAGCGGTCCAACCTTGAGACTGGAACGATACCTTTTCTGCACAAGCAGGACAGCCCAAGGCACGACGAGAAGCAGAATGAAGCTCATCGGCAACCGCATGATGAGCAATGCTGCAACAATACTCAACCACGTGCCGGTTGTGGACGTAGCCGCCACGGCTCGGTGCGAAACCACCTGCGGCACCGCCGTGGACTCCGACGCCGCCGCAGGGCTAACCGCACTCATCGTCGATCCACCGCCGCCAAGGCATCAGAGAGCTGCTCCACACGAGCCGTCCACGTGTGCTTACTGCGGGCCGCCATCACATGCTCGCGAGCCGTGTCGATGTGGTCCGGATGCTCCACAAGGTCCTTCAACAGCTCAACAAACTCATCAACCGAGGCCTTCACCGTCCACCCGGTCCGATCACGAGAAACCACATCGCCGACGAAGGTGTTCTCCGTTGCAATAATCGGCTTGCCGTTGCCGACGTATTCGAAAAACTTGAGGGGGGCTGCAAAATCGCGGTATTCGTGCGGGGCCATAGCTAACACCGCCACATTTGCTGCAGCGAAATAGGGCTCAAGTTCCTTCTTACCATTCGCGTGGACGACCTTGATATTGCCGGTCATGAAAGGCTCGTAATCTTTGCGAGCCTGCTCCCACTCCTTGGGCCGAGTACAGATTGTCAGAGATGCCTCAGGAACCTTCGACACCGCCTCACAGAACGCTCTCAAATCGTAAAGGACTCCCAACCCACCAACGTAAAACAATGACAGCGGAGAGGACGGGGTGGCTTCCGGGGACTCAATGATGTCGTGACCGGGGGGAAGAGCCACCTTGCGCACCCGATCACCAACGTCAACCCAGTCCCCCATTCGCAGCGAAGGAAGGAAGAGTACATCGAGACACTGTCGATAGGCGAACAGGTCGTAGCGGTACATCGCTTGGGCAACAAGCTGTTTAGCCTTCGGAACTCCCTTACCGTAGATCGGGAACTTCCAGTACACATCTCGGTAGAACAAGCCAACCGGGATACCGTGGCGGCGCACATGAAAGAGGAATGTGAAGTCCTCAAATGGATGGGTCGGCAAGTGATGTGGCTCAGTGAGGGCTGTCGGCATCGTAGACGACTCCGAGTAGCAAAACTCGAATCGCGTGCCGGCCCTGACCGCCTCCATAACAACCTTCATCTGGCGGCACCGCTGGGCTGCGTTTCCCGCCACCAACCAGACCTCTCCCCACTCGGTCAGCGCCTTAAACATCGCTACCGCTCGTTTTTGGCCACCAAATGTGGTGCCCGGGTTGAGTGGGTATGGCACATGGTAGATACAGCGTCGGACCTCACGGTCAGTGCACGACATGACTAATCCTCCGATCCACCGGGCACTTCATGCCAAACGGTACCCGAGACGCTTCCCGCAGGGGACATCCACCACACATGGGTAGGGTTAGCACATGGCAGATCGTAAGTCGACGCTGATCCTCCTGACCAACTCGTACCCGTTGGCGCATGGGGAAGAATTCCTCGAGAACGAGATCAATTACTTATGTCGATCCTTCGACCACGTCATTATCGCTCCAGTACAAGCACGACAAGACGACGACATGACCCGAACGATTCCCGACAACGCTCGGGTCTTCCGCATCGGGAGTCCAGCTCCCCAAGGTCTTGCCCGTGGTCTAGCACTGGTCAAAGGGCTACGTGATCTGCCGATACACGGAGTGGACTGGGCAGCTGCCCGACATAAACCTCGCCTCGTCGCTTCGGACGCTCTCTTCGAGGCACGCGCACAGGACGCTCTCGACAAGCTGCTAGCCCTGCTGCCGCAGTTGCGTCTGTCGCCCGACAGCCGCGTAACGATTTACTCTTTCTGGCTCCACATCACGGCCCGAACCGCGACCCTGCTGGCCGAGCAGCTGCGTGCTCAGGGCATCACCGTGGACCGCGTCGTCTCCCGCGCCCACGGATACGACCTGTACCCCAGTAGGTCTCCCCGAAACCACATTCCCGAGCGAAAACTGCTGCTGAGGTCACTCGACGAAGTGTGTCCTGTGTCTAACCAAGGCACTCGCGAATTGCAAAGTACCTGGCCGCAGTTCGCCCACAAGGTCCACACTCGTCACCTTGGAACCCCCGATCCTTGCACCATGGCCACGTGCCGTAGGGAACCGTTTACCATCATCAGCTGTGCTCACCTTGGAGCAGTCAAAAGGATGACGCGGATGCCGGCGATCCTGGCAACAGTTCGCCGCTACGGGATTGACGCCCGGTGGACTCATCTGGGTGATGGGCCGGAGATGGGAGCGCTGCGCCAGGAAATCTCTGCTCATGGTGTCAAAGACATGGTCACTCTTCTTGGCCACGTTGACAACGCCGCAGTCACGGAAACTCAGCGCAGTCTCAACCCGACCGTCTTCATTAATCTATCGTTGTCGGAAGGGCTTCCAGTATCCATGATGGAGGTGGCGTCCCTAGGCATACCGATCGTGGCTACCACCGTCGGCGGCGTCAGCGAGATCGTCTCGTCTGCCAATGGACAATTGCTTCCTGCCGAGTTCACTGACGAGCAAGCTGTCGAAGCCCTAGTACGCCTGGCGACCGTGCCCGACGATGAATATCGGCGCACCTGCTTGGCTTCCCGACAGCTTTGGGAGCACCAGTTCCGCGATTCCGTCGTCTATCCGGCTTTTTGCCGCGAGGTGCTCCACGGACGCTGACCGCCATGCAGAACAGCTGCGAAGGCCACCACCCACCACCACATACTCACCCCATAATTCTTGACAAGGTAAGTGTCGAGCAGGAATGCCGGCATGGTGGCTACCACAGCCCACAGGAGAATCGCGTATTCCAGCGAACGCAGCCCACGGGTGAACGCGACGACCAGACGAACCATCGGTACTGCCAAGACGATGAGAAGCATGAGAAGACCCATCAGTCCCAGCTCAACCAGGATTGCCAGCACAGTCGAGTGGGCGCTCCCGAGGGTCTGGCCCCACTCAGTGGTTATCATGCCCCGCCACGGCTCGCGCCGGGCATGCGAGTCGTAAAGGTACCAGGGCCATAACCGGCCATACCCGTGCCCCACAAGCACGTGGATCCAATCGCTGGACCACAAATCAAGTCCGAGATGCACAGTCTGCGACCTCAACGGATCCGACAGGCTCAGCACGCGGCGCATCCCAGGTACCAGAGCCACCACGGCAACGACTGCCAGCGCCACCGCAACAAGTCCACCCCAGACCAGACCTCTGTGACGGCAGAAACGATCCGGTTCGGAATGACGCCACACCACTAAGGCGATCCCATATCCGACCGTAAAGACAGCAGCACAAGCCAAACCAGCCCGAGATCCTGTCAGAACTACGGCAAGCAGAGCAGCAAGTGCGAATACCACGCTCGCGATACGTCGAAGTCCGGCAATCGCAGCAACTGCCAAGACACCGGAAGCCAGCAACAGAGGAACATGAAGGACGGCTGATCCTCCCATTCCGGTAGCGAGCCGTGTCGATTCGTGCACTTTCATGGCACGAGGCCATTGCAGGAATGATGCAATAGTGAGGGCCATGGCGGGCCACCACAGCCGGGCAACAACATCACGGACAGAAGCCTGGGACGACAATCCGAAGGCGACAGCCAGACCTGCCAGAAAAGTCGTCATGGAAGTGAGGGCCGGCATAACGAGGAACTCTCTGGTCACCGCCGTCCCCAGAGTTGGCAACGGACACACACTGGCCGACGCCAGCGCCCAGACCATGAGACCGAAAGCCGCAGCGATCATCCAGGTGCCTGCCCGCCCCACATTACGACGATGCAGCCACACCGCCGGTCCACACGCCAGGATGACCAAGACATCAACGATCAGGTAGCTGCTGACAAGCCACGGAGGAGGTGTCAACCCATGCCGCAGGTCGGCAAAAGTCTCGACGATGACGAGGGCTGTCAAACCCCACGTCGTCAGCGAACCGATCGACCGTCGATACCAACCCACAACCCCGGGCTCTGGACTCAACTGGCCCACCCCCCGGTGAAGAATCGCCAGCCCCACCACGTCATAACGGCAAGATCGGCGACGACAACGATTCCCATAATTCCTCGCCACAGTAACACCAAGCCGGGCGGTCTAGACGGACCACGAGTGATCTCAGCGAGTGCCACAAACAGCGGGAACCACAACAACGTGGCACGGTTGACGCTCATGTACCAATACCCGATCGAAAAGGCCACAACTTGAATGCCAACCCACGATGCTGAGGCCCAGCGACGACGAACCAGGCAGTAGATAAAGACGAGGATTCCCAAGACAACCGAGACCAACTCAAGGCGAAACACGATCGCTACCCCAGCCGCCCCGGACCCGTAGGTGGTTTGCCACGTCTCGGCGTGGGTCGCCGGCAAGGTGTGTCGCAAGGTGTCAACCGGCGTGGTGAAACCGCGTCCCCAACCGTTCGTCTGGGCCTGAAACCAAGCCGTCCACGACCCCGTGAGACGATGCAGCCACACCACAAAGGCCACTAGGACAGCCGTCGGCACCAGCAGGGTGCAGAGCCGATTAACGACCTCGGTGGTACGACGGCGGCGGGCCGCTTTGCTGGTGGGACGACGCTGGTCGCCGTCACCAAGAACCGCCATCACTGCCAATGCCCCGACAAGGAACAGCCCCGACACTCGGAAGGTGCACGCCAACCCAGCAAGCAGCGCAGCAGGCCACCATTTTCCGGCTCTGGCCCGCTCCCAGGACCAGAATGCGGCGGCACAGAACGGGGACTCGGTGTACCCGACGACAGTGAAGACCGCTGTTGGGGCAATCAGCCACAAACATGCCGGCACCGTCCCACCGATACGAAACAGCGCCCAGGCTGCCAAGGCCGACCCGACCAGGCCGACCAGAACTCCGGTGACCTCCATCGGCACACCGATGAAACTGCCAGCCTTGAATACCGTCGGAAGGCCAGGGAAAAAAGCCATTTCAAGAGGGTCGGCATACCCATTGCGGGCGATGGAGATGAAGTGCTGGACGTCCCAGTTCGCTACCACTTGGGAGAAAGTGCGGTGATACCCAGCCATCACGATCACGGCCACGATGAACAGGATCGCCCGACTGCCCAGCCATGTCTGAGCCACCAAGCGCCCATCATCGGCGGGGGTGAATGGTTTCGCGACCCGTGTCGATTTCCGTGCTCCGGCGCGCGTCACTGGGCAGCCTCCGCAGCGAGATCACCTTCAGGAACGGGATCGGGCGCATGGTCCAACACCCCGCCGGTGGGATCGTCGGCGTAGCCCACTCTGACGACGTCATTCCATGGTCGTCGGATGTCGTCGAGAACTCCCCATGCGAACCACACCTCACAGGCCAAACGCAGTATGACGGAGGCCCAGTACACAATGTCGGCGTCCGAACCTCCCGGCAGGGACAGCCCGCCGAGATGGGCCCAGACGGCCAGCGAGTAGAAGGACTCCCCCACCATGAGAACAGCCCAGTCGCGGAAATCGGGGCGGGCCAAAGCGGCTAGCGGGACGAGCAACAGCGCCCACTGCGGCGAATACACCTTGTTGGTGATGAAAAGAATCAGCAAGGCCACGCAGGCGATCTGGGCGATACGCGGACGTCGCGGGACCGTCATCGACATCCAGGCCAGGCCAAGCAGACCGCCAATGGTCAAGGTGCCGGTGATCCAGCCAATACCGGGGATCGTCGCGCCAGAAGCGTCCTGGATGACGTACCACATCGTGCCCAGGCCAGTTCCGGACCAGAAGGCCGAACGCAGGTAGGTCCACCAGCTCGTCAGACTCAGGCAGGCAGCGCTGACGTGACAGACCGCCAGGACCGCTCCCGCCGACAGCAGGTAGCGACCCAGCTCCGACAGCCGAGTAGCGCGCAGGCAGCACAGCAGCACAGCGAAAACCACCACAGCCGTCTGTAGACTTCCCGCACAGGCCAGACCTATCAGAATCCCAGCCAACCACGGTCGGCGACGAGCCCAGGCCAGCATGGACGTTGCGGCGAGGGCTACCGGAACCATGGAGAAGTCGATAAGTCCGGCCAGGTAAACCACTGGGCACAGCACTACCCAGAAGACATCCCAGGAACGGCGTCGAACCTGGGTGGGGCGTCCTTTGTCGTCGGTGAGAAGGTTGGTGTCCGAGCCGCGTCCCAGCAGCATGACAGAAATGACAACGGCCAGGAAGGCTACAAAGAGCACAACCTGGGCGACACCCCAGTAGGCATTGGCGGCGTCAAGAACCTGCTGGTCTGTGGCCTTCGGGGAGACTTCTGCCCCGAACGCCCACGCCACCCGACGACAGAAAGCCATCAGAACGGTGACGAGGGGGGTTTGGGCGAGGTCGGGATTGGTGAAGAGAGACCCGCCGTGACCAATTCCCGAGGACCGGTAAATCGTCGGAATATCCGAGTAACACTGCCGCTGGTAGGGATCGACGGCCTTGGCTGCGTCATGCTGCACGCAGGGGGTGACACGGTAGATCGTAAGCAGCCACACCACAATCGCGCTCATGATGGCCCAAGGGGCTGGGTCGAAGAAAATGCCGCGTGGCCAAGCATGACGTCCCATGCGTCCACCAATGCGGCGATCCAGTCCCAGCCGGGAAACACGAGATCGCTGCGGGACGTCAAGGCCCCGGCGAGCCACGAAACTGGTGGGTTCAGTGTTCGCATGGCTGTCGGCAGCCACGTCGTCATCTTTCGGGTCGGGGATGGTCACGTGGTCAGGCTACCCATTGTGTGCCTCATCGCTCGATTGACGCTCGCTGCGCGGCGGGTCTCCCGTCGTGGGGTGGCTGGTGTGCGTCGGTCTGGCGGCATGGGTTGGACGCTGGGTTGGCTCGGACTTCCTCGACGGTTCGGGAGGTTCCTGACGGGTCTTCGGCTTAGCGCGACGGGTCGACGTGGCCGGGGGAGTCGACCTCGAGGAGCCATCCGGGTCTGAATCGTCTGTCTCCGACTCGCCTGAGTTCGAGTCTGCGTCTGAATCACCTGAATCTGAATCGCTTGAGTACGATTCATCCGAGTTTGAGCCGTCAGAGTTTGAGTCGTCAGAGGTCGTGTCGTCTGAGGTATCCCGGGGATCCTCGTCACCCTCCACTTCCGGACGCGCAGTCTCCCCGTAATGCTTGCCGGACAGGTTCACCCAGTCGGGGTCAGCAAAGGATTCATCAGACATCCCTTTCATCGCCGTGTCCATGTAGTCGAGCCAAGTTCGTGCCGGGTAATCGCCGCCATGAAATCCAGAGGCACCTTCACGAGCGTAAGGGTCAAGGTCCTCGTTGCCGGTGTCGCCGGCGACGAACATGACGGCTGTTGAAATCTGCTTGGTGTAGGCGACGAACCACGCCGCTGTGACCCTGTCCTCGACGCCGGAGGTGCCCGTCTTTCCAGCGACCTCGTGGTCGAAGTCGGCCACACTCCGACCGGTACCCTCGTCAACCACCGACTGCAGGGCGTAGGTGAGGTCGTGGCTAATATCGGCCTGGATGGTCTGTTTCGATGGCGAAGGAGCGTGGTAGACGACCTTGCCTGACTGGTCGACGACCCTGTCCACAACGTGAGGAGTGACCTTCTTCCCATCGTTGGCGATCGTGGCGTAACCGCCGGCCTGGGCCAGTGGACTCACCTCAGCGGTACCCAAGGCAATGCGATTGTTCAGGTCCCATCCGGTGCCCTTGGAAACCCCGGCATCATTAGCGGCCTTGACGACATTCTTCGGGCCGTCCTTCATCCGCGAGACCATGTCGACGAAAGCAGTGTTGATCGACTTCGCGGTAGCTTGACGCAGACTGACGGTGCCGTAGTTCACGTTGCTGTCGTTGTGAACCGCAGCCGTGTCGCCGTCAGGGGTGAAGGTGTCGCCGTTGAGTTGAGAGCGCAGGCTAAACCCACGCCGCATTCCCGCCACAGCCGCATAAACCTTGAAGGTGGACGCTGCCGGGCGCGGAGTGCGAGTCCAGTTACGAGTGTTGGAGATGTAGTCGTCACCGCCGTACATGGCCAACACACCACCGGTCTTGACATCAACCGACGCAAGCGCAGGATGAAGGTTCTGAGGCCCCTTGGAACCCGCGTTGCGACCGGCGATCTTCTTGTACTTTTGTCCGGCAGCAACCGCTGCCTGCTGGTCCTTTCGATCGAGGGTGGTCGTCACCTTCAGCCCGCCGCCCTTGATCTGCTGGTCTGAGAACCCGTTCGCGATGAGTTCGTCATGGACCATCTTCATCAGGTAGCCGTCGGTTCCAGCCCACCGGTTGTAGTTGGGGACCTTCGGGAACTTCGGCAACTCGCGATAGGCCTCATCATGCTGGGCCTGGGTAATGTTGCCGGCCTCGAGCATACCGTCGAGAACGTAGCGGTACCGCTGCAACAACCTCTCGCGGGCGGCCACTCCGCCGTTGGGGTCGAAGTTGCCCGGGCTGTTGATGACCGAGGCCAGCACAGCCGACTGGGACAAGGTGAGCTTGGAGGCGTCCGTGTAGAAGAACGCCTTCGCGGCAGCCTGGACCCCGTATGCGCCCCGGCCGAAATAAATAGTGTTGAGGTAACCCGCAAGGATGTCCTCCTTGGGCACCTCCTTACTCGTCTTGACCGCAAGGAAGAGTTCCTTGAACTTACGGCTTATGGTGCGTTCCTGGGACAGGTACAACACCTTGATGTACTGCTGAGTGATCGTCGAACCACCCTGCATTTCACCGCCACGAGCAATGGTCCATGCGGCACGAATCATGCCCTTGACCGAGATACCGGGATCCGTCCAGAAGCTGCGATTCTCGGCCGATACGACGGCATTGCGAAGGTTCTTGGGCATTGACTCATACGGAATCGACTGACGGTTCTGGACCGAGAACGACCCGAGTCGGCTCCCGTCACGGTAATAAATAAACGAGGTGTTCGTCTGGAAGTCGTGGTTGGGGTCGGGAAGGTCGGTGCGCTGATATGCGACGAAAACGCCAATGACGGCGATGATCGCCAACGCCAAGATTGTTCCGATCAGGCCCCGCAGGAACTTGGTCGTCTTGCTGCGCTGTGCCTTCTTGCTGCGCCCTGTCATCTTGTTGCGCCTTGCCGTCTTGCGGTGCGGGGCCGTCTTGCGGTGCGAGCTGAGCTGTGGCCTGGTAGCGCGGCGGGCTGATCGGGCACCGCCCTTGGATGTGGAACCCCCTCGGCGGGCTGACCGCTTGGCAGATTTGCGATCAGCCATAAAGGTCCTCCACGGTTGGCTGATGGCGCGGCGGGCGGCGACGTCGACCATCTCCAAGGACGTAATCGACGAGGATGTGGTTCCAGCGGCAGTCGGGGCAAACCTCTACCTCGTAGACACGGAACTCACCGAACTGGTGCTCCATCTCCTCGAGCTCGTCGAGAGTACGGATGCGCCCCGAGTACTGACCCAATTGGTGACCGAACACGTGGCGCAGCAAGACCAGCCGAGGGGACTCACAGACAGGGCAGTCATGGTCTAGAGGTTCGCCGTGGTGCATGGCGGCGCGCACCAGCATGGGGTCGGCATCGCACGCTGTGGGAGCGTTGAGGTCGACCTGGGGGCTGAGCAACGCCTCCAGGGTGTGACGGCGTTGCAAGGCGTGGGACACCACGTTTCGCTGCGTCTGCATATCTTCCAGAGTACGGCGCGATAACGACGAACTGGGGTAGGTGGTGTTCTCGGTTGTCACACGGAGCTTGGTGTTGCCCGCCTGTGGTGATCGGGGTAAAACTGCGGCCCCTGCCATGAGGGGTGACAGCACCACCGTTTGCACACCGAATCACCACCATGAGCCGCGTTACATCGTTACCGATTGCCCCTATGCTCGAAGCCATGTCACTTCACATACACCGCACGGCCCTTGACAATGGGATGCGCGTGGTCGTCAACCCGGACACCACCTCTCCCGGGGTGGCCGTCAACATCTGGTACCGGGTGGGATCGGCTGACGAGGAGGCGGGCCATTTCGGGTTTGCCCACCTTTTCGAGCACCTGATGTTCTCGGGTACCACGAGCGGAATCGCGTCGAGCGAACACCTGGCCACCATTGAGTCGGTAGGTGGATCGGCCAATGCCTCAACCAGCTTCGACCGCACCAACTATTTCGAGACGGTTCCCGCCGGGGCTCTCGAACTGGCGTTGTGGTTGGAGGCCGAGCGGTTGGCCCACCTCGCCGTCACCGAGGAGAACCTCACCACCCAGCGGGAGGTCGTCAAGGAGGAGAAGCGGCAACGCTACGACAACACCCCGTACGGCGATCTGCTCGATCTGCTCCTGGACGGGAGATTCGGGAAAACGCACCCGTACGGCCATTCAACGATCGGGTCGGTTCCCGACCTCGATGCCGCCTGCCTCGACGACGTGGCATCTTTCCACTCCACCTGGTATCGGCCCGACAACGCCGTTCTCGTCATTTCTGGGTGCGTCGAGGCCGACGAGGGTCTCGCCTTCGCCGAGAAATATCTGGGGGCGGTCCCTGCTGCCACCGGAAGCCTCCCGACGCGCATCCAGGGACCAGTTCGCCACGACAACCCGAGAGTGGTCGTCGAACGTGCGGTACCTCGAACCTCGGTGACCCGGTCCTGGGCCACCCCGCCCATCACCGACCCCGACAATCTCGCCGTGGCGATGGCCATCGACGTCATCGGGTCCGGGATGAGTTCGCGTCTCGTCCGCACCCTGGAGAGGGAACGTCATCTGGTCGATGGGGTCGCGATGAACGACTTCGGACTATCGCGAGGATCCTCGGCTGCGTTGCTGTCGGCCCACCTCAAGCCGGGGGTCTGTGAGGAAGAGCTGACTGGGGCCGTTGACGAGATCATCGCCGCGGTCGCCGCCGAGGGGCCGCGCCAAGCCGAACTGGAACGCGCCCGAGCCCAGGTGGAGAGGGGCTGGTTGGAGTCCCTGGCGGTCGTCGACGAACGGGCTGACCTGCTCAATATGCACGAGACCCTGTTGGGCGACGCCAACCTCGTTAACACCTACCTCGACCGGGTTCGCGCGGTCACTGCCGACCAGGTCGCCGAGGCCGCGAAACGTTGGCTTTCTCCCGACCGAGCTTCGACTGTCATCCACAAGGAGGCGTGATGAAGACCCTCAACGATCGTCCTGAAGTACGTATTGGTTCGCCGTGGTCCTTCCCCGAGTGCATGGTCGAGACCCTGTCGAGTGGCCTGACGGTAGTACGCGTACCGATACCCGGGCAACGCATTATCACTATGGAAATCGGGTTGGACGCCCCTCTGCGTGCTGAACCGGCCGGACTCGAGGGACTCGCCGGACTCGTTGTCCGCACTGCCGACGAATCGACCGGTCCCCATCCTGACACCGCCTTCGCCGAGGCCATGGAGTCGATCGGAGCGAGCTACGACGGGGCAGCCGGGTTGGCTAGCAGCCATATTGGTGTCGATGTGCCCGTGACACGCTTTGGTACTGCGGCCGAACTCTTCGTCGAGCTGCTGAAGACGACCAGCCTGGCCGAGGCTGACATTTCCCGCCAGATCGACGTAGCGAGAGCCTCTTTGGCCCAGACCAGCCAGCGTGGGTCGGCCCTGGCCGGGCAGGCAGCCGCTCGTGCCCTCTGGCCGGAGGGGTCGCGGTCGGCTCTGCCCACCATTGGCACTTTGTCATCGGTGGACAGGCTAAGTGCGGAAGCAGCCCGGGAGTTCTGGGCCGCGCACTGGACCCTCAGCAACGCCGTGCTGGTGGTCGCCGGCGAAGGGGTCGAGGGTCTCGATCTATCAGTGTTCGAACAGTGGACGGCCAGTGGGTCGCCGGTGGAGGTGCCCCCGACCACGCCTCGGATTGATGGACCACGAGTAATCGTCGTCGACCGCCCAGACGCCGTGCAGGCCGATGTGAGAATCCAGCAGACCACGGTCGGGCGGACTCATCCGGGATGGCCGGCCCTCAAAGTGGCTTGCGGTGCCCTTGGCGGAACCTTCGGGTCCCGACTCAACCAAGTTCTCAGAGAGGACAAGGGGTGGTCCTACGGGGTCGGTATGTCCTCTCGCCCGCTACTTGATGGCGGGGTGGCGACAGTCGCTGGGTCTTTCCGGACCGAGGTCGGAGCTGCCGCTGTTGCCGAGGCGCTTCGAATTCTCACCTGCGATGACGATCTGAGTGACGAAGAGGTCAATGCTGCCCGCGATCACTCGGTGGGTATCGCCCCGCTGCAATACGACACTGCCGGTGCGGTCGCCCACCAGGTAGCCGCCCTCGTGAGGGCAGATCTGGCCCCGACCTGGGTCGACGATCACCTAGCTGCGATGTCCTCAGTAAGGGCGGATGGCCAGGAATGGTCGGCAAACAATGCGTGGCGCCAACTCCTCAACGAAAACGATTGGCGAATCGGGATCTGTGGTCGAGCCGAGGACTTGGCCCCAGCGCTGACCGAGCGCGGATTGGAACCCGTCGTTGTCAACCCCACGGAGGTGCTGTCGTAGCGATGTCAGCCAAATCTGCCAAAAACTGCCCCGAAATCGCGATATCAACGCCATTTTGGCCGTTTTTTGGCAGATTTGGCTGAATGCCCCGGTGTGTGACTCGCCTAAACGGGCTAAGTTCCCCTAGACTGTCCGAGTCCACGGGGCATTGGCGCAGTTGGTAGCGCGGCTGCTTTGCAAGCAGTAGGTCAGGGGTTCGAATCCCCTATGCTCCACCAGTGGCCCGGGCGGCCTTACCCCTAGCCATTGTTCACGATAGTGGTGAGCGGGGTGACGCCGTGACAATGGTCGACTTCGCCGGGGTGAAGATTCTGACTAGGGCAAACGCCCATGCTCCTGCAGGATCTTGACCGGATTGGGCGTCGGCGGGGTGTCAAGAAGGAGTGCCCCTGGTGCATAGTGATCGCCTCCCGAGGCCCGGTCTACAACTCAGCCGAAATTGCCGGGGCGTTGAGCGCCACACCGAAACCCCCGGGGTCGGAGCACCCTCGAACCGGTTCCACACCGGCTGCAACTGCGCCGTAGTACCCATCTGCGACGCCACAACCTCGCCGTACCGGCGCCAGCGGACGGAAGGCCTGAGTTTCTATTCCGCGTATCCGGTTAATGGTAACGGTGTCGTTCGCAACGACAGAGACAAGGACACCCCAGGGGGCACCAAGCAAACCTCTATGCCGTTGAACTGGACCGAGGTTGACGCTCGTTTCGAGAAGAAGACCAAACGTAAGAATACTCAGAAGAAGATAGCCTGAGTCCATGCTTGAATCAGTCAAGGAGCAGATCGAGTGGGGCGAAGAGGCCCGGGAACTGTTCTATGCTCTCAATGAGAAGTAACCGTTGACTGACATGCTCGCTGTTGAGGAGCGATTGGCGGCGATCAGCTAGCCCGACCCGAGACCAACCCCGTGGGAAGTTCCTGCGGGGTTTTGTTATGCCCAGGAGGAACACCATGACCGACACCCCACCGCTGGCTCTGACGACCAATTCACCTCACAACGCGCCTGGGACCTCATCCAAAACCTACGCGCCAACAACACCAAACTACGCGCCGCCCGCGACGAAGCCACCAACCGCGCCACCGCCCCCGACTGAGCATGGCGTCGAAGGTGAGCGTGCGCCAGGCGGTGCGACTCGCAGGTGGGCCGGCCACCCAACAGGGCCGAAAGTGATCGTATGTCGGGGCCGACGACATCCGCTCTGCCTCACCTAAGAGCACCGGGGGATCACCTCTCCCGGTCGAAAGCCGCAATCACCTTCGAAACCACCGCAGCCGGGTCCTCAGCACCCATCACGGCACGAACCATGGCCACGCCTGCGATACCGGACCCCGCTAAGGCAGCCACGTCGTCAACCTGAACGTCGCCGATCGCGACAATGGGTAGGGAACTAGCTTGCACCAGGGCCGGGTATCCCTCGATCCCCAGCGGCGGGCGTCCAGAGTCCTTGGTCGGGGTGGGTCGGAAAGGCCCGGCACCCAGATAGTCCAGGGCATCAGCGAAGGGCTCAGCCGACCTCACCAAATCCAGGGTTCCGGTGGTGTACCCCACGATGGCCTCGGGTCCGAGCAAGGCCCTGGCGTCACGCACCGGAAGGTCTTGGACCCCCAAATGCACCCCGTGGACGTTCCCTCGGGCCCTCATCGCAGCCCAAGCAACGTCAGCCCGATCATCGACAACCACCCGGGTTTCTGGATTCGAACGACGCACTGCCTCGCCAACCTGAAGGACCAATGACAACAGATCGCGAGTAGTCAGCGTCTTGGCTCGCACCTGGATGATCCCGGCACCTGCCCCGGCGGCCAACGCAGCTGTCTGGACAGTGCGACGCTCAGTTCCCGATGTCACCACATAGCAACGCAGATCCGGGGTCATCTCGTTTCCTCCACTCCAGTTCTCGCGACCTCGTCGAGGGCGTCGAGCAGTTGAACACGAAAACTGCCGGGTCCGCCGACACGGGCCGCCGCGACCTCGCCGGCGACGTCGAACCAAGTCACGGCCGTTACTGCGGCCTCCACCGGATCGTCGGCCGCCACGAGACACCCTGCGGTCAGCGCCCCCAGCAAACACCCAGTCCCGGTGACCCGGGCCATGAGCGGATGACCTCTGGAAACCTTGTCGGCTACGCCGCCAGCAGTCACAATGACATCCGTCGGCCCTGACACCACGACGACTCCTCCGGTTCGGCGGGCCACCTCGACAGCTGCGTCAACGGCGTGTCCCGGAGTGTCAACCGAATCGGCCCCGCGTCCCCCTCGTCCTCCGACAAGGGCGAGAATTTCCGACGCATTCCCCTTGACGACATCCGGCCCCTCAGCGAGGAAATCTCGGGCCATTCGGGTGCGCACTGGCGCCAGCCCGATCGCCGTCGGGTCGAGGACCCACGGGATGTCTTTCGGACGGCCAGCAACTGTGGCCGGGATACCGGCCATGCCATCGGTGGATAAGGTGCCCAAATTCACCGACAGGGCATCAGCAGCGGTGACAACAACCGGTGCCTCCTCAAGAGTCTCGGTCATCATCGGGCGCATCCCGGCAGCCAGCAATCCGTCAGCTACCAAGGACATACTCACCGTTGCGGTGAGACAGTGAACCATGGGCGGGCTCGATCTGACGGCTGCCACCACCCTGTCGATCGTCATGACACCCTCGCCACGTCATCAATGTCAGCGTCGATGTCATCCCGAGACAGTCGCGGTCCGAGGGCGGCACCGAGCACCACCAACACACCACCGAGAGCAACTAAGACGAGCACCGCTCCCAGATGTCCGAAAACCCTCTCCAAGCCCGAAAGGTAGAAGGGGTACAAGGCCGGCAGGATGAGGGACAGGCTGTATCCCATGCCATAACCGGTTGAGCGCACCTCGGTGGGGAATCTTTCCGACAGATAGGCCGAAATCGGGCCGTAAGCCGACACAGTAGCTACCTGGAGGGCGACGGCGAACAGGGCTGCCCTGCCGGCTGAGGAGGAACTAATCGCCCCCCACCACAACAGCGGCCCCAGAACGGCAGCGCTGATACCCCAGCACACCAGCAGGCGGCGTCGCCCCACCCTCGTCGACCAGTGCCCGGCCAGGGCCATGAAGACCGCCTGACCCACCGAGGCGACCCCCACCGCCCAGGAGGCCGCCGTCGCCGTCAGATGGGCGTCGGCACTCAGCCGCGCGGTGAGAATCAGCACGGTGGTGTCGGTGAGCAGCCACAACCCCGTCATGAGGGTAAACACCTGCCAAAAAGCCGGGGCCCACGCCCCTGCGATGACTTCACGAACACCAGGGGTCGGAGTCTGCCAGGCTTCTCGAGAGTCACGGGCACGGCGAAACAGCGGGGCGTCACAAACACGTCGGGAGTAGTAGACGATCATCCCGATACTCATGGCCGCACCGGCGACGAAAAGAACACGCCACCCCCATACTGCGTACTGATCCGGGCCGAGGACGGCGAGCATGGCGGCAACGGCGAAGGCGATCAATGCCTGGGCCCAGGGGGCCATGGACAAGATGACCCCGGACGCCAAGCCACGCTTGTGCGGTGACGACCACTCCATGGCCAGCGGGATGGCAGCCGAGTATTCCCCGGCGACGAAGATTCCGCCCAAAAACCGCAGCAGCAGAATGAGTCCGATCGTCCATGCCCCGATGAGCTGGTGGGTGGGCATAACAGCAATCAGCCCGGCGCAGGTGGCAGTGCCGGCTATGGCCAGACGGGTGGTCCGGGTACGTCCCAACCGGTCAGAGATCCGCCCGAAAATCACTCCGCCGAGGGGACGCCCCAGCAACATGGCGATGACAACGAGGGCACCGGCGCTGGCGCTGGCCGAAGGCCCGGCGAGGACTGCCATCGCTGGGGCGAGTGCTGTCAGAGGCAAGAAGACGTGGATGTTATCGATCAAGTTACCGACGACCCCGGCGCGCAGAGCGGCCCGCCCCTCCGGGGGCATTAACCCCTTCGGCGACGTGTCCAAGGTGGTCGGCAGTGATGCTGTTGTAGTCATGAACTCGGGTCCTAGGAAGTTGCGTCTGGGGAGCAGTGAGCCAGTCAAACACGCGTCGCCTGGTCGAAGAACTCCAACTCATGACGGCACGCCGTCAGGTATGTGTGGGCGGCACGAGCCCGAGCAGCAGGACCAGCCTGCTCGAAAGCCTTCTCGACGATCCCGAGGGTGTGAGAGGTGGCCTTGGTGAACTCGGGGTCACGGTACGTATCAAGCCACAGCGCGTACGGGTGGTCCTGCGGAACCTCCGGCAAGCCGGCCCCCACCTGGGCATATAGCCAGAAGCACGGCAAAACTGACGCCACGCCGACGACGTAGTCGTCACCCAAGGTGTGAGCCAGCAAGAAGTTCGTGTACGCCGTCGTCACCGGACCGGCCGGGACCTGGTCGCGTCCCCCCAACCAGGTGCGGTGCAGTTCGGCCTCTTCGACAATGCAGTTTTCGGCGGACTGGGCCCACCACACCGACTCTTGCTGGTCAGTAGCGCGCGCCGCCAAAGATGCCAAGGCTCGTGAGTACCACGTCAGGTACTGGGCGTCCTGGCCGAGGTAAAAGTCGAAGGCGTGACCAGCAAGGGTGCCGTCAACGAGGGCAGCGACGAAGTCCGAGGCCTGGATTTGGCGGGCCAGATCCGCGCTGGCGTGCCACAGAGCCGTCGTCCACGGACCAACCGGGGTCACCGCAGCAGCAGGTGCAGACTCGGATGATCCGGCGAGGGACTCAGACACTCTGGCGAGAGACTCGGGCGATTCCAGCGGCTCGATCGGCCCGAACCATGCGGACGCCGAGGAATTGGCGCAGAGTCGTCGGGTCCGGTGGGAGTGGTCCACCGGACCGTGCCCTTGGCCGACCCTCAGGGCGGCTGCGTACTGGATGGCCTCATGCAGCCAGTCGGTGACCCATACCAGAGCGTCACCGGGAGCGTCTCCTGCGCCTAACCGGGTTGCCAAGGCCGAAGACAGGGAACATCCGGTGCCGTGGGTGTTCGTCGTTTCCACCCGAGTGGCCTGGGCGGTGTACGTCGCCCCTTCCGGAGTCACCCAGATATTGTCGACGCGCGGGGAGTCCAAATGCCCGGTCTTGACGATGACGGCGACCCCGGTCTCCTTGGCCCAGCCGCGCGCCTGCTCCAAAGCCTCCTCGGCATTCTTCGCCGGCTCGGTTTCGCACAGCACTGCGAGCTCGGGGATGTTCGGGGTAATGACGGTGGCCCGACGGCAGAAGTCGCGCATGGCAGCCTCGGCGTCGGCGTCCAACAGGCGATCCCCACTGGTGGCGACCATCACCGGGTCGACGACGACAACGGGAGGACGGTGCTCGTCGAGGAATTCCGCAACCGTGTTAATGATCTCGACGTTCCCAAGCATTCCGGTTTTGACGGCATCGATAGACACGTCGTCGGTGACCGCCGCCAACTGCTGCTTCAGGAACTCCGTGGGCGGGGTGTGGATCGCCCGCACCCCCTGGGTGTTCTGAGCAACCAAGGCGGTGACGACCGTCATCGCGTAGCCTCCGGCTGCGGTGATCGACTTAGTGTCGGCGGCGGTGCCGGCACCCCCGGAGGGGTCCGTCCCTGCAATGGAGAGCACGCGCGGGATTGAACCCTGCGACAGATCGACGGATAAGGTGGAAGAAGTCATCTCGGACATCCCTTCGCCAGTACGAACTAGATCAGGTTCCACGGGTGTGTTCTCAGCGCCCACACGACGCACCCCGTGTCCAGTGGCAAGTATGGCACCCGGCTCAGACACGACATTGCGCCCTGACACCGACCGCCATAGAATGTGATAAAGCTCACGAGTAAATCTCGCGGAACCTGCACTCCGTGAAAGCGAGTCGGTGGTCTCGGGGCGGTCGCGGTTGAATGTCACCGTGACCGCCCCGAACCATGCCACCTCCTCCCCACTGCCTGTCACGAGGCTGCGTGACCTGCTCATCGCCGATGTCCCAGCTTCCCGTCTCGTCATTGCCTGCGACACCACCGGCGGGATCGGTCCACGTCCCGACGACTCCTACCCGGCTGACCCGATCTGGTGCGCCCACCTGGCTGCGCGAGTGCCACTCCTGGAGGTGCTGTGTGTCGGTGCGCGTCCTCTCATCCTCGTCGACACCCTGTGCCAGGACGAGGAGTCGGCCCGGCCCATGATCGAGGAGTTTCGACGTTGTGCGGTCTCCGCCGGAATGGGCCCTGAGGCTGTGACGGGATCGACCGAGGACAACGTTGTGACCACCCAAACCGGGATTGGTGTAACGATCATTGGCGTCATGCCCGAGGGAGAGTTCCCCCGGACCCATCATGGTGACGCGCTGGTGTGCCTCGGAGCACCCATCTCCGCCCCCGACGACGACGTTTCCCCTGGTCGCCGCGAGATCGTAACTGTTGAGGAAGTGCGTCGTCTGGTGGACTCAGGAAAAGTCCATGACTGCGCCCCGGTGGGTTCTCATGGGGTGGCATGGGAGGCCGAACAACTCGCCGCTACTACTGGCCTGCGGGCCACCTTCCGCACTACGGACGTTGATCTGGCCCACTCGGGCGGCCCGTCGACCTGCATCGTGCTGGCCTGCGCACCCTATGACGTCAAGGAACTGCACGGTTTGGTTACGCCGGAACGGCCATGGGAAGTCATCGGCGGACTCGCGTGAAAATCTTGAGCACTATTCCTGGCAGTTGGGTGGCAGTTGCGCCAGGTATGTGCGGCGCAGCTGCACAAAATGCCGCAACTGAGGAAGGGAGTACCCGAGGTACCGCGCGCCACTGTGCCGTGAGGTGCTAATCTTCGACTGCCTCGAATCGGGTTCGGTTCGAGGTACTCCTCAGTGAGCGAAGTCGGTGGGAATCCGACACTGTCGCGCAACGGTAATGCCTCATGGGCTCAGTCCGGTCGACTCCCTGCGGAGTGGCAATAACGACTCTCGCCGCAGGGGTCTGCCAGACACACGTCGTGCCTGTCATAGCGAGTCCTGCGGCACAACCGCAGGGAGAACCGCGTGAATAAGACCACGTCGAGGAAGGTCTCGGCCCTCATCACCCTCCTCATTGCTCCTAGCCTCGCGCTGGCAGGATGCTCAAATTCTGGCGACAAACCCACATCTGGCGACAAACCGACGGCATCCTCCTCTGCTACCGCCGGCGGATGCATCAAGTCGGGGTCCTTTGACAAAAACAAGGATTACTTCCCCGACAAGGCGGAGTTCAGCGACGCCAAGGGTCTGACCGTCAGTTACCACAAGTCTTACAAAGTGGTGACGATCAAGAACCCGTCGAACACCTCGACCAAGGCGATCAAGTACGTCCTAGTGCAGTGCGGTGCCCCACAACCGAAGCTGGACGGAGACCTCGCCGGGGCACAGAAGATCACCATCCCCGCGACCAGGATTGCCCTCGGATCAACGACCGAGCCGATGAAGTACCAGATGATGAACAAGTTGGACGCCGTGGTCGGAATGGCCAGCGTCGACAGTGTCGGTGACCCGAAGACCCGCGAGGCCCTCAAGGAACGCAAGGTCGCTGATTTTGGTGTCGGTGACGGCACCACCGAGGTCAACACCGAAAAACTGATCGCCCTACGCCCCGACCTGTTCATCATCAGCGGCCATTACGACCCCAGCAAGTTCGCCAAGGTCCAGGAAATGGGCATACCCGTCGTCGCGGAACCCAGCTTCCTCGAGAACACCCCGCTGGGACGAGCTGAGTGGCTCAAGTACGACGCACTGTTCGTCAATGCCGAGAAGGTGGCCAACGAAAAGTACGCAGACATCGCCAAGAAGTACCACGAGACGACACAGCTCACCGCCAAGGTGAAGACACGACCCAGTGTGCTTTACGGCTACCAGTTCAAGGGGGTCTGGTACATCAAGTCCAACGAGAACTACTCCATCCAGTTCTTGCGTGACGCTGGCGGCGACTACGTCTTCAACGACGTCCACGGGGTCAGCTCGTCGAAACTGGACACCGAAAAGGTCCTCAAGCGGGCTCACGACGCGGACTTCTGGATTGACGGTCAGATCAATGAGTCGGAGAAGGCGTCCATACCGGCCATCCTTAAAGACGATCCACGTATGAAGAATCTCAAGGCCGTCGGCACCGGCAACGTCTGGAACGGCGTCTTGCGCGACGACCCCAAGCACGGAAACGACTACTGGCAGACCGGTGTCGTCCGCCCTGACCTGGTGTTGGCAGACCTGTCTGCCATCCTGCACCCTGAACTCAACCCGAACCACGAATTCACCTTCTACAAGAAGGCCCCAGCCAAGTGACCACACGACAACGGACGGTGCAACGGCGGCGCGGGCTGCCGCTGCCCGTCCGCTTCGCGTTCCTCATCGTGGTCCTCATCCTGGTGGCGATCGCCGGACTAGCCTTGGGATCGGTCAATATCCCTATCGGTGACGTCATGGCGACCATCACCGGGAACACCACCGTCGACCCAGTGTCCGAGACGATCATCCAGGACGTCCGTGCCCCACGCACCATCACCGCCCTGCTCGTTGGCGCAGCCCTAGGAATCGCTGGCCTGGAAATGCAGACCTTGTTCCGCAACCCGCTGGCCGACCCCTACGTGCTCGGTATCTCCTCAGGTTCCAGCCTCGGCGTCGCCCTCGTCGTGCTCGGCACAGCGTCGTCGACAGGGGCCGCGACCTTCGCATCCGGACTGGGTATCGGACCTGACCTGTTGGTGATGGTGGCAGCCGCGCTGGGAGCGGCCGTGGTGTTGTTCATCGTGATGCTGGCGGGACGATTCATCCACTCGTCGACGATTCTGCTGCTGCTCGGCGTCATGATCGGATACTTCGTGTCCTCAGGGGTCACCGTTTTGTTGTCACGAGCCAGTCCGGAACTCGTAGCCCAATACACCAGCTGGCAGTTCGGCAGCTACCACGGCGTGACATGGGAAAACCTCAAGGTGATGGTTCCGATCATGGTCGTCATGATCCTGGCCAGCATGTTGCTCGCCAAACCCCTCAACGCCCTGCTACTGGGGGAACGGTACGCCCAAACGATGGGGATGAACCTCAAGGCTGTGCGCTCCCTACTGGTGGCCAGCACCGCCATCCTCGCCGGGGCCGCCACTGCCTTCTGCGGACCGATCAGCTTCCTCGGCATCGCGATCCCCCACCTCACTCGCGGAGTACTGGGGACGGCAGATCACCGATATCTGCTGCCCGGATGCATTCTCACAGGTGGCTCCTTGGCTTTGATGGCCGACATTCTGGCCCAGTTACCAGGAGACGACGTGCTGCCCGTCAATGCCGTCAATGCGGTGTTTGGGGCTCCGGTCGTGATGGTCATCCTCATCCGCTGGTATCGAGACGCGGAGGCAACATGATCGGTTTAGCCCTCAACAACCTGTCCGTCGGGTATATCTCAGGCCGCCACGTCACCACGATCTTGTCGGGGGTGACGGGAACAGTGAAAGCCGGGCAGATGGTCGGACTGGTCGGACCGAACGGGGCCGGCAAGTCGACCCTGCTGCGGTCGGTGGCCGGGTTGCAGCCCGCTTTGGAGGGCGAAGTGTCCCTCAACGGCACCCCAACCTCGACCATGTCGCGTCGCCAGATCGCCCAGACCCTCTCGACGGTATTAACCGACCGAGTCTCGGTGGCCCGCCTCACCTCCAGGGATGTCGTCTCGTTGGGACGTCATCCGCATTCTGGAATCGGAGGACGATTGCGGCCCCACGACCAGGCCGTCATCGACGAGTCTTTGACGGCGGTGGGAGCTGCAGAGTTGGCCGACTCCTTCGTCGGAGAGTTATCAGACGGACAACGCCAGCGCGTCATGGTGGCTCGGGCACTCGCCCAAGAGCCGTCCATTCTGCTGCTCGACGAACCGACGTCTTTCCTCGATCCACCGGGCCGTATTGCCCTACTCGGGCTGCTGCGCGAGGTGTGTACCACACGGAAGATTGCCGTCGTGGTGTGCAGTCACGACATCGAAGCGGTCATGCGTTACACCGACACTCTGTGGGTGGCCGGGCGTGGCACGGACGTGAAAATCGGCGCCCCCGAGGACCTGGCCCGCAGCGGTGCCCTAGAAGAAGCCTTTCGCACCGACGGAATCACCTTTGATCTGCGCACCCTCACCTTCTGGCAATGCGACAACGGACGGCCCACCGCGCGAATCCTGGGATCGGGGACGGACGCTGACCTGGCCCGTCACACCCTGACGCGGTCTGGATATCGAGTAGTCGAGGACGATGAGGATGCCGGTGTGACCGTCAGCGTTACCGACGACGGCTGGTCGGTGAACAACCGGGTCATACCAACCCTGTCCGAGCTGCACGATCATCTCGTCGGCCAGCAGGAGGCGAGCCAGCCATGACCGTCCGTTACCTCATACTGTGGCCCACTGCTGCCTGCGACCTGTCCTGTCCCTACTGCTACCGACGTGATCGGAGGGGAGGTCGGATGTCGTCTGACATCGCCGACGCTGCCATAGATCTTCTCGCCGAGGGAGTCCGCACCACCGGCCAACCGGCCCATGTGCAATTGGCAGGCGGGGAGCCGACCCTGGTGCCCTCCCTCATCGAGCACGTCGCCGACCGGGTTGCAGGCATCCGGGGCGGTCGAGTCACCTGCGGTATCCAGACCAATGCCGCGCGTCTCGACGACGACATGGCCACCATGTTCAAACGGCGTGGTGTCCGGGTCGGGGTAAGTGTTGACGGCCCACCGTCGGTACAGCAGAAGGCTCGCGGCTCAGCGGCCCAAACCTTTCGGGGTCTGCTGGCCCTAGTCCGGGCTGGTGTCCCGGTGCGAGTGACAACTGTGCTCTCGGCCTTCAACGTCGAGCACCTCGGCGACCTAGCCCTCACCCTGGGCGGACTCCCCAACGTCACCGGGTTCGGCATTGACCCGCTGGTGAGCCTCGGCAGTGCAGCCGGTCGGGCAGACCTCGTCCCCACCGATGACGCTGTCGTCACCGGAATCCGCGCCCTCTATCGACGCCTCGCTCAGGTCAATGCCATACGCGCGAAACCCCTTGTCTGGCGTGAGTTGGAAACCGTCCGGGCGGCGCTGCGTCGCTCCTGCGCCAGCGTCACCACGGTCGACCCTTCCGGTCGCACTCTGCTGCCGCTGTCGGTACCCAATCGCCCCTACTGCCACGCTGCAGTTGGCGAATCCATGGCCGTCGCCCCGGACGGCAGCGTCTACCCTTGCTCTCAATCCGTGGGAGATCCAGCATCCCGGGCCGGAACCGTCCACCATGTCGACTGGCACCGCCTCAAGGAGCGCTTTTCCCAGGATGTCCACACCCTGAAAGGGCCGTGTCGTCACTGTACCCTAGCCGGACGCTGCCCCGGCGACTGCCCCTCCCGCGTCGAAGCCAACAACCTTGCTGATCCGGAGCGCAGCCGGACCCCACTCACCTGCCTCATCAACGACACCCTCGCCCGTCTGGAAACCGCCTCATGACTACTTTGTGTTTCTTCTCAGCCACCGGAGGGGAACTCACCCTCGTCAGCCAGGCCCTCTCCCGGATGAAAGCCGACGGCCTCGACGTCACCCTCTTCGGCCGCACCAAGGAGCAGCTCGCCGACCCGCAGATGACAAGCGCCTTTGCCCGTGCGGCGGCTCGCAGCGATGTGGTTGTGCTGAGCTTCCACGGTGGGACGGGGTCCTGCCCGGCATGGCCTGACCTCGTTGGAGCTTGGCAGGACCGCCGCAAGTCCGGACTGTCTGAGCCATGGATCCACATCCAACCCACCTCCGGTGATGACGACGGCCTACTCGCAGCTCAGGAATGGGTAAGCGGCCTGACCGACGGCACCTGGAAAGGGGTTTTCAGCCTGCTGGGAATGGGAGGCTCAGACAACGTCGAAGCTGCACTACGGGTCCTCGTCGACCGGGCGACAGGCGGAAACGCGCCCGTCCCTGAGGCCGTCCCTGCCCCCACTGAGGGGATCTGGCACCCGCGTCACGGTCTATTCACCAGCCTCGCTGAGTATCAGCATTACCTCAATCCTGATCGTCCCACCGTCGGAATCACTTTCCCCCGCAGCTACTGGCTGGAGCACAACACCGAGCACATCGAAGCTCTCGTCGAGGCCGTCGAGAGTCTTGACGCTAACACTGTCCCTTTCTTCTGCCTGCGCCTGCCCGACTCCCGGCGCGGCAACATGAGCATGGCCCAAACCCTCCAGACCCTGCTCTATGACGAGGAGGGCACCCGGGTCATCGACACCCTCATCGACGTCCACGGGATGTCCATGACAGCTGGTGTCCCGGCCAATGCCGACGCCTACCCGAACCTCGGCGTCAGCGTATTGCACGCCCTTACCTCCTACGAGCCTCGACAGATGTGGGAGGCCCGGGGGATGGGATCGATGGACATCGCGACCCAAGCCGCCCAACCGGAGTTCGATGGCGCCCTCATCACCAAGTTTCTCGCCACCCGGGAGGCCGACGAGGTCGATGAACTCACCGGGGCAGTCGTCCCCCGCATGATCCCGGTACCGGGCCGTCCACAAGCGATGGCTGAGCTGGCACTGTCCTGGGCACATCTAGCCCGCACCCCGGCCAGCCAGCGCAAAATCGCCATCGTCTTCCACCACCATCCGCCCCGCAATGACCGTATCGGCTGTGCGAGTGGCCTGGACACCTTCGAATCCGTGCGCCAACTGCTCATCCGGATGGCCGAAGAAGGGTATTACGTCCCAGAGCAATTCGAGCGAGCAGACGACATCGCCCAAGTCCTGCTGTCCTGCCTGACCTGCGATCAACGCTGGCTGACCCCCGAACAAATGCATGACCGAGCCGAAGCCCATGCCGGCCTAGAAATATCCCGCCCCTGGTATCGGGCGCTGCCGGAGTCCGTACGGGAATGCATGGACCGCAACTGGGGACCGCACCCGGGAACCCTCTTCGTCCATGACAACGAGTTCTCTTTCGCCGGTCACCTTGACGGCAACATCTTGCTGACGATCCAGCCGCCGCGCGGGAATTTCGAAGCCGTCACGGATTCCGCCATCCACGACCCGTTATTGCCTCCCCCACACCACTACCTGGCCCACTACCGCTGGATTCGTGACGTCTTCAAGGCCGACGCCGTCATCCACGTCGGAACCCACGGCAGCCTGGAATGGCTTCCCGGTAAGGGTTTGGGCTTATCCGACGAGTGCTACCCGGAACTCGCCCTCGACCGGATGGTCAACATCTACCCGTACATCATCAACAACCCTGGTGAGGGCACCCAAGCCAAGAGACGCAGTGCGGCCGCCCTCATCGACCACCTCACCCCGCCCATGCGTCAGGCCGGTCTGTACGACTCCACCGCTGAGATCGACCGAATTCTGCGAGAACACGCCGGCGCACAATCACAAAGCCCTCAGCGCGCCCGACTCGTCGCCGAACAAATATGGGACGCCGTCGTCGAAGCCGGTCTGAACACCGATCTTGGCTTAACAGCCGACGACATCGACACCGACCCTGTGGAACTGCTCAACAAGGTTCACCATCACCTGCTCGAGCTGCAAGACCGCGAGATCTCCGACGGTTTGCACGTGCTGGGACGCCTCGTCGCAAACCAGGATGACCCGGGCGAAGTGGTGGAGTACGTCGCCCAGTTGACCCGACAGCCCAATGGCCAGGTGCCGTCGCTACGAGAAGCGGTGTTGAATGCTTGGGGGACGAGTCTCGATGAGGTCAGCGCCAAGGCCGGTGAGCCTGTCGCCATTACCGGCGACCTGCCTCGGACCGGACGAGAAATCATGGCGGCGGCCCACCAGCAGTGTGTAGATCTGCTGGCCCCAGCAATCGCCGCTCAACGCGAGGGGTGCGTGGACGCCGACCGGGCCCACGACCTAGCTATCCAGCTGTGCCAAGAGCAGCTCGGTACCCAACGAGGTGACGTCGTCGAAACCCTCACCTGGGTCATCACCGATCTCATGCCCCGCCTGGACGCCACCCATGACGAGATCGACTCAATCATGACGGCTCTGGATGGCGGATTCGTCTCCCCCGGACCGTCGGGAGCGCCTACCCGAGGCAACGCCCACATCCTGCCGACCGGGCGGAATTTCTTCTCCCTGGACCCAGAAACCATGCCGACGCCGACCGGGTGGAGGGAAGGCGTCGAACTCGCAGACCAGTTGCTCTCCGGGTACGCCGAGGCCCACCCCGATCAGCCATGGCCCCGCACCGTCGGGGTCGTAGTGTGGGGAACGGCCAATATGCGCAGCGGCGGCGCCGACATCGCCGAGATCTTGTACCTCATGGGGGTACGTCCGGTCTGGGAATCGTCAGGCCTTGTCAGCGGGCTGAAGATCATCGACCCGACCGAACTGGGCCGCCCTCGCATCGACGTCTCCCCGCGTATCTCGGGTCTCTTCCGGGATGCCTTCCCCAACCTCGTCGAGATGGTCGACCGAGCCGTGCGAATGGTGGCCGCCCTACCCGAAGCTGACGGTGACAACATGCTGCGCGCCCACGTCGAGGCTGATACCGCCGACATGATCGCTCGTGGCGTCGACGTCGAGCAGGCTCGTCGGAAAGCGACCTTGCGTATTTTCGGTTGCCCGCCCGGCGGATACGGTGCCGGCGTGGAGGAACTCATTGAGACCAAGGCATGGCAGGACAAGGCCGACCTGGGTCGGGCCTACATCGCCGCCTCCTCCCATGCCTACGGTGAAGGGGTGTTCGGAGACGTCGAGACGCAGAGATTCACCGCTGCTCTGTCACGGATGGACGTCACCGTCAAGAATGAGGACACTCGCGAGTACGACATGCTCAGCTGCACCGATTTCTACAACTACTACGGCGGACTCATCGCTGCTGCGACGACAGTTCGGGGCGAGGCTCCGATGTCTTTCGTAGGCGACTCCTCAGACCCCTCGCGGATCGCCACCCGGACGACCACCGAAGAGGCCAGGCTCATCCTGCGCTCCCGGATCCTCAACCCGTCGTGGATCGAGGGACTCCAACGGCACGGATACAAGGGGGCCGGGGACTTGTCCAAGGTGCTTGACATCCTTATCGGCTGGGATGCCACCGCAGATGTCGTCGATGACGGCCTGTGGGAAAAAGTGGCACGTCGTTACGCCCTAGACCCCGCCATGCAGGAGTGGTTCCGGGAGGTCAACCCACACGCCTTGCACAACATCGTCGATAAGCTCCTTGACGCCGCCCAGCGTGAGGTCTGGCAGGCCGACCCGAGCACTGTCGAGGAGTTGCAGAACACCTACGCCGACATCGAGGGAACCATTGAGGAGGTCTCTGACGATCCGCAACCGTCCGTTGCCGCGTCGGCCCCCGCAGCTGTCGATGGTGGAATCGACCTCGCCGGGCTGGGGTTGGTTTGATGGCCTACCCGTTCACCGCCATCGTCGGGCAGGAGGAGACAAAACTGGCCTTGCTGTTGTGCGCGGTCAACCCGCGTATCGGCGGGGTTGTGCTCAGTGGGGAAAAGGGGACCGCGAAGTCCACGGTGGTCCGTGGACTGGCGAAACTGCTACCGGGCCAGGTGATGAGGACGTTAGCCCTGGGGACCACCGAGGATCGCCTTGTCGGTGGACTCGACCTTGAGGCCACGTTGGCGTCGGGACGACCGATACTTCAGCCGGGGTTGCTGAGCGAAGTCGACGGCGGAGTGCTCTACGTCGATGAGGTCAATCTCCTTGACGATCATCTCGTTGACCTTGTCATCGACGCTTGCGCGGGAACCGTTCGGGTCGAGCGCGAGGGGCTGACGGCGGCTATGACAAGCCAATTCGTCCTGGTTGGAACCATGAACCCGGAAGAGGGGGCACTGCGACCCCAGTTGCTGGACCGGTTCGGACTGTGCGTCGACGTGCATGGCGAGGTCAACCCGGAAACTCGCGCCGAGATCATCCGGCGGCGACTGTGCTATGACGCCGACCCCACCGCTTTTCTCTCCACGTGGCAGGAAGCCGAGAGTCGTCAAACAGCCACCATTGAGACGGCCCGCAAGGTAGTTGATGGGGTTCATCTCGACGAGATTGTCACCGAACTCATTACCTCATTGTGCCGACAAAACCACGTCGCCGGGCACCGCGCCGACATCGTCATGGCCGAGGCCACCCGAGCACACGCCGCTCTGGCGGGCCATGGGATCGCCACCGAAGATGACGTGCTGGCAGTCAGCGAGATGGTGCTACGGCATCGTCGCAGAGACGAAACCCCATCAGAACCTCCCCAACCAGAACACCACACGACCGACGACCAGCAACACCAGCAGCCGGACCATCCCAACCAGAACTCCAGTGACGATGTGGAAAACGGGTTGGAAGGGGAGGGATCTGCTTCCCCACCCAGCAGCCAGGACGATCAGCAACCCGATAACCACACGGACGGTGCTTCCGACGCCGACCAACATCACCAGCCAGACCAGCAGTCCCCTGCCGATCAGGTCGCTGCCGTCGGGGACCCCTTCGCCGTCCGACCGCTGGAACCCGACCAGGATCGTCTGGCCCGCCGTGCTTCCGGCCGACGTCTGCGCACCCTCAGCAAGGATCGACGTGGCCGTTACATTTCGGCACGCCCCACCACCGTCCCCGATGACCTCGCTCTAGACGCCACCCTGCGCGCCGCCGCAATCCACCAGAAATCACGGCGTGCTGACCCGCACCGTTCAGCGATGGCGGTTCACATTGAACCTGCGGACTGGCGGGCCAAGGTGCGCAGTGGCCGATCGGCTTCCTGTGTCATCTTTGTTGTCGACGCCTCCGGATCAATGGGGGCACGAGGCCGGATGACCGCATCCAAGGGGGCAGTCCTCTCCTTATTGCTTGACGCTTACGTCAAGCGTGACCGGGTCTGTCTGATCGGTTTCCGCCGCGAACGAGCCGAGGTGCTCGTCCCGGTGACTTCTTCGGTGGAGGTGGCCCAGCGTGGCCTGTCCGAGCTTCCCATCGGCGGCCGCACTCCCTTGGCGGCAGGTCTTGTCAAAGCCTGTGAGGTCGTCCGGCCGCTGTTGCTGAAGGATCCTGATCTCCGTCCACTCCTGGTGCTTGTGACCGACGGGCGGGGCAATGTCGCTCTGGATGGCAGCCCCAATGCCCGCGCCACCGACGAGGCGATTCGGGTAGCCGGCGAAATCGGTGCCGATCGACGCCTCAGCTGGGTCGTCATCGACACCGAAGATCCTCGCGGTATTCGGCTGTCCCGGGCCAGAGACATCGCGACGGCTCTGGGCGGACCATGCCTACGTATCGACGACCTGCGTGCCGACGATCTTGTCAATATTGTCTCCCAGCTCGACCCGACCCAACCCTGAAAGGACCGCTGACATGGCACATGGCCCTGTTTACCCCTTCTGCGCCATCGTCGGACAGGAGGAGATGAAGCTGGCGCTCATTCTCGCCACCATCAGCCCCGACCTGTCCGGGGTGCTCATTCGCGGCGAAAAGGGAACTGCCAAGTCCACTGCAGTACGCGGCCTGGCAGCTCTCCTTCCCGAACACCAGGAGATCCCTGGGGCCTACCACCTGTCCCCCGAGGAGTATTCGGCCCACGCCGCCGAACTTGGTTTGCCCGAACATATGCCCGCCCCCCGCACCGTCCAGGTGCCTGTCGTCGAGCTTCCGGTTGGTGCCACCGAGGATCGCGTCACGGGCACCCTTGACATGGAGACGGCCCTTCGCGAGGGGCGACGCCGTTTTGAACCTGGCCTGTTGGCCGCCGCCCACCGCGCGATCCTCTACGTCGACGAGGTCAACCTCCTCGACGACCACGTCGTCGACCTGTTGCTGGACTCAGCGGCCATGGGGGTCAACACTGTTGAGCGTGAGGGGGTCAGCGTCACCCATCCGGCACGATTCACCCTGGTAGGCACCATGAACCCGGAGGAAGGAGAACTGCGTCCTCAGCTGCTCGACCGGTTTGGATTGTGCGTGAGCGTCGAGGGGGAGGATAACCCCGAGCAACGTATCGAGGTCATCCGGCGGCGACTATCCTTCGAAGACGACCCACGTGGCTTCTCTCGCAGGTGGGAACACCAGAGCCACGACATCAGCGAACGAATCGTACGGTCCACCGCACTTGTTAAGGAGGTCCACATCGACGACGAGACTCTGATGACTGTCGCCCGCACTTGTATCAACGCCCATGTCGACGGGCACCGCGCCGACATCATGATGGTGAGAGCTGCACGCACCCTGGCGGCGTGGAACGGACGCACCACGATCACCGCTGACGACCTCACTCAGGCTGCCCGGCTCGTCTTGCCACACCGTATGAGGCGACGTCCCCTCGAATCGGTCGGCGCTCCGGGAGCAGCGTGATACGAACTCCCCACCGTCACTGGCAGCCGAAGCTGCGGTGGCTACCGCACGTCCCAAAACAGACTCCGCCACCCATCGACACCGCTCTCATTGACCTGCACGAGGTCCACGACGGTCGGGCCGTGGTGCGTCACATGGCTCGCGACGGGAAACGCTGGCTGCTACCCGGGTCAATCGCCTCGGCTTTCGTCAGCTTGGTCAACATCGGGGTGCCTGTTGCGTTAGGCCATGCCATTGATGATGGAGTCGTCGCCGCCAATGCGGCAGCCCTCGCTGGCTGGCTGGCCCTGGTAGCACTGGCCTATGTGGTTCGCGCAGTCGCCCAGACGGTGAGGATGCAGACCAACGTCGGTGCCGGGCTGGCCGAACATGATCTGCGCGTCCAAGCCCTGGACCGGATCACCGCCCCGCAGGGAATCGGCGGAAAGTCCCGTCTTCCAGGTGACCTTCTTGCAGTCGTCGTCACCGACGTCCGGGCAGTGTCACGAGCCTTCATCGCCTTGACCTCGATCCCGGGCAACATCGTCACCCTGCTCGGCGCCCTAATCTCAATGGCTCTCATCAACGGCTGGCTAGTGCTGGCAACGGTGTGCATAGTGCCACTGCTGATCCTGTTGTCGGTCAAGGGAGTCGCCCCGGTCAAGCGCAGCACCCACCGGGAGCGGCGAGCCGAAGCCGCAGTGGCTGGATCCGCCGCCGATCTCACCAGCGGATTGCGGGTCATTCAGGGGCTGTCGGCTGGACATCGGGCCACCGAAAGGTTTCGCGCGGCAAGTCGAGCGGGGCTGGCAGCCACATTGCGCAACCGCCGGGCCAAGGGTGTCTACACCGGCACTATCAACGCCTCTGTCGGGGTTTTCATCACCGTTCTTACCGTGTTGTCCGGGTGGCTCACTCTCAAAAACCTCATCAGTGTGGGACAACTTGTCACGGTGGTGGGTCTGGCGCAGACCCTCGGGCCTCCACTTCGTGCCCTCGGCGTGGACACCGCAACTATGCTGGCCAACGCGAATGCCTCCGGAGACAGGTTCTGCGAGCTGCTGAACAGTCCAGCCGCTTGGCCAGTCCATCCCGACGACGGGACCCGCACGACTCCCGGAGACGGCGCGGTATCGCTGCAGGTACCGGTCGAGAAACCCGAGTTCTGTCTCAACATCCCCGCCGGTATCCATCTAGGAATCGTCGCCCCGCAGCAGGTGTGCGACGCCCTGGCCGACGCCATCGACCACGGGCCGCAAACCCTCTTCAACGGGGTGTCGGCCAGCCATCTCAACCCATCTCAGCGCCGTCGTCTGGTGTTGGTGGCGCCCCGCTTCCCCGAGCTTTTTGACGACACCGCGCGGGCCAACATCGTGCTGGATCGCCAGGCGACGGTAACGAGATTCAACGCTGTCGTTGACGCCGCCGCTGTGGACACTGTCGCCACAGTGCTGCCACGAGGTCTCGAGACGGAGGTTGGGGAGGGCGGTCGTCACGTCTCCGGAGGCCAACGTCAGCGTCTGGCTCTCGCCCGAGCCTTGCTGCACTCCCCTGATGGCCTGGTGCTGATCGATCCCACCACCAGCGTCGACGCCGTCACAACCGCTACCATCGCGCAACGGCTGCAGGAATTGAGGCGGGGGCGCACCACCGTCATTGCCACCACGTCCCCTGCTCTGCTGGACTGCATGGACGAGGTAGTCATGCTCGACGACGACGGCCATGAGGTCGCCCGCGCCACCCATCGCGAACTGCTGGCCCGCCAGGACTACCAGGCAATGCTGTCATGAGTACCCCTCGTTGGCTTCCACTTGCCACTGCCGCCCAAGTTCGTCACGAGGTCCACCGGGCGGCAGGTGGGGTACGCGGTTACTTCGCCGGGGCGATCGTGGTCATCACGGCAGCCGCCTTGTTTGACCTGGCTGTGCCGATGGCGACCGGATGGATCATCGACGCGGCCCGCACTGATCGTCCATCCTCCTCACTGCTCACCCCGGCCCTCGTCATGGCGGCCGCAGTGATTGGGTCAGGGATCTGCAACGGTGCCGCCCAGGTCTTGACGCCATCCTTCTTCACGACCATTGTCACCCGGTTACGCGAGCCGATGATCGAATCCGGGTTGGGTCTGGACCAACAGCGGGTAGAGCGTGCAGGGACAGCCGATCTTGTCTCGCGTGCCTCTGACGACGTCACCGCCGTCCGCGACGCTGCCAATGGCGCACTGCCACGCCTCGTCAACACCATCATCCTGGTGCTCGTGTCAGTGGGAGCGCTGGCCAGCCTGCACCCGGCCTTCTTCTTTCCCGTAGCCCTCGCTGCGATTCTCTACGGCCTGGCCATCAGGGAATTTCTGCGAACTGCTCCGCCCGTTTATCGTGCCGAAAGAAGGGCCTCGACAACTCAGTCCCAGCACATCCTCTCAACGATCCACGGCCTTGACGTGGTACGGGCTTTTGGGCTGGAGAATTTACGCACGCGGACAGCGGCGGGCGGATCGTGGCAGGCGATCCGCTGGAATCTGCGCGGGCGATTCCTTGGAAACACCTTGATCGTCAGGCTGCTGGTCGGGGAGGCCGTCGCCACCATCGGCGTCGCCTGGACGGGGTATCTCCTCGTCACCGCTCACCGTCTCAGCGTCGGTGCGGCGGCGACGGCAGTCCTGGTGTTGCTGAGGCTGTTCTCCCCGGTGCGGTTCCTCCTGATGTTCCTCAACAACCTGCAAGCCGCCTGGGTCTGTCTGCAACGAGTAGTCGGCGTGATGTACGCCCGTCAGAAGGAACCGGTCGCCGTCGAGCACATTCACCATGGTCCGGTCTCGGTTCACGTGAAAGGACTGAGTTTCGGTTACCAGGACGGCCCGGACGTCCTCCACGGGGTAAGCCTGGACATTCCTGCCGGACACACCATGGTTCTGGTCGGTGAGTCCGGTGCTGGCAAGTCAACCCTGGCAGCACTGGTCGCGGGGCTGCTGGAACCTCGGTGTGGCCAGGTTGTCATGTCCCCCGAAAAGGCTCGAACGGTACTCATCAGCCAGGAAATCCACACCTTCTCCGGCAGTCTTCTCGACGACGTGGCCCTTGGATTGCCGACCACCGCCGACAATTGGCCCGCCGATCGGGTCCGTGACGCGGTGCTGGAAGCCTTGCGCCAGGTCGGTGCCGAGTGGGTGGAGAACCTGCCAGATGGGATCGACACCGTGGTGGGACGGCTGGGAATCAAGCTCTCACCTGCCCAGGCTCAGCACGTGGCGCTGGCTCGGGCCTTGCTGGCCGATCCCCCGGTCATCCTCCTGGACGAAGCAACGGCAGAGGCCGGAAGCTCGGGAGCGGCTTCCCTGGATCGCGCCGCTGCACAGGTGGTGAAGGGACGGACAGCTTTGGTGGTAGCCCACCGGCTGTCCCAGGTGGCGATGGCTGATGACGTCGCCGTCATGGCGGATGGTCGAATCGTCGAGGTCGGACGTCCCGATCAGCTGCGCCACGGGAACGGCCCCTTCGCCCGCTTGTGGCAGGTGTGGTCAAGTCAGCACTAAACCTAAACCGTCCCCTGGCAGTTGGGTGGCAGTTGCGCCAGTTTTGTACAGCTGCGCCAGGTATGTGCGGCGCAACTGCACAAAACTGGCGCGACTGGGGAAACGGGTACTGGAGTACCGCCCGGGGTAGCTGAATCAGATCACATGGCGGACTCAATCTTGTCGGCTACACCGGCGTCGATGTTGCGCCAGTAGGTGAGGGTGTTGCCGATCACCGGCTCCTCCATGTCGAAATTGGTCAGCAGGTCAACAAGGGTCTCGACGAGCTCGTCGCGCTCCTGGTCGGAAAAGACGTCGTGGACCAAGGTGTGGGCCTGACCAAAATCGTCATCCTCGGGGTGCAGGGTCTGGGCGGCGCGGACGAGCTCACCGTCGGTTTCCCACGTGGTCTCCGATCCGGCACGGTAGCCGGTGGTGTAAGCCCGACCGTAGGAGTTCGGGGCGTAGGTCGGCGCGGACCCGGAATGTTCATAGGCCATCTGGCCGTCGAAGGTGTACTGGTTCGTCGCCACGGTCGGACGATTCACGGGTAACTGCTCGTAGTTGACTCCCAAACGATGACGGGCGGCGTCGTTGTAGGCGAAGACGCGGCCCAGCAACATACGATCAGGAGACAAACCGGTGCCCTCGACGGTGTTCGATGGGGAGAAGGCCGCCTGCTCGATTTCGGCGAAGAAGTTCTCCGGGTTGCGGTCTAGGGTGAATCTGCCGATGGTGTGCAACGGGTAGTCCTTGTGCGGCCACACCTTGGTGATGTCGAAGGGGTTGAAGCGATAATTCTTGGCGTCGTCGTAAGGCATGAGTTGCACCTTGACGGTCCACGACGGGTAGTCGCCGTCGGCAATGTGGTTGAACAAATCCTCGCGGTGGATGTCCGGATGATCTCCAACAACGGCCTTGGCCTGGTCGGCGGTCATGTTGTGGACGCCCTGATCGCTGATGAAGTGGTATTTCACCCACGTGATCTTCCCCTCAGCATTCACCCACGAGTAGGTGTGGGAGGAGTAGCCGTTCATGGTGCGGTAGCTGAGCGGAATACCCCGTGGACCCATGAGGTAGGCAACCTGGTGAGCCGACTCCGGGGAGAGGCTCCAGTAGTCGTACATCATGTTGGGGCTGCGCAGGCCGGAATTCGGCAGGCGCTTCTGGGAACGAATGAAGTGCGGGAACTTCATCGGGTCGCGCATAAAGAACACCGGGGTATTGTTGCCGACCATGTCGAAGTTGCCTTCGTCGGTGTAAAACTTCAGCGCGAACCCACGGACGTCACGCCAGGTGTCGGGGCTGCCGAGCTCACCGGCGACCGTGGAGAAGCGGGCCAACATCGGGGTTTCCTTGCCCTTCTGCAGGAACCCAGCCTTGGTGTACTCCGAGACGTCGGCGGTGATTTCGAGGTGTCCGAAGGCTCCCGACCCTTTAGCGTGCGGCTTGCGCTCGGGGATGTTCTCGCGGTTGAAGTGGGCCAAGGTGTCAACCAGGCGGGCATCATGGAGCAGCACCGGGCCGTCGGCACCCACGGTCAGGGAGAATTCATCACTGGGAGCCGGGGAACCATTCGTATTGGTCGACGGCTTAGTGGGATCAATGGGCATGACGAAACCTCCGTATGCGTTATGGACTCACTCCCAAACTGCCCCTTGGCAACGCCATTTCAAGCAGATGTCGCCATCGGTGAACGCAGCTGCAAAGCGCCTTGAAAAAGACCACACTGGTTCGACACTGGGAGCATGAACGATACGACTGTCACCAAAAACGACGAGCAGTCACGCTACGAGGCTCATGTCAACGGCAAACTCGCTGGATTCGCAGATTTTCGACGCGAAGGGAACATTGTCGTCATGCCTCACACCGAAGTCTTCGACCCCTTCAGCGGAAAGGGGGTTGGCAGCGCCTTGGCACGATGTGCTCTCGACGACATCGCGTCTCACAACCTGCCGGTGCGCCCGGACTGTACTTTCATCAAGGGATGGTTGGACAACCACCCAGACCACCCGGTGAAGGTCGCCTGAGACGACCAGGTCCGAGACCGTTTAGGCCCCGGACCATCATCGCCAATAAGCCCCTGACTAGGGAGACCGACCTCAGTCGTCGTCCTCTGGAAGCTCCTGGGCAATCCGCTCAGCCGATGGGATGAGGTAGTAGCCGCCGGTCTCCACCGAGGAGTAGCGGGTCAGGGCGTCGCGCGGACAGCCCTTGCCTGCCATCGACTCAAGCATGGACTGCATTGGGTCCTTCGATGAGGCGAACCCGACGAACATCGTCCCGTGCAGAGCGACGTCACCGTAGGCAGTGTTGCGACGCAGGATGTCGCCGTGATCTTCCTGGTCGGTGCGAGCAACGTGGGAAGTCTCAACTTGGGGATCCAGCTCCTCGTCGCCGCCCTTGGTGCGACCAATGACCTTCTCCTGCTCCCCAGTCGGCAAGGAGGTCCAACGACGGGCCTTGTGAGGCCAGCGCTGGATCAGCAGGACGCTGTTGCCGGTGTCGCCAGCGACGATTCCGGGAGCCTCGGTGATGGCCGGATTCTCGGTCCCATCGACGAACCCAGTGAGGTCCTTGTTCCGGCAGTAGACCCAGCCGTCGGTGCAGTCGACCAGCTGAAACAGTCCGTCAAGAGCCTGAAGGATGCCCATGCCACGGTCGAAAACAGCATCGCGGGAACTGGACTGAATCCACACCACGGCGTCGTGCTGGGTGGCAGGCATGGTAAACCCGTCGTCCCCAACGACCGGCTCGTTAAACCCCGTAAGTCCGTCAATACCCTGCTCACCAAGGCGATCCCACAGCTCGGGACGGAATCCGACGACAACCAGGGTGCTCGCGGGGGACCCTGCGGCTGCTGCCACCTCAAGGAGACGCTGGACGGCCTGACGCTCATCGACACCATCGACGAGGTCCCACATGAGGTAGGAGTGATGGGAGGAACCAAGGGCAAGGATGCCGGGCTGCACGGTGGACATACGGTCAGTTTATCGAAAGGGGCGACCAGCCCCACACCACGTCACGAAGTGACCAAAAACCACCCCCCGACGTAGCCAACAAAAAACATCCCGGCGTAGCGACCCCCAGACGAAAAGACCGCCTTACGCGATAGAATTTTGAGGAATTCATCATCAAAAAGGACTCGTCCATGCTCGCGCCCTCCGTCGGCTCTCACCGGGGCTGGCTCGCACTCAAGGCCAGCACTCACGCCCGGTCGCGCACCCGAACCGTCCGATACCCGCTGCACATCGCGCTCCTGCTTAGGAGGCACCATGTCTAAGACCACCGACCACAAGCCCGACACGAACAAACGCAGCTGGCACCGCAAAGCGTCTCGTCCCGTCTCCGGGTGGCTCGTTGCTCTGCCCATCGTCGCGATCGCGAGCCGGTGGATTCCACAGTCCCACTGGCTGCTGGTACACATGGTCACCCTCGGCGTTGCGACAACCTCAATCATGGTGTGGGGCCAGTACTTCACCGAGGCGATCTTGCACAACAACCTCACTGGAGCCGACCGCAGCCGTCAGGTGCTGCGAATCCGGCTCTTGACGGTCGGGATCGTCGTCACCTGCGTCGGCATAGTGGCAGCCTGGCCGTGGGTGACAGTCGCCGGTGCCGTCGTGGTCGGGACGGTGCTGACCTGGTACGCCTTTGCCCTGGCCAACCAAGTTCGCCACGCCCTGCCCGGTCGCTTCGACTCGACAGTCAGGTTCTACTGCGCCGCTGCCTGCCTCTTGCCGTTGGGAGCGACCCTCGGCGCGATCATGGCATTTTCCCCCATCGAGCCGTGGCGAACTCGTCTGCTTGTCGCTCACCAGGCTCTCAACCTGCTCGGATTCGTCGGTCTAACCGTCATCGGCACCCTTATCACCTTGTGGCCGACTGTGTTACGCACCACCATGCGACCGGCCCAGGAGCGTCATGGCACGCACTCCCTCTACGTCATGGCGGCCGCAGTCGCCGTCACCACCGCAGGAGCCTTGTGCGGACTGTGGTGGCTGACCGCCATCGGCGTGGCGGCCTACATCGTAGGTATCGGCATTGTGCTGGCAGACCTCGTGGCCTGCGCCGTCCACAAGCCGCCGCGTGACTTTCCCGGATTCACGATGGGAGCGGCCATCTTCTGGCTGCTGGTGTGGCTCGTGTGGCTGGTCTGCAAACTCGCCTCCACGGGCACCGGACTACTGGCTGACGACATCTTCACCCTCTCGGTTCCCGTCATCGTCGGTTTCCTGCTTCAGCTCCTCATCGGTGCCATGAGCTACCTCATGCCGATGGTCATGGGCGGAGGACCCAGAATCGTGCGAGCCACCAATGCCAAAATGCACGCCTTCGGGGCGCTGCGCGCGACAGTCACCAACGCTGGTCTGCTGCTGTGGGTGCTCGCGGTCGGTACTTGGACCCGCCGCATTGGCATGGTGATGGCTGTCGTCGGACTGGCGACTTTCCTACCTGCGACCGCAGCGATGGTGCGTACCGGCGTTCCCATGCTCAAGGAGAAAGGACGCCAGATGGCAGCCCGGAAAGCTGCCGCAGAAAAAGGAGAAACCGCTGCGGCTTTCCCTGGCAAGCCAGCGGCCTCGAAGGCCTCAAAAATCCCGGATCGATCCGTCGTTGCTGGAGTCACCAGCAAGACCATCGACCCAGCTCCCATCGCACCGACCGACCGGCGATCCTTCGTCGGAGCCTTCGCCGGACTCGCCACCGCTCTCACGGCAGCCGCCGTCGGTAACCGTCTTGACCACAATGACGCTGTAAGCACAGCAGCGCCGGAAAGCTCCGTCTCCCCCATCGGCCACACCACGACAGTCGCCATCACGGCGAAGGGAATGAAGTACCACCCCAGCACTATCACCGTGCCCGCCGGTGACGAACTGGTCGTCGAGGTCACCAACAAGGACCCCAACCAGGTCCACGACCTGCACTTTGCCAACGGCACCCATTCGCCACGTCTGGACCCCGGGGCCCGCGCCACCGTCAAGGTCGGAGTCATCACGGACCCAACCGAGGGCTGGTGCACCATTGTCGGTCACAAATCGGCAGGAATGGTGCTTACAGTCACGGTCAATGGCATTTCGGGGGCTACTGAGCACAATAACCACAGCGGTTCGGCGAACCCTCGTCGCTCGATCGATCTCACCAAAGCTCCTGGCAAGGGATTCACCACCCGCAACGCTGTCGTGCCTGCGCTGTTGACTGGGCGCGTCCACTCGATGGCCCTGACCGTCGAGGAATCTGTGCAGGAAATCGCCCCGGACACCACCATCGCCGCTATGACCTACAACGGCCGCTACATGGCCCCGGTTATCCACGCCCGAATCGGCGACCATATGCGGATACACCTGGTCAACAACGGGAGTATGGGTCACTCCCTCGACTTCCATGCCGGCACCGTCTCCCCTGACGACGTCATGCGTACCATCGCCCCGGGACAGGAACTGGACTACAACTTCACCCTGCCTCGCGCTGGAATCTGGCTCTATCACTGCTCCACCATGCCAATGTCGGCCCACATCGCGGCCGGTATGTTCGGCGCTGTCATCGTCCCTCCCCACGACCTGCCACGGGCCGATCGTGAGTATTACCTAGTGCAGTCGGAGACCTACCTCAGCGAGCACAACGGCGGCGAGGTCAACACAGCCAAAATCGCCAACGAAACCCCGGACCTGACGATGTTCAACGGTCACGCCAACCAGTACGTTTTCGCGCCGCTCACGGCCAAGGTCGGAGAGCGGGTGCGTATCTGGGTGTTGGCAGCCGGCCCGAGTCGCGGGTGCTCCTTCCACGTCGTCGGAACCCAGTTCGACACCGTGTTCAAGGAAGGTGCCTACACCCTCAGGCGTGGCAATCCGGAGGGAGGAGGCTGTCAGGCCCTCGACCTGTCCAGCGCCCAGGGAGGTTTCGTCGAGATGGTCTTCGAAGAGCCGGGCCGCTACACCTTCGTCAACCACTCTTTCGTGGAGATGGAGCGCGGGGCGCGAGGAATCATCCAGGTGACAGCATGAGAGGCCACATAACTGACGACAGTCTGATCGACCCGGGATCTCAGCAGAGGATTGACGAGGTGGCCTGCGTCTTGCAGAAACGCGGCGGTTCTGCCACCAGCGCCGAGGTGGCCGCCGACTTGGGGATTCACCCCTCAACGGCGCGATTCCACCTCGACCGTCTCGTCAAGCAGGGACGAGCGGAAACCACCCGTCGACACCGGGCTGCTCGCGGGCGTCCGCATACCGTCTTCACCGTGGTCAACGATGAGGGACCTCGCGCCTACCGGCTGCTGGCCCGAATGCTCGTTGAAGAGGTTGCCGCCAGCGACGATCCGACCGCGACTGCCGCCCGTATTGGTCGACGCTGGGGACGCCGCCATCGTGGCGATGTCGTCACAGTGCTCGACGAGATGGGATTCTCGCCGGCCTACGACGCGGGAGAAATCGTGCTTCGCCACTGCCCGTTCCTCGACTTGGCCCTTGACCATCCGCAGGTGGTCTGTGCCCTGCACTGCGGAGTCATCGAGGGGGTGACGGGGACGTCGGCAACGATTGACCCCAACCCGGGAGACAGGTGCGTGGTCCACACCGCCGCTCGACGACCAGTCTCAACGAGAAACACGTGAGCACAGGGCAGCACTACTCAATGGGCGGGCGGCTCAATCGCCAGCGCTACTCAGTCGCCAAGGCCCGTTCCGACCTCGCGGGCAGCCTTCACCCAGGGGTGGTCTGACGGCACATACTTGACCTTGCCGCCGACCTCCTTAAGAGGAACTGTCGTCGTGCCGCCTTCTTGGGAGGCCACCATGATCCCGAACTCGCCGTCGTCAACGAGCTTGGCACCCATGGTTCCCAGCCGGGTCGCCAGGATACGGTCATGGGCGCACGGGATACCGCCGCGCTGCACGTAGCCCAGGATCGATACCCGTGACTCCAGGCCAGTGGCCTCCTCCAGCTGGGCAGCAAGTTTGAGAGTGTTCTCGCGCATGGAATGTTCGAGATCCTTCTTGGCTTTCTTGGCCGCCGCCTTCGTCTCCGGGGTCTTCGAGGAGTGGACGAGGGCCTGAGCTCCGGCCAGCGCGGCCGAATCAGTTTCGTCACGAGCTCCCTCAGCCACCGCGATGACGGAGAAGTTCAGCCCCTGCTTACGTCTCTTCTCGATGGCGGCAACGATGGAGTCGAGCTTGTAGGGCACCTCGGGCAGCAAGATGACGTCCGCCCCTCCCGCGATACCAGATCCCAGCGCAAGCCAGCCAGCCCGGTGTCCCATGATCTCGGCCAGGATAATGCGGTGGTGGGAGTGGGCCGTGGAATGCAGTCGGTCAATGGCGTCCGTGGCAATCTCGAGTGCCGTCGAGAATCCGAAGGAATCGTCAGTCCCGACGATGTCGTTGTCGATGGTCTTGGGCAAGTGCAAGACGTTGAGCCCAGCTTTGGAGAGCTTGTGCGCATTCTTCGCGGTGCCGCCACCGCCGATGGTTACCAGGGCGTCGAGACCCAGCTTGTCATAGGTGTCAGCGATGGTGGGGACCATATCCTTTTCCTCACCGTCGATAACCATACGATTGACCTTGTCACGACTGGTTCCGAGGATGGTTCCACCGACTGTCAGAATCCCCGAAAGGGCTCGCGGGCCAAGGGTGACGGTGCGATTCTCCGCCAAGCCAAGGAAGCCGTCCTGAATACCGATCAGCTCCATGTCGTGATCCCGAATGGCCGCTTTGCCGAATCCACGAATCGCGGCATTGAGTCCCGGGCAGTCACCACCGGCGGTGAGGATGCCGACTTTTTTCTTCTTGGACATGACGACTCCTGATACGTCTCGGGTGTGCTCCATCCTCCCACGAACAGCCTCTCCGGCACTGCTTGTCAGCCCCACCGATTACCGCGTCAGCGCCCCCATCTGGACACTTCCACCCGAACGCACCGCCGGAGACGAGGTCCCAGGCCCTCACAATCAACCCGGCCACCGTCATCCACGCCCGTGGACATCCGGTTGTCGACCGTGACGAATCGGCCCTGCCTATGACAAGGTGGTCATTCCGTTTCGTCGGCCCGCTTGATAAATAGCAAAGCCACGAGCGCTGGAACAACCGAAACCCCCAGCACACAAAGATACTTTGCCACATGTCCGTCACTAATTAATACGCCCGCTAACAGTGCAGAAATCGACGAGGCTCCAAGGAACACCAGATCAGCCACCGAATCCACACGTGCGAGGTGCGCATCGTCCGTTACATATTGGCTTAGCGTTCCCGAATAAATGAAAATACCAACCCAGCAAAAATCAAGAACAAACAAACATGCCGCCGCCAAAAGCACAGAGTGAATAGCTGAATACGTAGCAAGGATAACACCAACGCCAATGAGAGAAATGAGGAGTACAGCAAGATACTGTTTCAACGGGACTAACCGCTCGAGCAAAATAGAAGCAGTGATCCCTCCGACGCCAGAGGCGGCCATGGTGAAACCAACATGCCACGGACTTAGTCCCATATGGACGCTAAGATGAACGACGACCCCAAACGCGTATCCTGCAGTCGTCGCCCCCAGAGCAAACTGTACGGCCATCATCGCGACAAGCGTTCGGCTTTTGCACACGTAGCCAATGCCTTCACGTATATCGTTCACAATAACGAGCAGCGTTAAACTCTTTTCATTTTCATCGGCGCGCGGCGCCGGTTTGTCTGGAAGTCTGGAATAGATAGCACCATTAACAAACGACAACAGGGCGGGGATAAATACGGCGTACGCTCCACCGAATAATCCCACTATCCCCCCCGGATATCGACGGCCCGCCAATCGCTGCCACTCCCTCTATTGTCTCAACTCGGGAGTTGAACTTCAGCATTGCGTCTCTCCCCAACAGTTGGGGAACATATCCAGAACTTGCGGCAACACCAAATTGACTCGCACCTCCGCGCATAATTCCTACCAATGTCACAAGTACGAAATTCGCAAAACCGCCCAACAGCAACCACCCCAGGACCGTTAAGCAAATGCCTTCAACCAGATATCCCGCGAAGACAATCCTTCTTCGAGGTAACCGATCAGATACCGCCGCTAAAGGCAGAGATAGAACTAACTGAGTCATTAAAGTGACGCCAGCGAGTGTTGAGGCTAACTTGATCGAGCCTGTTGCGTAAAGAAATGCTAGAGGAAGCGCAAGCTGTGCGATAGCATCTCCAATCAAATTAATCAACGTCGTGCTATATAATTTCCGAAACAATAACCTCTGAGAATTCAAAACGCTTCACCTCAACGGCATCATTAAAGCAGATGCGCGCAGACGAACAATACGCGATAGCAGAGATTTGTACATCCCTCGCACGGATTCGCTCTGGCAAGTCGAGCACATTGTTGAATATCTATTCAGTTCTCATTGTATTCCCTAGTATTTTCTAGTTTTTCAAAATTGTGCGGGGACTTCATCATTTGTTCTTTCGATTGTCAAGATGACCCGTTGACTCATCCTGAATGCCCGCGTGGAGTTCTTCATTAACTCATCTCAATGTGCCTGCGTCAGTCAGAGTAAGTGGATGCAGTTGAAGTTGACTCAGCGTACGGCAATCCTGGCCTCTAAGGTAGCGAAGTGGCCGAAGGCGACCCGGCGGGAGAAAAGCGAGATCTTAGACGCGATCTGTCAGGTCACCAGACGGCACCGTGACCATGCCCGCAGAATGATCCGCCAACACGTGGCAGGCGTCGAACCAAAGCCCCGCAAACCACGCAAGCCAGAATGACCTACAACCAGGACGTAATCGATGTGCTGGTGGGCTGCTGGGCGTTAATCGATGGGTCAACCGGTACCGCCGCCTCGGAGAAGCCGGACTGACTGATCGGACCAGCCAGCCCCACCCACATCAAACCCCTACTGGGGTCGTCGAGACCATCGCTAGGCTGGGGCGGGAACGACAGTGGTCGGCCCGGCTGATCTGTATCGACCTGGCAGATCGTGGTATCCGGATTTCTCAGGCCACGGTCGGGTGATGGCTACGCCGACTTTGGGCTGCACCGTCGAACGGTATAACCGGATCAAGCCCTGAGGAGCTTCTTGACGCCCGCCCCTACCGTTGGGAAGCTGAACCAGTCCACACCATCGGTGTAGGCAACATCCCCGACACCTATCATCGACCCCACACCGCCTCACCAGACCAGCCACCTCGCTACTCCCCACAGGCGTAAACAACGTCATGCGCAACTACACCTAGGAGATAGTTTCGGAAGTTCACTTTGTGAAGCGAACCCCCGAAACTACAGAATTAATGGAGAATGCATTACCGATCAGTTCTGAATACAGGCGACTTCATGAATGGTTCTCCTGGCTTAGAAATTGCTGCCCTTAATAGGGCGGCAAGTACGCTGAAAACCAACAATCCGACAAAGCATATTAAGGTATTCCAATGCCCCGTCAAAAATGCGACAGCCATCACTACGATGGCAGCCGAGTAGAATAGTGCAAAATTTGCTAGAAATCTAACAAAAAAACTATCTGGATTGATGTATTTTTTCATTTCGCCCTCTCAATCGCATGCGTCGTTGAAGTTCGGCATCATCCCAAGTAGTCCCATTGCTACGGCGCAGCCCCACGCTGCAGGACCGGAAAATGGTGCACACATCAGTGTTGAACCGGGGTGGAGATTGCTGCAAAGAAATCAAGGGCTTCGCTTGGGTTTGGAGTACTCTGCTCTCGACTCTCTGGCTCGAACTCTTGCGCAGCTGCTCCAGGGGTGCTGCAACAAATCGATAAGAACGCGGTGATGGCTGCGATGATTGTTGCTGATCTCTTAGCAGTGTCCATGCCTATACCTCCTTGTATGGCTGCTAATCAGTATAACTTATGAGGTCATAGCTGTTATCAACGACACTCACATAAAGGACTCATCACAATGACCTCAGCCTTATGAGCCGTCTGGCTCGCATAGCTGCCAAGGCCTTGCGGCGCTGGCCCCACCTGCGAACCAGCAACACCCCGGACCACGACACAAGCCGGACCGCCCGCAGGCAGCCCGGCTTCCGCAGTCGTGACTCAGCCGATCGGGGTCGGGTCCAGCTTCCACACCTGTTCAGCGTAGTCACGGATGGTGCGGTCCGAGGAGAACCGGCCAGACTTGGTGATGTTCACCCAAGCCTTGCGAGCCCAGCCACGAGCGTCCGCATGATCGGCAGCCATGGCGTCCTTGACGGTGCGGTAGGACTCGAAGTCACCCAGCACGTAGTAGACGTCGGGACCTTCCCAACCAGGCTCCATAAGACTTTGCCGCAGGTCGTGGAACCAGCCGGATCCGTTGTCGTCAAGGGTGCCGTCGGTCAGGGCGTCGATGACTCGCTTGAGGCCCGGCACATTCTCGTAGTGCCAGCGTGGGTCGTACCCGCGCTTGAGGGAGGGCAGCTCTTCCTCAGTGGCACCAAAGACGTAGGCGTTATCGCTGCCAACCGCGTCGAGGATCTCAACATTAGCCCCGTCGAGGGTTCCCAGAGTGAGCGCGCCATTCATCATGAACTTCATGTTCGAGGTGCCCGAGGCCTCCTTGCCGGCCATCGAGATCTGCTCGGAAACGTCAGCAGCCGGAATGATGTGCTCAGCCGGCGAGACGTTGTAGTTGTGGATGAAAACGACCTTGATACGACCGTTGATGTCCTCGTCGTTGTTGACCAGCCGAGCCACCTCGTTGATGAACTTGATGATTGCCTTGGCGCGAATGTAGCCGGGAGCGGCTTTGGCGCCGAAGATGAAAACTCGCTTGGGGACGTCGAGGGTCGGGTCGTCTTTGAGGCGGAAGTACAGATCCAGCACGTAAAAGGCGTTGAGGAGCTGGCGCTTGTACTCGTGCAGACGCTTGATCTGAACGTCAAAGATAGCGTCCGGATCGATCTCGACGCCCTCCCGCTCGGCCACCCAGGCCGCGAAATCAACCTTGTTGGCGTGCTTGATCTCGTTGATACGGTCGTAGACCGAATCGTCAACGGAGTCGGTGTAGTTGGCCAGCACCGAGAGGTCCTTCACCCAGGCGTCAGACCCAGTGACCTCGGTCAACAGGGCTGCCAAGCGCGGGTTGCACTGGTTGAGCCAGCGGCGCGGGGTGACGCCGTTGGTCTTGTTGTTGAACCGCTCGGGCCAAATCGCGTACCACTCCTTGAGGGTTTCGCGCTTGATGATCTCGGTGTGCAGGGCCGCGACACCGTTGATCGAGTAAGAGGCGTAGCAGGCGATCCACGCCATCCGCACCTGATTGCCCGAGACGGGAGCCATGTACTCAATGGTCTGACCGTCCACACCGCGCTTGTCCATCTCCTCCCGGAACCGGCGGTCGATCTCGCGGACAATCTCACTGATACGCGGGAAAAGACGATCGAAGATCTGCATTTCCCACTTCTCCAGCGCCTCGGCCAGCACGGTGTGGTTGGTGTAGGCAAAGGTGTGGGTGACGATTTCCCACGCTTCGTCCCAACCCATACCGTGCTCGTCGAGCAGAATGCGCATCAGCTCGGGAATGGACAGCACCGGGTGGGTGTCATTGAGCTGAACCGAGTTGTATTTGGCGAAATCGGTGAGATCCTCACCGTGGTGCTTGACGTAGTTGTCGACGATCTCCTGCAAGGAGGCCGAGCAGAAGAAGTACTGCTGACGAACGCGCAGCACCTTGCCTTCAAAGGTGGTGTCGTTGGGGTAAAGCACCCGCGAAATGTCCGAGGTGCGCTCCCGCTCCACGATGGCGTCAGTGAAACGCTGGGAATTGAAAGCCTGGTAGTCGAACTGCTCCATCGGCTCGGCTTTCCACAGCCGCAGGGTCCCAACGTTGCGAGTTCTGTAACCGGTGATCGGCATGTCGTGAGGGATGGCTCGCACCCACATATCGGCGTAGCGGACAATGCGCTGCTGCTCCTCCCGACGAATCACGAAGGGGTAGCCATCTTCCATCCACGGGTCTGGGTGCTCGGTCTGGAATCCGTTGTCGAAGAGCTGCTTGAACAGACCGTAACGGTAGAGAATGCCGTAGCCGGTGACGGGCAGTTCCAAAGTGGCGCAGGAGTCGAGGAAACAGGCGGCCAGACGACCGAGGCCCCCATTGCCGAGGGCGGCGTCAGGCTCCTGCTCGAGCACCTGGGACAGGTCAATGCCGAAGCTGGCCAAGGCTTCACGGGTCTGGTCGACCAAGCCGAGGTTCGACAGGTTGTTGAGCAAAGCGCGGCCCATGAGGAACTCAGCGGAGAAGTAGTGCTCCTGACGCCCGGCCTTGTACGCGGAGTCAGTGGCCTCCCAGTCATCGGCAAGACGACCCACGACGGAGGCTGACAGTCCCTGCCACACCTCCATGGGCGTCGAGGCGGCGACGGAACGTCCCGAGGTCGATCGCACCTGGAATGCGATTGCTGAAGCCAGATCGTGAGTCATGTGCCTTCCTTGGTTAGGGCCGCGCAGCGGCTGGTACAGCGAGGTCAGAATACCGCGAATCTGAGGTATCTCCGGGGCCTGACCAATGCTGCCGTGGGACCCCAGCCCGGCTCTGGCAGCGCTGACTAACAGGAGTCGTCTTGTCGCGGCGTCAACACGGAAAACGTCGGACAGACCCTCAGCAGCTAACCAGCGTCACATGAGGGCTTGGATGACGCTACCTTCCCGCCATCACGTCTTGTGACTCACGTCGGGAGAGCGACATAAATCGTCTCCAAGAATTCCTCAATGCCTTGGTAGGAACCCTCTCGTCCCAGCCCGGATTCTTTGACACCGCCGAACGGGGCCGCCGCGTTGGAGAACACGCCAAGATTGGCGCCGATCATGCCGGTCTCCAACTTCTGGCCCAGCCGCAGAACGCGGGCGGTGTCCCCGGTGAAGACGTAGCCAGCCAGCCCGACCGGGACCGAGTTGGCGATGGCGAGGGCCTCTTCCTCGGTACGGAAGGTGGTGATCGGGGCGACCGGTCCGAATATCTCAGTCTGCATGATCTCGCAGTCGGCGGGCACGTTGGACAGCACCGTCGGAGGGTAGAACCAGCCCTTGCCCTCGGGGATCTCGCCGCCACAGCGGACCGTCGCACCGGCCTCAACCGCAGAATGAACCAACGCGTCAACCTTCGCGCGATCCTTCTCGGTAATCATCGGTCCAACCTCGGACTTGTCGTCCAGACCATCCCCGACAACAAGGCCGGACATCATCTCGACCATCCGGTTGGTGAACTCCTTAGCCACCGACTCGTGGACGATGAATCGGTTGGCCGCGATGCAGGCCTCGCCCATATTGCGCATCTTGGCCCCCTTGGCTCCGGCGATGGCCTGGTCGAGGTCGGCGTCCTCAAAGACGATGAAGGGAGCGTTACCGCCCAGCTCCATCGAGGTGCGCAAGACGTGCGTGGCCGCCTTTCCCAACAGGTTGACGCCGACTCCGGTAGACCCGGTGAAGGAGAGCTTGCGCAGTCTCGGGTCTTCCAGGATGGCGGCGGTGACGGCGTGGTCACGGCCAGTGATGACGTTGACGACCCCGGCAGGAAGACCGGAATCGACCAGCACCTTGGCGAAGAGCAGGGTGGTCAGTGGTGTGGCCGAGGCCGGTCGAATGACGACGGTGCAGCCGGCAGCCAGAGCCGGGGCAATCTTGCGGGTGGCCATCGCCAGCGGGAAGTTCCACGGGGTGATGAACAGGCACGGACCGACCGGACGCTTGGTGACCAGCTGGCGAACTTTGCCCTCTGGGAGGAGACCGTAGTCACCGCGAATACGCACTGCCTCCTCGGAAAACCAGCGCAGGAACTCCGCACCGTAGGTGACCTCTCCGTAGGACTCGGCCAGCGGTTTGCCCATCTCAAGGGTCATGAGCTTGGCGAAGTCGTCCTTGCGCTCGGTGACGAGTTCGAAGGCCCGGCGCAGGATTTCGCCGCGCTCACGCGGTGCGGTGTCGGCCCACGACTCCTGGGCACGCACGGCGGCGTCGAGGGCATCGGTGCCTTGGTCGACGGAAGCGTCGGCGATGGCGACGAGGGGCTTCTCAGTGGAGGGGTCGAAGACGTCGAAGGTTCGGGATGCCTCGGCGTCCACCCATGCTCCGTCCATGAGCAGCTGGGAGGGGAGATCTGCAGGAAGCGAGCGGTCGGTGGTCGTCATGAATCCACCCTACGACGGGATTCGGACGCCGTGAGCGAGTTCCGTGTTCACAGGAATGACACCACCCTGGGAGGACTCTCCCATTCGCCGGCACGATCTGCGACGGGGAAACAAGCACGAAGTCTTGACGACGATCAATCCCACTGCTGGTCGTCGGGACTCGCGTCGATCCCTTCCATACCGAATCGCCACACCTCGTCGATCCAGCCCCGTCGGATCGAGCGGACCCGGCTGACCACTGCAATGGCAGTGGCCACAACGGCAAGACTCGCGAGCAGGGGCTTGTTCATGGTGCCACTCTAGATCGGCTAGGCAGGAATGCCACTTCGCTAGGCGGAGGCACCAGCCAGCAGATTCTTGGCACTGGTCTGCCGTCGTCGTCCCACCGCCAGCAAGCTTGCGATGAGAGCTGCCACAGCCCATATCACGATGGCCAGCAGGGATCCGAAGCTGGGATTGTTCCCGGCCACCACGGCTTGTACTGCGTGTAAGGCAGGGCGCAGCGGGGAAATGACGTCAACCCAGTGGACCGGGGCCGGAACAGTACTGGCCAAACCGGCAGCCACACTCGCCGTCACCAGGACAACACTGATGAGCCGCCCCAGACCGTGCAGCCAGGCAGCCAGGGCATGGTTAACCAGGCCAAACATCACCCCGACAAGCAGCAATACTCCACCCAAACCGATCGACCGGGGCACTGAGAGACCCAACGCCACTCCGCCGATAACGGCCAGACCGACACTCACCGCAACGGTCACGATCGCCCCGACCGACATGGTGCGAGCCAGCAGACCCAGCGTCGAGCGTGCCGAACTGAGTACTCGGGAGGGAACCGTGCGGGCCACCATCCAGGTCGCCAGGGCGGCAAGCCAGCCACCGAGAATGAGCAGAACCGCGACGGCGGCCACCGAGGTCGCAATGGCAGGCCCCTCTCCGTTGATCGGGGTGGACACGACGTCTGCGAGCTTGGTGCGGTCGTCCTGAGAGTAGGTCGGCACCTTCTTGGCCCCGGCCGCAAGCTGGCTGGAGAACGTGCCGGTGCCGTCAGTGAGTTGCTGGGCACCCTCGTTGAGTTTCGTCATACCGGAGGTGAAGGTACCGACCCCCGCCGATGCCTTCGTCACCCCGTCAGCAAGCTGATTGACCCCGCCGACATATTGAGTGATCCCTTCTTCAAGCTCCGGGGTCGAGGCGGCAGCCTGGGAGACTCCAGCGGTGTACGCGCCGACACCGCTGGCCAGGGTCGTGACCCCAGCGGAAAGCTCCTCCCCACCCGCCTTGAGCGCCTGGGACTGGCTGGCAAGGGTCTGGGCACCGGTGGCGGCCTCGTGGATACCGTCTCGCAGCTGGGTGATCTGCCCGACCACTTTGGGAAGTCCGGTACGCATCTCGGCGGTGAACTTGTCGACCCCCTCAGACAGCTGGGAGGACCCGTCAGCAAGCTGATTGATACCGTCGTCAATGCTCATGCCGGAATCGGGGTCTTTGATAGCCATCGCCTTGACGGCCACTGTCGATCCAGCCTGCACCCCGAGGGCGTACCCATCGGTCATGATGTCACGAATCAGGGGGACCAACTTCTGGCAATCCTGCGCAGTGTGCTTCTGCTGACAGCGCACCAGGAAGCCCGCCTCGCCTTGGGACAGCGCCTCCTTGCTAAGTTCTGCGGTTTTGTCACCGGAGGCGTACTTCCGGATCTCGCTGCGGTATCCCACCAAACCGCCGGTGAACTGATCGATACCGTCGGCAAGTTGGCTCGCACCGTCGGTGAGCTGGTTGAGCTGAGATGGGTCGAGGTCGCCGATGGCTGCGCTGACCTTGTCGTCCATGGTGGCCAAACCTGCGGACAGCTGACCGATTCCGTCGACGACTTTGCCGGTGCCATCGGTGTAGGTCGTCACCCCACCAGCCAGCTCGTTCACGCCATCATTGAGCTGTTTGCCCTTATCCGACAGGGTATTAAGGCCGCTTGTGAGCTGAGATACGCCATCGGTGAGCTTGCCCCCGTTGGCCTGCAGCTGCTGGGCTCCCTGGCTGAGCGTCGTCATGCCGGCAGCCAGAGTCCCGGCTCCGGCGGCGGACTGCTTCGTGCCGTCGGCAAGTTTTGTCGCCCCGTCGTCGATTTTGGCAGCAGCGTCGGTCATCGCACCCATCTGCTGGGCAAATCGGTTGAAGCCGATGTAAACGTTATCGAGATACTGCGAGGTCAACGTGGTGTTGAGGGAGCGCCGCGCCACCTGGGCAGTCAGGGCCGCGATAGTGCTATCAGAGACCGGCGAGGCGTGCGACGTGGTGACGTCGATCATGGCCGGTTTGGCTTTCGCCGCGTCATTGGCCGAGAAGGAGGTGGCGTCAGCCGAGAAGGACTCCGGGATCGTCACGGCCACCGAGTAGGTGCCGTCGCGCAGCCCTTCTGCTGCCCCATCGGCGTCGGTGAGGATCCAGTCGACAGTATGGCCATCAGTGGTGTGAGAGCCGGAATCGACCAACTCTGCGGTGAGCTGGCGGCCCATCGGAACCAGTTGTCCACCGATCGTGACGGCCTTGTCCTCGTTGACGACAGCCGCCTTCACCTGACCCAGCCGGTCGGTAGTCCGCCAGGTGGTGCCGACCAGGCCCGCCACCACTAGCAGCGGGACGAGGATCAAGGCGGCCACCGCCGGCCACCGCAGCCTGATTGTGGAGTGGGAACGTTCGGTCATCATCGGGTACCTCCGAGGGACAGCTCGGGTTGGTGTTCGTTGAGGTCGTGAACAGCCTGCGGCTGCAACCAGTCGATTCGACCGGCTCGCTGAGCCCCCAGGATCACAGCGGCCTCACCGACCTGCTTCACCTCACGGACGAGGGACTCCAGCTGGTCGCGGTGGGACTGCTCGACGATCTGGTCGGCGTGGTCAATGAGGAACAGACGGGGGCGATGTCGGGGCGGACGGGTGAGGGTCATGGTGGCAGCCCGCAATTCCTCCGACAGGTTGGTATCGGTTGCGTCGATGACCCACACCGCCCGACGCACCGCTGAGGCGCGCTCGGGAAGCAGACGTCCTGCCGATCGCATTCGGCCCTCATCAAAGGCCAGCCTCCCCCCAATCGCCAGCAGGACGGCTGTCACGGGACCCTGCGGCCCCACCACCGCCTGCACCTCATGAGGTTCGACATGCAGGTCAAGGCCGGTGAACAGGCCTTTAGCCCCGATTCCCTCGGCGTGGACCGCCTCGACGTGATCGGCAGTGGGCCACTTGGCAAGTTTCTCCTCGTGGGCGATCCCTTCACCTTCAATGTCGAGTCGGGGCAAGCAGCGCTCCAACCATCCGGGCAGCCACCAGGCCTTGTCACCGAGCAGGGCCATGACGGCGGGCACGAGGGTCATCCTTACCAGGAAGGCGTCAGCAAGAATGCCAATAGCCAGCGCCAGGGCGATCTCCTTGATGGCGTTCATACCTTGTGGAATAAAGAAGGCAAAGACCGAAAACATGATGACGGCGGCAGCCGTGACGACCTTGCCTGAACCGATGAACCCCTTGACGACCGCGCCCTTAGCGTCACCGGTGTGGATGTATTCCTCGCGCATTCGCGACACCAGAAAGACCTCGTAGTCCATCGCCAGACCGAAGAGAATACCCATCACGACGATCGGCATGAAGGAGATGATCGGGACCGTGCGGTCGAGGTTCACCACCGACAGGCCGATACCTCGGTTGAAGACCAGCTGCGCCGCCCCGAAAGCGGCCAGCACCGAGAGCAGGTAGCCGACGGTCGCCTTGATGGGCACCGCGATGGAACGGAACACCACCGTCAGCAACACCAGGCACAATCCGACAACGAAAACGCCGAACGGCAGCAGGGCGTCGCCCAGGCGATCGGAGACGTCGAGTTTGATAGCCGTCAACCCAGTGACGGCAGTGTCAACCCCGTATTTGTCGTGCCATTGCGCCTCGTGGTTCCGCAGTTCGCGAACCAGGTCGTTGGTGGCCTCATCGGTAGGACCCGTGGTCGGCAGTACCTGGACCATGGCAGTGTCGGCGTTCTGGTTCGGGACTGCCAACGCCACCTTGTCAACACCCGGGAGCTTCTCGATGTCGGCCTTAAGCCCGTTGACGATCTTCATTGGGTCGGTGGAAGTAACGATGTCAGCGGTGACGATAACCGGGCCGTTGAACCCCGGTCCGAATTTGTCCTCCAAGGCGTCGTAGGTTTGCCGAGCGGTGTCGGCGGCGGGCAGCTCGGCGGCGGTGGGCAGGCCAAGGTGGAGGTCTTTCATGGGGACAGCCAGAGCCCCCAGCCCCACCACGACAACGAGAATGGTCACCAACGGAACCCGGGTGACGGTGCGCACCCACCACCCAAAGACGCCGCCGGAACGTTCCCCCTTGCCAGTGGCCGACGCGCCCGCTGATGTCGGGTTCATGTCAGCCGCCGTGTTCGCGCCAGCTGTGGCATTGTTAACCCGGGTGACGGTGCGCACCCACCACCCAAAGACGCCGCCGGAACGTTCCCCCTTGCCAGTGGCCGACGCGCCCGCTGATGTCGGGTTCATGTCAGCCGCCGTGTTCGCGTCAGCTGTGGCATTGTTGCTGCAACCCGGTCCGGCTGCCACCGCAGCTGCCTTCGACCCGCGTTCGCGACGAGATTTCCGCGGACGCAATCTGTCGCCCATGAGACCCATAAAGGCAGGGAGCATGGTCAGGGCAATGACGACGGCCAGGGCGACACCGATGGCTGCAAACATCCCCATGACGGTCAGGAACGGGATCTTGACAATGGCCAACCCAATGAGGGCGATGACGACCGTCGTTCCTGCGAAGACCACGGCTGAACCCGAGGTTGCCACGGCTCGGGCGGCTGATTCCTGCACCTCGAAGCCGTCGCGCAGCTGGTCCCGATGACGCGAAAGGATGAACAAGGCGTAGTCGATCCCCACGGCCAGACCCAGCATGACGGCCAGCATTGGGGTGACGGAATTGACCGTGGTAAACCGGGTGAGGATCGCCATGATCGAGTACGTGATTCCCACCCCGAGGACGGCTGTAATAATTGGCATTCCGGCTGCCACCAAGGACCCCAGGGTGACAGCGAGGACGACAAGGGCCACCCCGACGCCAATGACCTCGGTAATCGACAGCGACGGCAGCATGGCCTCGAAAGCCGCGCCACCAACGTAGACGTGTGACCCCGACGGCAAGTCGGCCTCGATTTCGTGACCCACTCGTTGCAGGTCGTCACGTCCGGAATCGGGGAAGGTCACCGAACTCACCTGTCCCAGTTCCACTTGGATAACGACCGCAGTTCGGTCCTCGTTGACCATCCCGGTGACGTACTTGCTCCACGGTGACGTCGCCCCGGTGACGTCCTTGAGGTCCTTGAGGTCCTCGATCCCTTTCTCAATTCGGGAGCGAATGGGTTTTGAGGAGATGTCGGTGCCATCGGGGACGGTAACCACGACGTTGGCGCTCAGCGCGGACGCCTGCGGGAAGGTCACCTGAAGATTGTCGTAGGCCACCTGAGAAGGTGCACCCGGGATCGTGAAAGAGTCGTCATAGTCGCTTTGCAAGGCCACCATGCCCAGCCCGAGCAGGACCAACAGGCCTAGCCACAGGGCGACGACGGTCTTCGCTCTGCGGAAACACCACGCTCCGACGTCGTGAAGGAAGGAGGACATCATCACCCCACAATGAACTCGTGAGCACACCACTCAATACAGGTGTGTATTTGATGCAGTATCGTATCCGATACATCGTCGTATTCAATGTTTGAGTGTCCCAGGAGCGTCATGTCCACCACTAACACTCCGGTCTCGGCTCGCCGCGCAGCCACCCGGACTCGGCTGGCCGACGCCGCCGTCGCCGTCTTTGCCCGCAAGGGAGTACCCGGATCGACCGTCGAGGAGATTTGCGAGGAAGCGGGGTTCACCCGGGGGGCGTTTTACTCCAACTTCGATTCCAAGGACGAGCTGTGCATGGCGGTGCTGAGCCGCTACGTCGAGAAGAACATTGCTGTCCTCAGCTCCTCACTTGACTTCCCCAACGACGGCCCACTGCGTGATCGGATTCATGACATCATCGCCCTGTTTTCCTCGGCAGTCGGCTCTGACCCGGCGACGGTGATGGCGATTATGGAGATCACTCTTGAGGCGGCACGGAATCCACAGCTACGGCAGGCCTACCAGCAGGTCGCGTCAACCATTACCCCTGCCCTGAGGGAGATGGTGGCACAGGCCCTGCGCGACCACGACGTCACGACCACGATCAGCGTCGACGACCTCACCGAAGTGACCCGCGCCGTCTTTGACTCTCGGATGTTGGCGGCCATGGCGTCGGGGAGGAAGGCCGACATCGACCGAATGACCAACCAGTTGACGACGATGGTGATGGCTTTCATCCGACCCGTCTGATTTGGCCCCCTTGGGATCTTCTCCCGTCGAGGAATCCCGGGGAAACAGCACCGGCCTCGCAGGAATGCGAGGCCGGCGGCAGATCAAAACTCGACAGATCAGTAACCCAAGATCTTCTTGCGCTCGGGCAGCCATGCGATGGCGTCACGAATGCCATCGGCCGGGGTCAGCTCTGCACTCCAGCCAAGGAGGTCCTTGGCCCGGCTGGAGACGGTGTACGCACCAGCAACGTCACCGGGACGCGGCGGACCGTAGACGACATTGAGGGGCTTGCCGGTGCCCTCTTCGAAGGCCTTGACCAGCTCCTTGACGGTGACGCCATTTCCGGTGCCGATGTTGAACACCTGGTAGGAATCCTCGGCCGTCACCTCGTCGAGGTGCTCCAAGGCGGCGACGTGGGCGCGGGCGAGATCCCAGACGTGGATGAAGTCACGAATGCCCGAACCGTCCCGGGTCGGCCATTCGACGCCGGTGACGGTAAAGGTGGAGTTCTCCAGCCAGGCGTCGATCATCTTGCCGAGCACGTGGGTGGGGTGCTCAATCTGCTGGCCGGTACGCAGCTTCGGGTCCGAACCGATCGGGTTGAAGTAGCGCAGGCTGAGGGCCTTGAGGTCGGAGGCGTGGGCGGCATCACGCAGGATGAACTCCACCATGAACTTCGTGGTGGCGTAGGGGGAACCGGGGTCGAGGGCGGACTCCTCGGTCACCTTGAACTCCTCATCGGTGGCGTAAATCGAGGCCGAGGAGGAGAACAGAATGCGGTGTACACCGTTGCGTTCCATGCCCTTGAGCAGGGAGACAGTCTTGCCAACGTTGTTGTCGTAGTAATTCAGCGGCTGGTCGACCGACTCCGGAACGATGATCTTGGCTGCGCAATGCACAACGGCATCGATGTGGTTCTCAGTGAACACGCGGTCAAGCAGATCTTGATCGGCGATGTCGCCCTCGTAGAAGGTGCGGTCACGGACGAATTCGCGGCGTCCCGCTGACAAGTCGTCGAGAACGACGACCTCGTGGCCTGCTTCCTCGCACGCCGAACCGACAGTCGATCCGATGTAACCGGCCCCGCCGGTGATGAGAATTTTCATGGGAACCTTCCTTGTCGCCGTGATCGTCGGTCTCAATTCTAGAGTGCGGCTCACCGGCCCGAGCAGGGGGCGAAGACGGTGTGTGGAAAAGTGGTCACAGACGGTGCGCGTTGCCACGCCAGGTGTCATGACCTGACATCAGAAACCATTCCGCCACAGTTGGTCCACCTTCCTAGACTGGCGGTTATGGAGGAGACCGGCTCGCAGACGTCGACTACGGACAACCGTTCCGCCGAGTCCCGCGGGTCCGGAATGCGCGCCCGCCTCAACCGACTCAACCCGGCTCGCAACAACGTCCCGCAGATCACCATCCCAGGCATGGAAGAGGTGCTGGACCCCAAGCTTGACGACGGTCGTCCGGCAGATACTGAACGAGCTTGGTGGGGAGACGTCACCCTCACCCTCGTCATGGCCGTGGTGACGATCGTCCCCTACTTCGTCAGCGTGGTCGAACGACCCTTTCCTGAGTACGCCGCCGCCCTTATTTCTTCGGTCATCATGGTGGCTTCGCTGCCGATTCGCCGTGACCAGCCACTGCTCATGATGGTTCTGGTGGCTTTGGGCGCCACCATCCAATTCACCTTCGTCCCCTTCCCGGTGCTGAGTATCTTCATCGTCCCGATCGCCTCGTACTCGGTGGCCAGATGGGTCGATGGCCCAGAATCTCGCTGGGTGTTGTGGATTGGGGCTCTGGGGTCAGTCATCGGCCCAGTGAGGTGGCAACCCACCATAACTATCGGATATGACCCCACCTCGGGGACCCCGTGGGTACTGCTCATCCTTGCCATGACGGTTTGTGCCGGCCTGGTCCTGACCCCTTATGCGGTGGGACGACGGCTACGCGAGTCCGCCCTCATCGAATCTCAACAGCGCATTGTCAAAGCGCAACGGTACCGGGCTATCCTCGCCGAACGCGAGCAGCAAGCCAGGGTCGCTGAGGAACGTACCCGCAATGAGATTGCCCGTGAACTCCACGACATCGTCGCCCACTCCTTGTCGGTGATGATCGTGCAGGCCGAGGGTGGCAAGGCGCTGGCGACGAAGAAACCAGAGAAAGCCCCCGAGGTCCTCGACACCATCGCTGAGACCGGCCGTGAAGCCCTGGTTGAAATGAGGCGAATCGTCGGGGTGCTGCGTCAAGACGCTGACGCCGAGTATTCACCCTCCCCTGGGCTGGCAGAGATTCCCGAACTCGTCGAGAAGTCCGGAGTGAAGGCTGAGCTGAGGGTGACCGGAGATGAACCGGTGGTCTCCCAGGCCCTCGGGCTTGTGATCTACCGAGTCGTTCAGGAAGCTCTCACCAACGTCCTCAAACACGCCGGTCCCAGTGCCCGCGCCACCGTAACCTTGGCCTACTCGCCCACTGCCATCTACGTCGAAATCCTCGATAACGGGTACGGGGCTGCTGTCCAGGGGGACGGTCGAGGACACGGTCTACAGGGAATGCGGGAGCGTGTGACGTCGATGGGTGGGCAACTATCTGCCGGGCCTCGCAAAGAGAGCGGGTTTTGCGTGAGGGCGAAGCTGCCGGTTCAGTCCGATTCCCGGCAAAGATGATTCCTACTCCCCAGCTACTACCGGGTCAATGAGGAGCTGTAACCATGTGCCACACAACCGGGTGCCACGCGTAACCTCTGCCGCACATGCCGTACTCACAGTCCCGACACAGGGCCTCTGTCAGTAAGCTTGAGTGACGATACTGCAAGGAGCAACGATGCCCACTACCGACGACGTAATCCGAGGCCTATGCCCTCAGCCCCGCCAGGTGCAACTATCCGAGGACCGCTGCCCGCTGCCACCAGTACTGACGTGGAGCGGCCCCGCCGAAATCACCGACGCCATAACCCTCCTCACCAGACGGCTAGCCCCAGCACTCGACGTTGTACCCGCACCATCACACGACGCCTTCCTCACCGCCACCGTCGATCCCGCCCAACCGCCAGAGGGCTACCGGATCGACATCGACACCCGCATCCACATCAGTTGTGGCGACGCCCAAGGCACACGCTGGGCCATACAGACCCTGCTCCAACTACTCACCCCATGGGTATACGGTCCCGGCCCACTGCGGCTGGCCGACCTGCAACTCCCCCAAGGAACCATCGTCGACCAACCCCACTACCCCTGGCGCGGAGCCCATCTAGATGTCTCACGACACTTCATGCCCGCCTCATTCATCATGGGCTTCCTTGACGTACTGTCCATGCACAAACTCAACCGGCTGCACCTCCACCTCACCGACGACCAAGGATGGCGTCTACCGGTATGTGGCTGGCCGCGCCTAACCACCGTCGGAGCATGGCGCCCAGGAACGCTACGCGGCCACCAACCACCACCCGACACCAACGATTGTGACGACGTTCCCGACCACGACCAGATACCCCACGGCGGCGCCTACACCATCGACGAGCTGCGTGCCATCGATCGGCACGCACGCTCCCTCGGCATCACGATCGTCCCAGAAATCGACTTACCCGGTCACACTGAGTCAGTAGTCGCCGCGTACCCCGCGTTGGGCTGCGGGACGCCGATAGATCACCCACGCACCGCGTTCGGAGTATCCGAACATCACATCAATCTCACCGACGACGCACTCGCCTTTTGCCGCGACGCATTAGACACCGTCATGGACATCTTCCCGACCTCACCTATCCACATCGGCGGCGACGAATGCCCGGGCAAGGAATGGTTCACCCACGCCCCCACTCGTACCCGACTCGCCACACTTGACATCACAACGCCACAGCAAGCTCAGGCATGGTTCGAACACCACATCTGTGACTACCTCGCGGCAGCAGGTCGCCAGGTCATCGCCTGGGACGAGGTTCTCGCAGCCGGCGCTCCCGAAGACGTCACTGTCATGGTCTGGCGCAACGCCGACGACATCGCCCGCGCCGCCACGGCCGGTCACGACGTCATTGCCGCACCCGTCCGCCACACCTACCTTGACTACGGAATCGAAACAGGACCCCAAGCACCGGTCACCATCGCCGCCCCCACAACCATGGACGACGTGGCTGGACTCCATGACGTCCTGGCGGCAGTCGACTCCCCGCACCTCCTCGGCGGGCAGTTCCAACTATGGACCGAATACCTGCGAACCCCCGCCCAAGTCGAGGACGCCGCTTTTCCCCGTGGCACATCAATCGCCGAACAACTGTGGACCGGCAACCCCGCACGACCACTCTCAGACCTGGAGGCCCAAACTCGCCGACTGACCGCGATGGGGGTCAACTGGCACCGGATGACGCGGGTATGAGGCCACGTGCGCACATAAGTCCGCGCGGGTACCACTTCTGATTCGAGGTGGTACCCGCGCGGACTCATAGCTGGTGTCATGCGGTCAGGCGCTTCTCATTAGAAGTCGCCGGTGTCTTGCTACGCGACAACTCATAGCTTGTCGTGATGTTCTTACTTAACTTTGCGATCTTTGAAGGCAGAATTGTACACGAAGAGGGACGCGAGCAAAAGCACCGTGCCCACTAGCATGATAACTAGCCCTTTCATTTCACCGGTGAACGTCCACCCGAAAATGACGCAAAATAAACCCACTACGAAAAAGACGAGAATGTATACCTGTCGGGCCTTAGGGTGGTCCTTCGCGAAATTACTCATATCTCAATGTCCTCTCAAATTGAACTAACCCTTGAGGCCACCCAGGGTCATACCTTGAGTGAGCTTCTTTTGCACCAACATGTAGAGAACAAGCGTAGGTAGCATTACCAAGACTAAGCCAGCGTACAGATAGCCCCACTCGGCTTTGGCGTTCTGCGCCTGAGTAAGTTGAAGCAGTCCGACAGGAAGCGTCTTGGCTCCATGGGGATCGGTCAGCAACGTCATCGCAATGATGTACTCGTTCCAGAACGACAAGAAGTTGAACAAGATGATGGTGATGATAGCTGGTTTCGCCATGGGGAACATGATCTGCACCATGGTCCGGAAATAACCGGCACCATCAACGTATGCCGCTTCCTCGTACGCATGAGACAGGGTCTGGAAGTAACCGCTCAGCAGATAGATAGTGAACGGCAACGCGTTTGACGCGTACACCAATGCCAAAATAAACCGGTTATTGAGGAAGAACCCGTCTAATCCAAATGACGTCAGCCACGTATCTGCGTCGGCCAGCATCAAGAACAACGGAACGACAATGTAGTTGATGTTAATGAACAGGCCAGCCATGAACGCGACCTGAAGAATCCGCCTTCCAGCGAACTGGAAGCGAGAAATAACATACGAGGCAGGCAGCGCGATCACGAGCAGCAGTACCAGCGCCAGTGCGGTGACTATGACCGACGAGAACATGTAGTCACCCATACGGGCGTTTGTCCATGCCTCGACGAAGTTTCTAAAGTAGAAGCCTTCCGGGAGGGTCCACGGGTTCCCGTACAATTCCTTGTTCTGCTTAATGGATGCCAAGAACACCCACGCCACTGGAATAATGATCGAGATCGCGAGAAGAATTAGCGCCACATAGACGAAGATGCGGTAAATCTTGATACGTTTCATGTTGGACTCTATCGATTCAGAACTCGAGCACGTCGCGTTCGGTCACTTTATTTACCAAAGCAGCCAGGATGAACGAGAACAGGAACACCATGACACCAATCGCCATGCCGTAACCATAGGACGCATTCGTGTAGGCCTGAGTGTACATGTACGTCAGAACAACTTCAGACGCCCCGTTTGGTCCGCCACCGGTCATGGCTGTCACGAACAAGAAGGCCATGTTAATAGTCGAAATGATGAAGAACGTGAGCGTCGTCCGGATGTTCGTCCAAATCATCGGGATAGTGATCGTGAAGAACTGCTTAAAGTTTGATGCACCGTCTAGCGATGCACTTTCGTAAATGCTCTCTGGAACACTAGAGATCGACGCCATGTACATGACCATGTAATAACCAATGGCCTGCCACACCATGGCGATAATCAACGCCAAGATCACGAGCCGCTCGCTCTTCCACATGATCTGCACCGGTTCGCCCTTGAACAACGAAAGGATGGTGTTGAGAAGCCCGTTTTCGGGTTTGTAGATCGCGGAAAATATCGCGGACACGACAACGATGGATAAGATATTAGGAATATAGAAGATAACCCGGAAGAAGCTGTCGCCTTTTACCTTTTCCCGCGAAAGGATAGCGGCGAACACTAGCGCAAAAGCGAACGTAACAATTGTGACAACTACGAGTAGCAGAATCGTGTTCTGGAACGAACGCACAAAGTTTGGATCGTGGAACAGCTTCTGAAAGTTCGACAAACCGACGAATGTCTGCGTGTCTGAATACGCGGTGCGCTGGAAGAACGACATCCAGAACACTTTGATCGTCGGATACACCAGGACGATGAGAAACAGAATCGTGGCAGGAGCGACGCAGAGGGAAACGAACCACCTGCGTCTGGCGTGACCGTGACTCTTTCGGGTGCGATGCGGCGCGACATTCGAGGTCGGTGCCACTGATGATGATGTAGCTTGCTCCGTAACTGCGGCACGAGCGGGGGATGGATCATGATGTGAAGCCGGCTCATCCGGTGAACCCGATGTCGCCGCGTGAATGTCGTCCGTCATCAAATTTCCTTATGACATGAATAAATAAAAGTGACACGACCCGGGGGTGCTGAACACATAACGTATTGTCGAAATGCGTTCAACACCCCCATTGTCGTACATGCTTTACACCTGCGCGATCAGCAACTTCCGATCAGCAGATCAGGCATAATTCAGCTCTGCACATTCGGACGGATCTTATCACTGGCTTCCTTGATGCCTTTAACCCATTGTTCTTTAGTCATGTCGCCACTGACCAACGAGTTAATAGGCTCAAACCAGACAGCCTTCCAATCGAGTCCCTCAATCTGCTTGAACGAGGCCATATTTCCCATAGCGGCCTTAGCGCCATTCTCGTACACGCCGTAGACAGCCTTCTTGGACTCATCCATGTAGTTCTGGACGTTCTTGGTGGGCTGCATAGCGCCGACCTTGGCAAACGCCTCGGTAGCCTTGTCGCTGTACAGGAAGGCAATGAACTTCTTTGCCGCGTCCTGATTCTTGGCCTTTGCGGGGATCCAGGCCTGCTCGAAGAAGGTGTAGGCGTACTGCTGATCGCCGGCCTTCAGGGTGGGCAGCGGAATGTTAGCCCACTCGAAGCCCTTCGCGCGCGGTGCGTCAGCCATTTCTCCGACGACCCAGTCACCGTTCGGCATGAAGATGGCCTTATGGTCGAGAACAAGCTGCTGATTTGCGGTGAAGTTCTCTGAGTTGGCCTGCGATGGAGTCACCGGGTTGGTGTACTTGGCGATCTTTGCGATGATGTCAAACACCTGCTGCGCCTCTGGGGTGTCCCAGACGCCTTCTTCAAAGTGCGTGGCCTTGTCGAAGAATTCCTGGCCGCCAACGGTGTAGAGCAGACCATAGAAGAACGCGTCAAAGTAACCTGCCGTGGGGTAGGTGAACAGGTAGATGCCCTTGGCCTTGGCCTTATCGCCTAGAGCCCACATCTCATCCCAGGTCTTGGGTGCCTCCCAGCCATTCTCCTTGAGGAGGTTTGCGTCATAGTACAAACCGGTCGGAGTGTAGAACATCGGCGCAAGGTAGGTCTTACCGCCACCGTAAGGATCTGTCAGGGTGTTACCCGTGAAGCCCTCAACGAGCTTTGATTTCACTGTGACATCTTCGCCCGGAATCTTGGACGAAAATACATCCGTGATATCGGCAATTCCCTTGTCTTTGATGAAGGTTTCCGTAAGTCCGGCTTCACGCCCCTGGGCCAGATGAATGACGTCAGGGTAGTCATTTGCCTTCATCTTGGGTCCAATGACATCTTCAAGCTTCTTGTCCATGACAAGATCAACTTTGATGCCCGTCTCATCCGTGAAAGCCTTTGTCACCGCTTTCCAGCCATCTTGACCATAAGCAGTTTCAATCGCGGCAACCTCAATAGTGCCGGAAGCTTCCTTCTTCTCGTTACCAGCGCCGCCACCGCCGCCCGAACAAGCCGTCAATCCGACAACTGCCGCAATAACAGCAGCCGTCGCGCCAACTAGGCGCTTTCGCATACCCATGTGCTCCTCCTCTTTGAGACCAATTTAGTCACATACACAGTACAGAATTAGCCAGTGGTATACGAATCATTGGATTATCGATACCAGAGTACTGTCTTAGTTAGTTTACTGAAGACGAACCTCCGTGGCTATCTCAGCGACCATCATGTGGACGTGAGTGGCGTTGTTCACACCGTCCCACGCTCGCCTACACGATACTACCTCAATACGCTTATACACGCGGTTTTGCGTTCTAGTGGAGATACGGTCAAGAAAGCTGCGCGTTCGATACCGCCTATGAAACATATGCCTTATGGCTTGCCGCCAGGACGTCACCCGAGCCACATCCGACGGCGTCGTCGCTGATAGCCGTCGTTCCAGTGCTTGCCGTGGGCGCGAAACAGCTCATCGCCGGTATCTCAGAGGGGGCTGTCAAGAATTAAGATGCATCGGAGAAGAAACTCGACCACTTGCGGACATACGTCCGAACATACCGTGGGACCCGCGATCGTCCCGACATACGGTAGGTTCGCGCTGTGTTAAATCGTACGGATCTGTACGTGCCTACCGTGATAACGCTAGCTTTAAACGGCGCGTGGGCGCTTATGGGACTATGCGTGGGGGTGATCTGACGCGTCATCACCTCGAGAACAATTATCGGGGCCGGTACGACGTTGTTCCCTGCGTTCATTGTGTTCATCGTTGCGTTCGTGGCGGATCTACCCGGCCCATCTCTAGCCGTTGGCGAGATTGCCTGTGCCGTCACCGGCTTCCTGCTTTTTGTCCCACTGAACAGCGTCTGGAGCGCTTCGCCCAAGCCTGGTGCGGCGACCAGTACAATCCTGCGGACCCAGAGGTTGACAAGTTCATCCATGGCACGCCTTCTTCGAGTCTCAACTGACAAGTGGAGGACACCTGAATAATGGTCCGCCATGCCAACGATCGGGCATTGACCCCAAGCTGCCATACCCCTCGGTGGTACAGAACGTCATAGGGCCCTAGCATTACTGACAATGAGATGGAGGTGCCATGCCTGACCCGATCCGCGTCATCCTTGTTGACGACCAATCTCTGGTCCGTTCCGGGTTTCGTATGCTCATCGAAGCCGAGGATGACATGGAGGTCGTCGCGGAAGCGTCGAACGGAGTCCAGGCTCTCGATGTGCTGCGTCGAATGCCAGTTGACGTCGCTCTCATGGACATCCGGATGCCGCAGATGGACGGCGTCGAGGCCACGAGACGTATCACGGCATCTCCGCTGGACACGAAAGTACTGATTCTCACCACCTTCGACCTCGACGAGTATGTCTACGCCGCCCTCAAGGCCGGTGCCTCCGGATTCCTTCTCAAGGACGCCCGGCCCACCGAGTTGCTCAGCGCGATCCGCAATGTCGCTGCTGGTGACGCAGTCGTAGCCCCCTCTGCCACTCGACGCCTGCTGGATTACGTTGTCCCCACCCTGCCCAATGACCCGAAAGCCGCCGACAAGAGACTGTCAGTGCTGACGGACCGCGAGCGAGAGGTACTGGTGGAAATCGCCAAGGGGGCGACGAACGCCGAAATCGCCCAAACCCTTTACATGGCAGAGGGCACCGTGAAAACTCACATTGGTCGACTATTATCGAAACTGGAGTGCCGAGATCGCGTCGGGCTTGTGCTTTTTGCCCACGACGTCGGCCTCATCTGACATCAAAGACATCGAATACATCACATATATATATGTCACCCAAGGCGTGCAGGGGTGTCCATCCGCCGACGTCTCTTCGGGAACTATGAAAGGCATCATGAGCGACCAGAACCGACCCTACGAATCAAAAGAACCCTGGCGACACCACACGACCCCAGACGAGTCGGGGTTCTTCCAGCCGCCGCGACGCGCTGTTCCTTCGGAGTGGACCGATTCCTCGCCCCAAGAGCAGGGGCAACCGCCGAGTCAGCCGTGGGGACGGCCAGATCACAAACCGGCTCGTGCCGCCGAAGCCGTCCCGGCCGCACTCCCTTCCAGTACTGCCTCCGCAAGCCGTTCTGTGGCCCCCGGGCTGTTGAACACTCCCGTCGAAACGGACGCTGCCGCTGGTATCGACCTCACCAAGGTCTACGGCGACGGGGAGACCCGGGTCACTGCCTTGGATTCGGTCAACGTTCGTTTCACCCGTGGCACCTTCACCGCGATCATGGGGCCGTCCGGGTCTGGCAAGTCCACCCTCATGCACTGTCTGGCCGGTCTGGACCGAATCACCTCCGGTCGAGTATTCCTAGCTGGCCAGGAACTCTCGAACCTTCCCGACGCCAAACTGACGACCTTGCGTCGCGACAACGTAGGATTCATCTTCCAATCGTTCAACCTACTGCCAATGCTGACCGCCGAGGAGAACATCCTCCTGCCCCTCGACCTGGCCGGGCGCAAGCCCGACGCGGCCTTGTGGGACCAGCTCATCACCGGCCTGGGTATCGCTGATCGTCTCAAGCACCGTCCCTCCGAACTGTCGGGCGGTCAGCAGCAGCGCGTGGCCTGTGCTCGAGCCATGATTACCAAGCCGCACGTCGTCTTTGCCGATGAGCCCACTGGCGCCCTGGACTCCAAGTCGGGAGCGAATCTGCTGAGCTATCTGCGCCACTGCGTCGACGACCTGGGCCAGACGATCATCATGGTCACCCACGACGCCAAGGCAGCGTCCTATGCCGACCGGGTCCTCATGCTGCTTGATGGCCGTATCGTCGACGACATCACATCCCCCACCGCCGAAGCGGTCAACGAGGCGATGGCCGGATTGGAGGGCTGATGTTCAACGAGGCTCTCAGACAGCTGCGCCAACATCCCGGAAGGATGGCTGCAACCCTTATTGCCATCGCGGTGTCAATCGGGTTCCTGGTCGGTATCTCGATGTTCATTCGGACCCAGGGGATGGCTCTGGGTAAGGAACAGGCGGTTGCCACCTCGAAGGCCGACGTCGTGGTGTACGCCATCGCGGGCAACGCTGATCCCGAGGACATGACCCAGGCGATCCGCGACACCTCCGGGGTACAGAACGTCGACGTCGTTCAATCGACCACCGTGGCGGCTTCTCATGGCCGCGATTCCCTGATGATTAACATCCACAAGACCCCCGCTGAGCCGTTCCGGTGGTCTTCGGTGACTTCAGGTAACTGGCCGTCTGGCCCCGGTGAGATCGCGCTGTCCAAGGCGGCGGCTGAGAAACTCCACGTGGGCGTCGGCGACACCATCGACATCACCGGCCAGGACACCAAGGTGGTCGGAATCACCGATGATTCGGATTCCTTGCAGACCGCTCCGGGCTACAGCAGTGAGGACGTCACCCAGCTCCTTGATACCTGGGTCATCAAGGTCAAGGACGACACGACTCCCGAGCAGGTCGTCACCAATCTTGAAAAGACCCTGCCAACTGTCAAGAACGCCCCCGAGTTCAATACCGGCGAGGAGCATGGCTCAACGATCCTGACCGCAGCCGATCATCAGAAGAAGACCATCACCGATCTGGCTGAAGGGTTCGACGTCACCAAGTATCTGCTCATGGTTTTCGGGGCGATTGCTCTGCTGGTCGGTGCAATCATCATCACGACGACCTTCCTCATTCTGTTGGCCCAGCGGCGCCGTCAGATCGGTCTCATGCGAGCTGTCGGAGCGTCGAGCAGCCAGGTGAGGAGACGAGTTCTCGGTGAGGCAATCCTGCTCGGCGTTATCGGATCGGCCCTGGGTATTGTGCTCGGGATTGTGCTGACGGTCGCCGGTACTGCCTATACCGGAGCGTTGGCCTTCGGGCTGGAATGGCCATGGAAAGACCTCGTTGTTGAGTTCCTCATCGGCGTCATCATCACCATTCTGGCCGCTTTCCTGCCGGCACTTCGGGCGACTCGTGTTGCTCCCCTGGAGGCGCTGCGCCCGGTACCGACGGTGGAGCAGAAGCGTCAGATCGGTGTCGCGAGGACCATCATCTGTTCCGTGCTCGCGGTGATCGGAATCATCACCTCTGTCAAGGCAATCACTGGTGAAGGCGATGGGGTTATCGGCTGGGCCATCGTGTCGGCCATGTGCCTGTCTTTGGCCGTCCTCATCGCTGCGCCGTTGTATGTGCCTTGGCTCATCAAGGGGTTTGGATTTCTGTTGCGTCCGCTGGGGCCGACGGCGCGGCTGTCGACCTCCAATGCCACGCGCAATCCGACCCGTACCTCTCTGACAGCGGTGGCCCTCATGCTGGCAATCGGACTGTCGGTGACCCTGCAGGTTGGTATCTCCACGACGCGCACGACGGTCATGGATCAGATCAACAAATACTTCCCGATCGACATTACCTTCACGAACGTTCCCGACATTGACCCCAATACTCAGCAGCCAGTGGCAGGGGCCTTAGACCCGTCAGCCGCCAAGGCCGTGCATGACCTGCCGAACGTCCGGGACTCTGTGATTCTCGAGGGCGGATTCGTCAAGACTGGCGTCTCTGACCAAACCCAGGTCATTTCGGCGGATAAGGATGAGATTGCCAAGGTTGCGCCCTCGGTTGCTCAGGAAATGGAGTCCGGGGTTGCCTTGATGACCTCTATGGGTGGCACCACGCCCACGACGATGGACTTCCCGTCCGGCAACGGAAAGGTGACTCTCAAAGTTAAGGAGGTCAATGGGCTTCCCTACAAGAGCATCTTGGTGAGCGGGGAAGACCTGAACCGGATCATTCCTTCCGTGGACGACCAGGCGATCTGGATTCACCTTGAAGACCGCAGCAATCTAGCTTCGGTGCTGACGGCGATGATGTCGTCGATGGATGCAGTCTCCGCTTCACAGCACACAAACATTGATGGCGGTGCCCTCATCGGCGGAATTATCGAGCTGATTCTCAAGGCCTTGCTCATCGTCATGACGGCTCTGTTGGGCGTCGCCGTCCTCATCGCCCTCATCGGTGTGGCCAACACCTTGAGTTTGTCAGTGCTGGAGAGACGCCGCGAGTCGGCGCTGCTGAGAGCCATGGGCATGCAGCGGCGTGGGCTACGACTCATGCTGCTCTACGAGTCGATCCAGGTCGGCATGGTCGGTGTCATCGTCGGCATGGTGGCCGGGTTCTACTTCGCCTGGTTGGGTATTCGGTCGGTATTCCGGGCGGCCTCGCAGGAGATTTCAGTGCGCTTTTCAATCGACTGGCCATGGACCCTCGGCCTCATCGCGATCTGCTTAGTGGCGTCGTGTCTTGCCTCGGTTCTTCCGGGCCGGCGCGCAGCCGTCGCCGCACCCACTGAAGCACTAGCCGACGAGTGAGGGGTTCCATCTCACGATCTTCGTGACGGGGTTCCATCTCACGATCTTCGTGAATAGGACCGGCCGTGACCTGTTTGGGCGCGGCCGGTCGTCGTGTTGGGGATGGGCCACCGGACAACACTCGGGTCGATACGGACAACACTCGGGTCGATACGGACAACACCTTTCCCGCGCCAGACAACACCGTGGGCAACGTCGCCTCGATGGACTTGGGGCACCGCCAATCCTGAAAGGTGCTGCCATGACAACGATCCGTAGCCGTCTGAATTCCCATTGGGTCCAGCTGTGTACCCATTCACGAGCCACCTGGCACGCCAGTCTCATCTGCGCTGGGTGCCAGCCCGAGGAGCTTCCCACGACACTGCGTGACGACGACGCCGCTGCCGTCCGCGCCCTCATCGCTGCTCGCAGTGGTGCTGACCACATATCGGAGTTCGCCGGAATGGCGTTACTTCAGGCTGTTCTGCCAGCCCTTACCGTCATGGCGAGTAAGGATCGGCGGGCATCTCTGGACGACTACGTTAGTCAGGCGTGGCTGGTTATCGTCAGTTTCCCCCTGACCCGCAGCCACAAGGTGTGTATGAATATGGCTTTGGAGTGCCTGCACGTCATCTCAGCGAAACGACGCAGCGCAAGCAAGGAAACCCCGGTTAAGACCGTGGAGATCAGTGCGCCAGAGATGACGGAGAGTCCCGGTCAGATGGCGTCGGGATTGCTCACCGCAGCCGAGGAGTTGGGAATCATCACCTCCACCAGTGCTCCGGTGCTGCGCAGTGTGTGGGTGGACGCCCTGGATTCCGCCTCTGCGGCGCGCCGCCACCACACCAGTCCAGAGGCGGTGCGAGCCCAATGCTCACGAGCGAGTCGGGCCATGCGGACCCATCGTGCTGAGCTGCTCGCCGCAGCATGAGAGGCGGTTAGCCGCAGCGGGGTTTGCGCTGCCAGGAGTGGTTCGAATCATCTGCGCAACCCTCGCAGCGACCCGCCCCCGGACGCCAACATTCCTCCCTCAGTCGGCCAGCAGTCGACCCAGAAAATCCTTGAGATCACCAGTTTCGCCGTCGCGTCCGCCACGTCCGATATGCATGGGAGGCAACGATGGTTCCAACGTGACCCCACGTATCCGCTCCCGAAATCCGCCCGGGACGACGAGCTGGTAGTACTCCCCGTTCTCGCCGATGGCCAGGGAATGCTTGACGTTGAGGTACCAGCCTCGTTTATCGGTTCGCGCCTCATGGCCATCCATGAGCCGGGCACGCAGCGGTTCTGGGGTCATGCCCTTGGACCGGGCGGCGGCAAGGAAGTCGTCGATAAGCCGCTGGGCGCGGGCAGCTTCCTGACGTCGCTCCCCTTCCTCAAGGTCAATGCGGCGTTTGGCGTCCTGGGCACGTTTGCTGGTCACGGGACGAGGGTACGACATACCAGTCAAATGGCCGGTATCCCCCTGAACACCTTGGTTACAGTGTTTACTTTTTCACATTTGGTCAAACGTTTGATTCAAACGATTGACCAACACCTTTTACCCTCTCTACTCTGAGTCTTGGACACATAGTGGTGACCGATTATTTGCAGGAGACATCCCATGGGATCACATATCGGACTCGTTGACGTAGCCGCCCGTGCCGGGGTCTCGGTGTCGACGGCCTCATACGTGTTGTCAGACAGTCGTCACTCCGAGGGATTCACCCCGGAAACTCAAGAACGGGTCCGAAGAGCCGCCCGCGAGCTGGGGTACGTGCGGAATCGTGCTGCGAGCTCACTGCGACTGGGCAAAACCCGCACGGTGGCCTTATTCCATGACGCCCCGTTGAACCGCTACGTCGAACGTTTCCAACTTCGGGCATCGCAAAGGTTGTCCGAACACGATTACCAGCTCGTCACCGTAGCGATCGTCAATGGTGACATCAGTCCCATCAACAAGCTCATCAGGGCGCGTGCGTGTGATGCCGCGATCGTTGCCGTCTCACGCCCGGGCATCTCCCGGGTCATCGAGGCCCAACCCGAAGCGTTGGTACCAACTCTCCTCATCGGTAGTGAACCCGGTGCCAAAGGATACGATCACGTCATCATCGATGAGCGCGACGGTGTGTCGTGCGCCATGACTGCTCTCGCGGACGCTCGCAGGACCTCCATTGCCTTCGCCGGCCAGGACCGCACACGCGAAGAGTGCGAACGTGATCCCCGCTGGCAGATGTACCGGGACTTCCAGACAAGCCATGGACGTGTTCCTCAGCTGCTCTTTACGTCCAGCGCCTTCGTAGGAGACGTCTTCCGCGCCGCAGTTCAGGCATTTCAAACCTCCAGTCCTCTTCCCGAGGCCGTCTATTGCGCTTCAGACCGCACTGCGATCGGCCTCATACTTGCGGCTCAATCTCTCAACATCGAGGTCCCCAAAGACATCGCCGTCATCGGCACTGGGAATTCCACCGAAGCGACACAGATGGATCCCTCTTTGAGCTCGCTGGGCCTTGATGTCTCAGAAATTGACGACATCATGCGCCATTTCTGGCACCGAATCGAAGGGACTGCTGACGCCAGCCAGGTTTCTGTCCCCTGGAAGCTGTTTTCTCGAGGAAGCACCTCGAACTAAGAATCACCTCACGAAAGAGACTGCAATGTTGCACGCTCCCCTGTCCCGCCGATCCCTTCTCGCCGGAGCTGTTGCCTTCGGCTCAACCGCCGTAGTCGGCAACCTCACTGGGTGCTCCCCCTCCGCAGGAGTCGGCTCGTCTGACGATTCCTCCTCGCACTCAGGTGAGCGAACCGGCAAGGAAATCTTGTTCTACCTGTCTGCCGGCCATGATTATCCGCCATACAAGCGAGTAATTTCTAAGTTTGAAAAAGATCACAACGTAAAAGTCACCATCCAGACGTTCCAGTGGTCTGATCTACAGCAGAAGCTCACCGCTGATTTCCTCTCCGGTACCACCCCGGACATCACCGAGGAGCCAGGCACATTCTGGGCGACCCGATTCGGCAACGACGGCAACATCATGGCCCTCGATGACTACATCAAGAAAGAGGAGGGATTCTTGGATGACTTCGTTCCTGCTGGCCTCGACGTCCGGCAAGCCGACGGGAAGACCTACGCCATCCCGATGCATCTGACTATGGGCGGACTGGTCTTCGCCAATTCGGAAATGCTTGCCAAGGCCAAAGTGAAGATGCCCACCACCTGGGAGGAGTTCCTGGAAGCCGCCAAACGCATCCAGGCCACGGGCGTCGAATACGGGTGCGCCCTCAACAACGACAGTTCCTACGGTACGCCGTGGCTGCTGGAAAACGGAGTCACCTACACAATGGACAAGTCAACGCCGATGCAACCTGTTGACGCCGCCGTTGAAGCCCTCACATTCCAGCGCGACCTCATCTACAAGCACAAGGTTTCCCCGGCACCGGTGGCATCCAGCGAGTACTCAGGTTCTCGCAAGCTCTTCACATCCAAGAGGTGCGGCCTCATCCTCACAGGCCCGTGGGACATATCAGCCGTCCGTACTGAAGACAAGAACTTCCCACTGACAATTGGTTCTCCTCTCAAACACAAGGAGCAGAAGACCACCATTGCCGGCTCTGGCCTCATGATCCCCACCAAGAGCCAAAACGCCGATCTGTGCTGGGAACTTATCAAGGTTCTCACTGCTGCTGAGGTACAAGAGCAGGTGACGAAGGAAGCCGCCATGCCATGTTCTCGCAACTCGTGGGCAGAATCCGACATCGTGAAGAATGACCCCAACATGAGCGTTGTCGCTGCTGCTCGAAATATCGGCGTTGCTGCAGACCGGCCCTACTGGTCGAACAAGAACATGGCCAAGATTGCTGACGCCGGCAAGGTCATGTACGAAAACGTTATCTTGTCCAATAAGGATCCCCAATCGGAGGTCGCCACCTACAACAAGACGGTGGGAAATCTTCTCAGTAGGTGAATCTAATGAAAGGGACATCTTTGCAGCCACGTGGGCGCAAGCTCTCCTGGCGTCGCTATCGGACAGCGTATCTGTTCATAGCGCCTGCTTTGATATATTTCACGTTGTTCTTTTTCCTGCCCATCATCGACGAGTTCAGGCTGTCCTTCACGACGGGTTTCACCAAACTGACGCCAGTGGGCGGAAAGAACTACGTAGACATCATCCGCGACGCTGACGTGTGGCATTCCTTTGGGATCACGGTCATCTACGCTTTCTCCTGTCTCATTCTGTCCTCGATTATCGGCCTCCTCCTGGCTCTGATTCTCAATCAAAATTTCAAGGGCCGTACCATCGCGAGGACAGCAATTCTGACACCTTACATGACCTCGGTCGCCATCATTGGCTTGATGTGGAGGAACATCTTGGACTCAAACACTGGTGTCCTGAATGCCATCCTCGGTAGTCTCGGACTACCGCAGCAAAACTGGCTGACGACCGCACCATTGGCCACCCTCGTCTGCATCGCAGTATGGCAAGAGTCTGGCTACTCCATGTTGCTTTTCTTAGCTGGCCTTCAGTCGATTGACCCCCAGCTTTACGAGGCTGCAAGAATTGACGGCGCTTCCGTTTCAAAACAGTTCTGGAAAATCACTCTTCCAATGCTGGCACCGACGACGCTATTTGTTGTTCTCGTTGGAATGATCGGTTCACTCCAGCAATTCGGATTGCCATACATCGTCACTAATGGCGGACCGGGAAATGAGACATCTCTATACGTGTATCAGGTCTATCGCGAGACCTTCACCAGCGGAAACCTGGGATATGCGTCTGCTATGTCTTTCCTGCTGCTCGTTGTCATCATCGCTCTCTCGATGGTTCAGCTGCGGGTAGGGAGAAAGAAGGAGGCAATCCTGTGAGCACGACATCAGCCCAAGCTAGACACCGATCCGAGCAACTCTTCCCCGGGGCGAGAGTTATCTCGCTCATTCTCGTGTGGATTGCAGCACTCATCGCGATAGCCCCACTCGTGTACATGGTGAGCCTGGCTTTCCAGTCAGACTCGGAGGCGACCGGAGGAAGACCGGTTATCATCCCATCTTCGTGGCAATGGGTTAACATCACTCGCCTCTTTGATGCTGCCCCATTCGGCAGGTTCTTCTTCAACTCAATCCTCGTCGCCGGCCTCATCACCCTGTCACACCTCATCTTCGCGCCATTGGTCGGCTATGCCTTCGCGAAATTTCAGTTCCCTGGCAAGAACGTTCTCTTTGTTCTCATTTTGTCGACGATGATGATTCCGTTCTTTGTTCGAATGATCCCGCTATACGTCAAATTCAGTCAGATTGGATGGTTAGACACCTACCAAGGTCTCGTCACGCCCTTCTTGATGAGCGCATTCTCGATCTTTCTCATGCGCCAGTCCATGTCAGGCATTCCAGACTCCCTCGTTGAAGCAGCCCGAGTCGACGGCGCCGGAGAACTCCGTATCTATCGGTCGATCGTGCTGCCCCAGAACAAGCCGTCTCTGATGGTGTTGGGACTGTTCACATTCGTCTTCCAGATGAACGAGTTCCTCTGGCCTCTGATCGCCACCCAGTCTGAAGCCATGCGAACCATCACCATTGGGCTGTCGTCTTTCAACCGCGAGAGTTTCACGTTGTGGAACCTGACGGCCATGGGTTCCCTCATGCTGTTCGTCCCGGTGTGTGCCCTCTTCGTGGCAACCCAGCGTTACATCGTGCAGGGCATCACGATGACCGGAATTAAGTGAGAATAAGCTAGGCACATCATGAACAACCACCACAGACAATCACCGGCTGACCGCCCCAATGTCGTCCTCATCTGTACCGACCAGTGGCGGGGTGACTGCCTATCTGGTCAGGGCCACCCCGACGTCGAAACGCCCTACCTCGACCAACTCGCCACTCAGGGAGCTGTCGTGGAGCGGGCCTACTCAGCCACCCCGACGTGTGTCCCGGCCCGGATGGCCCTCATGACGGGGCTTTCGGCTGGGTCCCATCGTCGAGTCGGTTACCAGGACGGTGTCCCCTTCGACATCGAAGACACCCTGCCCTCGGCCTTCTCGCAAGCCGGATACCAGACTCGCGCTATCGGGAAAATGCACTACTGGCCCGAGCGCAATCGCATTGGATTCGATGAGGTTGAGCTCCACGACGGGTACCTGCACTATTCCCGCAAGCGTCATCGTGACCCCGCCTGCTACGACGACTACCTGGTGTGGCTGCGCGACCAGACCGGCACAGCCAGTGACGAGGACTACATCGACGATGGTGTCGAGTGCAATTCCATGGTGGCCCGCCCCTGGGACAAGGCCGAACGGCTGCACCCGACGAACTGGGCCGTCAGCCAGGCAACCCGGTGGCTCTACCGCCGCGACCCCACGACTCCATTCTTCCTCTACCTGTCCTTCCACCGTCCCCACGCCCCCTACGATCCGCCGCAGTGGGCGTTCGACCGCTACAACGGTGCTCCGCTGCGACCACCGTCGGTCGGAGACTGGTCGGACACCTTCAACACCTGGCGCAACGACGCCGATCCGACGAGCCTGGTCGCTCAGTACCGCCCCCGCGACATCGCCCGAGCCATGGCCGGTTACTACGGCAATATGACCCACATCGACGCCCAGATCAGTCGGCTGCGCCAGGTTCTGGGCGAGTTCGGGGTGGCTGACAACACCTACATAGCCTTCATCTCCGACCACGGAGACATGATGGGAGACCATCATCTGTGGCGAAAGGGCTACCCCTACGAGGGGTCGACCCATATCCCGTTCCTGCTAGCAGGGCCGGGTATCACCCCTGGTACCAAGGTCGACGAGCTGGTTGAGCTCCGTGACGTCATGCCCACCTTGCTCGATTGCGCGGGAGTGGACATCCCAGACAGTGTTGAGGGACGCTCGATCCTGCCGCTGCTGCGCAACGAGTCGTCGTGGCGCACCCACCTTCACGGCGAGCATTTCCTGCTCAACCAGTCGCTGCAGTGGATTTGGTGGGACAACTACCAGTACATCTGGATGTCCGGGTCCGGCAAGGAGCAACTCTTCGACCTCAAAGCGGACCCGCGCCAGCTCCACGACCTGTCCGACGATCCCAGCCATGCCCATCAGCTCGACCACGGTCGCCGTCTTCTCATTGCCGAACTCACTGGCCGGGAAGAGGGGTTCGTCCATGACGGCTCCCTCGTAACCGGACGTCCCGTGGGTTGTGTGCTGGAACATCCCACTCCCCCACCTGCCGAGGGACGCTGATTCCCCAGCACGACAACACTTCCCCGACGACACTTCCTTCAACATGACATCGGGGCTGCGGAATGATGTCCTCAGCCCCGCCTATCGGCGTCGATCAGAACAGCCCGGTCGATCAGAACAGCCCGACCGTCTCGCCGTTGTCGTCAATGTCAATACGCTCGGCAGCTGGATGACGGCCCAAACCCGGCATGGTGCGCATATCACCACAGATCGCGTAGATGTACCCCGCGCCCACAGCGGCCCTGACCTCGCGGACGGGCAGCCGCCACCCGGTCGGTGCCCCCTTGAGGGACGGATCGTGGGACAGGGACAGGTGGGTCTTGGCGATGACGACCGGGAAGTTTCCGTAGCCGAGGTCCTCGAAGTGGGCCAGTTCCTTGGCAGCTGCCGTGGAAACGTCAACCCCGTCAGCCCCATAGACCTTGGTGGCCACCTTGGCGAGCTTGTCGGTCAGGCAGTCCTCGAGATCGTAGGTGTAGTGGAAGTCGGTGTCCTGCTCACACGCCGCGACGACTGCGCGAGCCAGATCAACGGCACCTTCGCCGCCATCGACCACGTGGGTCGAAGCAGCAAAGTGGGCACCAGCACCCTCAGCAACCGCGCGAACAGCGTCGATCTCGTCGGGATGATCGCTCGGAAAGACGTTGAGGGCCACCACCGGAGAGACGCCGAAATCGCGGACGATCTGAATGTGTTTGCGCAGGTTCGCGGCACCAGCGAGAACGTCGTCGGGATTGTCCTCGAGCATGGCCGGGGGTAGCGGTTTTCCGGGAACGACCTTGTAGCGGCCGGCATGGGTCTTGAGGGAACGCACGGTGGCAACAAGAACGGCGGCGTCCGGACGCATTCCTCCAACTCGGCACTTGATGTTGAAGAACCGCTCAGCCCCCATGTCCGCACCGAACCCGGCCTCCGTCAGAAGATAATCACCACATCCGATACCAACGCGGTCGGCGATCACCGACGAGTTCCCCGTGGCGATATTGCCGAAAGGCCCAGCATGGACAAGTACCGGACTGTTTTCGGTGGTCTGCAACAGATTCGGCTTGATGGCGTCCTTGAGGATGACGGCCATTGATCCGGCAGCATGAAGGTCTTCGGCGGTCACCGGCTCTTTGGAGCGGGTGTATCCGATGACAATGCGGCCCAATCTGGCGCGCAGGTCCGACAACGAGGTAGCCAGTGCCACAATGACGCCGACCTCGCTGGCTGCGGTGATGTCAAACCCGCTCTGGCGAGGTACACCGTCAATCCGCGATCCCAGACCAACGACGACATTGCGCAAGGCACGATCATTGATGTCGACCACGCGACGCCACGAGATTGAGTGCGGCTCGATGTCGAGATCATTGCCGTGGTGCAGATGGTTGTCGATCATGGCAGCCAGCAAGTTGTGGGCCGCGCCAATGGCGTGAAAATCACCGGTCAGGTGCAAATTGAGCTTCTCCATGGGCAGCACCTGGGAATACCCGGCACCAGCGGCACCACCCTTGATACCAAAGGTCGGACCCATCGAGGGCTGACGCAAAGCCAACACAGTGCGCTTGCCGATTCTTTCCAGCCCCTGGGCCAGACCCACAGCGGTGGTCGTCTTACCCTCGCCAAGAGGGGTAGGGGTGATAGCCGTGACGACGACGTATTTGCCGCGCGGGTGATCTTTGTTGTCCTTGATGAACTCAAGATCAACCTTGGCGACATCACGCCCGTAGTGCTCGAGGTACTTCTCGTCGATACCGGCTCGGGCCGCCACCTTTTCAATGGGGTCAAGGTGGGCCTCACGAGCAATGTCCAGATCCGACTTCATTGTCATAGCTCCAATCATCGCGCGCTGTCAGGTCATCGGAACGTTCTTATGGACAACCACTCTATGGCACCACTACCTACCGGCCGCCATGCCCTGGCGCCGAAACACTCGGCGAGCGATCATGGTCCAGATTCTCCTTACGGTCACAGGCAGCAATGTGCATTCAGGTCTGCGTCAAACGACCCTCTAGGATCGAGACAGGCCGGCCCTGAAGGAGACCATGTGTTCTGGCAGAACCTGCGCCACTTGTGGCGACACCACGACTTCCGAAAGATTCTCGGAGTCCGCGTAGCCACCCAGGCGGCTGACGGCACCCTACAAGTCGGGATGGCCTCCTATGTTCTGCTTTCCCCTGAACAGCAGCCCGACGCCTGGTCGATCGCGATGGTGCTGGCCATCACCTTGCTGCCTTTCAGCATCATCGGACCCTTTGTTTCTGTCGTCCTCGACCGATGGTCACGCCAGCGAATCCTTGTCTACACCGACGGTCTGCGCTGCCTCATCGCGATCGGGCTGGGAATACTGGTCTGGGATGGTGCCCGCGACAGACCCTCCCACCTAGCCCTACTCATCGGGTTACTCATCGCGATGAGCCTCAACCGGTTCCTGTTGACCGCCTTGGTGGCCGGGCTGGAGTACACCATCGACAAACGCGACTACCTGACGGCGTCGTCGATCATGCCGACAATCGGCCCGCTGGGACTCATGATCGGCGCCGTCGTCGCAGCGGCCGTCCGCATGATTGCGGGGCGCTACATGCCGGTTCACCACGCCGACACCATCATCTTCTGCATCTCGGCAGTGCTCTTCGCGATCTCGGTGGCACTCGGTCTGCAGTTCTCACGACGGGAACTCGGGCCGCCGCTGGTAGACCGCTCCCGAACGATACGTGCCGTCGCCGGAGAGATCGTGGACGGATTCCGATACCTGGGCAAAGTACCCCTGGTCGGCCACGCCTTGACACTCATCGGTGCCCAGCGGGCACTGTTCGGGGTGTACTCGGTGGCGATGATCCTCGGTTACCGAAACCGTTTCCATGTGCAATCCGACATCAACGGGGCCATGGCTGACATGACGGTGTGGGCGGTCGCGATGGGGGCCGGCTTCGTCTTGTCAGCCGGATTCATGCCGATATTGGTACACGGGTTCGGCATGAGGAAAGCCCTCATCAGCTTGCTGGTCGGCACCGCCGTCATCCAGGCTTTCCCGGGTGCGATCGCGAACCGTTGGGGTCTGCTGGTCGCCGGCTTTTTCATCGGTCTGTTCGCCCAATCCCTCAAGGCCGGAGCCGACACCATATGCCAAGCCCACATCTCTGACGGTTACAAAGGCCGGGTCTTCATCGCCTATGACATGGTTTACAACGCCTTATTCGTAGCTGGATCTGCCCTGGCAGCCTTGGTACTGCCGGTGCATGGATTATCTGGGCCGCACATGATCGGCCTGGCACTGGCCTATCTGGTGGTGGCCGGGGTCTTCACCCTAGCCACCCGCGCACATGGAGACGACGTTTTCGACAAGGGCAGCGCCATGGGAGGCCTCTCCACCCGCAACCCGGAACAGTAACTCACACCACCCGGGCCCGTACATGGCCTTCCATCACCTCCTGCAGTACCGAAATCGTCTCCTCTGACAGATCGACGCCGAGTCGGCGAGCTTGCCGGGACAACACATACACCAGCCGTTCGACCTCGCCGCGATCGTCGAGTTCGTCGGCAAGTTTGATCCGCGCCACCAACAGCACCTCGTCCTCAGGGCAAGCGACCGTGGCACGCGCCAACGCCCGAGCGGCCAGGTCAAAGTCCCGAGCGTCCATGGCACGACGGGCAACTTCCACGCCGATGTCGCGAATCATCTGAATCATGTCGATACGCCACTCCTCAGCCCAGTGCCACTGACCGGGAGCGGCATCAGCCAACGGGGCACCTCGAACCAGATCCAAGGCCGACATGAGGTTGGCTAGCGGAGCCGTCGCAATTCCTCCGGCGACGAGGAGTTCAAGCCGCTCCCAGTCGCTGCTGACGACCTCTGCCAGACGCAGGGAACCGTCGTAGCCCTCGGGCAGGTACGGCTGGCCGTCGTCGTCGGTTCCCAACCAGCGCCGCAGTCGGGAAACATTGGATCGTCGCGTCGGCTCAGCAACCATGAGTGCATCAGCCATCTGAACCGACCGTGCCCCGGGATGACACAGCAGCCAGGCACAGTATTCAAGGCACTGCCGCCGCGCCTTGGTAGGAGGGTTTCCTCGAGCTCCCACCAAATCGACCGGGCCGAGCAGACGCAGGACAGGAAAGGGCACCTGACCGGCGGGGACGGGCAACCGGGCGACATCACTGGGAGCAGTTGGCGTGAGCACGTATTCCTCCTCGACGGTCGTGTGGGTATCACTGGAGACGGTGCAGGTCTCGGCCATCACCGTCGGAGGGCTGGACATATCCTCCCCTCGCCGGGGCTCCCACCAACCGGCGGCCTCGGTGTCGCTTCTGGCGGTGGTTTCAAGCAGCTCGACGACAGCGCGACGCATGGGCGTGGTGACGATCTGGGGTGTGAAAGCCTGGCCGTCCACTTCGGCATGATGAGAATCGGTGACGACGACACTGCAACCACGTTTACTTGGCATGACGACGACAATTCCGGCTGCGGCCAGGGACGACGGATTTGGAAGGTCGAGCGGCTGGGAGGACAGCACGACCCTGGTGATGGATGGGTGCCGGGAAATATCAGCCAGACCGGACAATCCTTCCACAACTTCGTCGGCATCGGCGCATTGCACGTCGTCACTTCCGGCCCGTGAGAGCCAGGCAAGGTCGTCGCCGACTGCAACAATGTCGATTCCGCCAGACCATGGTGCTGCAACAAGGGACAAGCTGATCGAAGCCACCACTGCGCTGGCCACCTCGGCGTCGGCGTCAATCCCCAGCAGGCCACCGGTATCGGCGAGGTCCAGCAACATTGGTGTGCGTGGATCGATGGTCCCCAACACGACGGTTGTGGGCGTCATGGAGTCGGCATTGTCGTCGCCGCATGTCCTTTGATCGGCTGCGGTGTCGAGTATGTGTTTGGCTCGACGGGGCGCTCCTGACACGGCGGGAATCCGGCGGCCCAGGGGTCGGATGAAAAGCTGCTGCTGGCGTCGAGACGCGAGCGTGCCCGCAATACCCCCGGCCAGGAACAGGCTCAGGCCAGCCAACCCAGTACGAAGGATTTCAGCAGGGTCCTGACCACTCGCGGCAGAGGCCATCACTTGCTCCGGTTGTGAGATCGAATGCGGTTCACTGCCAGACTCGCCGCGGTCGAGGGCCGTGTCACCGGCCTCGAGGGCCGCCTCATCGTGCTCCCCCAGCTCGTCTACGGCAGCTTTGATGGGTGCTGGCGACGAGGCGGCGTATCTCGACTGTGCTTGCGTGGTCCGTGCTTGTTTTGACCTTGGTTGTGCGGGCGCTGATTGCTTTGACTCTGCTTGTTTAGGCTCTGCTTGTGTAGCCTGTGAACCTGGCACGATGAGCTTCCAGCCAGGTTCGATGTGTCCGGGATCGGCGATGATTCCCTCATTGGCGTGCCAGAGACTCGGCCATGCTGAAGCATCACCGAGCCACTCTCGGGCAAGCCCGCTGAGGGTGTCCCCCTCTTTCACGGTGACAGTGTGGACGTCACGGCTGTCAGCGCTCGGGGCCAGCTGGTCGAGTTCGTCGGCGTCGAGGGGCCGACCGGCACCCGTATGCCCGGTGGGGACTCTCATGGTGACCCTCGGTAGGGCAAGCTCCTGACCGGCGGTTAGGTGATCGACGTCGATCCCGGGATTGGCGGCCACGATACGCCGCCAGGACGTGCCGTCGCCGTACCAGGTTTCGGCTATCTTCCACAGGTCGTCATGGGGGCCGACGGTGACCGTCATGACTTTTTCGTCAACCTCGGCGGATTCCGTGGCCGTCTGCACGTCTTCGGCAGGCTGGGGTGCCGCGCTGGCCGCAGCCACGATCGGCACCGCAGCAGGAGGGACGGTTGAGCGCGTCAAAGGGGACAGCACCGTCAAACTCGCGACCAGGAGTCCTGCGGCAATGCCCTGAACCGTGGTAAGTCCGGGAAGCTTGACGTGATGACGCTGACTGGTCGCCAACCCGACGGCCTCGGCAATCACACATACCGTGAAAACTGTCCATGCCAGCCAGCCGACGATGGTGGCAATTCCCAGAAAGATCGTCCCGTCATCAGGTGTGAGCCACCTTGATGGCCGCAGCATGGTGGCGGCGTCGAAGCGTCCCCAGGCCACCAGGGCGGCCGGGGAACCTGCGACAAGGACAATGAGGGCCATGAAAGCCGCGAGTCCGCGCAGTCGGGCGGCAAGAATCTTCATGTGTGTCGCTCCCGATGACTGTCGACGGTGGACCGTGCCGTCGACTCGACGTGAACAGCTCCCGGCATTCCCGGAACCAGAAGGTCAGAGAGCCTGACGGTGCACCTCACCCGAACCGAGGTGAATCCGGTGGACCCGACGGGCCGGGTAAGAGCCGATGAATCGATGGTGATGACGGAATCACTGCACCGCGTACCGGAAAGCTCGGCTTGTGCGACGCGCTGACCCACCGCATTGCCCTGGCTGACTGTCGGGGCGAGAGACCCGGCGCGAGCGGCTACTTCCGCCGCTGACTGGGCATCGGCCCGCACTTCAGACAGCCGCCAACCCCCGGCCGTGACTGCGGCGATCATGAGCGCAGCGGGCAAGATGAGCGCGGCCTCGACGGCGACCGCACCGCGCTGGGCTCCCCGCAGCTGAGCAGGTCGAATCATGTTTCCTCCTCGACAGCGACGGCGTGACCTTTGACCGGCACGACGGCACCAAACACGGTCGCCGCCTTGCCCTCGACATCCACACGCACCAGGGAATCCGTGCGCGATACCCGTACCGTGACACCGACCAATGGAGAGTTTTGAACCATGTCACGGGCGACATTGTGAGCCTCACCGGGGTGGGAACCACGTAGGGCTTGCACGCGAACCGCTGCCCGGGCCGCCTCGGTGGCTGTGGCCCGGGCCTGCAGCACGACTGCTGTCTGGACGACCCCGACCACGACAAGCAGAACCACCGGCCAAACCAGCGACCACTGCACAGATTCTGACACTCCGCGCTCTCGGACTCGTCGGTGCGCCTGCCTCACTTCGGTAGGTTTGACGTCACATATCCTTTGATGACGGTGACGACGACAGTGGCAATGGACACCGCCCCCACCAGCAGGATGGCGTTTTCGGTCGATTGACTGAGTCCTCTTTCGTCGTGTTTTTCGTCGACCGGTGGGACGCCGGCCATGAGTGGCAGGACTACGGACGCAACAGTGTTGAGATGTTTCATAGCGACCTCCTTGGTCATTCACACCGGCCTTTCCGGTGACGTCACACGCCCCGTTATTCGGGGACTGAGGGATATTCGGGGACTGAGGGAAGAAGAATCCGGTCATGACGCCACCCCGGCCATGATGAGAAGTGGCGGGGTGATGAGCACCAGCCCCAAGACGAGAACTGGGATGACCATCCAGATCGTCAAGGATTCCGAGGTCGTCTGAGCTTCGACTTTTTCGCGATTGAGGTGGGCGTCTCTCATCTCGTTCACCCGTGCCCGCAAAGCTCCGGCTAAAGAAGCCCCTTGATCGTCGAGCCGAAGGACCTCGACGAGTTCGGCGAGTTCTGGCAGCCCTAATTCCTCAGACAACCTCTCCAGGCCAGTCCACGGCGACTGCTGTTCCAGCCGGGAGCGTTCCAAGGTGGTACGAATCCGAGTCAGGACGGGGTGATCGCTCATGCGCGCGGCCTCGACGAGGGCTCGCGACGCCGACTGGTTGGCCAGCCTCGCCAATGTCACGAGGTCGATGTACACCAGTACCACTTCGCTGGCGTCTTGACGCACTGCCTTGGAGCGTGACCTGACCCGGGTGTCAGGAATGAACCATCCGACAATGGCAAGCAGCACAGCCAGCCCGACGGGAGTGACGGGAAGGGTGTCACCCCACATCGCTGCCACCACCCGAGCCAGAATCGGAATCATCATTCCGCCCACTGCCATGACGGCTTTTTCGGCAACCAGGTGCCCAGGGGTCCGGCCTTGCAGTGCAAGGATTCGGCGGGTCCGCCCACTGACCAGGCGTGGCCACCGGACTGCGGCACGTGCTCCCCAGGTCTCCAACCGTCCGTTTTCGATGGTTGGATTGACGACGATGTCCTGGCCCGTGTGCCCGGACAACCCGGCCAAGGCGTCAGACAGCTTCAGCGGAGCGCCGCGCCGACCAGCAATGACGAAAATGGGCGCGGATACCAGCAGACCACCACACAGTGCGGCGAGGACAAGGGTGGACTCAATCATGGTAGGACTCCTGCCGCAACAGAATCCGGGCACGACGTCGAGGTTTACTGCGTCGCGACAAAGCGACGAGACCCGCGAGGTACAGCCCGGCGTAGCCGCACAGCAGCACCTGGCCTACCCCAGTGTGATAGGGAGCTAAGTACTCTCGACCCAGGACACAAGCGCCAGTCAGCACCACGGCGATGATGGTGCTGACCTGACGAACAACAACTCGGGGTTTGGCACGTTCGGCCCGGATTTCCCGGTATGCGCGAATCCGCTCCTGCAGTGACGCCGCCAGTGCGTCGAGGGTGGTGGTGGCTCCCGTCCCCCCTCTTTCCGCAGCCATCATGATCGCAGCGATCACCTGGTCGGCGTCGGCACTGTCCAGGTCATCGGCAAGTCCTTGCAGTGCGGCCTGGGTGTTCCATCGGGAATCCAGCCGAGCCACCATGCGTGTCAGCGGTTGAGCGAGAACCTCGGGGGCTTGACGACGAGTCGCCCGGATGGCGTCGATGACCGACTTTCCCGTTGAGGCAGAACCGCTTACCAGACGCACCCACCGTTCCAATGCCCGCATAACGTCGAGGTCATGGCGTGGCGGACCGGCCAGCAAGGCCGGAACAGCAACCGCCAGTACCGGCACGATGAGAATCAAGACCGCCCAACCCGTCACCAGGTAGCCAAGAGCACCCATTCCCAGACCAGTCAGGGCGTGTAGGCGACGGCGACGGGGCACTCGGGAGAACCACTTGTCCACCGTTGTCCACAAGCTTGTGGATTGGGTTGTGGATAACTGATGGATCGGGGCCGCCCCGATACCGATCATCATCACCCCTCCCACCAGTAGGACTCCCAACAGTGCTGCGACCGGTGTGCTCATGCCCATCTCGTCACCTCCGGCTCGTAGTGAGCGAGTTCGGCTACCAGGGCCGGATCGGGGTGGAAGACGCCAGGGCTAGTAGGGGTGGGAGCAGCGTAGGTGAGGTGGGTGATGGGACGGCCATTTTCCAGCGCCCCCGTCAACTGTCGGATTTCGGTGACATGACGAGTCCGCGCTCCTCCTCGCCACGTGTCGTCTACCAAGGTGACGTGAACGAGAAACGTGATGTTGTGAGCAATCTGGCGGTAGGCCTCTTCGATCGACATGACGCCGCCCATGGCGACTCGTCCTGCCAGCCGGTCCATGGTTGAGGTCGCCGAGTGGGAGTGAGTGGTGCTCATGGTCCCAGCCCCGGCCTGCATCGCCTCGAACATGGCGGCGGCCTCCACGCCACGCACCTCGCCGACAATCAGACGTGACAGATTCTGACGCAGGGCTTCCGGAATGAGGTCAGCGACCGTGAATTCGCCGAGGGATCGTCCGTCCACTTTTTCTCCCAGCCCCACGGTGGCCTGCAGAGCGACCATATTGTCCCGGTCTGGGTTGAGGTGAGTCAGCAGTTCATAGTCGGTTTCGAGGGTCCCGAACCGTTCCGTCGCTGGAATCGCGTCGACAAGGGCGCGCAGCAGAGTCGTCTTGCCAGCTCCCTGGTCGCCTGCAATAACGATGGATCGTCGAGCCAGCACGGCTGCACGCAGCAGCACACCGACGTGGTGGGGCATCATCCCGGTTGCGACGAGGTCGTCGATCGTCACCGTCGTCAACGTGTGGTGCCGGATGACGACCGAAGGCCGGTAGGACAGCCCAAAACCGATGGCGTGCAGACGGTACTGGGAACCGAGAGCCACCGTCATCGTGGGATGGGCGTCATCAAAGGGTCGCGGCGGGTTGGCGGACTCACCCAGAAAGCGGATTGCCTCAACTAGCTCGTCATCACTGTCGGCGACCGGCGGACCCGGTTCACGTCGACCGTCCCCGTACTGAATGAAGACCCGATCACAGCCGTTGATTTCGATGTTTTCGGCGTCGGGGATCTCGAACAGCGGTTGCAGCCGCCCGTATCCGAAAATGGCGTCCACCACGGCGTCGACGTATGACTCTTTGGTTCGTGTATTCCACAACGCCTCGCCTTCGGCTGTCAGCTTCTCGGCGTGGGATTCGACGACCTGGCGTACAACTGACCGACCCAGCAGCCTCAGGTCATCGCCGTTGAGATCGGCTCCACTGCGTTCGCGATGTGATGCACGCTTTGCGGAAATGCGTTCTGACGCCGTGCGCCGCAAGGCGACGACGGTACGCCAGTCGACGTCAGTAGTCTCACATCGTCTCGGTGGGGTAAGAACCCTCGGAGAAACCGAGGCTGACGGGGACATCCGCGACAACAAGCCGGCGAGATCTTCCTTGGTGCCGATGGTGGACACCGGGGTGTCATCGCCGTAGCGGCATACTGCTGGGGCGGTCTCATTGATCGTCATGACGCCGCCCTTGTTAGGGTCAGGGTTTGCGGTGCGGTAATGGTCTCGCTGGAGCGACGGAGTTTAACTTCCATCGCCTCGGCCAGGGTTCGCACACTGGTGGCGTACCGTCCGCGAGACCATCTTTTGCCGGCGCGATCACCGTCTGACAGCACTGCGGCAGCTGGAGCGTCTCGGATCACCTCTCCCAGCACTGGCAGGCCAAACTGACCTCCAATTTCGCGCGAGCTGTAGGGATGGCCAGGCCCCACGACGACCAGTCCAACAGTGCCAGTGGTGGCCGAGGAGAGGGCCTCAACCTCCGTGGACCTCATGGACAATGCCGCCAGATGTCGTAACCGAGATCCGGTCACAATTCCGATGAGTGAAGAGCGGGAAACAAGACTGTCTGGCAACGCTTCTGGACCCAGGCGGCCGCCGTCAACGATGACGTCCACCCCTGCCTGACCGAGATCGATCATGGCGCTGACGAGACCGGGCCAGGCCGCACCCATAAGAGACGCCTGCCCGAGGTGGCCATAGCCGCTGATGAGTCCTACCGTCGTGTTCTCGTCATCGTGGGGCAACGGGATGATCTCGTCCCACATGGCACGGACCAGATCAGCGCCGTCGCGACAGGCTGCGGCCAATCCCATCACTCCGGCACCCGGTGGAATACGTCCAGCCAGGAACCCCGATTCAATCGCGTGGCCTGGACACGGGTCAGCGTCGATGAGAATGACGTCGCCCGGCCAGCTCAGCGCCAGCCCGAGAGCAGTGGTCGTCAAGCCGGGGGCTCCGCCGGGGCTCGTAAGCAGCAGGATCGCCATCATCGCCCCCTCTCGACCAACGCAATGCGGTCCAGTGAGGCCAGATCGGCGAGTCGGGCGGCACTGCCAGAGTCCACCTCGACGTCGACCAGCCAGCCACCGTGATCGCCGGAAGCTTTCGGCGTCGCGACGACGACGGCATCAAAGGTCGAAAGCTCAGAGACCGTCTCTGAGTCCTTGTCGGAGCTGGTTTCGACCAAGGTCACCTGGGCTCCTGCTGGGAGAGAAACGGTCGGTAATCGCCCGGCAGCCAGCTTGAGTCCAACCCGGGCACGCCCCGACGCCACCCGCAGCTTGCCGACTGAGTGGGAGCCGAGCAGTTGACCGGCTGAAAGGTCAGCCAGGGCGTGCTGACCAACAATCTTGTCGAGCTGAGAGGCCGGAATAGTCGCCACCGCCCGATCGACGGCCACCGATGTCAGACCGACGTCGGTATTGCGGACGATCTCGCCCTGCCCCACAGCCCGCGTCATGACGAGAACTTGATCGGTATGTGACGCGCTATGCCAGGCAAAAGCTCCACCCAGGCCACCCAAGCAGGCACAGAGGACCCCGATGGCGATAAGACGCGGTGAGCGACGTAGCCGGGGTGTCGTCGCGGTATGTGCAGGAGTGGACATGACCGCGAAGCTATGGGTACGCCGAGACTCCCCACAAGAGACGCACAGATAATCTGGGGACAATGATTCTGCGGTGTTGCGAACCACACCTCATCCGGCCGCCATCCACAGTTGTCCACACCCATTGTGGACAAACCTGGGGACAACGGGTGCTCGTCCCCACCGCGGCCACACCCACGCAGTCAGCCGATCAGCCAACCACCTCGCTCAAGCGGCCACCTCGCTCAGCCAGCCGACAACTGTGGAGAGCCGCTAATCAAACTTTGACAGCTGTTTTTCTAATTTGCGCCGTTGCCGATTCAACTTCCAGGTAGGAAACAAACTTGCCGCAGTGTTCTTACCAACCTCATCAACACTTGGAAGATCGTTCCGAGCTAACTCGATATTGATCTTTTCCACCGGAACTCCGTCAGCCTTTAAGCGCTCGATAACTTCTTGTGCTTGTATATTTTCCTTAGTTTGGCTTGGGAGAGCTGCAAGTTTTAAATCGACATCGCGCAAGTTAGCCAGTAACTCATCTTTTGATTTCCGAGAACCGAACATTCCTTACCTCCCACTCGCTGAACTGTGAACAGCCATTACTCTAGCCCTTAATTACCCTCACCTCGTAGCGCTCTTACCGGGATTGCACTCCGACGCTTTACCATCCCTCCTCCATCTGACTCACCTCATTTCAATAGTACGGGATACTTAGTTCCGTACGATTGGTGGCCATAATGATGGCTGCATCTTTCCCACTATGTCAAGTGAACTTGGCCGGTAACAGACCACCCCAACCCAGGGTCCACCGACCCCGCCGAATCGCACACAACGACCGTGGCTTTCACGTCGAGTTGTTCAGCCGTCTCATAGGGGTAATTCGCCCCCACCATGAATGATTCTCCGGGGCCTAGGACATACGGCGGCCTAGCAGTTCCAGGGGCGAAAGGAGTTGTCACCACCTTGTGCGCGTCATCAGCTTCGGGAGCTGGCACGGATACCAGGGGCTGACGCCAACTCCAGTCTGGGTAACGGGCAGCGATCGTTACCGTTCCCAAGCCCAAATTAATCGGGGCTGTGGAGATATTCGTCACGATATAGCGCACCAATACAATGGGGGAACCCTTTTGCACTACCGGGGTGCCGTCGTCCGGGTCCACCATGACCGAATCCGCAGGAGCCTTCGCGACAGCGACTTGCTCGACCTCGATACGAATGCGGTCGTCGCCAAAACTTCCCAGTTTCTTGCCTGACCTCACCACCGGAACGGCCCAGGCCGGATTGGCGTCGGTGCCCGCCGTCGGGGTGCTGGCCGAGAATGTCGGGGTGGGCCGTGGATCTAACGGTTCTAGGGTGCTGCACCCGGGCATGAGAACACAGCACAACAGGGCACATGCCACCGCACCGCACCGCATGTGCTCACCTCCACCACATTCATCTCGTCCATTCGGCGCGCAACAGGGCCATCTTCACTGAATCCCAACGACGTCCTTGCCACGACCGTGCTTGGGGAATTCTGCCACATTCGCGGTATCCCACGGCATTGGCGCAGTGAATCATTCTGCCGTTACCACCCCATGTCGTCAGAGTCACGACGTGGGCGTCGGTGGTCGCAAAGGTGTCCTCGGTCCATAACCGCAGCGCTCGCCGTCCCACTCCCCTGCCCCACCAGACAGGCTGGAACAGCACGATTCCGATCTCCCACCAGCCACCGCCAGCGGGCGGTTCCTCGAACCGAGAGACGAAGCCGATGCGGCTTCCATTCACCGTCACCGTCGCTCGATGGCCACTCACGAGACCCGAGCGCCATTCGTCGGCGAATTCTGCAAAGCTGCGGTCGTCATCGGCCCCGAAATATGGCCCATCCCAGTGTTTCCATTGCGGATCGACGACCTCGACGTTCCAATGCCACAGCCACTCCAGGTCCTCTTCGACAAGTGGTCGAACGTCAACCTCGCCGCCCGACTGTGAGTCGCGGTGAAAGGGGAAGTCGAGTGCAGAAGCCATTCCCCTATTGTGCCCGTCACCATCTGTGCCCACCGCCATCAACCCTCGGGCGTGGCAGGCTGGGTATATGACCACTCCGATAGAACGTACAGCCCTCGTTCTCGAGGGGGGCGGGATGCGCGCCTCATACACCAGCGCCGTCGTCGTCAAGTTCTTGCAGATGGGTTGGGAATTCCCGCACGTCTCCGGTATTTCAGCCGGGGCATCCCATGCGACCAATTACATTTCCGGCGACCTGTGGCGTACCCGGCAGTGTTTTACCGACTTCGCCGCCAACCCCCATTTCGGCAATGTACGTACCTGGATCACCGGGCGCGGGTTCTTCAACGCCGAGTACATCTACCAGCGCGCCTGCGCGCCCAATAAGCCCCTTCCCTTCGATTTCCAGACCTTCGCCGCGTCTGACCAGCGGATTCGTATCGGCGCGACCCGCACCGACAACGGCCAGCAGGAGTGGTTCACCCGTGACCAGATGACCACCATGGACGACCTCATGGTTCGGGTACGAGCGTCCTCGACAATGCCAGGATTCATGCCCCCTGTCACTATTGACGGGGTTGAGTACGTTGACGGTGCCATCGGAACCAGCGGCGGTATCCCGATCGACGCGGCCCAACTCGATGGCTACGACCGGTTCTTCGTCGTGTGCAGCAGGCCACGTGACTACATCAAGAGTGAGGTTAAGTCTGCTCGAGCGATCCACGGACTCTTCCGACGTCGCCCAGCTGTCGCGGAGGCCATCATCTCCCGGCCAGCCAAATACAACGCCACCCGAGAAATGCTGCGTGACCTCGAAGCCGACGGCAACGCTTACGTGTTTTACCCGCGCATCATGCCCGTCACCAACAAGGAGAAAGACGTCACCAAGCTGCGTCGGGCCTACGCCCTTGCCATGGCACAGGTCAACACCGAACTCCCGAAGTGGCGGGACTTCCTAGGCGTGTGAGACTCAGTTAGCAGCAGCGGCCAGCGCCTCAATCGCCCGGTCGTTCTCCTCGGGCGACCCGATCGACAACCGAATCCCTTCGCCACTCCAGCAGCGGGCGTAAACCCCCCGGGAGGTCAGGGCCTCGTCGACCCGATCCGTGTCGTCCCCGGTGGACAACCACAGGAAATTCGCCTGGGAGGGGTTGATCTTCCAGCCCTGCTCGACCAACGCATCGAAAACCCGGGTGCGCTCGGCGACGATTCGATCGACTCTTTCATTGAGTTCGTCCTCGACCGCTAACGACGCAACTGCGGCCTGCTGGGCCAGGGCGGTCACCGTGAACGGGGTGGCAACGCGACGCAGGTCGTTGCTGATATCGGGAGTCGAGATTGCAAACCCGATACGCAGACCTGCAAGTCCGTAGGCCTTAGAGAAGGTTCGCAGCGCGACGACGTTCGGGTGGCGGTCGAGCAGGTCGAGTCCGTCGACAGACCCCGGCTCCTTGTTGAAGTGGCAGTAGGCCTCATCCATAACGACAACGACATGCTGAGGAACCTTGGCCAGGAATTCCTCGACCTCTTCGGTGTGCAGGACGGTTCCGGTCGGGTTGTTGGGGGTACACAGGAAGATGAGACGGGTGCGGTCAGTGATCGCGGCGGCCATGGCATTCAGGTCGTGACGCAGGTCCTTGGTTAAAGGCACTGGGACAGGTGTGGCCCCCGCGACCTGGGTCAGGATGGGGTAAGCCTCGAAAGAACGCCACGGGAAGATGATCTGGTCGCCAGCACCGGCCAGAGCGTGCATGAGCTGGCTGGCAACCTCGGTCGAACCGGCACCAACGGCTACCTGGGCAGTATCGACACCGAAACGTTCGGCGATGGCCGAACGCACTTCCGTAGCGCTCATCGACGGGTAGCGGTTGAACCCGGAAAGCATACGGTTAACAGCCTCGACGACGCTGGGCAGCGGCCCGAACGGGTTCTCGTTGGACGACAGCTTGACGGCTCCCTCCCCGGGAGCGGCCCCCTGCTTGTACAGCGGCAGTCCTCGAACAACATCGCGGCGGTCCACGTCGTCCTCCCATCGTCGTTTCAGGAACTCTCTCACACCCGGACGCCACGCTCAGCGCTGTTCCGTCTAGCGGCACTAGTAGTACCTGCCGACACGGCCTATCGGCACCTGGCACCACTAGCTATCCCCCACGGCCATGGAAAAACGGTCAATACCCCGCACCCGAGCCACCAGAAATGGCAGCACCCACAGCAAGTAACCCAATCACCACACACAACCAGAGACACCACTCCCACCAGAGACACCAAAGACGTGACGACGCTCATGAGACGTCTGATCCGCTGTGACACGTGAATCATGCGGTTCCTCCCAACCTGACGCCACTGCAGAGTCATGGCGGGAGTCGTAAATGATCCCGGAGTCTGTCCCGTACCCGTTTCCTAAAAACATCCGCCCGTGGGAACCGGGCGGATGTTTTTAGGCTGATCGAATAACGAGGGTTCAGATGGAGTCTGAATACTCCTGGAGTGGCCTAGGAATTAGGTCGTCTTAAGCCGGTGGGATGAATGCGGCTCATCTTCACCCGTCCACGTTCGAGTTTCTCGGCAACGAATTCGGACCCGCTATCCATCCGGATCACCCATGGGTACCCACCGTGCTCAAGGGCTGCCTCATGAGGTTGTTGACGCTGCCGGGCTTCACCGAGCAGCGACTACGGTCCCCAGCCGAGTGAGTGCGAGTGGTTCACCAGAACTATCGCCGGATCAAACGTTCCCCTAGCCGGGTAAGTGTGCCAGGCTCGTGCTCTTACGACCATTGCCGCTCAAGCCAGGTGCCCGTCTGACCACTCTTCGTAGACAGCCCACAAATTCAGAACATAATGAAGTTGTGGCTACCCAAACTCATACTGACTCTGTGAACCTCAGATTGGCGCTCAACGGTCTGCCGCTGCCGACGACCGCGCGTGCCTCTGAAATTGACGTCGTTGCTCCGGTGCTTGCCCGTCAGCGGGAACTCAGGCGAGAACTTCCCGAGCTGCTTTGCCCGGCGGACAGGCGTATTCAGGCTTTCATCGACCGCTACCTCGGTGAGGACTCGCCCGTCCATCCTCGCCTGCCTGATACCACCTTGACCCTCGACGAACCCGGTCTGGCCCGAGCCCTTTCTCTTCCTATCGACGCTGACGAGTTCACCTCCGATCTGGTCGCAAGCTACCGAGTCGCCAACGGCGTATTGCACAACCCACGCAACGACCGTCGTACTACGGCTGGTGTTTTCCACGTTGCCGAAGGCGGCCTGGCGATCCCAGACGACAAGAAAGCCGTTCCGATTGACGTTTTCGCTCGTCTTCTTGACCTCGCGTTCCAGGCCCCGCCGGAACACACCCTGCTCCCCTACAGCTCGACACAGCCGGTCGAACGTCAAGCTCACACCTGGGTGTCCTTGCTGCTCCGCCCGCTCGTAGTCCCCGAAATTCCCGACTTCGTCTCGGAACGTCGGATGGAGATCCGCTTCTTCGCCCCCGGCGGTCTCGTCTCCAACCTCGATTTCGTCGAGGGGATCTTCGGCAACGGCGGCGATCCGCTGCTGCCAGCCAATGATTCTGCCCTCGCCCCCTCCGGATGGACCGGACACAGCGGCTGCGTCATTCTGGCCCCGCACCTCAATCTCATTCGCAAGGTCGACCTTGGCCTGCCTCATATCGACCAGGCGACGGATCGCCAGCGTCGCGACGGTATGTGTTGGTCCGACGAATCCGAGCTTTACAACGAGGGCAAGCCGTTCAAGCTGTGCGCCCGTGACGAGTCCGGAGTCATCTTGACCATCGTCGCTGACAACTACTTCGGTTATTGCAAGAAGGAGGTCAAGACTCAGATCTCCTACTCCGCGAACCTCTTTGGCCTGGCCGAGGAGGAACACTCCGGCGGTGCCCGCGCCTACCGTTCCCACAACCAGGGCCAGGAGTACGCCACCCCCACCTGCGAGCGGACGGTTGCCGACGTCGTCGCGGCTAACCCCGATGACTTCGAAATGCTCGATAAGGGCCAGGCGAAGATCCTCGGCATCGACAATGCCCTGCTAGTGCCCGGTGGAACCAAATTCAGCCTGCGTGACGGCACGGTCTCCTGGGACGACGGCGCACAGTCCATCCCCATGCGAGCCGACACCGTGTATCTGTCCCCTGACGGTTACCGCATGGAAATGATCCACGACGAAGCCAGCGACCAGTGGTACCTCAAGGGCACCTACGGTGAGTCGACGACCTTGCACAAGTGCTGCACCGTCTCCGGCGGTGGCAAGTCAGAAATCTCCAAAGCTATCTCGGACACCTTCCTGCAGGGCAACGCCTATGTCCCGGACTTCGAGGCTGACATGGACGCCGTTGAGGACATCCTGCACCGGGACTTCTCGAACCGGTTCGCCGACCCTGAACTCAACGGCAAGGACCATCGTCCAATTCTGTCGGCCGAGCGGTCTGTGGGGTCGGTCATCAAACTCCTCACCCCGTCTTCGGACTTTACTGATTGGTACAACGAGTGGATCAACTCCATTCCGTCGTTCCGCAAGGAGCTCATCTTCACCGTCAAGCGCTACTACAAGCCGGAATGGGGCGACGACTGGCGCTCCCACTTTACGGTTGCGCCGACGAACGGCCGCCACGGCAATATGGTGCGCCTCGACGGTCAGAAGATTCTGGTAAGCATGGCCCGCGTCGGTTTCCAGCCCGACGGTTCCTGGCGTCTGTTCACCCTGCGCCACGACTACGCCCCGGCCGTCAAGGTCCAGACCGAAGACGACATGACGGCCTCCGTCGTCACCTCCCCCGGAATGGTCACCGGCCCGCAGAATCTGTCGCGCAAGGTGGTCGCCAACTGCGAGGCGCTCCTCTTCCAGCGTCCTGATGACGCTATTTATCGCGGCTTCGACACCCAGACCGAGCACGACATGAGCGGGCGTGACTTGTTCATCTCGAACTATCAGCCCCTGACCCGCGAAGACGTCACAGCAATGCGCGACGACGTGGTGGCCTTCTCGAAGTTCACCAAGCCGATGCGGACCTTCCTGTCGAATTTCGCCGACTCCGATCCTTCCGAGGAGCCGAAGTACGTTGTCTCCAGCGCGGACCCGAGGCTTATCGACGGGGTGAGGTCACGCAACCCGCGTTATCTGCAGGTTCGTCCCGATATCGCCAAGCCACGCGAAACCGCGATCGCGAAGTTGGCGAGCCACCTGTATTACGGTCGGCGGGTCAACGAGCCGCTGCCGCTGCCGGTTGACATCGTTGCCGCTGGGCGACGCAACAACCCTCCTGAGGACAAGATTCCTGCCCTGTGCGCCTACAACCCGCTTCATTACATGGAGCTGCCCGAACTGTTCATGGAGTTCATCTCCTCCATGACCGGCAAGAGTCCCTCGACGACGGGTGCCGGCTCGGAGGGTGCATTGACGAAGGCCCCATTTAACGCCTTGCCGGCGGTCTTTGACCTCAACTCCTCCTTCCTGTCTTTCGTGCTGTCTGGATACGACGGTTGGTTGTCCTCGGCCGGATTCATTGGACCCAACGTCGAAGTGGCCCATGACATCTCCCTGCTTGTGCCAGAGATCTTCTGCCGGATGACGCCAGAGGAGAGGGACGCCAAGACCCTTATCGAGGGCGGCTACCTAGAGAAGATGGAGGACTACGAGAAGGACGGCGAGCTCATCCTCGCGTCCCGTCTGGGCTACCGCATGACCGAAAAGTTCATGCGTGCCTACTTCGGTCGAATCTTCCTGCACCCCGACACGGTGTTTACCCCGGAGATGCTGCGTCCAGAGCTTCAGGATGCCGAAATCTTCGCGGATTCCGTGCGGACGATCTCGAAGACTCACGCCCGGGTGGCCAAGGCCTACTTCGATGACGGGACCATCTCGCTTGCGGTGCCGCCAATTCGGGCCCTGCTAGAAATCATGGCCAACGGGACCTCCTCCGAGGGTTGGACTCTTGACGATCCCGAGCTGCGAGAAATGTTCACTCGTGAATCCGTGCTGGCCTCCGATTGGTACGCCCAGCGCCTCGACGCCAAGCAGGCTGAGGATGTCCGACGCTCCGAGAGTGGTATCTCCCAACTGGAACAGTTCATGGCTGATCCGCGTAACGCCGCTGCCTGCGAGGAGATCGACGTGCAGGCTCGCCTGGATCACGTCCGGAAGTTCCATGACCGGGCCGTGACCAAGGAGTACCGCCAGCAGTTGGTGGGAACCCTCGGCCGACAGGTCAACTTCCGCTGAGGTTGACGGCCCCGGGTGATCTCGCCCGGGGCCGGTCGCTTTCCTGAGATCACCCAGGGCGGTCAGCTTGCCTCCCTTTCCACACCTGTCATCCGGTGGATTTAGCGTTGCCGGGTTGATTTAGCTTCACCGCGTAGGTCGGGCTTTGTTCCCCGTGACGAAAACTCCCGCCCCGCACCGGGTTGCAGCACCTCAGTGCTCCTCCCTGCGACGGGGTGGGGTTTTTCGCGCGTAGGACTCAACCGACGTCCATCTGCTGAGCGACGGCTGTCCCCATCGCGCCGGGGTTTCCAGCTATTTCCCACCACCTGCAGTGCAAAACCCCCGAATGGCCTGCTGCCGGTGCCGCCAGGAAGCAGGATGGAGACGTGGACATCATCGATCTGGCAGCAGCGGGTTTCGACGAGTGGGTCAGGGTCGAGAATCATCAGCCCGGCGAGACTCCCGGCAATTCATGGCTTTCCGCCACCCACCTAGTGACGCCCGCAGTCATGGACCGTCGCATTACTCATACCCACCAGGCTCTGCTGATTCAGCGTCACCAGGGCAAGGCTGGTCACGGTCACGATGTCGCGGCAGCCCCAGGTCCGGTCGCCCGTCGCGTCGCCCTGTCGGCCACCCAGTTAGGAATTGTCGCCAGGCTCGTTGTGCCAGTGGTCGCGGCGCGAAGTCTGGGCCACGATGTCAATTTTCCCCGCTTGGAAGACCTGTGGTTCCGCGATGTGCTTCACGCTCCAGTTCCGGTATCGGTCGCATGGCAGCCGGGACCAGCAAAAATCGCCGGCTCAGCGGTCGAGAGGATCACCAATGCCTTCATCGCGGCTGGCCTGAGCAAAATTGTCGCCTGGGACAACCTTGCATCGTCCGTGAGTACCTCGGTCATTATGATTTCTCGCTGCCGTCCCGACTTACGCCAAGCCGCTATCGACGCCGCGACCGAGTTGTTGATCTTGGTCGATCCGCGGCCCGGAATCACCGCCGGACCTGCGTTCCATCGTCGAAGTTGCTGTCTCTACTATCAGGTCAGTGGCTCGCGAGTCGCCTGCTGCGGGGACTGTGTTTTGGCCTGAACACAGGTTGCGGTTGACTCGTGATGATAACGCGGAGAACCCGTTGGCAAGCGCAATCGTCCGACGTCAACTGGAGCAAGTTCGTTACCGCGCAACCACCCAAACCAACGTTCCGTCCAGCTTTTCTCAGCTTTGACCGATCTGCGTAAATCCAACCTCATCCGGCGAACGGCACCCGCGCGCATGGGATCGACCTCTTCGAATCCCCACGACTGCAACCAGATTATCGGCGCAACACGTCGATCCACCCATGGTCCCACGACACCACCAGCCTCGATCACCGGGACCGACCCGTGCAAACGTGCTGCCAAGAACGACGTCCGTGCTCGACCCCAAGAAACGTCACTTCGATGGGGCAGGAATCCCACCAGAGTTGCTCCCCGAGGTGTACGGGGGATTTTCGACATCGGGTGCTCGGAGGGCAAGCAGGATTCGGGAGCCACCAGAATGATCCCCTCGACATCGTCTCCGCGCCGGCTAGCGACACCGAAGAATCCCCAGGTTCGGCACGCGGCGTCGGCCCAGTCAGGAAGAGGTACGTCAGCGTCGATTCCCCACGGACGTAGCATCCCGGACGCACCAAGAACTGCGGCATCTTTCCTCGTCAGAGTCGTTAGATGTCTGACTCGCACGATGTTTCCTCCGATACGCCCGACCATGGTCCCCCGCGATGAAAACTACCAACAAGGCTTTCTGAACCGACGCATTGGTGACATAGACCACACTCGTTCGAGTGTCACTCTAGATTTCCGAGGCATTGGTGGGGCACAGTGGGAGGGTGAGCAGCATAGACCACATCACCAGGCAGCATGGCCCTTCGAACGATGACACGCGCATCACTGCCGCCGCTGCTGCTCCAAAAACCGCTGAAACCTCCATAAACCGTCGCGTCGACACCACCTTCGACAGATTCCATGACCGCTACTCCGTCCGTACCTTGGGCCTCAAGACATCGCCAGTTCGGGCGCTCTTTGCGGTGGCGAACCGTCCCGAAGTTGTCTCGCTGGCCGGAGGTATGCCGAATATCGCCGATCTTCCCCTCAATGTGGTTGGCAAATCGTTGCAGGAGCTTGTCGACACCCGAGGTGCCGTCGTCATGCAGTACGGGTCGGGTCAAGGTGAGCCGGAGATTCGCGAGCACATCTGCGAGGTGATGGCCGTGGAGGGTCTCATCGCCGACCCCGATGACGTGACAGTCACCTGCGGTTCTCAGCAGGCGCTAGACCTCGTCACCCGAATCTTCTGCGACCCAGGCGACGTCATCATGGCAGAGTCGCCGTCCTACGTCGGAGCCCTCAACACTTTTGCCTCCTACCAGACCGAGGTCATCCACGTCGACATGGACGAGAACGGCTTGCTGCCGGAATCGCTGCGAGAAAAGGTGACGGTCGCTCGTCGTGACGGCAAGTCCGTCAAGTTCCTCTACACGATTCCCAACCACTCGAACCCGTCGGGAATATCTCAGTCGGCCCAGAGGCGACGCGAAGTTTTGGCCGTTGCTGACGAACTCAACCTGCTCGTCGTCGAGGACAACCCATATGGTTTACTCAATCTTGACGGTGACCCCCTCCCGACCTTGAAGTCGACGGATCCCGAGAACGTCGTATACCTGGGTTCGTTTTCCAAAACCTTCGCGCCGGGATTCCGTGTCGGATGGGTGCTCGCTCCCTCCTTCGTGCGCGACAAGCTGGTCCTCGCCCAAGAGTCTGCGACCTTGTGCCCGCCGGTCTTCTCCCAGTTCGCGATATCTAGTTACCTGACGCACTGGGACTGGCGCGGGCAGGTCCGCAGCTTCATCGAGATGTACCGTGTCCGTCGGGACGCGATGCTGGCGGCTTTGGCCGAAAATATGCCCGAGGGGACGACGTGGACTCATCCATCTGGCGGGTTCTTCGTCTGGTTGACGATGCCGGGAGCGGTCGATTCGGCAGCCATGCTCCCTCGAGCCGTCACCAAGCTCGTTGCCTACACTCCAGGAACGGCTTTCTATGCCGACGGACGCGGGCAGCGCAATATTCGGTTGTCGTTTTGTTACCCCGCCCCCGAGCGGATCAAGGTCGGGGTCGAACGATTGGCGGGCGTCATGCGCGAGGAGCTCGAGATTGCCGAGACCTTTGAGCTGGCTGACGGCACACGTCATGCTCGTGATTTCGGACCGGGACCAGATGTCGCCTGACGTGGCTACCGGCGGTCTTGCGGTCTTTGGGGAGTTTTTCTGACTCCGAGTCCGCCTTCACGCACCGCCGGACGGATGTACGCGGAAGCGACTAATTATCGTTTTATCGATTTATCGTTGAACCGATAGGAGAGAGGTTCCCGTGACGCCGGTTAGGTGCTCGTCTGGTTGTCTTGGGAGCGTCGATGTTTCAGTTACTATGCGACGCTGGTTGAATAGTCTCATGTTGCAACCAGTTGTCGTCCTCGCCGGAGGACTCAGCCACCAGCGCGACATTTCTTTGAAGTCAGGTCGCACCGTTGCTCAGGCGTTGCGCCGAGTCGGACATGAGGTGGTGGAGGCCGACATCGACTCATCCCTCATCAAGACTCTGCGCGCCAATGACGGAGCGGTTGTCTTCCCCATGCTCCATGGTGGTTTAGGCGAGAATGGGGCTCTGCTCGAGGTTTTGAAGCTCATGGGCATTCCTTACGTGGGTTCAGGGCCAGCGACCTGTCGTATTTCCTTTGACAAGTCCATTGCTTCGCGAATTGTTGCTGCTGCCGGCGTTGCCACCCCGCAGCAAGTAGCTCTCCCCCACGACATTTTCCGCGAGCTCGGGGCTAGGCCTGTCATCCGATCCATCACGGAACGGTTTGGACTTCCGGTCATCGTGAAACCGGCTCGCGGCGGCTCAAGCTTGGGCGTCACCAAGGTCGATGACGTGGCTGACCTGCCGCAGGCCATTGCAAATGCTTACGCCTATGACGACATGGCGGTCGTTGAGGAATTCATCACCGGTACCGAGCTGGCGATTGGCATGGTCACGACTTCCGAGAGGACACGAGTACTACCTGCCGTTGAGATAAGGCCTGTCGGCGGGGTTTATGACTACTCGGCGATGTACACAGGTGGCGAGACCCGCTTGACGGCTCCGGCCGATATCAGTGGTGAGACTGCCGAAGCTGCGACCGAGATGGCCCGGATCGTCCAACGCGAGCTGGGGTTTTCTGGTATCTCTCGAGTGGACGCAATCGTTGACGGGTCTGGCTGTCCGGTGTTCTTAGAAGCCGGTGCTGCTCCTGGGATGACCGCCACCTCCCTTGTTCCTGTTGCGATGGAGGCCGCTGGCTTGGATCTTGGTGAGGTGTGTTCACAGCTCGTTGCCGACGTCGCCAGCAACCATGACTAAGGGGACCATGACGGCACGGTCTGGTGTTTCTGTTCGAGTCAAGCAGGCGCTAATCATGGTGGTCGGCGTCGTGCTGGCCGGGGTGATGGTTGCCCTAGGACTGTGGCAGATGAATGTCTTCGAGTCTCAGCAAAACAACTCCACCCAGGCGCGTATTAACCAACCCGTCATTACCTGGGACAAAGCACCCACGCGAGCTGATGTTATGGCGCAGTACGGGCGTCGGGTGAGAATCACCGGCACTTTCGAACCGTCGACTGCCACGATGGTGGGGACGTCGTGGCCGGTTAGGGTCGTTGAAGGAGTACGCCTCAGGTCGGGTGAAACTATCGCTGTCGTCAGGGGCAAGGTGTCCGAGGACCAGAACCCTTCGTCCCCGCCCACGGGGACGGTGACGCTGACTGGTGTACTGACTGCCTCGGAGTCCGACGACGCAGATCGTGGTCCCGACATGCCGGCGGCCGTACTTCCCTCCCTCCGCTTGGAGGTGTTGGCCCAGACATGGCCCCAGCCCTTGGTCCCAGCGACACTGACCCTCGACGAGGAAGACGCGCGCGCCCAGGGCCTAGCCCCTGCCGAACCAGTCCTCCCAAAGGGAGACGGCGGTGAACGCAATCGTGGCTATGCCCTTCAGTGGTGGGTATTTGCAATCTTCACCATCGCCATGTCTATCGCTTTTGCTCGAGCAGCTGGAAAACGCAGGGACTAAGTCTCGCCGATGAAGCCACTGTTGGCTACTCTGTTTCACGTGCAACATAGCGACGACGTGACAAGCGATGACTTTTACGACGCCCCTTCGGTTAAGCAGTCAGCCGGTGGAGGTGGTTCACATGGCACCGCCCGCGATGGTCGGTCAACCGCCGATGCAGCGACGTTTGATTCCGAGACTGAGCAGGAGCCTTGGATCGAACCTGACGACATCCCTGGTGTACGTAAGGCTTTGACCGCCTACCGCGTTATGGCGTACATCGTTGGAACCCTGCTCGTTGTGCTTATGTGCGTGGCAATGCCCCTTAAGTACGCCGCCGGGAAGCCCACCATGGTCAATGTCGTAGGTATCTCTCATGGATGGCTCTACCCAGTTTTGCTCATCGCGGCCTACATCCTCGGTCGCAAGGCCGGATGGCCCCTTACCAGGCTGCTCATCATTGCCCTCGCCGGGACCGTGCCGTTCCTATCTTTTGTAGCCGAGTACTTCGCTCGCAAAGACGTCGACCACCGTATCGAAGACGCCAGGGACTACTGGGCTCATCACGCAGCGCCTGCTAAGTGACGCGGTCTCCACTGCGATGTTTACGCCAGAAAGTGGCCTGAGCGCCCTTATCTATGGCTTTGGGTTGGCCCTCACCTTCTTCTAGTAGACATGTCGAATCCAGCAGCCCATATGACGTCACAGGGCGTTCAGCACGCGATCACTTATTGATGATGACGACACCTTTGGCCGGCCCGTACGCATCAACGGAAGGCTTTTGTTCCGTTATCGTCACTTTGACAATATGTCGATAAGTCGTTCTAACTCTTTATCGTCGTTGAACGCTAGCGTAATCGTTCCTTGTCCGTTACGACGCCTCACTTTTACGGCCGTACCGAACCGCTGGGAAAGTTCATCGCCCAATCTGACCGCCACGGTGTCTCTTCCGGGCTTCTTCCTCCGGTGGGGCTTCACCTCGGTAGTGTCATCCAGAGTTCGCCGAACGAGTTCCTCAGTAGCGCGTACCGACAGTCCCTCATCGACGATACGATCAGCAATCTTGACCTGAATATCAGGATCGTCGACTGACAAGAGCGGACGGGCGTGCCCAGCGGTGATATCTCCCTCGAGGAGTCGCTTCTGAACACCTGCACTGAGCTTCAACAAACGGATGGTGTTGGCGATTTGCGAACGCGACCGCTGAACACGCTCGGACAGCTCATCTTGTGTACACCCAAAATCGTTAAGCATCTGCTCATAGGCTGCGGCTTCTTCCAGCGGATTGAGCTGAACCCGATGGAGATTCTCGAGCAGCGCGTCTCGTAACATATCCTCGTTGGCCGTCGTACGGACGATCGCCGGAATTGCTGCCAAACCCGCTTTCCTAGCAGCCCGCCACCGCCGCTCGCCCATCACGAGTTCATACCCTTCGGCAGCTGGAGTCACTACAACCGGCTGCAACACGCCGACTGTCCGTATCGATTCGGTCAGTTGAGCCAAGTCCGCGTCGTCAAAGATTTTCCGCGGTTGATGACTATTCGGCCGCACCTGGTCGACGGCGATGAGCGCATACCGTGACCCTTGGACGTTAGTTTCGGAATCGCCCTGCGCAAACTCTCCCTCAATCGTCTCGTCATCATCGTCGAGATCGGTACGCTGGAAAAACTCCCCGAACCCCCGACCCAGACCGCTGTGTTTTGCTGCCATCGTCACGGCTCCTTAATCTGCGAGGCACCATCTACCGGCTGCGCGGCCGATGCTGGCGAATTGGGTTCACTAGCGTGTCGCTTGGCGAACTCTGCGGCTGCTTCTCGATAAGCGACAGCTCCCGCTGATCTTGGTTCGTACGTCAGAACACTACGGGTATAACTCGGAGCTTCCGAGACACGAACTGACCTCGGGATTCGCGTCGCCATGGTTTCACGTGCAAAGTGAGTTCGGACCTCTTCGTCAACCTGGGTGGACAACCTCGTCCTGCCATCGAACATGGTCATGAGGATCGAGCCAAGGCGCAGCCCCTTATTCATCGTATGACGGACGGCGTCGATAGTGCGCATGAGCTGGGTGACGCCTTCCAAAGCGTAATACTCGCATTGAATTGGCAACAATACTTCGTCCGCCGCAACGAGTGCGTTAAGGGTTAACAGCCCGAGAGATGGCGGGCAGTCGAGTATCACATAGTCAACGGTGTGTGTCTTCAGGTGTTTGCGCAGTGCCTTCCGCAGACGACGCTCCCGTCCTTTCACGTCAACGAGCTGCAACTCTGCTCCGGAAAGATCAATCGTTGCCGGTACGACGTCGAGACCCGGCGCCTCCGGACTCTCCTTCGCAACGAGGGCGATATCTTCTTCATCAATAAGGACCTCGTAAGTACCGGGTGTCCCTTCCTCATGCTCGATTCCCAGGGCGGTCGATGCGTTGCCCTGAGGGTCGGCGTCGATCACGAGTACTTTTAGGCCGCTCATGGCCAATGCAACGGCGAAGTTAATTGCCGTCGTAGTTTTGCCCACCCCACCCTTTTGGTTGGCCACCGCTACCGTGGTCGTCTCGTTAGGGCGGGGGAGGGTCAGAGGTACAGCAGACGCCGTTACGTTATTTACACGATCAGCAGAGTCAGCAGCCGTATCAGGCACCTCGGGCCCATCAAAGGCCGCCCGCTTAGGTGCTCCGTCATAGATGGGGACCTCGTCGGTCATGCGCATCCTTTCAGTCGCGAGCGGAAGCGGTGTTTCACGTGAAACGCCATCGGTTTGTCACTCTACCGGTCGAGCCCCTCAGAACCAGGGCGATTTGCCGTCCTGTGGATAACAAACCTCATTGGTCCAATGTCTGTGCATAACCTTGTTTACGAGCCGAACAGTGCTACTCACGCGCTCACCCGCGACCGCTGCTACGGATTTTTGTTCCGAGTCGTGTCAGCAACGTGCAGACCAGGGCCACATCCACATAAGGCCTGCTTCAACCGTTAGTTATTCGACACATCCGGAATAAGACAAGACGTCGTGTTGAGCACTACGTGCGTAGTGAAGCGTCGCGACTGGCGCGCCCAGGTCGATGGGCCCATCACTTAGGTGGCCTAATACATAATTCGGGTCACGTAGGCCATCTGTTCTACCTCCTCTTGGGACGAAGCTCGTCATGGCACACAGCGAGATAAAAGAACGTCGTCCCTCATCGCACGGTACCTGTAGTCATAAGTTGATTGAGTTGGCACAGCACAGGTGTGAGAGTCCGTAGATGACGCTACAAACCTAACGCAGTGACAAGTCAAGCGCGGCGACCTGAATCGCGCCAGCCAGATACCAAGCACATCGGTACTACAACACCATGGGAAACACACTGATGGTGCGAGAGCACAGTCACGGTAACGCATTCAAATCACGGGATGTTGCTAAAAGCTCCAACGCCGAACCGTTACTTCGTGCTGGGCGTGGGCGCGGCGACACCGAGCGCGAGACGGGTGGCAACCCCTTGGGTTGAGAACGCTGTCAAGTTCCACCGAGATCCGTGTTTCACGTGAAACACAACCATCCAACGACCATCAGCATCCGTTGCAACTATCAACCTCACCGCCGCACCCGAAAACCCTAGCCACTAATCAGCCACGTACACTCCATGAGTTACCGCCATCGTCAAGCGCAACGACCGCGAATACCGTGAACCAGCAGACGTCAAATGTCTCAGGCCGGATACCCTACCCAGACCAGCGCAGATCCCACCGACACCCTATTAGCTCCACCACAAACTCCACGCTTTCGCAGAAAAGCCAACGACCGACCTGACCTCGCAATCAATCCTAGGCGCGTCCTTGTGGCCTATGGCACCCGCTACTCGATTCATCCACTCAGCAGGAAACGATCTACATACCTTCAAAGCCACTCCTGTCTACGGTTCAGACAGGTCCGGAACATCTCACCTACCTAGATCTCGTAGCCTATCCGGATGGTTTTCCCCTACGCCTATGTCTTTCATGAGGTCGTCAGTGCATGTGGCCTGGTCACGATTTCCGCCTTGCGACCCACGATTCCCGCCATGTGACCCATACGACCGCGTCCTCTTAGACCGTGTCACATCGTCGAACGCGCACTGCATGTGTCACTTCCGACGATGGGTCCGCACGAACCAACAGCACCTCTGCACAAAGATGGTGTTTTGCGAGCTCCTTTTTCGCTTTCCTTACTTCCTCATCAGCAGATTGTCCCTTCAGGGCCAACAGACAGCCGGTCTGTCCGAACAGCCTCACCGTCCATCCGACGAGGGTCGTCAACTTTGCTACTGCCCGGCACACAACAACATCAGTAACAATCCCGACATCCTCGGCGCGCCCGCGTAACACCGCCACTCGAGCGCCAAGGTCAAGTTCTTGAACGGTCTCCATCAAGAAGTTCGCCCGCCGCAACATAGGCTCGACAAGGGTGATCTCAAGATCAGGTCGCAAAACCGCTAGCGGAATACCAGGCAGGCCAGCACCGCTACCGACGTCAACGACTGTTGATCCTTCCGGAATCAAACTCTCCAATGCTGCACTGTTGAGGATGTGACGCTCCCACAACCTATCAACCTCACGCGGTCCAACTAAGCCCCACTCGACCCCGCGATTAGCCAATATATCGACATACTGCTTAATAGTTTTATATCTGTTTCCATATAGTCGCTCGGCTATCACATCGTCAGTCGCTTCGGTCATGTCAGACATCCTGCCATGCCAGCACACTAGTAACGCTCATACACAACGCGACATTGCAGCCCGAGCCGCTTCGCAATGGCGTAGCTCCCTTGTCATGGCGTAGCTTCTTTCAGTGCGCTCCGGCCATCACTTCCGATCCATGCACAATCGCGTCACGCTCCTAAGGACAGATTCACTAAACCCCAATCTGTTCCACAACCCAATCTGCTCCACAACCCAATCTGGTTCACCCGGCCGATCGCCATGGCGCCTAAGAGCCGCTGCGCCAAATACCCTCAACCTTGACTGGGATCTCTTCGCGCTAATTGTCCGCTGTAAAACCTCAGCTAAGTCACCAGCATGCCCAGACAGGATCGACATCAAACCTAGTGAAGTCCATGATCGCGTCGAATTGACGGCATGATCGCAGAGGGCCATGTCACATATAAAGTGCCACCAACCCGCCTTTGATCCAACCTCACTCCCCAGCCGTGAATGGGGGAGTCCACGACCAACAGCAGGCGTATTGGCCTCGTACCGTCCGTCACCTGCGCGAACCCCAATCCGGAGATTCCGCCGGTATTCAACAACTTGTTCACAAGAAGATTACAGGCTCGCGGTTCAGCCTGGCAGTATCGTCTGGGTAGTCCCGCAGCGCCGCTGCTAGCACGATCTGTTACAACATCTTGAGTCAGCAAGACTCAACATACTTCCGCCTCCGGAATGAACTCCACGCCACGCTCGCGCGTCGTTCATCCGACGAACCAGTTCTCAGACCACACACTCAACACTGATCATTCATACCAACCCCATCGGCCCCACAGAGAATGGGCCCACAGAGAATGGAGAACTGTAGCAACACCCCGACGGTGTCATCACTTATTCCATCAGCGTCAGCGCCCCTCGACACGAAAGCGTTAAGTATTATTACTAGCACTCAGATGACTGATTAAACAGCTTCTCACCGTTCTACATATCCAAGGTCAATCTCTGACCGGAACTCGCTGGTAATGACACTTCGACAGCAGCATGTAGCAATTGATCGGCGGCTCACACGCGCAAGCTCGCACCCGGATACAACTTAACTGGCTAGCTTTCAGTATTGCCCTTCGTTTTGAATCCTTCACGGCGGACATCCAGATAGTTCTCACACCCGCTCACATCTAAAACTAACGTGTTCATACTCGCAGATACCTCGCACAACTTCAGATACCTCACACAACTTGGTCTTTTCCCGCTACATTGCGTTTCCGCCGAAGCTTCCTTCATGCATCGTTTGGGAAAGTGTGGACACCATGCACCCGTGCTCCCTTGGCGCGCTTCCCAACGACACCATCCAGGAATACCAGCGCATTTGACCGTTTCACGTGAAACATCTCCAGATATACATCTAGTTATCGGTATATCACCGGTTTTTCACGGCGCGTGTAATTCCTCTCTGAACCATCAAAACCCTCGACTTCGACCCATTCGGTGCACCCATCTTCAAAAAAACGTCCTGAATCACTTGAAATACTCGCGAATCCCAACAGTAGTTGGGAGACTTGGTCTCACCATGTCAACACCACAGCAAATCACGCCTCTGAGACACTCCGAACCGCCTGGTCTTTAAACTCCTTCGAAGTTCCTCTTGGCCATGATCCCATCCCTCCAAAAACAAGTAGGAGCAAAAACCCAGAACACTTCACAAAAAAGCTCGGTGGGCATTACACCCACCGAGCTCACCCTTGATAACTTACGGTCAACCCCACAACTGACTACACGACTAGCTATGGCACGACTACCTATGGCGTCACTGCTCCTGAGTAATGACGACGTGCCGCTTAGGCTCAACACCTTCGGATTCACTGACAAGTCCCGCAGCCGCAACTGTGTCATGCACGATTTTGCGCTCGAAGGGATTCATAGGGGCCAGGTGAGCCGGCTCGCCTGTCTCCTTAACCGACTGAATCGCCTCAGTCGCCAGGGCCACCAAATCCTTACGACGGGACTCCCGGTATCCGGCAACATCGAGCATGAGTCGCGAGCGATGTCCAACCTCGGTCATGACGGCCAGCCGCGACAGCTCCTGAAGAGCCTCGAGAACCTTGCCATCCTTACCGACGAGGGTCTGAGAATCCGTGACGATGGAAACGTGAGCTCGCCCATTCTCCACATAGGTATCAATGTCGCCGTCCAGGTCGGCGATGTCGAGCAGTTCCTCGAGGTAGTCGGCGGCAATGTCGCCCTCTTCGTCCAGAGGATCGCCAGACTCTTCCTCGTCTCCCTCCTCGCCTCGCTCGTCCTCCTCGTCGACTTCATCCCTGCCGTCGACTTCATCCCTGTCGTCGACTTCGTCCTCCTCGTCGGGAACTTCCTCACCCTCTTCAGCCACTTCCTCCTGGTCACCCTTGTCGACGTCCTCGTCGGTCTCATTGAGGTCGTCCTCAATCTCTTGGGTATTGAGATCGTCGTCTTGGGTATCAAGATTCTCAGCCTGATCGACGTCGAGCTCCTCGATGCGCTCGCTGCTCTCGCTCATCGTTGTTCGTTACCTCTCAAAATCAACCAGCCATGCTGGTCAGTGGAATTGGTTCGTGGCGGGCCTATGACTTCGTGGCGGGCCTATGACCCAGCCTCATTTCTCGGGTTCCCGGCCTTACTTCTTGCGTTGGGCTCGCGTCTGTCTGGCGGGCTGCTGACGGCGGACGACCTGACGGCCACCGCTGGCGTCCTTGCGCACTGTCTGACGGGTCACTCCCTGGCGCGCAACCATCGGCTTCTCACCATCTTCGACAGTTGCCACCGGGGTGGGGGCGACGACCTTGCGACGACGCTTTTCGCGACGGGCACGTTCAATCTCGTCGGGGTCCTTGCCCTTGGCAATCATGCGCTCACGCCAGTCGATGTAGGCCGGAGTGTTCGGCGTCGGGTTATTACGAATGAGGATCTCCTGCTGACCAAGAGTCCACAGGTTCGACGTACACCAGTAGAGCATGACGCCGATCGGGAAGCTCACACCGGTGAACAGGTACATCAGCGGGAACAGATAGATCATCATCTTCTGCTGCTGTGCCATCGGGCCAGTCAGAGACTCCGGCGGCATGTTCTTCCGCATCAGCTGGAGCTGGGTGTAGAACAGCGTCGCCACCATGATGATGATGAGAACGAGGGCGACGATCTGGGTACCACCGAAGCCGTCGTTCATCGGTAGGAATCGTCCGGCCAGCTCAGCGCCGAAGATCTTGGCGTGCTGCAGGGATTTTATGAGTCCAGGGTTTTCGGTGAAGAAGTGACCTCGAGCGATACCACGGGAAGCACCATCGAGCACGCGAAACAGGGCCAGGAAGATTGGCATCTGCAGCACCACAGGCAGACATGACGCCGCCGGGTTGACCCCTTCCTCGCGGTAGAGGTTCATCATTTCCTGACCGGCACGTTCCCGGTCATCGCCGTACTTTTCCTGAATAGCCTTCATCTTGGGCTGGATGAGCTGCATTGATCGCGCAGAGTTGATCTGCTTGACGAACAGCGGCACCAACAGCAGACGGATGAAAATCGTCAGACAGATGATGGCCAACGTCCACGACACGCCCGAGTCAGCGCCAAAGAGCGGGGACCACAGGTTATGGAAGAGGACGAGCAGGCCGGACACAGCCCAGTACAGCGGCACCATGATGGCGTGACCCATCGCATGTAAGGTGTCGCCCAGGCCGAGTATGACCAGCGGGTTGAGCATCAGTTCTCACCTCGGGTGTGGGAAGGGGTACCCATGTGGGTACTCCCCGGATCGGTGTGTCCGGGGATGGTTCGTAGCGCCGATCCGTGATCCCTCGGGTTCTCACCCGTCAGATCATCGGTCGGTTTTTGTGTTGATCGCGCGAGTTCGGGGTGGAGTTCGCGCCATTGCCTGGCCTCAGGGGTTCCCGGCACTGGGTCGTACCCGCCATGGGACCATGGGTTGCATCGCAGGATCCGCCAGATAATCATCGGTGCGCCCCGAAACACTCCGTGTACCTGCAGAGCTCGCAGACCGTAGGCCGAGCAGCTCGGCTGGTACTTGCAGACGTCTCCGTACAGCGGCGAGATGACCGCCCGCCAGCCCTTGACGAATCCAATTGCTAGCCATGTCAGGGGACGAAAACGCAGCAGCGTGCCCCACACGCTGCTGCTGTGTCGTGGCTGCTGTGCCGGTACCGCTGCAACCATCATCGAAGTTTCCGCAATGCCTGGTGCCATGCACCGTCAAGATCCTTCGCAACCCGGTCCGGTTCGGTTGCGGCCGTCGGCAAAGCCCGCACAACCACGACGGTGCCATCTTCGAGTTCATCGACAAGGGGACGACACAGATGCCGCAGGCGACGCTTCACCCGATTACGAGTGACAGCATTGCCCACGGCCTTGGAGACGACAAAACCGACCCGTGGCGCAACCTCGGGTCGGGAAGTCGTCACTCCGTCGGGTAGCGGTGGTCCACCGGTGTCGCAGTTATCCACAACGACTGTGGATAACTGTGCTATATCGGTCGAGTCAGAGTCGTTCTGTTCTCGTCGTCCAACGTGGACGACGAGGCTGGGACGACCTGACCTCACGCCCCCACGGACTGCGGCACGGAAGTCACCTGGACGGTGCATCCGCGACCGGGCGGACAGCATGAAAAACTCAGGCCGACAGCTTGGCGCGACCCTTGCGACGACGAGCGGCAATAATGCCGCGACCGGCACGGGTGCTCATGCGGGAACGGAAGCCGTGGTTACGGGCACGACGACGGTTGCTGGGCTGAAAAGTGCGCTTCACGGGGATATTCTCCCTTGTGTCTTGGGGATCACCCGGGGGATCGACGCGAGCCGATCCCATGTAATCCGGGGCGCCCGGATGGGCGCAGGGGAAGTGGACGCTGAAGGCAGCGACCGGATAACTCTACGTTGTCGACCCCGTTATCAGCAAACCGACAATCCAGCGTGAGCGACTATCAAATGACACTCGTGAAACCACACTCATGTAGTCCTCTGACCCGCTTGACAAGCCACTCAAACCGGTTGCGTAGAGAACTATGACTCACTAGCGTTCACAAGTGCGGCACTCCTCAGGTGCCTTCTCACACGGGTTGTGGAAAACTGTGTGGACAACTCTCGATGACTTCTAGGGAACAGGTGGTGGAATGTCCGACACTCCGCTCGGCAAGGCCGACCACCCCCGGACCCATCCAGACGCCGTGCTGCCTCCACCGATGAGTTCGCAGCCGGTCGACAGCGATCCGACCGAAGCTCTCAACAAGGCCTGGGACGAGATCTTCAAGAAGGTTTCCAAACCCAACCGGGCGTGGTTGTCCAACACCACACCAGTAACGATGCATGGCTCGACGGTTATGATTGCTGTCCCCAACGAGTTCGCCCGGGAACGCGTCGAATCCAAGATGCGCCATGAGCTCGAGGAACTCCTGTCCGACCAGTTCCACAAAGGCATTCATCTGGCCATCACCATCGACCCCGATCTTGAATTGGCTCTAGGTGCCCCCGAGCGTGACGACGAGGAGGAAGAGGCCCCCGTCTCACCGGCCCAATTCGTCCCTAAGGTCACCGTCGGAACGACTGAGCCTTCAACCCAACTGACCTCCACTGTTGATGATGACGAAAGCAATCGCCTCAACCCGAAGTACACCTTCGACTCTTTCGTCATCGGCGCTTCCAACCGGTTCGCCCACGCGGCTGCCGTCGCCGTCGCCGAAGCTCCCGGCAAGTCGTACAACCCGCTGCTGATCTATGGCGGCTCCGGACTCGGCAAGACCCACCTGCTCCATGCCATCGGCCGCTACGTCATGTCGTACTACGACAACGTCAAGGTGAAGTACGTCTCCACCGAGGAACTCACCAACGACTTCATCAACGCCATTGGCACTAACCGCACCAGAGAGTTCCGTCGCTCTTACCGTGACGTCGACGTCCTGCTGGTCGACGACATCCAGTTCTTGGAATCCAAGATTCAGACCCAGGAGGAGTTCTTCCACACCTTCAACACCCTCCACAATGCCCAAAAGCAGATCGTCATGACCTCTGATCGGCCTCCGAAACTGTTAGAGGCCCTTGAACCTCGGTTGCGCAGCCGGTTCGAGTGGGGTTTGTTGACTGACATTCAGCCTCCAGACCTGGAAACTCGTATCGCCATTTTGCGACGCAAGGTTGCAGCCGAGAAGATCGAGGTGGAGCCGGATGTGCTGGAGTTCATCGCCAGCCGCATTCAGACCAACATCCGTGAGCTCGAAGGAGCTCTCATCCGGGTGACGGCTTTCGCCAGCCTCAACCAGCAGCCCGTGGACTCCTCCTTGGCTGAGGTCGTCCTGAAAGACCTCATTCCGGAAGGCAGAGAGACCCCGGTAACCCCCGAGCGAATCATTGCCGAGACGGCCAGCTACTTCGACATTTCCACCGACGACCTGTTGGGCACTTCGCGGGCCCAAACCCTCGTCACCGCTCGCCAGATCGCCATGTATCTGTGCCGTGAACTCACTGATCTCTCACTGCCCAAGATCGGTGCTGAGTTCGGCGGCAAGGACCATACGACGGTCATGCACGCCGACCGCAAAATCCGCGCCCTCATGGGTGAGCAGCGTCAGATTTTCAATCAGGTCTCCGAGATCACCAACCGAATCAAGCAGTACTGAACACCGGCCCTTGGCGCCTATCGGCGCTATCACTTATCGGCCACCCATTGGCCCTGCCGGCCTGCACTCTCTGGCATCCATCACTCTGCACCCTTCATGTGGAAAACCAGTGGATAGCCAGGGGATAACCGTGGGACAACATCAGTCATCCACAGCCACCCCATCGCCATGCACATCCGGTCCACGTCGTCGTCCACAGCCCGAAAATCTCTGTGACAAGTGGTTTCACTGCGTATCCACAAGATTCACAGGGGTTATGACTATGAAGAAAAGATAAACATCTCCATCACTTACAAGTTGGTGGGTGTGGATCTGGGGACAAAGCCTCCCACGACGCCGTTGTCATCGCGCAGGTGCGATTCGACCGGCGTCATGGATATGATTCAGGGTGCAGGCACCATGGAGTGCGAGACGCCAAGTCGAGGGGACGCAGTGAAAATCCGTCTGGAACGCGATGTCATGGCCGAAGCTGTCGCCTGGGCTGCCCGCAGCCTGCCGAACCGACCGACAGTGCCGATTCTGGCTGGGTTGCTCGTGCGCACCGAGGGCGACTCCGTAGTGATGTCGGCTTCTGACAACGAGACCAGCGCCCAGATCACTCTGCCCGCTCAAATCGATGAGCCTGGCGAGTCGTTGGTTTCTGGCAAGCTGCTGGCTGATATTGCGCGCAGCCTGCCCAATAAGCCAGTCCAGATCACCACAGATCCAGCCAAGATGGATTTGGTGTGCGGGTCGGCACGCTTCACCCTGCAGGCGCTGCCGGTTGACGAATACCCTGATCTGCCGCAGATGCCGGCTGCTACCGGAACCGTTGACGCCGATGTCTTCTCCCGGGCTGTCGCTCAGGTCGTGGTAGCTGCGGGTCGTGACGAACTGCTGCCGGTCTTTACCGGTGTGCGCGTCGAGATCAACGGCGAGGTTCTTTCCCTGCTGGCCACTGACCGTTACCGTATGGCCCTCAAGGAGATCACCTGGAATCCGGCCGCCACCGACGCGGAGGCGACCGCCCTGGTGCCAGCCAAGGTCATGAGCGAGACCGCCCGCTCTATGACCTCTGGAGAGCACGTCACCGTCAACCTTTCCTCGGGTGACACTGGCGAAGGCCTGGTCGGTTTCGAGGGTGATGGTGCCAATGGTGTGCGTCGTATGACTACCCGTCTGCTCGGTGGAGAATTCCCCAAAGTCCGTCACCTCATGGACATCAAGGCCACCCGATCGGTGCGTGCCCGCACCGACGAACTCATGAACTCGGTGCGTCGTGTCTCCCTGGTGGCTGAGCGCAACACCCCGCTGCGCATGGTCATCAATGACGATTCGGTCGCTTTGTCGGCGGCCACCGGCGACCAGGCCCAAGCTTCGGAGGCTATTGAAGCCGTCGTCACCAATCATGTTGACGGGGAACCCACCATCACTGCGGCCGGATTCAATCCGCACTACCTGTCTGACGCTCTGGGGGCCTTGGACACCCCCTATGTCAATTTCTCGTTTACCGCTCCCGGTAAGCCCTGCCTGGTGACTGGTCTCAATAACCTCGACGGCAAGCCGGAGATGGATTACCGCCACGTCATCATGCTCATGAGACTTCCTTCCTGAGCGCTGACTGAGTGCTGACAGTGCTGCGTCGTCTTGGCGCATACTCGCTCCGGTAACCTGAATCGGACGTCTGACAGCGGGGGAGGTCCGGATGTTCGTCGAACGTCTCGAACTGGTCGATTTCCGCTCCTATGTCCGCGCTGACGTCCCCATGACAGCGGGAGTGACGACCTTTATCGGTTCCAATGGCCAAGGCAAAACCAATCTTGTTGAGGCTGTGGAATACCTGTCGACCCTGTCGTCACACCGCGTCAGCAATGACACCCCGTTGGTGAGGATAGGAGCTCATCAAGCTGTGGTGCGTGGTCGAGTTCGCGCTGGGGCTGAGGACGCGCGCAATCTGTTGCTTGAGGTCGAGATCAACCCTCGGCGTGCCAATCGGGCACGAATCAATCGTGCTCCACTCACCCGGCCCCGCGAGATTCTCGGGGTGTTGCGAACTGTGGTGTTTTCGCCCAATGACCTAGCCATCGTCCATGGTGATCCATCAGATCGTCGAGCTTTTCTGGACGGCCTGGTGGTGACGCGATGGCCGAGGATGGCTGGGGTGAAGGCGGACTACGAGCGCGTCCTCAAACAGCGCAATGCCCTGCTCAAGTCGCTGGCAGGCAAGGGACCGTCGGCGGGAGCCGAGATCGGCGCGACCATGGAGATTTGGGATAACGAGTTGGCCACCATCGGTGCCGAACTCCTCTCGGCTCGACTGGACACCTTGTCGGCTGTCATGCCGTTGACCTCATCTGCCTACCGCCAGATTGCCCCGGTCAATGACATGGCGACGGCCACCTACAAGTCGACTATTGACCTTGATGGACTGTGGTCACCTCCACAGGAAGGCCAGAGTGCCGACCCTATCGACCGCACGGAGCTGGCCAATCGTTTCCTCGACGCTTTGGCGGCCCGGCGAGCCGATGAGCTTATCCGTGGTGTCACCCTCGTCGGCCCACAGCGTGACGACATTATCTTGCACATCGGGGAAATGCCAGCGAAGGGATATGCCTCCCATGGCGAATCGTGGTCATTAGCACTGGCCTTGCGTCTGGGAGCCTTTCAGTTGCTACGTGACGACGGTATCGAGCCTGTTCTCGTCCTCGACGACGTGTTCGCTGAATTGGACGCCACCCGGCGTGGACGGCTGGCGTCGTCGGTCATTGCGGCAGATCAAGTCCTGGTGACAGCCGCAGTGGCCTCGGACGTTCCCGAAATCCTGCGCGGGGAGAGGTTCGATGTTGGTGGCGGCCAGGTTTTGTCCCATGAGGGGAGGGATGATGACTGACGCAGGTCGTCGGCGCGATCAGGTCGTCCCTTCTGACGAGGACCGTCGCATAGCAGCCGACCATGATGATGAAGGGGTCGACGTCGCGCTGACTATCGCTCAGGCTGCCCGAGGGGAACCGGCCGGAAGTCCGCGTGACGGTACGCGTGAAGTGCTGTTGCCTGAGCCTCGGCGTTTCACGGGGAGGAGACGTCACCGTCGCCCCAGTACTCCGGCATGGTCTGGACCGGGACATGACGCCCGTGACCCGGTACCCCTGGGAGAGGCCTTCACCAGCCTTGTGAAGTCCAAGGGGTGGGGACGTCAGGTCAATCTGCACCTGGTGCTTTCCCGGTGGCCAGAACTCGTCGGCCCGACCAATGCCGAGCATTCTCGCCCGGTCAAGTATCAGGGTACGGTTTTGACCGTCCGCACCGACGCGACGGTGTGGGCGACCTCCTTGCGCACTATCGCCCCACAGTTGGTTGCTGAACTCAATCGTCGGCTAGGGGAGGGGACCGTCACCAAGGTCATCATCAAAGGGCCGACCGCTCCCAGTTGGAAACACGGTCCCAGATCTGTGCCGGGCAGGGGGCCGCGCGATACCTACGGGTGATTCACAGCCACCATAAGCGACCTTCATGGCTCGGATAATTAGAAGACGGGACGTATTGAATCCATGATACTGCCGTCGCGGTTTCATTGTCTGGACAGGGATAACGACGCGATGAAAGATGATACTGTTATCAAGTTATATGATGATTTGTAAAACTGGCTCATGAGGAATAATGAAACATCACCGTAACAATGAGTTAAGGAAACGAGTCAAAGCTGTTCGTCCGGGCATCATTCTTAACGTCGCGTGTGATTCCGTCGGAAGCGTCGCATATGCTTTGATTCCAGCGTTAACGGGAATTCTGGTAGATCAGGTCTTATTGGAGCACTCCATACGGATTTCAACCGTCATTATATGGTACTTAGTACTCCTTCTCATCGGTGTCGGATTCGAAGTTGGTGCCCAATTAATATGGTGGCGTGTACTCGTTAAGTTCGAACGATCTGTGAAACAGAGCTACTTCGAATCTTTTCTCGCTTCTGTTAATGTGAGATCAGAAAAAGGTGCGGGTAAAGAGATCTCCAAAGTTACGAATGAAGTAGCAAAACTAGAGATGGACTATTTGACTCCGATGGTAGCCATCATCAAGGATGTCATCGCATTTATCGTCTATGGGGTTGTTCTCGCTATCGTGGCCAGCCCATTAATTACGGCCATCGTCATTATATTTTCGTTGCTATCGCTAGCTTTGCCTCGAGCGTCGAGGTCACGACTCTCGTCGAAAGCTTCCGTCTATTACTCCACCTTAGAGAAATACACTTCACATATTGAAGAATTAATTTCTGGTAAGCTTTATATACCTCCTCGAGCATGGTCGAGTATTCGTGGAGAGCATTGGAAATCTGCGACGAAAGTTCTTCGTGACAGGTACGAGTACGGACGCATGGCCACAATAGCCGACGGGGTGTCCGGTCTCGCTACGGAGCTCGTCATGTTCGCGACATTTGCGGCGGCGGCAATTCTGTGTCTTCGTGGCGACCTGACGGTCGGGACAGTGGCAGCTTCTCTAGGATATGCCAAGGCATTCCTGTCCCCTCTCGGCGATATGCTTTATGACTTTAACGCAATCAACTCGACTCGCTCGATCCGAGACAAGTATGACAAATCAGTCGGAGAGCTGTCCTCCGAGGACCGTGACAAGAATACCGCACGCGAAGCAGAGCAATGGATGTCTGAAATATTCTCGTCACTCAAGAAAAACGTACCTAATATCATTATAGATTTAGGAGAGAGAGTCATCTTGCGCGGAGCATCTGGCGCCGGGAAAACAACGTTATTGAAAGCATTTTATGCGGGAAGCCCCGACCATGGAATCTCTGTACCGCAACTCGCGTCAACACATATCAGAGATGACGTTATGTATGTCGGATCTGCCACTCCCATCTTCCACGGAACATTTCGCGAAAATGTCACGTTGTTTGGTGCTTTTGACTGGGATGAGGATATTCTAAAGGCCTTATCCAATGGTAGTGGACTGTATGAGCGCATGAGGGGTGTTACTGATGTTTCATCGGCATCTGGAGGAGAACGGCAATTTATCCTGCTTTCGAGAGCATTCCTGTCGGGGTCCTCGGTCTTATTGCTCGATGAGGCCGTCAGCGCCCTTGATGATGAATCGTCTCAGGACATAATTCGCGGGACTATGAATTTAGCCAAGGATAAGACGATCATTGTGGTGGACCATCACGGTAGGTGGAGTAGCAGTGCTAACTGGCGGATTGTGAACGTGTGAATCGACCAAGATCAGACGTCGACATTTTTAGGATCATTCTCCTCAAAAGGCAGTATCACCGGCCTCATGCGCGGCATCGTGACAATGCTTGGAGGCTGGCTTTCATCGTCTCGGAATCGGGATCCGGGTAGATTCCGAGAATGCTGTCGATATCTCCCAGCTGCGCTTCAGGGCACCAGTCGTGTATGGAATACCTGAGTGAATCCATGACATACGATCTCGATAACGAGGATGGTGCGAACACACTCCTGGATCCGGCTACGCCGACCGCGGGAACGGTGGTTGGTGTTTCCGGGAAACCGTCGAGACCATCGAGATTTCTTTCTGTGAGGATGACCGTTCGGGGTAAAACCTCTCGGTGGGGTGACGACTGGTAGACAGGGTCAAGTGTCGTCACTGCGGCTGGGAGGTAAGCGGAGTTGGGGGTGCTGGTGCACACTTTGACGTACATGCCATCCCGGCAAGATTTATATCCGTAATCGTTACGCTGTTCGATACCCACAATGTGCCCGCCGCGCAATATGGGGACGTAGCTCAAGGCAACAGCGATAATTGCGACCGCTGGTACCACCCAAGGGCGTCGCCACAACCATCCACATAGCGATCCCGCTACTGAAGCGAGGGGAAGGGTTACTAGGAGGTAAAGGAGTGCAGGGATACCACGCACGAACTCAAGAAAAATGAGGCCGACAGGAAGACCATCGTGGGCCATGCCGACCACCGCAGTGATAACGGCGGCCCCAACGGAGACTCCGATACCAAGTAGACATGTCGACGCACCTGCCATACCCGCCCGCCAGAACAGTGATGGCTGTGGACGCGGAGAAATCTGTTCCCATACCGCTACCCCGGTGCGCCAACGTGATTGTGCAACGATGGCGCCCGTGGCGGCGGCGCACAGTAGGTAAAGGAACGGTGGCCAACCTACGTTCTCGACTAACAGTGCTCGTACGCTGCCACCCCAATACCGCAAGGCGGAGAACAAGCTAATCGCCTCGGCTATTGCACATCCCAGTAGACAGAGGTGTTGCAACCGCGTGCGACGTAACCCTCTGACCAAATCACGTTTGTTATAGACAGTCGTTACCCTGCTCCGTCTCGTACCAGCGGGACGGTGTGGTGTATGCATGATTCCCCAGCCAGCGCCGCCAACACCGACGATGATGGCGACGGGCCAGGCCAGGTTAGGAACCCCTGGGGAGAATGTGAGTCCCGAGGGTGCTCTGAGAAAGCCTGCGGTGCCGTGGACGATACTCGGGTAGAGAGGCCACGAAAACAATGATGACACGAGCGTAGCCAGTAGCGGAAGCACCCAGATCGCGGACGTCGAAAAGAAGGTCGTGCTGGCTATACCCAAACCTGCCAGGGCAAGACAGTCACGAATCATGGTTTGGAAACCCCATTCACCGCCGTCCGGAAAGCACAGCCATGACAGGAAGAGAGCTGTTGTTGAGGTTATGGCCCACAGAATCGTGCGCCGTAACGCTAATGATCTGGGCGCGGTGCGATCCAGGTCGTCCTCGTTTATCATGGTGAACAACAAAGGAATAGTCGTCACTGCTGCACACCACAACGGTGCCACATCGGTGACTTGGTTTGGATCACGCGTGAGAAGGAAGTTAACAACCAAAGTCCCTGCAACAGAAATGGCAAAACATGGGATGATATGGTTACGTTTCAGGAATAGTAGGAATCCACGTGTCACGAGACAATCTCCAAGTAAGAATCTCGTACGTCGTCGAGATTTCGCGATGTCGAGAAATCCTCAAATCTACCATCGAAGCAGAATCGACCATTGTTCATGACAGTGATGGTGCTGGCATGGTCGATGATGTCCTCAACAAGGTGTGTTGACACGATGGTAATGGCCTGTTCAGCCACGGAGCTAAGAATTGTCGACAGCGAATCGCGCTGACCGATATCTAATCCAGCAGATGGCTCGTCAAGAATAACGAGGGAAGGCTGGCCAATGAGAGCTGAACCAATGGCCACGCGCCGCCGCGTTCCGCCTGACAAGGTTTTGATCTTTTGACCAGAGCAGTCGGCTAGTGAAGTGAGCGATAAAATACGGCTCACCTCACTAGCGACACGGTCCGATGGAAGACATCGCAGCCAGCACATATACTCCAAATGCTGGGCTACTGTAAACGATGACTTCCGAAGATTGTCCTGGGGGCAATAGCCTAGGCTCTTTCGAATATCCTTTCCCTCACGGCCATCAATCGTGATTGAACCTGAGGTTGGTCTCAAGAGCGTCGCTATCGAACTCATAAGAGATGTTTTCCCTGCGCCGTTAGGTCCGAGCAGAGCATGGAACCCAGGCCCTATTGACCACGACACATGGTCGACGGCAAGTTTCTTACCGTACCTGATGGTCAGGTCTTTGATCTCAAGTAGCGACATATGAATTCAGGCTCTCCAGGAATACAGCTCAGTCACGAATCTCGAACGAAACTCTGTAGGCGCGGCCAATTAAGCATCTAGCGGAAACCATCTGACCGGGCTTTGCCCATACGGATTTACGATCTGGTGCGCGTTTGCAATTTAAGAGAATTCTGAATTGCCCACTTCCAGATTTGCAGGTTCCAATAATATCTCTATTGCTCGTTGTGTAATTACACTTACTTGGAATCGCAAAAGAGTACGGGGTTGAAATAACCTGAGCTCCGACAAATGAACTCATCAGAACGACGGCACTAGCAACGCTGCGTAGTCTCATCTTTCCTCCTAGGTTGTGTTGTTCAGCCGGGGGTGCGGAGAACGCTACCATGACTCGCGGTGGTACTACAACAAGTAGACAACACTCACATAAAGTCCCCGCGTAAGTAGGGACCGTACGCCATCCCATGTCAGACCCCCTGCCTGCGCATGAAAGTCCCCGCGTAAGAAGTAGGGACCGTACCTCGCGAATAGTCCCTGCAAGGTCTATGCATGGTGCCATGTGGAGCGTTGACATCGGGCTGGTCGCTGGGTGAATCGTTTCACTGGATAAGGATTCCCGCGTACGGGTGGTCGCTGCGATCGAGCTGCTCGAAGATGTCGGTTCGCAGCTCGGGAGGCCGATACTCGACACGGTGTCCTCATCTAGATGTTGCGGTTCATGAGGTTGTTGACGCTGCTGGAGGCTGGAGGATTCAGGCCCCATCTACACCCTCGTTTGTGATGAGCCTGATTCACACCCCGACTACACTCTCAATTGCGATGAGCCGGTATACTGGTATCCGTCTCGATGGGGAGACGTGATGATCGACTGTTAGTTGGTTCATCAACTTGAGCGATTTTAGATCGATCAAAGTGGAGTAGCCATGCGTAAAGCAGTGTTTTCTTGGAGTCTCTTGGCTGTTACGTCATCTTTATTTATTTCTTTTACCCCTATGGCCCTGGCTGAGGGCCATGACTCGGTTATTAATGGACTTTCCTCGGTTTCACATGATAGCGCATCATGTAAGGTGAAACCGGAGGTAAAAAGCGAGGGGGAATCTCCTGATGTTTTTGCCAGGAAGATGGGCGTTCACTACGATAATGGGGTTGTAGTAAGGCGTGTGACTCCAGCACAGATAAAGATTCCGAAGATATTCTCAACTGACAAAGCAGTGAATGTAGAAATACCTGTAGATATCCCGGAGGGGTACAAGGTTATTGCTAATCAAGGCAAAGACAGACTCCTGGTGGTTGATGATAAGGGTGATCTCGTTGTCGTGGTGGATGGAGTCTTTGCCAGTACTGTTGAAGGTTCCATGGCTCAGGCGGTTACAATTCAGGTTGTAGATGGAGTCTTGTCGGCATCTTTTCTTGAAGATGTGGTTGGGCGCGTCGAAGTAGACGTTCTGGATGCCACCGGGAAGGAACACCTGACAGATTACACAATGACACGAGAATCCCTTATTGGTGTTCCAAGGGGATACGCATACGATCCGTCGCGTGGAGCATTGCATGATTACTGCACAAATTCTCCCGATAAGTTCTATGCTCCGGGTAAGAGTGCGGACTTTAAAGGGCCGTGTGCACTTCATGACATGTGTTACGAAAAGAAAAAATGCGCATCGGCTAGTTGTGATAAACAATTAAAACGAAGCTTGGCTAATAATTGTCGAGCTACTTACGGACGTTTGAATCCTCTTAGGGCTTCATGTTTGGCGACAGCTGATGTTTATTACGGCACCGTCGTCTCGGTTCAAACTATTAAGTCTATATTTGGCTCTAATAAGAGGTGCGGCTGATGAGAAATAACTTGTCTATATGGTCCAGCGGAATCATTGTCATAGAAATCGCAGCCCTCATCGTCATGATCGTCGCATGGCCCAATTGGCAATACGGTGGTTCTTCGCTTTATTCCTGTGTCTTTGGGATCCTCCTTGTTATCGCCTGCATACTTGGTTTGATAGCTGCCGTTAAAGGGCCGGGATCTGTATGGTCACGGTGGGTTCACGGAATCGGCTGTGTAGTCCTCATTGTCGGAGTGGCCTCGTTCATCATCTTTGATGAGCCGACGTCCATCAACGTTTTTGGATTCCTCGCCGTCATCGTGGGCGTGATCGGCATGATCGTCGGAACTATCCTCATTCAGGCGACTCGCACCCGATCGGCGTGATGGAATTGGGTCATGGACCCACTGACCGGATATGTGCAGCACTACGACTGGGGTTCCAGTGACGCCATTCCCGCCATCGTTGGGGCGGATTCTGACGGCACCCCGTGGGCCGAATACTGGCTAGGTGCCCACCCCAAGGCTCCCGCAGTCCTTTCTGACGGCACCCCGTTGGATGAGTGGCTGACCTACCACCCCGAGGAACTTGGCCAAGCCAGCCGTCAGGCCTTTGGTGACCGTCTGCCCTTCTTGCTGAAAATTCTGTCAGCCGCCCGTGCCCTGAGTATTCAGGTCCACCCGTCGCGGGAGCAGGCCGAGAAAGGTTTCGCCGCTGAGAACACAGCCGGACTAGCGCTGAATGCTCCCAACCGCATTTTCCGTGATGACTGGCCCAAACCGGAGATGATCGTCGCCCTTACCAATTTCGACGCCCTATGTGGATTCCGTGACCCGTCCTCCTCCTTGGTTCTGTTGTCGGGACTCGGGAAGATCAACGGACTGGATGACATCCTGGCTCCGTTGCGCGAAACTGACGGACTCGCCAAGGTCGTCAAGACGGTGCTCTCCGGTGAGCACAAGGTGGCTGCCGTCGTCAAGGACGTGGTAGCAACCTGTCGCAGATACCTCGACAAGGCCACTGACCTCGACAAGGCCACCAGCAAAGGCACCGACCCGGCTGTTCAAAACCTGGCCCGCACTGCCGTCGAGCTATCCGAGGACCACCCCGGTGACCCATCCATCCTCGTGGCCCTGCTCATGAATCGGGTGCGACTGGCACCTGGCCAGCAGATTCACTTGCAAGCCGGCACCATGCACGCCTACCTCAGTGGCACCGGCGTGGAGATCATGGCGAATTCCGACAACGTCCTGCGTGGCGGTCTGACGAGCAAATACATCGACGTCCAGGCCCTCCTTGACCACGCCATCATGGCTCCCGAGCCGTGCGTTGGTGAGTATCCGGTTCAGGTGTCGCCGGGAGTCGGTCTGTACCGCACTGAGTTCCCGGAATTCCGGATGTGGGTTCTCGACGGACACCACGGCGAATTTGCCCTCCCCGCCACCGATCTGGGTCGGATTTTGCTGGTCACCCAGGGGCAGCTGACAGTTCATTGCAGCGGCAAAGACTGTGCGCTTCATCGGGGTCAGTCGGTATGGCTTCCTGCTGGCGACGAGGTGACGGCGACTGGTCAGGGGCGTGGATTCCTGGCAAGTGCCGGGGTCGATACCGACCAGCCCTAAGGCGATCGGCACGTAAAACAGCCCTAAGGTGACCAAGACGCACGAGACGGCGTAACGCCACTGACGCCGTGACCCCCGCTTCCGGACCCGGTGGTCGGGGGTGGGGGTCGAATCGCTTACAGGCCCTCTCACAGTCCGTCTCGCGGGTTCGGATATCGGGTACCCCGCAGGATTGGGGTAATATCGGAGCGTTGAGCTCACCGCCGGGTCACGATATCCGACGGTGACGCTAGCCCCGGAGGTCACCGTGACCTCTATAGAAACACAGGAGCGCATTGCCCGTGAGCCAGCCCGAGATGCCCGAGTCCGTGCCCGATGGGGACACCACCGAGGACCTACTTATCGACGCCACCGATCAGCCTGACGTTCTCGATTCGGATCTTCCCCCGACCACCGTCGACGGGTCCTACGACGCCGGTCAGATCACCGTCTTGGAAGGCTTGGAAGCCGTCCGGAAGCGTCCCGGCATGTACATCGGCTCCACCGGTGAGCGCGGTCTGCACCACTGCGTCTACGAAATCGTTGACAACTCCGTCGACGAGGCGATGGCCGGTTACTGCGACACTATTCAGGTCGAATTGCTTGACGACAACTGGTGTCGGGTTACCGATAACGGACGCGGTATCCCGGTCAAGGAGCACCCCGTCGAGCACATTCCTACCGTCACCTTGGTTCTGACCAAACTGCACGCTGGTGGCAAGTTCGGCAACGGCGGCTACAAGGTGTCCGGCGGCTTGCACGGCGTCGGTTCCTCGGTCGTCAACGCTTTGGCTTCCCATTTCGTCGTCGAGGTGCGACGCGACGGCTACCACTGGCGTCAGTCTTTCAGCTTGGGCGAGCCGGACGGCCCATTGGAGCGGCTTGAGGCCCTAGGCCCCGAGGATCAGGAGGGCACCACGGTGCGTTTCCAGCCCTGTGACGAGATCTTCGACTCTATCGTCTTTGACTACGAAACCTTGTCGACGCGCTTCCGCGAAATGGCGTTCCTCAACAAGGGCTTGCGGATTACCCTCACCGACCGCCGTGAAGGTCATGTCGGCGAGGACGGCAACCCTATTCACGAGGACTTCCTTTACAAGGAGGGTCTCAGGGACTACGTCCGATTCCTCACCGGGTCCCGTGACGTCATCAACCCGACCATCATTTCTCTGGAGGCCCACCGTCCCGATGAGGGTATGGGCCTGGAGATCGCGATGCAGTGGAACACCTCGTACGTCACGAGTGTCCATACCTTCGCTAATGCCATCAACACCATCGAGGGTGGCGCCCACGAAGAGGGTTTCCGTGCCGCCCTTACGAGCACCGTCAACCGGTGGGGCGAGACCTGGGGACTCATCAAGAAGCGCGAAGATCGCGTCTCTGGTGACGATATTCGCGAGGGACTGACGGCGGTCGTCTCCATCAAGCTCACTGAACCGCAGTTCGAGGGCCAGACCAAGACCAAGCTCGGTAACGCCGAGGCCAAGTCGTTTGTCCAGAAGGCTCTCAACGAGAAGCTTTCTGACTGGTTCGAGCAGAACCCCAGCGAGGGTAAGAACATCGTCCGTAAGTCCCAGGCCGCAGCTCAGGCCCGAGTGGCTGCCCGCAAGGCACGTGACCTGGCCCGCAACCGCAAGGGGCTGCTGGGTTCGACGTCTCTGCCCGGCAAACTCAAGGATTGCTCCTCAACTAACCCCGAGGAGTGTGAGATCTTCATCGTCGAGGGTGACTCCGCCGGTGGTTCGGCCTCCCAGGGCCGTGACCCGAGGATTCAGGCGATCTTGCCGCTGCGGGGCAAGATCCTCAACGTCGAAAAGGCCCGCCTCGACCGTGCGCTGAGTTCGGAGACGATTGAGTCGATCATTAACGCGCTGGGAACCGGCGTTCACGAGGATTTCGACCTCGACAAGCTGCGTTACCACAAGATCATCCTCATGGCTGACGCTGACGTTGACGGCGCGCATATCCGCACCCTGCTGTTGACCCTGCTGTTCCGGTTTATGCGCCCGGTCATCGACGCCGGTCACGTCTATCTGGCTCAGCCGCCGCTGTTCCGGTTGCGCTGGACGAATTCTCCCCACGAGCTGGCCTACTCTGACGAGGAGCGCGACCTGCTGCGCGACGACGGTCTGGCCCACGGCAAGAAACTGCCCCAGGTCAACCCGATTCAGCGTTACAAGGGTCTGGGTGAGATGGACGCCGAGGATTTGTGGGACACCACCATGGACCCCGACAAGCGGCTGCTGCTCCAGGTGACCCTCGACGACGCTGCCCGCGCCGACCAGATGTTCTCCATCCTCATGGGTGAGGACGTCGAGCAGCGCCGGTCGTTCATCCAGCGCAATGCCAAGGACGTCCGTTTCCTCGACATCTGAGCATTCCTCAAACCCTCCATCCACTGATTATTCAAAGGACACTCCATGGCTGACGACGAGAAGCCCGACGAGCAGAATCAGGCAGACCGTCAAGGACTGGTGACCGGCCGTCACGTCGGAATCCAGCCGGTCGAGATTCGTGACGAGATTCAGAACGCCTACCTCGACTACGCGATGAGCGTCATCGTCGGGCGAGCTCTGCCTGACGTGCGAGACGGTCTCAAGCCGGTACACCGTCGCGTCATCTACGCGATGTACGACGGCGGGTACCGTCCCGATCGCGGTTGGAACAAGTGTTCCCGCGTCGTCGGTGACGTCATGGGTAAGTACCACCCCCACGGTGACTCGGCAATTTACGACACCCTGGTCCGGTTAGCTCAGCCGTGGGCCATGCGTCACAAGTTGGTGCAGGGTCAGGGTAATTTCGGGTCTCAGGGCAATGACGGCGCAGCTGCCATGCGTTACACCGAGTGCAAGATGGCTCCGCTGGCCATGGAGATGGTCCGCGATATCGACCAAGACACGGTCGATTTCCAACCTAACTATGACAATAAAGAGACCGAGCCGGTCGTCTTACCCTCCAGATTCCCGAATCTTCTTATTAATGGCTCTTCGGGTATCGCGGTCGGCATGGCCACCAATATTCCGACCCACAATCTGCGTGAGGTCAACGAGGCTGTGCAGTGGTCCTTGGCTCACCCCGACGCCTCTCAGGAGGAGCTGCTTGAGGCGGCTATGGAGCGGATCAAGGGTCCGGACTTCCCCGGTGGTGCCCTTATCGTGGGCCGACAGGGGATTGAGGACGCCTACCGTACCGGTCGGGGTTCGGTGACAATGCGAGCCGTCATCGACATGGAGGAGGACAAGAAGGGGCGTCAGTGCTTGGTCGTCACTGAGTTGCCCTATATGTGCAATCCCGACAATCTCGCCACCAAGATCGCCGATCTGGTGAACTCCGGTCGTATCAACGGTATCGCTGACATCCGTGACGATTCCTCGGCGCGTACCGGTCAGCGGTTGGTGATCGTCCTCAAGAGGGACGCCCAGCCGCGAGTTGTCATGAACAACTTGTACAAGCACACCGCGTTGCAGGACACCTTTGGCTGCAACATGCTGGCCCTGGTGGACAATGTGCCGCGCACCTTGCGTCTGGACCAGTTCATCAGCTACTGGATTGACCATCAGATGGAGGTCATTCGTAGGCGTACCGCATATCGTCTGGCTCAGGCCGAGAAGGACGCTCACATTCAGCGCGCCCTCGTCAAGGCCCTCGATATGCTCGATGAGGTCATCGCTCTCATCCGCCGCTCCCCGACCACCGAGGCTGCCAGCACTGGGCTGCAGGAGTTGCTCGGCATTGACGAGATTCAGGCTCGCGCCATCCTTGATATGCAGCTGCGTCGCCTGGCGGCCCTGGAGCGTCAAAAGATCGTCGACCGGTTGGAAGAACTCGAGCGTCTCATTGCCGATTACAAGGCCATCTTGGCCAGCGATGATCGTCAGCGCGAGATTATTTCGACCGAGCTGTCCGAGATCGTCGAGAAGTATGGCGACGAGCGTCGCACCCGTATCATCGCGGCTGACGGGGACTTCTCCGAAGAGGATTTCATTCCTGACGATGACGTCGTCGTTACTATCACCCGTGGCGGTTACGCCAAGCGCACCCGCACTGATCTGTACCGCGTTCAGAAGCGCGGTGGCAAGGGGGTTCGTGGCGCTAGCCTGCGTGCTGACGACGAGGTGGCCCAGCTGTTCACGACCACCAATCACCAGTGGATTCTGTTCTTCACGAATATGGGTCGCGTGTATCGCACTAAGGTGTGGCAGCTGCCGGAGGCCGGTCGCGATGCCAAGGGTGGTCACGTCGCCGGTCTGCTGAGTTTCCTGCCTGACGAGAAGATCGCCCAGGTCATGACTTTACGTTCTTACGACGACGCCGAGTACCTGCTGTTGGCCACCCGTAAGGGTCTGGTCAAGAAGACTGCGCTGAAGGCCTATGACTCCTCTCGTCAGGCCGGAGTCATCGCTATCAACTTCCGCACCGAGGACGACGAGCTCATTGGCGCCGAGCAGTGCTCCGGTGACGACGACGTTCTCCTTATCAGCCGCAAGGGCCAGGCGATACGGTTCTCCGCCGGTGACGACCAGCTGCGTCCGATGGGCCGGGCGACATCCGGGGTGACCGGCATGAAGTTCCGTGGTGACGACGAGCTGCTGTCGATGTCGATCATCCATGCCGATATGCCTGAGGACGATCGTTTCGTCTTTACCGCAACCGACGGCGGCTACGCCAAGCGTTCTGCTGTCTCGGAGTATCGCCAGCAGGGACGCGGCGGCTTGGGAATTAAAGCGATGGCCTTGAATGAGGAGCGTGGTTCCCTCGTCGGTGGTCTGGTGGTCTGTGAGGCTGACGAGATCATCGCCATAAAGACCTCGGGCCAAATCACCCGGTCGGCTGTTTCGGAGGTTCCCGCCAAGGGGCGTTCGACGATGGGGGTGAAGTTCGTCTCCGTTCGTGGTGACGACGCAGTGTCGATTATCGCTGTAAACCCTGAGCACGCCGTCGAGGAACAAGTGGGGGAAAAGGCCGTCGAGACCGATGAAAGCGGTGCCACTCACACCCAATCCGGGGGTGCGCGTCCACAAAGCGATACCCTGGGCCATGACCGTGCCGTCGATACGGCGGAAAGCGACATGAAGCCGGAGGACAACGGTGAGTGACGAAAAGAAGGTGACGCATCCGGGTCCGGATGACCCAGAGGCGACGCACTGGACTGCCGGTGACGCCCGTCGTACTTTTCAGCAGAAAGGTCAGCAGCGGCGCGATCCACGTCAAGAGCCTGACCGCACACGAACAACAGTGGCGGCTGTTAAGCGCCCCGATTCGAGTGCAACCAAGTGGGAGAGGGCACCCCATCAGCCGGGGTCTCGGCCGGCCCATCAGCCGGCTCGTGCTGTCAGGCGTACTCGGAAGGCTCGGCTGCGCTTGACGCGTATTGATCCGTGGTCAGTGATGAAGACGTCTCTGCTCTTTGGTGTTGCCGGCGCGGTGATCTTGTTCGTTGCGACCTGGATTATCTGGGGCATTATCGGTGCTTCGGGTGCCTTCGACTCGATGAACAAGGTGGTCAATGACCTCATTAGTTCCCCGACTTCGAACTCCAAGTTCCAGTTGTCTGACTACGTTAATACAGGGCGGGTGCTGGGTCTGACGGCCCTTATCGGGGCGATCAACGCGGTGCTGTTCACGGCGATTTCGACGTTGTTCAGCTTCTTGTACAACTTGGCGGCGCAGATCATGGGGGGCTTGGAGGTAACCCTCGCTGAGGACTGAGGTCAGTCCAGGGGCTGCGCCCAACCTCCGGGCAGGCCAGCGTGAGAGCCTGCTGGTGGGGGTTTCGACCATGAGAGCATTCGAATGCCGTGTGCTGTCGTGTTGCTGTGGCATATGGGTTCTACATGAGTTGAGCTGCCACCTCACATGGCACCTCCCTGCATTGTGTGCGGGATCGCCACAGTCGTCCTATGGTCGGTGACGGATGGTCAAGGGAGACCAGTCACCAAGGACAACGCGAAGGGCTACGAATGAGTGATCGGTGTGTGACAACCTCCGGAAAGGTTGCCGTCGTCGGGTCGATCAACGCGGACATGAGGGTTGGTGTGGAGAGGTTTCCTGGGCCGGGGGAGACCTTGGCCGGGGGAGAGGCCACCCTGACCCCTGGTGGTAAGGGGGCCAACCAGGCTCTTGCGGCAGCCCGCTGCGGGGCCCAGGTGGAGATGATCGGTGCTGTCGGCAATGATCCTTCGGCCCAGACGGCTCTCTCCCTACTCTCGGAGTGCGTCGGCCTTGGCGGTGTGGCGCGTCGAGACACCTTGACCGGAACAGCTGTCGTCATGGTGGCTGATTCTGGGGAGAACTCGATCATTGTCATTGCGGCCGCGAACGGGACCCTCGACGCCGAGAGTGTACGTGCCCAAGCTGAACGGGTTGAGGGCGCTGACGTCGTGGTATGTCAGGGTGAGACCCCGCGAGACGGCATCGCAGAGGCGGCGCGCCGGGCTAACCGGTTCGTGTTCAATCTGGCTCCGGTCATTGACGTTGATTCAGCCGTCATTCGGATGGCTGATCCGTTGGTAGTCAACGAGCATGAAGCGGCCCTCGTCGCTGCTGCGCTGGGGTCGACGATGCCTGGTCTGGAGGAGGACCCTGACGCTACCCTGCGCGAGTTGTTGGATCGGGGGTGTTGCAGCGTCGTCATCACCCTGGGATCGGCTGGCTGTGTCGTTGGAGGACCTGAGGGGTGTAACCGTGTGCCCGCCGTGAAAGCCGCGGCTGTCGATACCGTTGGTGCGGGTGACGCTTTCGTAGGGGCCTTGGCTGCCGAGCTGGCTCGCGGGCGCAGCCTTCTCGACGGCTGTCATTTTGCTACTGCGGTAGCCGCTCTGACGGTCACGAGGCCGGGGGCACAAGCCTCATACCCCAGCGTTGAAGAGATCGGGGGCATTCGGTTGTTGTACGGGTGAGACGACCCCGTACTCCAACGTCATCGTGCAATGTGGGGTGGCGTTCTGACGCTTCCACCGGGCCTTGATTTGCTCCCACCGAGAGTCATCCAGTAGAGTTCTTACTCGCGGTCGGGAAACCGATCGAGGTTCGGGCCTATAGCTCAGTTGGTTAGAGCGCCGCCCTGATAAGGCGGAGGTCACTGGTTCAAGTCCAGTTAGGCCCACCGTAAATCACCTAGTCAGGTGTCCTATTCCGAGGTTTCTTGAGCAATCTATGACGACTGCTGTCCGCATGAGGACTGCAGCACTTCCAGGGATTCCGCTACCGCGTCCACGTGCTGATTGAAGGTCCTCATAGACGTCCAGCGGGTACATCACGACTGCGTGTCACGTGAGGACAAGAACCGAAGAAGGTATTCAACACCGCGCAATAGTCTGATTTATTACGGGCAAAACGCAACAGCCAAGAAAATCTTGACACAGCGCAATGCTAACACTGTCCAGATGGTGGGATGAATTTGGGGTCCGGAATAAAGAGTGTCACTCTTAAGTCGTCCAGACACACAGAGGTCACGCCTGTATGCTACAGGTTCAGGTTGAGGCCATGACGCGGGGGGGGGGGTACTGACGAGCCACAAGTTCGTGCTATGTGATGGAGGCGTCGCTCCGGAGTGTTACGGATGCTGGTGGTGTTCGAAGTGCAGGCTGCCACGATCCCGTCGGGTGACGCACCTTAAGTCAAACCAATCAAACAAGTAAGTCAATGAAACGATAAAAGGAGTGTCGTGAGTTTTTTGACGACGTCCGCAACGGGTAAGCGTGCGCGTAGGTCCGTTGCAGGGTTGTGCGCGTTGGCGCTCGGTGGAACGCTGACTGTGACGGGTTTGGTGTATCCGTCTGCTTCTGCGTTTGCTGCTGAGCCTGGTATCGCTAAGGTTGCGGTAGACGGTAAGTCGTATGATGCGTATCAGCATCCGACTGACGATCAGGTGTTGGATTTTTCCGATTCGACTCCTGAGTTGATTGATGGTGCTATTGAGTCTCCGGGTAGTCAGGAGTCGACTGAGACTATTCGTGGGTCTGTGGTGTTCCAGCGTGGCGGACAGTATGACGTCAACAGTGAGTCTAGGAAGGAGCCGCTGCCGATCCCGATGAAGGGCGTACGTGTGTACGCTCAGTGGTTCCAGAGCCAGGATAAGTCTGAGGGAATTGCGTCACCTATCTACAGCAGTGTGACGAACTCGGATGGCACGTTTGCTATCCATATGAAGAATTTCTTTACGGCTTTGGGTGATCCTGTCCAGTTTGACGCTGATCCGAATAAGCCGGAGTTTGAGAAGTGGCGTATCTGGGCTGTTAATCCTGATGATGGCACGTATCAGATGCTGTCTGCCCCGGGTAACTCTGTGGTGTTCCCGAAGACTGCCGTCTATGACTTGTCTGGAAACCTCGTTCAGAAAATTGATTCGAATGTTATTGAGGGGGCGGACTTCAAGTTTGGTGAGCGCATCGATAATTCGGTGATGCACTTGACTAACCCTGATGGCTCGATCCTGGCTAAGGATAATCCGGCGGAAAAGACGGGCGGCCAGGTTCAGGGCCATGTCCAGTGGAACTATGGTATTGCGAATGGTTCTGAGACGTGGGCGTTGTACGCGTCGCGTAGCCAGAACGGCGATTTTGTTGCCCCGAATGTGAAGGTCTATGCTTCGTACCTTTCTGATTATGCGGTGCAGCAGATCAACAAGAAGTACCCGGATGTTCGCGGTTCTGACTGGACGGCTCAGAAAGAGGCTGAGCTGCAGAACTGGATCCACGCCAAGATGGCTCAGGAGGGCAAGGAGAAGTGGATCGCTGAGACTGTCAGTGGTTTTACCGGCCAGGATGGTGAGTACCGGCTGCGGTTCAATGGCACTTACGGGAAGTCGGCAACGGAGCGTGGAAACGTTCCGGAAGATATGTGGCATACCATTGCCGATAATCCGGATGCCGGATCGTGGACTCTGCCGAATATCAACAAGGATCACAAGCATATCAATCGTGATTGGTTGTTTGTGTCCACTGAGGATATTCCGGGTGTCATCAAGACTAGCCCGTTCTACCAGAACTACTACTCGTCGTATTCTGGTGGTAACTGGAATTCCCACGGGGCTGGCTGGACGACCATTAATATGGCTACCACCAATTATGATATGCGGAATATTGATTTCGCTATCGCTGCTGGTGACATCGATTTTGAAGTGACGCCGTTTAATACCACGGATAAGCCGGCTCATCCTGGAGATACTGCGCATACGACTGCGGTGAATATTCCGACGAAGTTCTCGGATAATCTGAACTACCGTATTCAGTGGAAAGCGGCAGGGTCTGACAAAGTAATTGCCGAATGCAAGGGTCTTCATCCTGAAAGTAATGGTACTTTGCAGTCGTGTGACTTCACGGTGCCTAAGGAACTGGATAAGTCGACTATTTACACTGCCTACCTTTACGCTGAAGATGATAAAGGTCAGTTGTCGGATAACTACCTGAGTGTTGATTCGTTCTTGGCGCTGGTTGGTTACAAGCCTGTTTATGAAGATACTCAGGCTGCTCCTGGCAAGCCGGTGACCTCGGATGCGCCGCTGTTCGACAACTACACGACCAAAGAGGTCGAAAAGATTGCCGCTGAGGATCTGACGGAGGCCAAGGTCAAGAGCTACGCGTTGAGCGACAGCTTCAATCAGCCTGATGGCTACACCGTTTCGGTTGATCCAAAGACCGGTAAAGTTACCGCCACGTTCCCCGCTGACGCCAAGCCGGAGACCGAGCTGAATGTGCCGGTCACTGTCACCTTCGAAGACGACACGCATGTGGGTGGTACTGCCCGCTTCGTGGTGCCAAAGGCTGACGCTGATGGTGATGGTGTTGCCGATGATAAGGATCAGTGCGCTGGTACGCCTGCCGGTTTGAAGGTGGACGCGAATGGGTGTGCTTTGACGGATCTGAATGATCCGAAGTATGCCGGTGTTGAGGGTATTCCTGGCACGAATGCGACTGTTCCTGCCCCGACGTTCGATAACCCGGCCACTGATGAGGTGGAGAAGGGTAAGGCTCCTGAGGGGACTACGTTTGCTGCCGGTAAGGATGCTCCTGCTGGTGTGACGGTGGATCCGAAGACTGGTGCTGTGACGGTTCCGGTTGCTGAGGGTGCGAAGAAGGGTGACAAGATCACCGTTCCCGTCGTGGTGACGTACCCGGATAACGGTGGCACGGATAACGCCAACGCTGTGGTGACTGTGGGTGAAAAGCCTGACGCTGATGGTGATGGTGTTGCCGATGATAAGGATCAGTGCGCTGGTACGCC
>NZ_JAUNEJ010000003.1:0-44610 GCF_030525615.1 Cutibacterium sp. | reverse complement strand
GATAACGGTGGCACGGATAACGCCAACGCTGTGGTGACTGTGGGTGAAAAGCCTGCGGTGACCGCTGACAACCAGCCCCAGTGGGAGAACCTCGAGGTCGCTGCTGGTAAGACTGCAACAGGTCCCGCCCCGGTTGATACCGTCGGTAAAGACGGATTCCCCGCAGGCACCACCTTCGCCCTCACCCCGCAGGTTGAAAAGGCCCTTGGAGAGTGGATCGCCGTTGACAAGACCACCGGTAAGATCACCGCTTCTCCGGCAAAGGATCAGAAGCCTGGCAACTACACCGCCCGTATCGATACCGTCTACCCAGATGGCACCTCCGATACCGTCAACGCGCTGGTCATCGTCACTCCTGGTGATGGTGATGGCGATGGTGTGACCGATGATAAGGACAAGTGCCCCGATCAGGCTGGTCCGGCTGACAATGATGGTTGCCCGTGGCAGAAGGACACTGAGAATCCTGGTTACCAGGGTGGCTCTGGTGAGCCTGGTGAGTCCGTTGAGGTTCCGCAGACTGGTGATAAAGATCTGCCTGAGGGTACTGAGTTCTCCTCGGATACTCCTGGTGTGACGGTTGATCCTGATACTGGTGACGCCACTGTTAAGGTGCCTGAGGATGCCAAGCCTGGTGATCCTTATGAGGTGACGGTGACTGTGAAGTACCCGGATGGGTCGTCTGAGGATGTCACCTTCACGATTACGGTCACTGAGCCTGCGCCTGGTGATGGTGATGGCGATGGTGTGACCGATGATAAGGACAAGTGCCCCGATCAGGCTGGTCCGGCTGACAATGATGGTTGCCCGTGGCAGAAGGACACTGAGAATCCTGGTTACCAGGGTGGCTCTGGTGAGCCTGGTGAGTCCGTTGAGGTTCCGCAGACTGGTGATAAAGATCTGCCTGAGGGTACTGAGTTCTCCTCGGATACTCCTGGTGTGACGGTTGATCCTGATACTGGTGACGCCACTGTTAAGGTGCCTGAGGATGCCAAGCCTGGTGATCCTTATGAGGTGACGGTGACTGTGAAGTACCCGGATGGGTCGTCTGAGGATGTCACCTTCACGATTACGGTCACTGAGCCTGCGCCTGGTCCTGACTGGGCTGATACCCCGACGGTTCCTGGCGAGCCGGTTGACATCCCCAACACTGGTGGCGATGTTCCTGAAGGTACGACCGTCGAGACCGATGGCCCCGGTAAGGCTGAGATCGATCCGGAGACCGGTACGATCAAGGTGACTCCTGATGAGTCCGCCAAGCCTGGCGACGTCATTAAGGTGACTGTGCGTGACGGCGATGGCAAGGTCCTCGATGAGGTCACGGTTTCGGTGAAGGAGCCGGCTGCGTCACCGACGCCTACCCCGTCGCAGCCTGCTGCCGCGCCAAAGGCCCCGGCCCCGTCACAGTCTGCTCAGGTGACTGCTGTTCCGACCCAGCTCCCGCGTACGGGTGCTTCGGGCGAGACCCAGTCTCCGCTGACTGGATTGGCAGTTGGTGGAGTGGGACTGCTGGTGATCGGTAGCGCGGCTTACGCTGTGCGTCGCCGCTACAACCACTGAGTCAGTGACAACTAGCACCTGCTAGGACACGAAGTAAGGGCCGCCTCGTTGTGAGGCGGCCCTTACTCTGTAAAGGCACATCCGCCCGGTTCCCACGGGTGGATGTGCCTTTGTGGCTCATCGCAAACGAATATTTCGACCCCTCATTCACTCTTATTTGTGAAGAACCTGGTAAGTGTTGGAGTTTCGATCATCGGGGTCTCGGCTCCTACCCCGACCCCTACCCCCAACTACCCACGCGCGCAACTGCAAAGAACCCGTAATGGCTTGTGGGAGGCGATTCAGAGGGTTTCCAGCTCAGTGATGTCGGGTATCAAAAGAGGCGATCGAACCTGCCCGCAGCCGCTGTGTCACACTTGTTCCATGCGGGTTATTGATGAGGACAGATTTGGTCGTTCTGCGTGGTGGCGTCACGACCGCTTTGGAATGTTCATCCATTGGGGAGCATATGCAGTTCCAGCGCGCGGTGAGTGGGTGCGTTCAGCTGAGAGAATGAGCGTCGAGGATTACCAATACGCTATTGACGCTTTCCGACCTGAACCAGATTTCGACGCATGGGCCGAAGTGGCGGCGAGTGCTGGCATGAGATACGCGATCCTCACCGCCAAACATCACGACGGATATGCGTTGTTCGACTCTGCCTTGTCCGACTACACAACGGCCAAGGTGTTAGGCCGAGACTTTGTCGCAGAGTTTCTCGCCGCATTCCGTAAACGCGGGATCAAAGTGGGTTTGTACTTCTCCCTCATTGACTGGTCACGGCCAGACTTCCCGCACCATGCCGACCTTCATCACCCGATGCGGGGTGCCGTCCCCGATCATGTGCCCGATCTTGACTCCTACCGGCAGTTTTTGCACGGCCAGGTCAGGGAGCTGTGTTCTGGTTACGGACCGCTCGACATCCTGTGGTTCGATTTTTCATACGAGGGTATGGGGCCGCAGCAGTGGGGTGCGGACGAGATAGTTCGAATCGTTCGCGAACTACAACCCGACGCGATCATGGACAATCGCATGGAGGGCGACGGCGCCAACCCGGGTTCGATTCTCACTGCGACACCATCGCCATGGGCGGGGGACTTCGCCTCTCCAGAGCAGATTATCCCCACTCAGGGCGTTATCGGATACGACGGCAGCCCGGTGCCGTGGGAGTCATGTATGACCCTCAACAATCATTGGGGATACTGCGCCTCCGACACGGTGTGGAAGCCTGCATCAATGGTGGTGCACAAATTGGTTGAGTGCGTCGCCAAAGGCGGGAACCTGCTGACCAATGTTGGTCCGGACGCGCGAGGGCGGATCCCGACCGGTTCAGCGAAGGTCCTCGATCAAGTGGGGACGTGGATGGACGACAACTGCGAGTCGATCCGTGGGTGCGGACCCGCCGGCTTACCGAAACCTGATTGGGGCTGGTGGACTGCGGGTCACGGCAAGCTGTATGCCCATGTCTTCGAAGCTCCTGTCGGTCCGCTACCCCTCATCGGCCTGCGCCCCGACCAGGTGAAACTCGTACGCAGGTTGGCGGATGGGTCGGAAGTTCCGATGGCCCAATGCTGGACAGTAAGTGACCGCAACGATCTTGCCTTCCTGTCAATGGGTCCTCAACCTGAGTTCAGCTATCCGCTGCCTGATGAGATTGACACGGTGTTCGAGATAACCCTCGCCTGATGATCGATTATCCGCACCGTGGCGTTTTCCCAGTGGCCCGTAGTTGTGCCGTTGCCCAACCCCATGACGAAAATCGTCAGCCGGGGTACGGGGCGGCGCACGGCACGTCACCGGTTGCTCGGGCTTTGTCGCAACGACCTTCAACCTTCCGATGGATCACCGCTGTGGGGCCACCGCGCCGGTCGCCGCTGGAATTCAATTCGCGGTCAACGGTCACTCTCTGCGCGTGAGAGCAGGACCTCGTCGCCGCGCGGCTAATATTCTTGCGAATCGGACAGGTGGGAAGGCGATAGGTGATGGTCGGCAATAGGACCACGGTTTCTAAGGGTCAGGGCGGTCCGAGGGCGCGTCAGCTCGCGATTGCTGAAGCCGTAGTACGAGCGGGCTCAGTTACCGTCGAGGACCTTGTTGAGGCCACTGGGGTATCTGCCATGACGATTTATCGCGACCTGGCGACTCTTGAAGCCAGCGGAGTGCTGCAGCGTCACCGTGGCCGCGTTGTTGCGGTTGCGAACGGTTTGCATGAGGCTGACGCCACATTTCGGTTGGAGCAGAGCTCGGCTGACAAACAGTCGGTAGCTGACCTTGCCGGTGGCCTCATTGGTCCGGGGTGCTCAATCATGCTGGATGACTCGACGTCGGGAGTGTGGCTGTTGAGGTCCCTGGGAGACCATTCTCCGCTGACCGTTGTCACGAATTCCCTCCTGGTGGCCGATGAGGTCATTGCCAATGGCTCCGACAAGCTTGTCGTCTCAGGTGGTGAGTACCAGTCGTGGGCGAAGTCGTTGATGGGTCCCGCAGCGGTTCGGATGATCCGCTCGATGCACGCCGATCTGTGCTTCCTGTCTGCGTCGGGAATTTTTGAGGCGGGCTGTTATCACCCGTATCAAGAGGTTGTCGAGGTCAAGCGGGCCATGCTCGAGTCAGCCGAGAAGCGAGTGCTGCTGCTCGACCACACCAAGTTCGGACGACGCGCGCTGTTCAAATTTGCCGACTTGACGGAATTCGATCACGTCGTTGTCGACGGCCACACTCCGCCCGGGATTCTTGGTCAGCTGCGCGACCTTGGGGTTCACCTCATGGTCGTGGGGGATGATTCATCAGAGTCCTGACGACTGTCCCCGGTTCCACGCCACCTGCACCATTTCGACGACGTTTTCACAGGCGTGGTGTGATTTTTGTGTGCCTCGGCCCAGTCACGCACGAGATGTCATGCATCAGCATGTAACAGGTAGTGGCGGTGCTGCTGGTTGCACACTTGTCCGGGTAACGCTACGTGCAGCCCCAAGCGTCAAAGACCTGATTTTGGTGAAAAACACACTCCAAACCTTACTTTTCACATGTACAGTGTTACTATTAACACCGTGAGTCGTTACTTCTCGCGCTTGCGAGTGAGACTTCCCAACACACGGCATGGAGGGATCATGGGACTGAGAATCGTCGTCGCCGCCGACCCAGCGGCAGTGCAGTACAAGGACGCCATCAAGGCCGACCTCGAGGCCGATTCACGAGTCGATGACGTGATTGATGTCGGCGTCCAGGAGGGTGATGACACCCTGTACCCGCACGTCGGCGTCAAGGGAGCCAACGTCATCAAGGACGGCAAGGCTGATCGAGGCATTTTCCTCTGCGGCACTGGAATGGGCATGGCCATTACCGCCAACAAGGTGCCGGGTATCCGGGCCTGCACTGCCCACGACTCCTTCTCCGTAGAGCGCCTCATTATGTCCAACGACGCCCACGTCCTGTGCCTGGGGCAGCGCGTCATCGGACTTGAACTGGCTCGTCGTCTGGCTCGTGAGTTCATTGGGTACACCTTTGACCCGAGTTCCCATTCCAAGACCAACGTTGACCTCATCAGCGCCTACGAATCAGGCGACATTGCCGGGGAGACCGCCCCGGGAAGCTGCTGAGACCAGTCTGGCGCGGGTGCCAACACCCGCGCCACGCGCCGCACATATCTGAGCCACCCTGCCCCTGAGGGAACGAACCTTCAGGACGCCCAGAAAGACCGCGTACAGCACCGGCGTTGTGCGCGGGCATCCGATCGCGGGTGCATCCCGCCCTTATATATAAGGAACACCGATGTTCACCACCTCTGTCGGAGTATTCATCTTTGGACTACTTGCCGCCATTGCCGGCGGCGCCGTCGGAGCTGCCATTGGCGGCAACTACGCCTTCGTTTTCACCGGCTTCTGCGTGCTGGCTTCCTGGGGAGTCTTTGCCGCAACCGGAAACACCTTCGGCCTGGACTACTTAGCCTTCGGCCCCTTCATGGGTCCGCACATCGCCTTCGCCGGCGGCGTCGCGGCAGCCATTTATGCCCGTTACCGGGGTCGTCTTGATGACGGCAAGGACGTCAATACCCCGCTGGGAGGTATCGGACGCTCCGATATCCTCCTCGTCGGCTCTCTGTTCGGGGTTTTTGGTTACCTGTGCCAGATCGGCATCTCCAACATCCCGTGGTTCGGCAAGCACACTGACCCCGTAGCCATGACGGTGCTGGTCTCCGGGCTGCTTGCCCGTGTCGTTTTTGGCGGCGTCCCCGGAAAAGGGCTGTTCCACGGTTCTTTGCACAACCCTGAACTGTTCAACGAAGGCGCCACCACCTTCTCAGCGAAGATCAAGCCGGGTCCCAACGGACGGTGGCTGGAGTGGCAGGAAAAGCCCATCCAGCTGGTGGCGATCGGCTCTCTTTTCGGCATCTTCGCCGGTGGAGCCTCCCTTCTGCTGGCCGCCAACGTGGGTGCCCGCCTCACCAAGATGGGCTTTGACAACCACGTGGCCGCCATCAACGCCAACAGCTTCTGCTTCGGCATATCGGCCATCATGGTCCTGCTTCTCATCCTCGACCGGAACATGCCGGTTCAGCACCACGTGACGAATATTGCCGGCTTAGCCGCTGTCCAGTTCTTCCCAGTGCTGATGGGTGAGAGTATCGGGACTTATACCTGGACGGCGACCTCGACGTGGGACTCCCATACCTGGGGAATGGCAGCGATCGCCCTGATTATCGCCGCCATCTTCGGTATCTTCGCTGCCGGTCTCGGCGAGTTTTGCGCACGGCTTTGGTACGCCCGCGGCACCAGCCACATCGACCCGCCTGCTGCAGCCATCTGGCTGAGTAACACCGTGGTTGTCTCGCTGGCTGCCCTGTTCGCCTGATCTGACCCAAGGAAGTGACAACCATGAATGACGTCATCAACGCGCCAACCGAGTTTGCCAAGGCCTATGTCTTTGACATGGACGGCACTATCTACCTCGGTGACCGTCTGTTGCCAGGTTCCCGCCGCATGATTGAGGAGCTACGTCGTCGCGAGATTCCGGTCAGGTTTCTGTCGAACAACCCGACGAAGGACCCGGACCAGTACGTCGAAAAGCTCAAGAAGTTGGGACTGCCGACGGCTATCGAGGACATTTCCAACACGGTAGTCACGACGACACGCTGGCTGGTGAATAACCACCCCGACGCCAGGGTCTTTGCGATCGCAGAGGAGCCCCTCAAGCGAAGTCTGCAGCAGGCCGGTATTGAGCTGAGCGAAGATCCCGAGAAGATCGACATCGTCATCGCCTCGTATGACCGCGCCTTCGATTACCGAAAGTTGCAGATCGCCTTTGACGCCATCTGGTTTTACAAGCGCGCCTTCCTCATACAAACCAACCCGGACCGGTTCTGCCCCTTCCCGGGCGGTCGCGGCGAGCCTGATTGCGCTGCCATCACAGCGGCCATCGAGGCATGTACCGGACAGCAGTGCAAAGTCAGCCTGGGCAAGCCGTCGCCGATCATGCTCACCGAGGCACTGTCCGGCCTCGACGTCGACCCGTCGGATTGCGTCATGGTTGGTGACCGGCTGCAGACCGACATTCAGATGGCCCTCGACACCGGCATGAAATCAGCCTGCGTGTTGACCGGTGAGGCCACCGCCGAAGACGTCGCGGCACTGGATGACAAACACCGTCCCACCTGGACCCTGGATCGCATTGACCGGCTTATTCCTGCCGTCACGTGGCAGGAACTTGGCTGGACCGAAGACAACGACTGACACGACGGGGTGCGAGCACTGCAGCCGCAGCCCCTCAAGACATACCCACTGGAGACAACGATGTTGAACAACGGCCCCTACCTTTTGGGAATCGACTACGGCACTGAGTCCTGCCGAGTGGCAATTTTCGACCTTGAAGGACGTCCGCTGACCTTTGCGGCGACCCCGTACAAAACCACCCATCCCCGACCGGGCTGGGCTGAACAAGACCCAGAGGAATGGTGGAAGGCGCTACAGGCTTCCTGCCATCGCGCCATCGCGGCGGCCGGGATCTCCCCGGCTGCCATCGCAGGTATCTCCTATGACGCCACGACGATAACGATGGTTGCCATGGACGAGCGCGGAAATGAACTGCGCCCGGCAATGATGTGGATGGACGTCCGCGCCACCGAGCAGGCTGCTCGCGCTGAGAAATCTGACTCGGTGGCCCGCCTCTACAACGGCGCCGGAAAATCCCCGGCCACCGCAGAGTGGTACCCCTTCAAGGCCGCCTGGCTGCGCGAACACGAGCCGGAGACGTACCGCAAGGCCGCTCACCTCGTCGACGCTCCCGACTGGGTGACCTACAAGCTCACTGGCGAGTGGACAACAAACATCAACTCGGCCGCCATCCGGATGTACTACAACCGCGACAAAGGCGGCTGGCCGGTAGATTTTTACGAGACCATTGGCTGTGGCGACGTTTTTGACAAGATTCCGGAGCGGGTTGTCGACCTCGGCACTCCGGTCGGCACCCTGGGTACGATTCCGGCCCAGCTGCTGGGCCTGCGTCCAGGAATCCCGGTCGCTCAGGGCCTGGGCGATGCTTGGGCGGGCCAGATCGGCCTCGGTGTGTTGTCCCCGGGGTCGATGGCTCTCATTACTGGCTCCTCGCACGTGTTGACCGGCCAGTCCGACACCGAGATTCACGGCCAGGGGTTTTTCGGCTCGTACACCGACGCCGTTATGCCCGGTCAATACACCGTCGAAGGCAGCCAGGTCTCGACCGGTTCGGTGCTCAAATGGTTCAAGGACAGTTTTGCCGCTGATTACACCGCTGCTGCAGAGAAGATCGGTCTCAACCCTTACGACGTCCTTAATGAGCAGTCGCGGAACATCCGTCCCGGGTCCGACGGTCTCATCATCAACGAGTACTTCCAGGGCAACCGCACCCCATACACCGACTCGAAGGCCCGCGGCATCATCTGGGGTCTGTCCCTCATGCACACCCCGGCGCACTTCTACCACGCCATCCAGGAGTCGGTCTGCTACGGCACGGCCCACAACTTGCGTGCCATGAAAGCGGCTGGCTTCGAGGTCGATCATATGGTCGCCTGCGGTGGTGCCACCAAGAGCCGCAACTGGATGCAGATGCACGCTGACGTGACGGGGGTCCCGATCGCTCTGACCGAAGTTGGCGACGCCGTTGTGCTCGGCACCTGCATGGTGGCCGCCGTCGGCGCCGGCCTGTTCAAGGACCTACCCGAGGCAGCGAAACAGATGGTTCACGAGATCGACCTCATCGAACCCAATCAGGAGCGTTACGAGGAGTATCAGTACTACGTGGACAAGTACTGCGACACCTACCCACAGCTGCGCCCCATGATTCACCACATGGTCGATCACGAGGCCGACAAAAACTGACGATCACACCGATCAGAGGAGAAGCAATGTCCGAATTGATTGACAAGGCCTTGGCTGATTGCGACGACACTGACGTCGTGGTCATGGGCCATGACGTGCTTGGTGAGACGGGGCGAGTGTTCAAAGAATTGTTCGGTGACGCGAAGGCGATCATCATTGCCGACGAGAACACCTGGGCTGTTGCTGGGGAGCAGACGAAGGCATCGTTCGACGCTCATGGCGTGGAGACTGTCGAACCGATTATTTTCCCCGGACGACCCACTGTCTACGCCTGCTACGAGAACATCGAGAAGATCCGTGACCATATTCGTGACCTCGACGGTGTGATTGCCTGTTCCATCGGTTCGGGCACTCTTAACGACCTCACCAAGCGAGCCAGTGACGAGCTGGGCCGGCGCTACATGAATGTGTGCACCGCCGCCTCGATGGACGGGTACGCGGCGTTTGGTGCTTCCATCACCGAGAACGGTTTCAAGCACACCATGAGCTGTCGTGCACCGCAGGCCCTCATTGCCGATCTTCCGACAATGGCCGGTGCGCCACAGCGGTGCACCGCCACCGGCCTGGGAGACCTCATCGAGAAAGTGCCGGCTGGAGCCGACTGGATCGTCGCGGACGAGCTGGGGGTCGAGCCTATTGACGCGGAGTCGTGGCACCTCGCCCAGGACGCCCTTCCGACCGCGATCAGCGATCCTGAGGGGCTGGCCAACGGCAACCCAGAGTCGTTCGTCGGCTTGGTCGAGGGTTTGGTGCTGTCGGGCTTGGCGATGCAGAAATACCGCATCTCCTCGCGTCCTGCCTCGGGTGCTGGCCATCAGTTCTCCCACGTGTGGGAAATGGAACATCTCGGCATGGATCAGGACCCGCCGCTGACCCACGGGTTCAAGGTAGGCCTGGGGACCATCTCGGTGCTGGCCCTGTGGGAGAAGGTGTTGGAGCACGATTTCACGACCCTTGACGTAGACGCCGCTGTTGCTAAGTGGCCCTCGGCCCAGGAGATGGAGGCCAAGGTCCGCGCCAACTTCACTGGCGACATGGTGGAGCCCGCCGTCAAGCAGACCATGGAGAAATACCTCGACGCGGACGCCCTGCGTGAACGCCTAGAACTTGTGAAGTCGAAATGGCCAACCATTCAGGAGCGTTGCCGTGCTCAGGTGATGCCCGCGACGCGCGTCGAGGACATCATCAAGGCGGTTGGGGGTATTTATCACCCAGCCCAGATCGGACTGACCCGGGAACGCTTCCACGACACTTACTATCGGTGCCAGATGATTAGGTCTCGCTACACCCTGCTTGACCTGCTCGTCGAGACGGGGACCGTTGGTGACCTCGTTGAGCCGCTGTTCCAGCCCGATGGATTCTGGGGTCAGCGTCCCTGGCCGCAGGACTGACGCGCTACGCGAGGACCGCAAAGACCGTCGCGGGGTGGAGTTGGCGTACTCGCCCCGGTTCCATCCCGCGACTGCACCAAGGAGAGGGGCCATGACCGACAAATACGTGGTGGGGCTGGATTTCGGCACTCTGTCGGCCCGGGCTGTCATCGTCAGGGTTCGTGACGGTGCCGAAATGGGAACTGCTGTTCACGAATACTCGCACGGCGTCATGGATCGGGTACTTAGCGCGGCTGACGGTCGAAAATTACCGCCAGACTTCGCCCTGCAAGACCCCAGTGACTACATCGAGGCGCTGACGGCAATTGTTCCCGGAGCCGTTGCTGATTCGGGCGTCAATGCCAACGACATCATCGGCATCGGGGTGGATTTCACGTCCGCTACCGTCGTCGCTGCGAAATCTGACGGTACGCCGCTGTGTCAGGTGCCAGGATTTGCCAACAACCCCCATGCCTGGGTGAAGTTGTGGAAACATCACGGCGCTCAGGACCAAGCTGAACGGATCGTTAAGCTTGCCCAAGTTCGACGAGAGCCGTGGCTGGCGCGTTATGGGGGCGTTTTGTCCCCTGAAATGCTGCTTCCAAAGGTGCTTGAGACCTTCGAGCAGGCACCGGAGGTGTACCGGGCCACAGAGGTCTTCTGCGACGCTGTTGACTGGATCACCTGGCAACTCACGGGGGTCCTCACCTTCGCTCAGGGGGACTCGGGGTACAAGCGGACGTACCAGGATGGCAAGTATCCGTCGCAGGAGTTCCTAGCGAACCTCAACCCAGGCTTCGCCGACGTTTTTGAAACCCGCATGAACGCGCCAATCCTGCCCCTAGGAGCACGGGTCGGCGGCCTGACGTTGAAATGTGCCGAGCAGCTCGGCCTGCCGGCAGGAATTGCGGTGGCCAGCGGGAATATTGACGCTCATGCCACCGCAGCGGCCGTACAGGCTGTCGACAACGGTCAGATGACCGCGATCATGGGAACATCGGCCTGCTACATCGTTTCGGACTCCCAATGTCGAGAGGTGCCGGGAGTTTTCGGCATTGTTAACGGCGGGATGATCGAGGGGTCGTGGACGTACGAGGCCGGTCAAACTGCCTTCGGTGACATCTTTGCCTGGTTCGTCGAGAACTGCGTGCCCGCCTCATACGGCGAGCAGGCGCAGCGTCGCGGTATCACCGTGCATGAGCTGCTGAGCGAGAAATGTGCAGGCCAGAAAGTAGGCGAGCACGGTCTTATCGCGCTCGATTGGCATAACGGAAACCGATCGGTCCTGGCTGACCCCAGGCTGTCCGGCATGATTCTTGGCCAAACCCTCACCACTACTCCAGAAGACCAGTACCGGGCTCTCTTAGAAGCCGCTGTCTTTGGGGCTCGGACCATCATCGAATCGTTCCGCAGCGCCGGAATCGAGATCAGCGAGATGGTCGTTGCCGGAGGACTCACCAAGAATCACTTCCTTATGCAGCTGATGTGCGATATTTGTCGCGTGCCGCTGTCTGTGGGCACGGCAGGGCAGCCTGGCTCGCGTGGCTCGGCAATTTTCGGCGCGGTCGCCGCTGGCGCGTACCCCGACGTGCGTGCAGCCTCTCAAGCTATGGGAGGAAAACTCACCGGGGTCTACCAGGTTGATACGCGTAGAGCCGACCAATATGACCTCTTGTACGCCGAATATGCTCGCCTCCACGACTACTTTGGTCGCGGCGAAAACCAAGTCATGCACCGGCTTAAGAAGATCCGCAGCCAGGCTCATGTGCGGCCCGAGGAGCTAAGCGAGGTGATGAATGACGACATTCCTGCACATCAGTGAGGTCAGAATTCCCGAAAGTGCATGGCTATCAGGTTACGAATAGGATTCCCAACGAGGACCGGAACCCCATCGCCATGACGAGCGACAACACATCACATAGATCAGGCCAATACGCCAATACGAGAGGATCATCGTGGCAACCGAACTGACGTGGACCGACACCGACAAGCTCGCTGTCGACACTGCACGAGTGCTGGCGGCCGACGCCGTTGAGAAGACCGGTAATGGACACCCCGGCACCGCTATCTCCCTGGCCCCGCTGGGCTATTTGCTCTACCACAAGGTCATGGCCATCGACCCGTCCGATCCGAACTGGCTCGGTCGCGACCGCTTCATCATGTCCGCCGGGCACTCTTCGCTCACCCAGTACACCCAGCTCTACCTGGCCGGTCTTGGCCTTGAGCTGTCCGATCTGGAGTCTCTGCGTACCTGGGGATCCCTGACCCCCGGTCACCCCGAATACGGCCTGACGAAATTCGTCGAGACCACCACCGGACCGCTGGGTGCTGGCGTCGCCAACGCCGTTGGTATGGCCATGGCGGCACGTCGTGAGCGTGGCCTTCTCGATCCGGACGCCGCCCCCGGAACCAGCCCCTTCGACCATTACGTCTACGCCATCGCTGGCGACGGCTGTATGCAGGAGGGTGTCGCGTCCGAGGCCTCGTCCCTGGCCGGAACCCAGGAACTGGGCAACCTCATCCTGTTCTACGACGACAACCGGATCACCATCGAGGGTGACACCACCATCGCTTTCTCGGAGGACGTCGAGGCTCGTTACCGGGCCTACGGCTGGCACGTCCAGCACGTCGACTTCACCAACGGCGGCACCACCTATGAGGAGAACGTCGAGGCTCTTATGGAAGCCATCGACAACGCCAAGGCCGTTACCGACAAGCCGTCCTTCATCCGCCTGACGACCGTTATCGGGTGGCCGCTCCCGGTCCTGGCAGGCCTGGCCCAGGTACACGGCGCGAAGATTGGTGCCGAGGGAGTCAGCGCTCTCAAGAAGAAACTCGGTTTCGAAGACAAGCCCTTCGCCATTGACGTCGATATGGTTCAGAAGGTGCGTTCCGCTTTTGCAAAGCGTGGCAAAGCTTTGCGCGAGGCCTGGGACGAGAAGTTCGCCGCTTGGCACGACGCCAACCCCGACGGCGCCGCCCTTCTCGAGCGAATGCTCAGCCACAAGCTGCCTGAGGATCTCGAGATCCCGACCTTTGAGCCCGGCAAGATGAGCACCCGGAAAGCGTCTGGGGCCGTCTTGAATGCCCTCGGTCCTCAGCTTCCTGAGTTGTGGGGCGGATCGGCAGACCTCGCCGGGTCCAATAACACCACGATGAAGGGGGCTGATTCGTTCCTGCCCGAGGACCGTTGCTCTGAGAAGGACCCGGGCGGCCCTTACGGTCGCACGATCCACTTTGGTGTGCGCGAGCATGCCATGGGGGGCATCCTCAACGGCATTACACTGTCGGGCCTGACCCGTTGCTACGGCGGAACCTTCTTCGTCTTTTCTGACTACATGCGTCCGGCGGCTCGTCTCGCGGCCCTCATGAAGGTCCCGTCGATCTTCGTGTGGACCCACGACTCCATCGGCGTTGGTGAGGACGGCCCCACCCATCAGCCGATTGAACACCTGGCTTCTTACCGTGCCATCCCGGGTCTCGACATCGTTCGTCCGGCCGACGCTAACGAGACCGCTGTGGCGTGGCGCACCATCTTGGAACACACCGATCGTCCTGCCGCTCTGGTGCTTTCGCGTCAGGACCTGCCGACGCTTGATCGCAGCGAGTACGCCTCCGCCGAGGGTGTCGCCAAGGGCGCATATGTGGTGTCTGAGGCCAGCGCCGAGCCCAGGCTCATTCTCATAGGCACCGGATCTGAGCTGTCGGTGGCTCTCGAAGCGCAGAAGAAGTTGGAGGCCGACGGCGTACCGACCCGGGTTGTCTCGATGCCGTGCCAGGAGTGGTTCGATGAGCAGGACGAGCAGTACCGCGAGTCGGTGCTTCCCAGCTCAGTGACCGCTCGTGTCAGCGTCGAAGCCGGCATCGCGATGGGATGGTCGAAATATGTCGGCTGCAAGGGTGCCTCGGTCTCCCTGGAGCATTTCGGTGCTTCTGCTGCCGGAACTGTGCTGTTCGAGAAGTTCGGGTTCACTGCCGATCATGTCGTGGAGGTCGGCAAGTCCGTGTTGTGACGCGGGTCTAGATGTGACGGTGCCGGGTTGACGCCGGGTGAGCCATGACGAGGTGATGGTCCCAGGCGCACTTTCGTGCGGATGACCCTCGCTGTGCCGTCTAGCGACTCTCCATGAGCCTCATGGCTGGCGGGCTCTTCGAAGAAGCTCGCCGTTTGGGGATGGTCAAGGTCACCATTGACCATCCCCTCGCCCGGCCTGACCGGTGCGAAACCGAGGTAGTTAAAGCTTTCTGGCCGCAAACGGACGGCGTCCTACTCGCCCCGGCCAGTGGGTGAACCGTCGTGGACCTCGCGGATAGCAGCTCAGGGGTTGCTTGCGTGGTGCCCAGGGGCAGGTATAGCCGGGCCGTGGCTGTTCAGTGTGAGTTTTGTGCCCTCAGAAGGTCTACGTTGTCCTACCCGCGCGTCATGCCTGTGCGCGCTTTGTCGTAAGTTGTCACACTTGCGGATCGTCGTTAGGAGCAAAACTGTCAACTCGACAGGGGTGTGAGCACTTCAGGGTTTCAGGGTCGTGGGGAACGACGTTTTTATACCGGGGCTGTGTGTACCGGGGTGCTGTGTGCCACTGGAGTTTGCCCAGACAGGACAGGAAACCGCTCGGTGGTAGTGAACTAGAAGTGCCGTTCGACCCGGCTCGACCTACACTCATCGGGTCGAACTAGAAAGGGTGTCATGAACAACGTCATCGAGGTTACCGACGATACTTTTGCCTCTCAGGTACTCGGCGCTGCCAAGCCCGTCCTTGTCGACTACTGGGCCGACTGGTGCGCTCCTTGTAAACAGCTTTCCCCGATCATCGAGGAGCTGGCTGGGGTTTACGGCGGCCGGATGATTTTCGCCAAAGTTGACACCAACGCCAATACCCGGATCGCAGCTGAGCAGGGAATCATGTCCCTGCCAACTATTCAGGTCTGGCAGGGTGGTCAGCTCGTCAAGTCGCTGCAGGGCGGCAAGACGAAGAAGGCGCTAGTTAAGGTGATCGAGGAATTCGTGGGCTGAGGAGAAGTCATGCCATCCGCAACCAAGAAGGTTTCCCTGGTTCGTCGCAGCCAGGGCCACTACACCGCCACCAATGCACGCGGCGGCCAGATCCGGTTTGGGTCCGGTCAGGACGCCGAGTTCACCCCCGTCGAGTTGTTGCTGGCGGCCATCGGCGGATGTTCGTCTATCGACGTTGATACGGTGACGAGCCGACGCGGTGAGCCAACCCAGTTCACTGTCTCCGTGATGGGTACCAAGGCCAGCGACGAGCAGGGCCGAGCATCCCTTGACGACGTTTCGGTTGACTTTCAGCTCAGCTTCCCCGACACCGAGGAGGGTCGCGAGGCGGCCGGACTGGTGAATCGCGTCGTTGCGATGTCACGAGATAAGAATTGCACCGTGTCACGCACGGTCGAGGCGCACACCCCGGTGACATTCACCGTCGCCGGTGAGCCCTTGAAGTGAGGTTTTCACACGGAGGCTTCGGGCCTCCACTATAGAGATCGCGTAAGGGGTCTACCTCGCAGTTGAGCAAAAATGTCGGCGGAAGGCCGGTGGCATCCTCTAGACAGATCGGGTTGCTGCACGGGTCGTCAAGACGTGCCCCGTGCGACAGGTAACGCAGGTGACTTTGGTGCAATGCCGCAGCGAGATCGGGCACATCACGCCGGGCTTCGGCCATAGCGGCGGAAGTGTCGGAAATGTCGAGAACTGGCACCTCGAGGATTGCCAGGACGATCGTTGCCGTGAAAAGTCCGGGATATCCAGTGGTCTTGACCAGCGCCGCGCCAATGCCGGGAGCGAAGACGATCGGTAACGAGTTCGCTGCATTGAGGAAGCTCAGATCGCGAGCCGAATCGTCGCGGTTGGGCAGGACTTCGACCATGAGAGCGCCATCGACCGCCATGTAGGTTCCAAATGCGGCACCGCCCATAGCTGAAACGACCGTGAGGGTCCACGGTTGGTTGACGAGCAAGAGCGGAATCACTCCCACTCCAGCGATGGGGGCGACCATCGTGAAAGGTTTGCGACGTTTGAGCTTGTCGGACCACGGCCCGGTGATGACGTCGAGGATGACAGCGGTCGAAACACTGCGGTGAGCTGTGGACCCGCGAGACGGGATTTTTAGGACTTGGTATGGGGAGTGTTGGGTATGCGCTAAAAGGCCCCGTAGGCTGGCACGGTGCCCCGGTCGCCTCTTCCACAACGTCATGGTCTGGAATCGGCGTGGGTCCATACCCCCGATCACGGCACGTGTCGCAGATTGGCGGCCGCGCGGGGGATTGATGGCTGGCCCTGGCCGACGATGCGTCATTATCTGATCGAAAAGCTCGTCAGACTAGGTGAGCAGCGGGTTGATGAAATGCTCTGCGAGGGGAGATTCGTCGACGAAGCGGGATGCGTCGTCACAGCGGGTTCCCCCTTCACCCCGCAAACGTTCGTTTTCTTCCACCGAGACCTGCCCGAAGAGACCCCTGTCCCAGCTGGCATCGGGATCTTGTACGCCAACGAGCGAATCCTTGTGGTCGACAAACCGCACTTCCTGTCGTCGATTCCGCGGGGGCAGCATGTTCTTGAGTCAGTAGTCGTCCGGCTGCGAACCCAGATGGGGCTACCGGAACTGACAGTGGCCCACCGTCTCGACCGGGTGACTGCCGGGGTGCTGCTGCTGACGCGGGAGCGGAAGTGGCGGCGGCCCTACCAAGAGATGTTTGAGCATCGTGAGGTGTTCAAAAAATACCGGTTGGTCGCACCCCTGGTGCACGGTCGTGCTGGGGATGGGGTTGTTGTGACGAAAAACGGCTGGCAGATAAGGTCACGCATCATCAAAGAGCGGGGCATTCTCCAGGCTCGCGAGATCCCGGGTGAGCCGAACGCTGTAACCGACGTCAGTCTGATAGCCGAGCGTGATGGATTGGGACTCTATGAGGCCAGGCCTAGGACAGGTCGCACTCACCAAATTCGTCTCCATATGCAGAGGCTCGGCGCTCCTATTGTCAATGACCCCTTTTACCCGGTACTTCTGGACACCCCAGTGGATGATTTCAGCCACCCGCTGCAGCTGCAGGCCTGGCAGATGGGATTCACGGATCCGGTGTCGGGGAAGAAAAAGGTGTTCACGTCGAGGTTGCGGCTGGCTGCATGGCAGTGAGTTTTGCGGCCGGTCTCGAAGGAGGCGTGACAAAAATCGCCGCATCGCCCCGTGTTCATAGCTCATGGCGTCACGAAGCGATGCAGCAAACTCGCGAGGTCCTCAGCGTCCGAGTTCGGCGAGGAACCGCTCGGCGTCAAGAGCTGCACGGCATCCAGACCCAGCTGCAGTGATGGCCTGCTGATAGTGAGAGTCGACGAGGTCACCGCAGGCGAAAACTCCCGGCAGGTTGGTGCGAGTCGACGGCTCGGCGCACACAACGTATCCGGCGTCGTCCAGATCGACCTGACCACGCACCAGCTCGGAGCGCGGGTCATGCCCGATGGCCTCGAAAACTCCCGCGACCTCGAGCTGGCGTTCCTCACCGGTCTTGGTGTCACGTAGAGTCACTGATTCCAGCTTCGATTCACCGTGCATGGCGACGATCTCGCTGTTCCAAGCGAAGGTGATCTTGGGATCAGCCTCGGCGCGCTCGGCCATGATTTGGGAGGCACGTAGCTTGTCGCGACGGTGGACGAGGGTCACCGAGTTGGCGAAGCGGGTGAGGAAGGTGGCCTCCTCAACAGCGGAGTCACCGCCACCGACTACAGCGATGTCCTTACCGGTGAAGAAGAACCCGTCACAGGTAGCGCACCAAGACACGCCACGGCCTGACAGACGGGTCTCGTCGTCAAGACCGAGCTTGCGATAGGCCGACCCCGTGGCCAGGATGACGACGCGCGCGGTGTGTGTGCGTCCGTCGGTGTCGACAACTTTTTTGATCTCACTGGTGAGGTCGAGCTCGGTGACGTCGTCAGTGACGAGTTCGGCCCCAAACTTCTCGGCCTGGGCTCGCATTTGGGCCATCAGGTCTGGGCCCATGATCCCCTCGGAGAAGCCGGGGTAGTTCTCGACCTCGGTCGTCTGCATGAGAGCGCCGCCGGCATCCGTTGATCCTTCGAAGACAAGCGGTTTTAGTCCAGCGCGCGCGGTGTAGACAGCGGCGGTGTACCCAGCTGGACCGGAACCGACGATAATGACGTCACGAGGTTCGCAGTCTCCTCGGGTGCCAGGCTTGACCTTCACGGGAGACGGCTCAGTGGTGCCGGTGTCTGAAGAGTCGGCCAGTGAGATGTTGCCGAGGACGGTGTTGGGCGCAAGGAACTGAGTGGTCATGGGGTCTCCTGGTCGGTGACTGGTTCATGGATCAATTTATCCAGCGCGCAAAGAGGTTAGGACATTCCCGGTGGGGATTAAGGAAGGAGGGCCGAACCCTGCAGTCTCGGCTCGCTTTTCCGATATGACTTTCACCAGGGCGTTGTGGCCGTCACGCTGACCTTGCGGTCAGAGACCCCGACTGTCGCCACATGGTGCAAAAACTGACACCTCAACGTGTATGACGACCTTTTTAGTCACCTGACCACGGTCTGACGTGTTGACTCGATGGATGCCACTGCAGCACCGTTTCCGCTACGTCGACGGTCAAATCTTGCCGGGTTGTCGAGCGAGAACTTGACGGCGCGTAGACACTGGAACCCATGAGTGAGTCGACGAATAGTCCCCGGGAGCCTCGTGACCCCAATTTCGTGTCAAATTCCAGCGGCGGATACCCCTCGCCCTCTGACAATGGGCGTCAGGACTGGGCACAAGAGTCGTATTGGTCGCACAGTGACGATTCCTGGTCCGGTTCGGGAGATTCACGAACTATCGAACCCCCTTCGTGGGAGGCCCCCGGCCAACCGAATCCGAGTCGTGGTGACAAAATCCCCGACTCGCCGCAGGACCCGTCACAAGCGGGCCGTAAAGGCGTCCGTGCCGGGACTGTTGTCCTTATCGCCGTACTGGCAGCAGCTGTCGGCGGCGTTTCGGGGAGTCTCGCTGATCGCGCCCTGGTAAAAAACGACACCCCGGCGGTGACCTCGAACTCTGCCTCCCCCAACAGCGTCACCAAGGTGGTTCAAGGCGAGTCGTCAGCCCCAGACTGGACGGTGACGGCATCGGCAGTGTCGGATTCGGTGGTCGCCATCACGGTGAGTACGGGTAATGGCGGCGGTGAGGGGTCCGGAGTCGTCGTCGACGCGAATGGCAACATCGTGACGAACAACCACGTCGTCGCTGACGCTGTCAACGGAGGCCAGCTGACGGTTTCCATGGGTAACAAGACCTATGAAGCCAAGGTGGTCGGCACGGACCCATCAACAGACCTTGCCGTTATCCGGGTAGCGAACCCGCCAAAGTCCCTGAAGCCGATCAGTTTTGCTGACTCCAACAAGTTAACCGTCGGGTCTCCGGTGATGGCTGTGGGCAATCCACTCGGGTTGTCGGGGTCGGTGACGACCGGAATCATCAGTGCCCTCAATCGTCCGGTCGCTACCACGAATCGCAGTAACTCGCAGGATTTGCTGGGGGCTCGGGACTCGTCGTCAGGTGTGGTCGTCACGAATGCCATCCAGACCAGCGCAGCTATCAATCCGGGCAACTCGGGTGGTGCTTTGGTCAATGCCAACGGTGAACTCATCGGAATTAACTCGTCGATCGCCAGTCTTTCATCAGGCGAATCCGAGCAGTCAGGCAATATCGGAATCGGTTTTGCGATCCCGTCGAATCTAGCCAAATCGATCGCCGATCAGATCATCGACACTGGAAAGGCGACCCACGCCTTTTTGGGTATCTCAGTGCGTGACGTCACTACCAGCAAGGATGGTGCTCAAGTTCTTGGAGCTGGAATCGCCACGGTCTCGCAAAATTCAGCAGCCGACAAGGGTGGGTTGCAGCGTGGTGACGTCGTGACCAAGATCGATGACACAGATATCGTGTCTGGCGAGTCCTTGGTTGGTCTCGTGAGATCGTTCAAACCCGGGCAGAAGGTCAAAATCAGCTATATCCGGGGTTCCAAGGAGGCCATCGCTGACGTCACCTTGGGAACAGCGAAGTCTTGACGCAGCAGAAGAGCTTTCGCAGCGACAGCCGTTGCGAAAGCTCTTCTTGCGGTAGAGACGCAAGTCACATCAGATCGAGAACCGCGCGGGCAGTCGCGTCATCGACGACGAGGTCAGTCGCCACTCGGGCGCGCAGGGCGGCCAGCAGCCCGACGGCCTTGGCACGACCAGCGACGACGCAGAGCCGACGCGGTATGCGCTGCAACTGGAATGGCGCCAATCCGGTCGCCCTCTTGTTGAACTCGACGTCGTAAGCGCCGTCAGCTTTGAGGAAGACGGTGTTGACGTCACCAACAACTCCGGAACGCACCAGAGTCGCCTTTTCCTCGTCGGTGATGTAACCGGCGGAATAGACGTGGGAGGGCACTGGGCTATCGAGGGTTCCCACGCCGAATATGGCAAGGTCGAGTTCCCGCTGTGCTTTGAGTACTGCCTGGACGGAGCGCTCCTGCCACATTGCGGCCTTCGTCGCCGCATTATCGAAGAATGTCGGAACGGGAAAATGAATGACGTCACCGCCGAATGCTGCGGCCATTCTAGAAAGAATTGATCCAACATAAGGAATTCCAGAACTGGCGGGGTTGGCTGACCCATTCATTTGGACCACACGAACTCCCTTGACGTCTTTAGGGACAACGTAATGGGTAACGGCATCTAGTGTTGTTCCCCAGGCGACTCCTACCGCAGAATTGTCGTCGACCAAGTCCGTAACCATCTGTCCGGCAATTCTGGCGACTTGGTCCAAGCGGTGAATTTCAGTCGTACCTGATTTCACTGGCACAACCGTGGTGTTGACCCCGAACATCCTCGTCAGGGTGGAATCCAGTCCATTACGTAACCCAGTCGGCTCTGACAAGGTGATACGCACGACTCCGGATTGGCGAGCCTGTTTGAGAAGACGGGATACAGTAGAGCGGGATGTGCCAAGATGACTGGCGATGGCATCCATTGTCTCGCCCTGCATGTAATACATGGACGCTGCTGTCCATACGTCATTGGACAATTCGTTCATGCGTCCTCCCTTCTCATGCACATCAGTGCAGAATCGCGATTCTCCGGTGCCGTTGATGTTTGACTGAGCCATGTCCAGCCCCCGCAGGGTCGGGACGACGGTCCCCGTTTGCTGAATTCTACGGGATTGACCGCCACCGGCGAGTAAAACGGTGTCAATGGATGACACCACAACGAAGGAGTACTCATGCTTCTCGAAACTGCGGTGCCCGCCGCGACGATCTTCGGATCTGAGTTCTTGGGCACCATGATCCTCATTCTGTTGGGTTGTGGCGTCGTCGCCAACAACAGTCTTCCCAAGAGCAAGGGCCACGCCAACGCTCCCGGTTCCCTCCAGATCAACTGGGGATGGGGCTTCGGCGTGATGTTCGGTGTTTACGCGGCGTACAAGACCGGTGGACACCTGAACCCGGCCGTCACCATTGGTCTCGCTATTGCTGGTAAGGACCTAGCCCCCGGCATCCCCGCCACCGCTGGCAACATCGTCATCTACATCGTCGCCCAGTTCCTCGGCGCTTTCGTCGGTGCCGTCCTCTGCTGGCTGGCATACAAACAGCACTACGACGAGGAATGCGACCCGGCGGTCAAACTCGGCACCTTCGCCACCGGCCCGGAGATCCGCAACCCCTGGTGGAACACCCTTACTGAGGCTATCGGCACCTGGGTCCTGGTGCTGTGGGTCATCATCTCCGGATACACCCAGGGAGTAGCGATTGGCCCGCTGGCCGTTGCGCTGCTCATCGTCGCCATTGGCGCTTCCCTCGGTGGCCCCACTGGATACGCCATCAACCCGGCCCGTGACCTCTCTCCTCGTCTCGCGCACGCCGTTTTGCCCATCAAGGGCAAGGGCGGCAGCGATTGGGGTTACGCCTGGATTCCGATCGTCGGCCCGATCATCGGTGCTGTTCTTGCCGCCCTTACCTACATCATCTTCTGGGACTGAAACGGTGTCCCGCTGCACCACCAGAACTGATGCCTCGTAACCTGGCAGATAAGTCAACGTAGACAAGAAAGGCAACAATTATGAGCGACGAGAAGTTCGTGCTCGCTATCGACGAGGGCACCACCTCGACCCGTGCCATCGTCTTCAATCACTCAGGCCAGATCGTGGCCGTAGGACAGAAGGAATTCGAGCAAATTTTCCCGCGTGCCGGGTGGGTCGAGCACGATCCGATTGAGATCTGGGAGGCCGTGCGCGACGTTGTCGCCACCGCGTTGACCAAGGCGAATATCAACCGTCACCAGCTGGCTGCTGTTGGTATCACCAACCAGCGCGAGACTGCAGTGGTGTGGGATAAGAACACCGGCGAGCCGGTTTACAACGCCATTGTGTGGCAGGACACCCGTACCCAGAAGATTTGCGACGAGCTGGCTGGCGACGAAGGTCCCGATCGGTTCAAGCCGATCTGCGGTCTGGGACTTGCTTCGTACTTCTCCGGACCGAAGGTCAAGTGGATCCTCGATAATGTCGAGGGTGCTCGTGAAAAGGCTGAGGCTGGGGACCTGTACTTCGGCAACATGGACACTTGGGTGCTGTGGAACTTGACCGGCGGAACCGAGGGTGGCATTCACGTCACCGATCCGACCAACGCCTCCCGCACCATGCTCATGAACGTCAAGACCCTTGAGTGGGACGACTCGATGTGCGAGGTCATGGGCATTCCGAAGTCGATGCTCCCCGAGATTAAGTCCTCCTCCGAGGTCTACGGCTACGGTCGGAAGAACGGTCTGCTGATAGATACCCCGATCTCCGGCATCCTCGGCGATCAGCAGGCTGCCACTTTTGGTCAAGCCTGCTTCGAGAAGGGCATGGCAAAGAACACCTACGGCACCGGCTGCTTCATGCTCATGAACACCGGCGAGGAGGCTATTTTCTCCGAGAACGGTCTACTGACCACCGTCTGTTACAAGATCGGTGACCAGCCCACTGTTTATGCTCTCGAAGGCTCGATCGCCGTTGCTGGGTCTTTGGTCCAATGGCTGCGGGACAACCTCAAGATGGTCGAGACCGCCCCGCAGATCGAGGCCCTCGCCAACACCGTCGAAGACAACGGCGGTGCATACTTCGTGCCGGCCTTCTCCGGCCTGTTTGCCCCGTACTGGCGTCCAGACGCTCGTGGTGCTCTCGTCGGCCTGACTCGTTACGTCAACCGTGGACACATCGCCCGCGCCGTGCTCGAGGCGACTGCGTACCAGACCCGTGAGGTCCTCGAGGCCATGAACGCCGACTCGGGCGTGCCGCTCACTGAGCTGCGCGTCGACGGCGGCATGACCGCCAACGAAACCCTCATGCAGTTCCAGGCCGATCAGGTCAACGTGCCGGTGGTCCGACCGGTGGTCGCTGAGACCACGGCTCTAGGTGCCGCATACGCCGCTGGTATCGCTGTCGGTTACTGGGAGGGTGAGAAGGACGTCACTGCGAACTGGGCCGAGGACAAGCGTTGGGAGCCCAAGATGGACGATGACGAGCGGGAACGTCTGTTCCGCAACTGGAAGAAGGCCGTCACCAAGACCTTCGACTGGATGGACGACGACGTCAAGGAGTGATCCTGGGTCGGTCCTGATGGAGCGATGACACCTTGAGTGCCCCGTGCTTTCGAGTACGGGGCACTACTGCGTTTGGCCGTAGCGTTGCGGCTTGGTAATCGTCAGCTCTGGGATTCTCATGATGAGCCGGTGGTACCCGAACCTCATCTCCTCACTCGGTCTGTTATCACTCGGTCTGTCACGTCTGACGACGAAAAAAGTCAGCTGGCGAATGGGTCGGGAAAACCTGAGCGCGAAGGTACGGCCAGCTGGGAGTTTTCGTCGCGGAGATGGTCGATTCCAGCGACTGAGGATGACCTGTTCAGCGGTGATGAGGTTGAAAACGGCGTTGACCGTCGCCGGGGGGAGGGTGCCCGGTAGGCGGGTACCTGTCTGGGGGTGTCAAATAACGACGTCAGGACCCGGTAACTGTCACGTTGGCGATCCCACCTTGGAACCGCGCGGTGGATTTCGGGGGAAGCTGCGTCAAATAGATCAGGAGATGACGGCATTTTGTCTGGCCGGATGGTTCCAACGTGACTGTCGATCCGGCGCCGGACATCTCCGCAATCTGCGTCCAATCCTTGACTGTCGTCATGGGGGGGTCATCGGAGGAGACGTCGTTGGTTGGTCGCCACACAGAAATGTCTGTGCCTGATCCGACCAACTGCACTTTCACTGACGTGACCTCGGTGACGCGTCCCAGATCGACGACCAGGCCGACTCCAGGTTTGAGGTTCCCTAGCTTGGCGGAGTTGTGATAAACGAGCGTATGCCAGGCCGTCGACGGGTCTGCGTCAATGGCAAAGGGAACCTCGTCATGGTTCTCCTTGGCGTCGCCGCCGTCTCGCGAGGGATCAAACTCCTGCGCGCGCGCCACCTTGAGTGCGGTCGGTTTACTGGCTGCCTGCGGGGTACTCCCGCCAGAATGACGCGCTCCGGCGATGATGAGGCACACGACCATGACCACGCCAACGGCAGCCATAAGTGCCGGTGGCCATCGGCGGTTGCGCGGGCGTGATTTGGCCAACGCCGGTTCGGCCTCGGGCTTCTCCGGCCCGTCCTGGACAGCGGGGAAGAGCTGTGTGGTGCGGGGATCACTTGTCCAGGGCACCGGCTCTGCCTGGTGGCCCCACTTTCCAGCAGCCGCCTCTGGGGACCAGTACCCCTCGTCGTCAGGCCCGTACTCCTCTGCTCGTTCTAGCTGATCTGACGGGGGAGTGAAGGATTCTTCAGGCTGCCAGGCCTCCTCTCCTGCGCGGGGAGCCGGCCCCACCGGGAACCGGATACGACGCTCGAGGTCAGCAGCGGCGTCAGCTGAACCGAGGGTCCGACGCAGCGAACGAGCAATTTCATTCGCGGTGCGCAATGGCACTTCGTCATAACGCGGGGTTTGGGAGAGGATCTGGTCACACAGGACATCGAGGGCTGGAGAGACCCCGGCACGCACCTCCCGTGGGGTGAGCCAGCCGTGAGAGTCAGTAGGAGCGGGCGGTAGGCCCCAAGACATCGTAGCGGCGGACTCAGCCGACGGACGGTGGCCATGTCCGACCGGCCAGCGTGATACCAGACAGGCATAAAGAACCCGTCCGATATCTGTCACGTCGGCGACCTCGCGGTCAGGCCAGGGACGAGAATTGTCGCCCGGCTGGGGATGCAGCGCAGCCTCGACGAGCAAGCCACTGATCTTGAGATTTCCGGTTGAGGTGACGAGCACCGTTCCCGGGTGGATGCGCTCGTGGAAAACCCCTTGTGCATGCAAAGGTGCCATCGCGTCGGCAATTTCGTGGGCGATCCATGCCGCTTCCAGAGCAGAGAGAGGCCCGGTTTCCAGCAGTTCTTGGACCGATTTTCCCGGGGCGTACTCGCTGACGATCCAGGATGCAGGTTCACCCGGGCCAGCGACGACAGCGTCAAGGACTCTCAAAAAGCGTGAATCAGTGGCCATAGCGGCGCGTCGGGCAGCATCCAAGACCGCAGGCGTGCGACGGCTTTGCGGAGCCAGGGCGTGGATCAAGACTGGGCGGTGCAGCTTAGTGTCGAAGGCCCGCCATATCAGGGAAGAGCCGGGATGAGACAGCTCCTGGTCGAGACGGTAACGCTCACCCAAAAATGTCCCCGGAAGAAGGTCAGGGAGGTCATCCGCAGCCGGGATATCCGAGTCATACGGACCGCCGTAGCGATCGGTGGGGTCCTCGAAAGACACTGCCACCTCCTGCCCGATCGATCCGAATGCGCACCGTCAACGATACCGATCAGGGTTGAGAAGCCCCGGATTGTGACTCGGCGGGGTTGTCTTTATCCGTCCGGTGCGCAAAACCGTCGTCCGGGGTGGACTCAGAGCTCTCGCCTGCCGAAGAGGCAGGGGTGGTGTCGAAAATGTCATCGGCGGTTGGGTCAGGGGTGGTGGGAACCTCTCCGGCCGGGGACTCGCCGCTGGTTTTGGCCTGACGTCGGGAACTTGCAGTCACCTGACGAATACGCAGCACCGTGACGATGATGAGCACCAGGGCCGATACCACGATGATGATCCAGCCGACATCGTCCATCTGAGTTGCTTTGACGACAAAACTGGCGTGCGACCCCAGGGTGCGTCCGGAAGGCGTGGACAGGTGTGCCTGCATCTCGACGACACCGTTCGAGCTTGCTTTTGGAGAGAACTTGATGGTTTGTGTCTCCCCGGGCTGGATCGCGACAACTCGGGTGTCCGGTATGTCGATACGTTGCGGGTTTTCGGAGGAGACGACAACCTTGACATGAACCGTCTCGTTGAGCGAGTTCGTGACTGTCAGGGGAAACTCGTTACTCGAGGACGACATCACGAACTGCGGGGCTGAATGCAGGACCAGGCCTTTTCCGGCCATGGCTTCTGCCGCTGGGCGCATGACATCAGCAGCCCATGCCTCACGATCCTGGAGTGACGCCGACAACGATCTGCTGACAAATTTCGCCGAGGTCAAAGACGCCGTTTTGGGTGAGTCCCCGAGGAGGTTCGACCAATCGTCGGTGTCGACCCCAATGTCGTGCTGAACTCGCCACCAAGAACCCTTCAAAGTCGTGCTATCAGTGAGTGTTCCCTGCAGCTGCAGACCCGACTTGGCTCTGCTGAGGACTGTGGAGAGGTTTTGCAGGTGGAGCCACCCGACCGGCGCGGTGGCTTGGACATCGTTGACGGTGGTGACGAGGGTGGCCGTTGGGATCGACTCGTGAGTCATGAGGAGGGCCTGTGACAGCAGCATTCCACGCCTCTGGGGATCGCTGTTGGACTGCGGATGGTCGTCAGCTCGGGGAGTGTCAGCCAGACCGAGGACCTTGGTTCCTGACTCTTCGTGGACCCCATCGCGAGCCGATGCCGCACACGTCAGAACCAGCGCCGGGGAAAGCTCCTTGGCCAGGGTCTTGAATGAGGGGGTGTCGAGTTGGGCTGCCGGATCGATGACTGCCAGCGGTAGCTTCGCGGCTGGGTTTGACGGGTCCACAGCGTGTTTTACCGGTAGTAAGACGTTAGGGCGGCCCTGACGAATTGCCCCAATGACATCGGCGTTTCCGTACGGCAGACGATATGCCTGGCCGGCGGTCAGTAATGGGGTAACGAGGTCGAGCCATTCCTTGGCAACTTGCTGGCCTTTACCCTTGACGGTGGCCGAGCCTTTGCCAGCAACGCGATATCCCGAGGCCATCGCCCTCACATCATCGATGAGGCTCGGATCGACGAGAACTGTCGCGTTACGGGTGTGTGCGGCCTCAGCCAGCGGTTTCAGCCGACGGGTGATGTCGTTGGAAAGTGTCTCGTCAGTGAACGTGCCGTCGATCCTTCGGGTGGGCCGGGCTGAGAGCACGATAACGGGGGCCAGGTTGGCGCTGGTGTGAGTATCCGAGAGCACAGTAAGCACTCGCGCTCGACCAACAGTCCTACGGGGCTGATCCTCGGGGGAGGCCTGCACGTGAACCCCGATCGCGTAAACGGCGTTGGGCGATGTCAGTCCCATCTGGGCGGGCGTTCCAGTCACTGTGAAGGAACCGCTGTCACCTGGTTCAAAGGTCTGATTGGCCTCGGGGTCGGTGATGTTGAAAATTGACGCCTCGTTGGGTTCGCCGTACCACCGCATCCCTACCGGCACGGTAGCGGGGGACGCCAGTAGGTCGGATAGCTCCCGGGTGTCGTTGATTTGGTCCTGGGAGCGCCAGAAAGACGTTTGAACCCATGTCATAGGCACCGAGGAGGTATTTGTCACCGTCCCCTTGATGGTGATGGGAGTTTTGGCGTCTCCTGTCGGCGGGCTGACAGAAGTAATCGCTACCTTGACCAATTCGGTCTCGCTGCGTGCCTGGGCAGGCGAGGATCCCACAATGACGGTCGCAAAAACCATCAGCAACCCCAGCAGCCAAGCAGCTGGGCGGAGGCGGGAAGTAGGTGACACGTTCGTCATCGTAGCTGGCAGGCTGGAGTTGAACCGTGACTCATGCCCGGGTCAGTGTTCTTGCTCGGCCCACCACGCCAACAGCGCGGCCTTCGCCTCGTCGGAAGTGTGCGGGCCTTCGTCGAGACGAAGATTGAGAAGGAACTTGTAGGCCATGCCGACTTGTGGTCCAGGTTTAATGCCCAGGATGGCCATGATCTGGTCACCGTCGAGGTCGGGACGAATCGCAGCCAGCTCTTCCTTGGCGGTGAGATCGGCGATACGCCTTTCGAGGTCGTCGTAGGCGAATTCCAGCCTCTCGGCCTTGCGACGGTTCCGGGTAGTGCAGTCAGAGCGAGTCAGAATGTGCAAACGCTCCAGCTGATCTCCGGCGTCACGGACGTACCGACGCACTGCCGAGTCCGTCCATCCTTGGTCACCGTAGCCGTGGAAGCGTAGGTGTAGTTCGACGAGTTTTGACACGTCCTTGACGACCTGGCTGGGGTAGGTGAGGGCCTTGAGGCGTTTGCGCGTCATTTTGGCTCCGACAACATCGTGATGGTGAAAACTCACCTTGCCACCGGGCTCGAATTTGCGCGTTGGCGGCTTGCCGATGTCGTGTAGCAGAGCAGCCAGACGACCCGTGAGATCAGGCTCGTGGCCGCGACGTTTCTCGAGGTCGATCGATTGGTCCAAAACTGTCAGAGAGTGCTCGTAGACATCCTTGTGGCGATGATGTTCGTCGCGTTCCAGGCGTAGGGCTGGCAGCTCGGGTAGCACGTGGTCAGCGATTCCGGTGGTGACCAAGAGATCGAGGCCCTCCCGCGGGTGTTCGGTAAGGAGGGTTTTGGAAAGCTCATCACGGACCCGCTCGGCGGAAATGATCTCGATGCGCGGGGCCATGTCGGTCATCGCGGCACGAACGTCATCGGTGACGGTAAAACCGAGCTGGGATGTAAAGCGAGCAGCCCGCATCATGCGCAACGGGTCGTCGCTGAATGATCGCTCTGGCGGAAAGGGCGTGCGCAAAACTCCCGCCACGATGTCGGCGAGGCCGGCGTAGGGATCAGAGAACACCCGAGTCGCGGAATGTAGCGCCATCGCATTGACCGTAAAGTCACGACGAATGAGATCGTCTTCGATGGTGTCTCCGTAGACAATTTCGGGTTTGCGGGAGTCTGGGCGGTAGGCGTCGGCTCGGTAGGTGGTGATTTCCACCACCCAGTCATTGATTTGAGCGCCGATTGTTCCGAAGGCTCGGCCGATGTCCCACGTCGTATGAGTGAGCTTGCGAAGAATTACCTCGGTCTCATCGGGGCGAGCATCGGTGGTGAAGTCAAGATCGTGTCCCAGAAGACCTATGAGAGCGTCACGGACAGACCCGCCCACAAGATAAAGGTCATGACCCGCCTGGGCAAACAGTTCGCCCAATTCAGCGATCAGAGGCACCTGCTCGAAAAGCACATCGATGCGGTGCTGAAGTAACTCTGGCACGGTTAACCCCGACTCGGAGGGGGTTGGGTGCAGAGCAGCGGGAAGTGGCGAGGGGCTGTTGACGTTTTTCTCAGGCATGGCGGCAGACAGCCTACGCGACAATGGTTACCTCGCCGATCATGGAGGCTGGGGACGGGGGAGAAAATGCTGGGCTGGCTGCGGGACAAAGCACTGCTAACGACCCGGTCAAGACAACTTACGACCGCGCGAACTTTGGGGAGTGGCACCGCGCGATTTACCGATGCGGGCCAAGGTGCGCACCCTAGACCACTCGCAGAACAGGGAGAACAGAACGACGCACGCCAGCGTTACTCCAGCTGCCCAACCGGGTAAATGACGGTACGCAGCCACCCACAACACGAGGGCAAGAACGCTCAGGGACAGGTAGGCGCGATTCACCATGTCCTCGAGTTTACGGGTTGTGGCAAAAAGCGTCGGCACCGTGCAGGGTGAGAACATTTTGTAGCAATGGGTAGACGCGAGGTGGGACAAAGCTTCATGGACGGTTAAGGGGAGCCAGCTTCGGGGTACACCAGCGTGCGTGCCATGCTGAGATCATGCGTCCTGATCCGAATGCACCTGTGGTTGTGGCGGTTGACTCATTCAAAGGGTCTCTGAGCTCTGGCAAGGCGTGTCGGGCGGTACAGCGGGGGTTTTCCGCAGCTGACCCGGATCGCGAAGTACTGACTATTCCGGTTGCTGATGGTGGTGAGGGAACTGTCGAGGCGGTTCTGGCCGCTGGTTTTCGCGCCGTTACTGTCAAATGCCACGGTGCGACCGGAGACCTCGCCGAAGTAGACTATGCCATGCGCGACGATAAGGCCGTCATCGAGATGGCGACCTGTTGCGGCTTAGAGCGAGCGGATAGGGTTTCGGGGCCGCCGACTCCGCGCCGTGGGTTGGTGGCGTCTAGTCGAGGGGTCGGGGAAGTTATTGCGGCCGCGCTGCGCAGGGGTGCGACTGATATCACCGTCGGAGTTGGGGGATCAGCATCCACCGATGGTGGAGCAGGCATGTTGGAAGCCCTCGGGGTGCGCTTGCTCGACAAGAATTTGGCGCCCATTTCCCCCGGCGCGGTGGGGCTGATGGACCTTTCGCGTCTCGACCTGTCAGGTCTGAATCGGAAGTTGTCAGGAGTGACACTGACGGTGGCGTGCGACGTCACCTCCCCGTTGCTTGGGCCGAATGGCGCGGCAGCAGTCTTCGGTCCGCAAAAAGGATTAGACGAGGAAGGGATCGCGATTGCTGAAGCAGGGTTGACCCGGCTTGCGGATCTCATGGAGCCGGCTATTGGGAGCGCGTACCGGGACGCTGCTGGTTCGGGTGCCGCTGGGGGAGTTGGCTGGGCGCTTCGTTGTTTAGGAGCGAAGTATCGTCCGGGGGCAGCCGCAGTGCTCGGATGGGCGCAGGCGGTGTCGAAAATTTCCGAGGCGGGACTAGTCATCACGGGTGAGGGGCGGATCGACCGGCAGACCCTCTTGGGAAAGCTTCCTGACACCATCCGCAAGATCGCTCTCGACGCCGGTGTTCCCGTTTGGGCAGTCTGCGGTAGGTGCGACCTTTCAGAGGACGAGCGTGATGCCTTCCAGCGGATTATCTGCTTGTCCGACATTGAGTCCGATCTTGAGGTGTCTATGGCTCACAGTGGGTCATTGCTGACTAAGGCAGTGGAGCAGGCGGTGCGGGGGGAGCTGGGCCGCTGAGTGTTTCCGCCGAGGGAGCATATCGTCGACACTTTCGCGCGGTCGAGGAGTCGGAAGCAACCGTCGAGGCCCGCCGGGACGGCGCTTATTGAAGACCTTCAGGTCCGTCTCTCCCCGCCCATGTCTCTCAAGGGACGTACAGGCTCTCCCAAGGGACGTAAGCGCTTGAGACGCCCGTGTTCTCTGAGGGTTTTCATCGTTGGGAGCGTCCTGTTGCCACCAGGGCGACTGGCTGGCGCTGGTGGTGGGAAAAATCGCCGTCCGGGTGGAAGCTGCTGGGAGGCGGCCGCGAACCCCGTCATCAATCCTGGTGGCCCCGATCGGCGAGTGCGAAGCAACTATGCTCCCCCCCTGACCGGAGGTGGGCCTTTGCCAATCCCGATATCCCAGGCCCCAGGTGTCGTGAATGTTCAGGACTGCTCGCCCCCTGGCCTCGTCGACAGAAATCGACGCCTCGTCAATGGCAGCCCTATCTGACGACCGTTCCGAGGCGTGGCGTCACGCCAATGATGGCAAGTAATACGTTCCGATGAACGCAGTCCGACAGGTCAGAACGCCCCGCGAATTCTCGCCGCGTCAAAGGCGTCCTTGCATTCGCGGCGCAATGCACGCAAGACGTCCTGATGCTGGTTGGCGATGCATTTTGTCATCACCTGGAAAGTCATAGTGTCGCCGGTGATGTCGCCCACGCCCAGCACCAGAGGCTTGTCGAGAAGAGTGCCCTCAAACTCAACTGCCAGGTCGTCGAGGACTTTCCGGATGACACGGATGACTTGGTTCGGGTCCTCCAGTGCATGGACCTTGATATCGGTGAACGACGTCGTCCATCCTTGGGTGACATTGCCGACCTTAGTGATTTCCCCGTTGCGTAAGTACCAAGCTGCACCGTTCCAGTCGCGAATTCGGGTGACACGCAGGCCGACGTCCTCGACCACGCCCTCGACCTCATTGATCTTTACAGCGTCACCGACGCCATACTGGTCCTCGAAAATGATGAAAAGTCCCGCCAGGACATCTTTGACGATGGTCTGTGCGCCGAAGGCCAGCGCTACGCCGACGATTCCGGCAGAGGTGAGGATTGGGGTGATCTGGACACCGATGGTGCTGAATCCTGACAGCAGGGCGACGATGATGATGACCGCTACGCCGACGTTCGAGAGCAGACCGCCGACCGTTGCGGTGCGCTGATTCTGCCTGTCGAGGCTTGCACCGGTCGCTTCTGCGAGGATACGACGGGTGCGCCCTGGCATAGTGGCTTCGCGTTTCTCGGAGCGCGAGACCATAAGGCGAATTGTCCAGTCGACGCCTTTGCGCAGCAACCAGCGGGCAATAATCGCAAGGGCGATGATGATGAGGATATGGATCAGAGTGTCCCATGTCCACACGTCGGATTTCAGCGGAGGCATGGTCTCCCTTCACAGTCGTGGGCAAGTGGCAGATGTGTTCTCGACAACACTTCCAGCTTCCCACTGCGGGCAAGAAACCCCTCCACAGACATCCCTTAGCCGTCAACGTGACAGGATCGAAGTATGAGTGACGACAATGTTCCCCCTGCGGCGCGCCTTCCAGGTGGGTACCAGTCGGAGGCAGAGCGACCGCTTGGCCCACAAGACTTGCCTGAACATTTGGCCCAACCGACGCAGATGCCTTCGACCGGACCTCAGGTCGCCCAGGCTGTGGTCGAGGCAGTCGGCGGTAACCCTCGCGCCGACGGCATGGTCGATGCGGCTGAGGAGGTTCGCATGGACGTACTGTCGTTCGCAAACGCCCCCGCGCCGGGATGGTCTACTTGGTCGACAGTCAGTCTCCACGCCGAGCCGAACGCCATCACCCTCGTTGACGGCACCAGCAGTGATATTCGTGCTGAGCTCATGGTGGTGGGCGCTCCCGGCTCGGACGTCATGGGCAAAGTACTCGGGTCCTGTGCTTTCGCGGTGTTGCGCGACCATTGGCCGATGGCTCCGGGCATCGTCTTCGGTGACGTCGTGTCGATGTACGCGCCAGATTCCACCACGCCGCACCTGATGTGGTGTCATCCATTTACCACTCCTCAGCTTGACCAGGTAGAAATTGGCGACTTCAAGGTGCATTGGTTGTTGGGAGTGCCCATCACCGAGGCTGAGCGTCAGTGGTTGGAGGCCAATGGATTCGATGCGTTCGTCGAGCTGCTCGACGCCAAGGCGATTGACTACACCGACCTGAAGCGTCCTTCGGTGGTCTGATCCTCAGGCCGATTCCCGCCAGATGACGTCGTTGGGTAGCACCAGATGGCGCTGTGGGAGATTCTGACCGCGAATTTGCGCTACGGCCATGTCCGCCAGGGCGGCCCCGGTAGCTCTCGCGTCGCCGCGCACTGTTGACAGTGGGGGATCGTTGAGAGCGGCCACTGGCGCATCGTCGAACCCGACCACGCTTACGTCCTGCGGTACTTGCCGACCCGCCTTGTTAAGGACGCGGATCGCACCGGTGGCGAGCAAATCAGACGCCGCGACAACTCCGTCAAGATCTGGATAACGCTCCAGCAGCTCCGACATCGCCCGCTCGCCACAGCCGAGAGTCCATCCAGTGACCGTCGTGTGTGCGATGGCGGCATTTTTCGCGCCCTGGTGGAAGCCGTCGAGGCGCAATCGGGTGACGGGCGCCCAGGACGGCCCTCCAATCGCGACGATTCGCGACCGCCCGGAGGCCACAAGTCGTTCAGTGATAGCTCGGGCGCCTCCCACATTGTCGGTGTCGACCGAAGGAACGTCAGACCCGGGAAATGGTGTCGATGCCGTCACGAGCGGGATATTTGTCGCCATCAGGCGCGCGATCAGCGGGTCCTCGTTAGTCATCGCGACCAGAATTGCTGCGTCGAAGGATCCCCCGGCAATGAGGGAACCAACATGTTCTTCCGAGCGGGGAGAATCGACGAGCGCGAGCAGCATCTGATAGCCGTGCTCAGAAAGACGAAGGTTCGCTCCGGACGCCATCGGAGACAGGGTAGGTTCCGTGTAAAAGACATCGACGTTTTCACGAGCGACGAGGATCACGGTGCCAGTTGCCCGGATGCGTAGTGATCGTGCTGCCCGGTTTGGTACGTAACCGGTGGTAATGATCGCGTCGGCAACGGCTTGGGCAGTTGCGGGTGCCACATTGGTGTGACCGTTGACAACCCGCGACACCGTGGCGTGAGAAACTCCGGCGACACGCGCCACGTCATGCATCGTTGGTCGACCTGCGTCCTCGCTCACCAGCAATCCTCCCAAGTTTCCCGATCATCATCGGTGACGTTTCACATATGGGACCTTACTTGGTCGAAACCGGGCGACACATCGCAATGCACACGTGTACGACAGGTTGCCGCAGGTTTTAGAGCAAGATCGAGTAAACCCCGGCCGGCGGAGGCAAAGCCGTGAATGTAGCCCCCGGCCCGAGCGGGTTGATCTTTTTCGTCACGATCTCCGACGTGCCAAGGACCTCCTCGCTCCGGAGAAATATGCCTGCCATGTTCTTTGTTGGTGTGCAAAAGTATCGGGCCGGCCACTGTCCATGCAGCGACCGGCCCGATACGTCGTTCAAGCGATGAAAATCACTCAGCGGCACTGGGGTGGGTCATGTCGGCGGGGACGACCCATTTGTCGAAGTCTTCTTCGCTCATGCCACCGACTGTCAGAGCGGATTCACGTAGACTAATGCCCTTGTGGTGCGCGTTTTTGGCGATCTTGGAAGCTAGGTCGTAACCGATGTGACGGTTGAGTGCCGTGACCTGCATGAGGTTCTTGTCGAGGTTCTCCTTAATCTTCTCCGGGTTAGGCTCGATACCGTAGGCACAGTGCTTGTCGAAGCTCACGCACGAATCGGCGATGAGGCGGATCGACTCCAAACAGGCGTGAGCCATGACGGGTTTGAAGACGTTGAGCTGGAAGTTGCCTTGTGAACCAGCGAAACCAACCGTCGCATCGTTGCCGAACACACGGGTGGCAACCATCGTCATGGCTTCGCACTGGGTCGGGTTGACCTTGCCAGGCATGATCGATGATCCGGGTTCGTTCTCAGGGATGAGAAGCTCGCCAATTCCGTTACGCGGGCCGGAGGCGTACCAACGGACGTCGTTGGCGATCTTCATTAGGGCGTCAGCGAGGACTCGCAGCGAACCGGATACCTGCACCAGGGCGTCGTGGGCACTCAGCGCGGCAAACAGGTTGTCGGCCTGCTTGAATTCGATGCCGGTCTCCTCCGTCGCGTGCTTGGCGACGGTCGGGCCGAAGTCGGGGTGAGCGTTGAGACCGGTGCCGACGGCGGTGCCGCCGATCGCGAGCTCACGGGCGCGGGAATCGGCGTAACGGATGCCGTCGAGGGCGAAATCGATCTGCGCGACCCAGCCGCTGATGACTTGGCCGAGACGGATAGGGGTGGCGTCCTGTAGGTGAGTGCGACCGACCATCACGACGTCGTCGTACTTCTTGGCTTTTTCATCCAGGGTGTCGCGAAGCTGCTGGACGGCGGGGTACAGGCGCTCGTTGAGGGCGCACACGACGGCGATATGCATGGCTGTCGGGAAGGTGTCGTTGGAAGATTGACCGCGGTTGACGTGGTCGTTCGGGTGGACGGGCTTCTTGGAACCACGCTCGCCACCAGCTAACTCAATGGCGCGGTTGCTGATGACCTCGTTGGTGTTCATGTTGGACTGGGTGCCTGAACCGGTCTGGAAGACCACCAGCGGGAACTCGTCGTCGAGCTTTCCGGCGATGACCTCGTCAGCGGCCTGCACGATGAGGTCGGCTATGTCGCCCGGTAGCTCTCCTAGTTCCTTGTTGGCTAGCGCCGCGGACTTCTTGAGAGTCCCGAGGGCACGGATCATGTCCCGGCCCCAGACGAAGGTGTCACGGCCGATCTCGAAGTTGTGAAGGGAACGCTGAGTCTGAGCGCCCCAGTAGTGCTCGGCGGGTACTTCGACCTCGCCCATGCTGTCTTTCTCGATGCGCATTTCTGCCATGTCGCAAGCCTACTTTGCAGCGGGGTGACAGGGCTGGTGGGGTGGCGAGATTTTTCGTCAACGAGTGCCAGCCGTGGGAGCGACGCAGGGATCGGCCTCTCATAAGTGATGGCGGCGCACAGCGTCGTTGGGCGTAGCGGGTGATAAGGCGAAAACAATCATCTCCCTGGGGTGACGGCAACAGGGATGAGATTGGCGTATCCGAATCGGTGGTTTTCTGCACAGGGGAGACGTATCGGAGGCCGCTTGTTCCGTGAAGACCGCCTGTGGATAAGCCGGTACCTTCCAAATAGTTATCCACAGATTTCGTATTGGGTGGCTGAAACGCCCACCCTCAGACGACAACTAAAGGTATGGAGTTAGTAGACATCCTCGAAGCCAGTGGTGGCGTGGCAAGAATTAGTTCGGTAGGCAAAGTTGCGCGGCAGGCGCGGAGAGCGGCACGAGAAGGCCGAGTCATCAGGCCCCTGCCGAGAATTGTGATGACGGTGGAGGCGGCACGGCGGCCTAGTGCCTGGATACGAGCGGTCATGCTGTGGCGACCAAATGCAGTCTTTACCGGGCGTGCGGCCCTCTACCTGGCCGGTATGAGAGACCTTGACGTCTCCGAGATTGACGTCATAATTCCGCATGCGTTGCCCCGGTTGTCAAGAAGAAGCCGGCTGCGTTTCCACAGAGCAGGACGCGAGTCGATTATTGACGACCGCGGTGGATTCAGGACAACTCATGCCTACACGTGCTTTTGGCTGGCTCTTCAGGGGGACTGGGAAGCGGCTACGACAGCACTTCGCGCAGGGTGGGTGACCCCTGATGAGCTCCGAGATACCCGACGACGTATGGCACGTAAAGCTTCACCTGGAACCGTTAGACAGGTACTGAGGCAGCTGCTCGATCGTCCCTGGTCGGTAGCTGAGCGAGAGCTGCATGCGCTGTTGCACGAGTATCGAATCAACGGGTGGAAAGCGAATGAAAAACTGTGGATCGACGGACGGGTACTCTTCCCAGACCTGTGGTTCAAGCAGGAGAAGGTGATCGTCGAAGTTGACGGATACGCTTTTCACGGGAAGCCTCGCGACTACGAGATGACTGCTCGCCGTCATGCTCTTCTGGTTGGGGCTGGGTGGCGTGTCATTCGTATCACACCGACGATGATCCGGGAGGCACCAGAGCTGGTTCTTGACACTATTAGGTCGGCCTTGTGGCGACGACATCGAGGCGTGCTAGCCCCGGTGTGACAGGTGGACTTCCGGCTCTTTTCCTCCGCGATCTCGGCGGGCGTGGAATGCCCAAGGTGGGGTTAGGCGGGTGCAAAACCCCTATCTCGCGGAGGAGCGCAGCAGATTTATGTCAGTTCCATATCTCACCGGGAGACTATTTCGCTTCACTGCTAAGAGCTGCGCACGTGTTGAAGCGTGTCAGTTTTGTGAGAAAAGGGACGAGGTCGACAGGCATGAACCGTGGTCCTCTGACACATCGTGAACGCACATGGTTGATGATTCGTGGGTCCTGGAAATGGCAGCTGAACCGCGATGCATGTCGTCAAAACGACGCTCCCTGACGGGTCTTGCCGTGCCAAGGCTGCTGGGGGATTTCGTGCCTGCGGTAGTGGAGGGCTTCCGGGGAGTAGCGGAAGTCTTCGGGGGTGCCGATGGATGCGCGCCCTGCACAAGGTGAGCCGAGGATGTGTTGGGAGTTGGGAGACTCGCTGCGTCGAAACGAGGGGCAGCAACTTCGGACGGAAGGGGTTCGTAATTGTCAATCCCCAAGGATTCGGGAACGTCTACACCTGGATCCGGGGTAGGAGACGACGAGCGCTGAGAATACGACGGTGCCGGGGCGGCCTGATGGCGGTCAAGAGGAACAGAGGTGCTCTGATTCTCGGAATCGTCGAAACTGCCCGAGAGCGCACCGGTCAGCGCCGAGAAGGAATCGCTGAACAACTCGTCAGTTGAGGATCTAGGCTGCGTGTTTTTCGGCGACTGGCGTTCGATGACCTTCTTCTGCTCCGACGGGTCGGGGCGCGAAGTTTGCGATTCATGGCCGTCTGTGTCAGCTGTGTGTTTGTAGCTGCGGCTGGTCTTGCGTCGCCTCCTCCTGTCTTTTTGCGCCTGGATAATCCACATGATGATCGTTATGAGCAGCGCCAGATCGATAATCCACTTGATTGTGCGGTCCTCCATGCGGACAAGGACGATAAAGAGGATGATTATTGTCGATCCGTATTTGCTAGCTGGCGAGTGCTTGGTTGGGGTGCTCTTGCTGCCAGTGACCATGCCACGAGGATACGTGATTGGTGTCGTCGATACTGTACCGTCAGAAAATGAAAAGGCTCAGCTGCGGTGACCGTGTGCCGCCCTCGCCGCGTGCCAGAGCGAAACGATTCCTAGGATTGTCCACATGACATACGATCCCGTGACACAACGAGTTCCTCACAAGGTCGTCATCATGGCGCGCGGCCTGGGAACCCGCATGCGTAAAGCCGCTAAGGACGTCTCCCTCACTGCAGAGCAGGCTAGCGCCGCCGCGGCTGGCGTTAAGGCCATGATTAGCCTGGATGGTCGTCCGTTCCTCGATTACGTTATTTCTTCCCTCGCAGATGCCGGCTTTGACGAATTCTGTCTGGTGATCGGCCCTGAGCACGATCTAATTCGCGATTACTACGACTCGTGCCAGAAGTCGCGAGTCAAGATCACATACGCAATTCAGGAGCAGCCGCTCGGCACTGCTGACGCTGTCGCAGCCGCCGAGGACTTCGCCGGTGACGACAGGGTGCTTGTTGTGAATTCGGACAATTTCTACCCAGAGGACGCGGTAGCCAGGATCCGGGAAGTACCCGCCTCAGCGACGCTCGGCTTCACGAAGCGCGCCATGATCGAGCAGTCCAACATCGATCCAGAGCGTATTCGTGCCTTCGCCCTGCTGGATTCTGACGATTCTGGGCAGCTCACTGACATCATCGAAAAGCCAGATCCTGAGGTGGTTGACGCTGCTGGGGAGACCGCTCTGGTCTCAATGAACTGTTTCTTGCTTACCCCAAGAGTATTCGAGGCCTGTCGATCCATCGAAAAATCTGCACGCGGGGAATACGAGATCGTCGACGCGGTGCGGTGGATGGTTGAACACGGCGAGCGGTTTGATGTCGTCCCCGTCGAGGCGGGGGTTCTCGACATGTCGAATCGTGGGGACATTGCTTCGGTAGTTGCTGCTCTCAGTGATCGTGAGGTGGAATTGTGACACGTTGGTTCGTTCCCGGACGCATTGAGGTCCTTGGAAAACACACTGATTACGCCGGTGGGTCCACCCTGGTTGCTGCCGTGGATCGGGGCGTGACGATTTCGGTCGAGCCAGGGGATGTGGGGCTAACAGCAACGACCGACGCCTCTCCCGGTGAGCTGTCGTTGAAAGCTGGCTGCGATCCAAAACTACCGGCAGGGCACTGGGGCAGGTACGCTCAGGCTGTTCTCGATCGACTGACGGCAAATTTCGGTGACTTGGCTCCGGCGAGGATCGAGTTGACCTCGGACCTTCCTCTTGCCAGCGGAATGAGCTCTTCATCGGCGCTGGTCAGCGCGATTGTGCTGGGCTTGGCCGATTTCAATGGCCTGCCGGAAACTACTGCGTGGCAGGAAAATATCGGCGACGACGTTGACCTGGCGGGGTATCTGGCCTGCCATGAGAATGGCATGACCTTCAAGAACCTGGCTGGTGCTGCCGGTGTAGGGACTTTTGGCGGCTCAGAGGACCACACCGCAATGGTGTGCAGTGAGGATGGTCAACTCGGGCAATTCCGCTTCTGCCCGATTCGACTGGAGCGACGAGTTCCATTCCCGGAGGACATGTCATTTGTGGTTATTGTTTCTGGGGTGGCGGCTGAGAAGACCGGAGCTGCGCGGGATCTTTACAATGCCGCTTCCCTGGCGACCCGAGAGATTGTCAGTCGGTGGAATTCGACCACCGGCCGTCACGACGCCGTCATCGGCGATGTCCTTGCTGTGGACCCTCACGCCGAGAGGCTATACGAGGTGGTGCGGGATCGGGAGGACCTTACTCGACGCCTCGATCACTTCATGACCGAGTCCGAAAAAATCGTCCCGCAGGCGTCTAAGGCGCTAGCTTGCAGCGACCTCGATGGATTTGGGCGAGCGGTGCAGCAATCTCAGTGCGCGGCCGAGGAACTGCTTGGCAATCAGGTTCCGCAAACCTCTGCCCTGGCACGTATCGCTCAAAGCCTCGGTGCGGTTGGGTCAACCTCTTTCGGCGCTGGATTTGGTGGCTCGGTGTGGGCGTTGGTTCCGACCGCTGAGGCAACGGGATTTGCCGAAAAATGGCTCGCCGCGTATCGAGAGGAGTACCCGGAAGAGGCCTCTCAGGCCACGACCGTGGTCACCCGTCCGGGGCCCCCTGCCCGGCGGCTGGACTGATGACAGAGTCCGCTCATCGCCCTCCGACTATCGTGCAATGGCGATGAGCGGATCTGGTTAGCCTGGGGGATCCACGACCTGGAAAGCAGTTCCGGCTTATTCTTGAACCATGGCGGATGAGATCGAATTTGGCACTGGTGGCTGGCGAGCGATCATCGCGGATACTTTCACTCGGCTCAACGTTGAGCGAGTCGCTCAGGCACTATCAGACCGGATACATGACGAGAATCAACAGCAGCGCCCGGTTGTCATCGGCTACGATCAACGCTTTCTGTCCCCAGAATTCGCGTGGTGGGCTGCAGAAGTGTTCGCGGCCAATGGGATAACCGTTCGGATTATCGATCGGCCGGCTCCGACCCCGATGATCATGTGGACAGTCCGAGATTTGAATTGCGCCTACGGAATGGCGGTCACGGCTTCTCACAACCCCGCGACGTACAACGGCCTCAAGGTGTTCACAGAAGGCGGCCGTGACGCCAAGGTGGAGATCACCAACCCCATCCAGCGGCGTGCCAATTCCATCGGTCCAGCCGACATCAAGCGCGTGCATCGCGCCGACGCCGTGCGTGACGGGTCGATTGAGGTTCAGACGTCGATGAACTGGTACATCGACGCGATTCTTGATCGCGTCGACCTTGAAGCAATCCGGCACGCCCATCTCAAGGTTGTCCTTGATCCGATGTTCGGCGTTTCTCGTACTTGCCTCCAGACCATCCTCATGACGGCTCGTTGCGACGTCGATACGATTCACGAGCGCCGCGACACTCTTTTCGGTGGGCGTCTGCCCTCTCCAAACTCGAAGACCCTGCAAGCTCTGACCCAGGAAGTTGTTGAGCGGGGAGCTGATATCGGCATTGCAACCGACGGTGACGCTGACCGGCTCGGCATCATCGACGATCAAGGACACTTCTTGCACCCGAACCAGATCTTGGTCCTGCTGTATACCTACCTGTTGGAAGATAAGGGTTGGAATGGCCCGTGTGTGCGCAACCTTGCGACGACACACCTGCTTGATCGTGTTGCTGAGGCCCACGGGCAGACCTGCTACGAGGTTCCGGTCGGTTTCAAGTGGGTGTCGTCGAAGATGGCCGAGACTGGCGCCGTAATAGGCGGTGAGTCCTCGGGAGGTTTGACTGTCAAAGGACATATCGCGGGCAAGGACGGTGTCTACGCGGGAACTCTGCTGGTGGAAATGATCGCCAAGCGAGGTAAGAAGCTTTCCCAGATCTACGCCGATATCGAGGATCGTTATGGGCACCTCGAGATGGTGGAGGACGATTTCTCGTTCGCCCCAGAGGACAAGGAGAGCCTCAAGAAGCGCATCTACAGGGACAAGGATCTGCCTGACTTTGGTCTCGAGATTGACCACATTAGCGACATGGATGGGGTCAAGGTGTACTTCGCCAATGGTGGGTGGATCATCGTCCGATTCTCCGGTACCGAGCCCTTGCTACGGGTGTTCTGTGAGATGCCTGATGCTGAGACGGCCCGTGAATGCATCGATAAGGTCGTCAAGTATTACCACTTCGAGTGACGAGTCGGCTCGGTTCGTGCCGGAGCTGTGGCTTTGCGAGCCGAGCGGTTAGCCGTGTGATTGTTTTCCCACTTGGCGTGCGGTGACGCCACAGCTGTGTCGTGCCCACACACCAGGTGGGAATTCTTGCGCTAGGACATGAGGAACGTGGCGAGGCATCCTACGGCTGGCTTCGGAGGGCCTGCCCCTTTTTCTCCGCCTCAGGCAGCATAGTGATGGTCAAGTCATCACTCGCCGATCCAGCGACGATCAACCCGTTTGGAAATGGCGCAGGTGACCTCGTAGCTGATGGTTTCGAGTTGCCTGGCCATGGTGTCAGCGGTCAGCGTTTCGTCGCCTTGGGTCCCGATGAGAACCACTTCATCGCCCACACCAACAGCGGAATCGGGTCCGATATCGACCATGAACTGGTCCATGCATACCCGGCCGACGATGGGATGAATAGCGCCTCCAATGAGTACGCGGCCATTATTCGATAAAGCCCTGGACAGTCCATCGGCGTATCCAACGGGCACCGTTGCGATTTTTGTCGTCTGGCTAGCGGTCCAGGTTCTTCCATAGCCGATCGTGTCCCCTGGGTTGACGGTTTTGACGAAGGTAACGTGACTCACCCAGGACAGAGCAGGGTGCAGATCGGCGCGATCAGCGTGTGGATCGGGGTCATAGCCGTAACCAACGATGCCGGCGCGTACCATCGATGTTTTCCCCAGGTCATGCCCAAGGATGGCGCCAGAATTGGCAAGGTGCACCAACGGGAATGGGCCGCGTCCGGCCTCGACCTGGGATACGGCATTCATGAAGGTGCTTATCTCATGACGAGTGAATTCTTCCCCCTCGGGGACGTCGCTCATCGGTAGGTGAGTGAAAACCCCCTCCACCTCGACGTTCTTGGCACGATCGGCGGCGGCAGCGAGCTCTGCCAGGTGTTCTGGCCGCAATCCGATACGTCCCATGCCACTGTCGACGGCAATATGAATCTTGACAGTAACTCCTCGGTGTCCGGCGGTAGCATCCACTGCATCCAGGGTGTCGAAATCCACCACGGTCAGGCGTATCCCGGATTCAATCGCGGCATCGAGGTCCCAGGGATCAGTAGGAGAGAGCTTAAGGATGGGGAGAGTGATACCTGCTTCGACTAGCTCTTGGCCCTCCGCAACAGTGGCAACGGCGAGCCAATCGGCGCAGTGATGTTTTTCGACGTAGCGGGAGACTTCGACGGCACCGTGTCCGTAAGCGTCGGCCTTGACGGCGAAGAGAACTTTCCGATCACCGGCGCGTTTCCTGACGACGGCGAGGTTCGCAGCGATAGCAGATAGATCAACAGTGACATGTGAGGGCGACGGACATCTTGACATGTGGCATAACTCCTTTGAGCTGTCAGAAATTTCGGTGTGGTCAACAGGAGCGGGCTATGGGGAACGATATTCGGGAGAGAACCGTACCGGTTACGGAACGACGGGGCTGGTTACGTGCGTGCGTCCATCGGATACGCCTTCGGATGTGATTGCAGACGTGTTGTTGCGGTTCATGGGGTTGTTGACGCTGCTGGGGTGAGGGAGGGGGTAGGCCCCGTCAGGATAGGAGTCGGAAAATAACGGCCTGGGTAGGGAGCCTGCCGGTGAGTACTCACGCTAACGCACCTTTGAGCGGACGTCTGGTTGAGCGTTGCTAACACCTGCCTGATCGCTCATGGTGGGCGTCGAGATGGGTATCAGTCAGGTTACCGCACCTACATGGGTCAACCGATACCGCCGCCATGGTGAGGCTGGCCTGGCTGATCGGACCAGTCGGCCTGCCCGGTGTCCCCATCAAACTTTTAGTGGGGTCGTCGAGATTATTGCCAGGCTGCGGCGGCAACGACAGTGGTCGGCCCGGCTGATCTGTTTCGACCTGGCAGATCGTGGTATCCGGATTTCTCAGGCCACGGTCGGGCGATGGCTACGCCGACTTGGGTTGAACCGTCGACGTGTCCTCCACAGTCACTGATAACGGCCCGTTATAGGCACATGGTCACATCCGTGCTGGTCGATGAAGGTATCACCCACAGATCCGCCCTTACACTCCACAGTCGCAACGGCACCATCGAACGATATAACCGGGTCCTGTTGTCATGCGTAATGACATTGAGGACGCTTCGGCTTATTGTTGTCCGGGTTTGGTCAGTAATCCCACAAGCTCGTTAACTTTGAATGGTTTCGACGCTGACCGTGTCGTCACAA
>NZ_JAUNEJ010000009.1 GCF_030525615.1 Cutibacterium sp. | reverse complement strand
ACGGTTGCGGGACAGCTCCGGATTCACACCGGATTCCCCTGCAGTTGCGGTGCCAGCATCCCCAAGGTGACGTGGGTCAGTCGTGGGGATGCTGACGGGTTAAGAATACGCCCGTTTGGGGCGGCAGCAGCGTCCTGATTCGAATAGCTAGGCCCGTTGGCGATCAGCCGCGAACCTGCCAGGTGTCGTTTCCAGCCAGCAGGGTCGCCAAAGCGGCGTCGCGGGACTCCTGGTCAGTGGCGTCGCCAGCAGCCAGAGTGAGCTGGGCGCGAGCTTGGTCGTCATAGGTGGGGCGTTCCACGTCGCGGAAGATTCCGACCGGGGTCTGGCTGACGATGACACCATCATCGAGGTGGGCCAGCTCGAAAGCCAGTGATGGGTCTGCGCGGTGGGAATCGTGAACAAGTACGTGGTCCATGCCCACCTCAGCGACGTCAGCGACCGTCAACTCGCCGCTGACAGGGTCGCGTACCACCCCTCGGGTTCCGTCGGACCCGACCAGAACTGGCTGGCCGTCAACCAGACGGATGAGGTGCTGCTCTGCCTCCGGACCTTTGTAGTCGTCGAAAGCACCGTCGTTGAAGATCGAGCAGTTCTGATACATCTCGACAAAGGCAGTACCGCGATGTTTGGCGGCCGCAGTGAGTACCTGGGCGAGGTGCTTGCGGTCGGAGTCAACGGCGCGAGCCACAAAGGAGCACTCCGCGCCCAACGCCACGGCCAGTGGGTTGAACGGGGCGTCAATGGATCCCATCGGAGAGGACTTGGTGACCTTGCCAGCCTCAGAGGTGGGGGAGTACTGACCCTTCGTCAAACCGTAAATCCGGTTGTTAAACATGAGGATGGTCAGATTGACGTTGCGTCGCATGGCGTGGATGAGGTGGTTGCCGCCAATGGACAGGGCGTCACCGTCACCAGTAATGACGAAAACGGCTAGATCGGGTCGCGAGATCGCCACTCCCGTCGCGATGGCTGGGGCACGACCATGGATGGAGTGCATGCCGTAGGTATTCATGTAGTACGGGAATCGTGACGAGCAGCCGATACCCGAGATGACGACGGCGTTCTCCTTGGCGATACCCAGATCAGGCAGTACCCCCTGGAAGGTGGACAAGATCGCGTAGTCGCCACAGCCAGGGCACCAACGAACCTCTTGGTCAGAAACGAAGTCACGGCGCTTAAGCGGCTCAACGGCCAGCGGCACACCGGCAAGTCCGGCGGGACGATCCTCGGTGGTGATGTCAGTCATCTCAGGCCTCCTTGGTCTCGTCGTTGCAGTACTGGCACAGCTCTTCGCACAGATCCACCGGGGAGATCGGCAGTCCCCGCACCCGCGAAATCGTCTTAACGTCGACGAGGTACTTCGAGCGCAGCAGCATGGCGAACTGGCCGGTATTCATCTCAGGAACAACGACCCGACGGTAACGGTGCAGCACGTCTCCCAGGTCTTCTGGAAGCGGATTGAGGTAACGCACATGGGCTTGAGCGATGGACAAACCGCGAGCACGAACCCGACGCACCGCAGCAGTGATCGGACCATACGTGGAACCCCAGCCCAGCACCAGGACGTCGGCGTCTCCGGAGGGGTCGTCGACGACGGTCGGAGGAAGGGTCTTGGCAATCCCTTTGACCTTGGCGGCGCGGGTGGTGACCATCTCTTCGTGGTTCATGGGGTCATACGAGATGGCACCGGTACGAGCTGACTTCTCCAGACCGCCAATGCGATGTTCCAAGCCCTTGGTGCCCGGCAGTGCCCACGGACGAGCCAGGGTCTCCGGATCGCGATGGTACGGCATGAATTTCGGTGACCCGTCAGCAGCGGTCGAGTTGGGCGCGGTGGCAAAGCCTGGGTCAATGCGCGGAATCTCATTGAGATCGGGCACCTTCCACGGCTCCGCGCCATTACCAAGGTAACCGTCGGAGAGCATGATGACCGGGGTGCGATAGGTCACTGCGAGACGACAAGCCTCCAGAGCGGTGTCGAAGCAGTCTGACGGGGACTTGGCCGCGAGTACCACGACAGGAGACTCGCCGTTGCGTCCGAACATCGCCTGCAACAGGTCGGCCTGCTCGGGCTTGGTCGGCATGCCGGTAGACGGGCCGGCGCGCTGCACGTCGACGACGACCAGCGGCAACTCGGTCATGACTGCCAGGCCGATCGCTTCGGACTTGAGGCTCATACCAGGCCCCGAGGTCGTCGTCACTCCCAAGGAGCCGGAGAAGGAAGCGCCGATGGCGGAGCTGACGCCGGCGATCTCATCCTCAGCCTGGAAGGTGATGACGTTGTGGGCCTTGCGCTTGGACAACTCGTGCAGGATGTCGGAGGCCGGGGTGATGGGGTAGGAGCCGAGGAAAAGTTGCAGACCGGCGCGGTTGGCACCGGTGATGAGGCCGTAAGCGGTGGCGAGGTTGCCAGTAATCTGACGGTAGGTACCCTCCGGCATCGGGGCCGGAGCCACCTCGTATCGGACTCGGAATAGTTCGCAGGTCTCGCCATAGGCATGTCCGGCCTTGAGGGCGGCGATGTTGGCGTCGCGAATATCCGGCTTGGAAGCAAACTTACTGGTCAAGAATTTCTCGGAGGGGCCGAGCGGGCGTCCGTACAGCCAGGTCAGCAGACCCAGGGCGAACATATTCTTGGCTCGCTCAGAGTTCTTGCGGCCTAGGTCGAAGGGCTTGACGGCGGCCACCGCCAGACCGGTGAGGTCCAGCTCGACGACCTGGTAGGACTCCAGGGTGCCGTCGTTACGCGGGTCCTCGGCATACCCAACCTTCTTGAGGTTGCGTGCCGTGAACTCTGCGGAGTCAAGGATGATGAGACCGCCGCGACGAAGATCGCTGAGGTTGGCGGCCAAGGCTGCCGGGTTCATGGCCACCAGGACGTCGGGCTGGTCGCCCGGGGTGGCGATGTCGTAATTGGCGAAATGTACCTGGAAGCTCGACACACCGGGGACGGTGCCTTGAGGGGCACGAATCTCGGCGGGGAAGTTCGGCAGGGTCGACACGTCATTGCCGTGAACGGCCGACTCAGCGGTGAAGCGGTCACCGGTCAGCTGCATACCGTCGCCGGAGTCACCGGCGAATCGAATGACAACGCGGTCGAGGGACTGAACCTCTCGCTCGTCAGTGGTGGGATGTGCCGTGTCAGTGGAAGGCACTCTGACCTCTTTTCTTGTCGCGGGATTCCGCTGGGCGCGTCACGGGGCGGGGCGTATCACGGCGTGGCGGCAGACCGCACTCGCGATGCACGTCCGGCTGCATCGGAACCGGCTACTAACGCTATCATCCTCTGCAACCCGCCCAACGCGGCGATCGTGACGGCTGAGCGCCGCTCTAGCGCGTAGGTATTACTGAGCAGTATCGTCGATACGATAGTCCGGTGAAGTTCATCGACTGGTTTGCCGACGGGTCTGTGTACGTCGTCGACCTTGCTTTGGCCTGCTGTGGGGTCGAGAGCGGGGCAGCAGTGCCGTCTGCTGTCCCTGCGCTCCAAGACGCCCCTTCAGGTGCTCCGGTTGTCGCGGTGGTGTCGGGAACCATTTCGACGGTGTTGGCTCCCGTGGTGTGTTCGACCATTGAGACATTGCGCAAGGACCATCCTGTCGACGTCGTGGCTTTTGGGGCGTGCGCGTGTGCCGGCGGCCCCTACTGGGATTCAGTGGGAGTTGTCGACGGACTTTCCGCGGTCGGCGTCGAGGCCGATCATTGGATTTCCGGCTGTCCGCCCGCTCCCGACACCCTCACCAGTTTCTTGGCTGCTTCGCGGGAGGCGGCATGACGACTGTCGACGTTTCTGCTGACACCTGGCATGACGCAGTTGCCGAGACCGTGGCTAGCCACCCGTGGCTGGCCGATCTGACAGCCATCGATGGGGTAGGCGGGCATGACGACGACATCATCGTCGTGTGCCGGTGTGAAAGTCATGACGGGGATGACGTCACAGTCTCCACCCGGGTACCCCGTGAAGGCGGTCGCCTTGACTCAATCGTCGACGTCTTGGCTGGAGCCGCTTGGTATCAGCGCGAAATCCACGACTTCTTCGGGGTGACCTTCGTTGGTCCCGGAGCTGACAATCGCGCCCTCCTCGTTCACGGTGCCCCTAGGACGCCGCTGCGCAAGGAGGTCGTGCTGACTCAGCGAGCCGAAACGACCTGGCCCGGCGCGGCTGAGGCGGCCACTTCGACGTCAGCGAGTAGACGCCGCGCCCTGCCCGCTGGCGTTCCCGATCCTGAGACCTGGCGGCGACTCAAAGAAGGTGAGGACATCCCGGCTACCGAGATCGTCGAGGCCATGTCGGGACGGCGTCCTCGCTCGCGTGCCAGCCGAGTCGTCGGAACCACTCGGACCGCACCGGGGAGGCGATGATGAGGCATTGCGCAATTGACCTCGACGTCGACTCCTGCACCTCTTGTGTCATCTGTGCTCGGGCCTGCCCGACGTGGTGTATCACCATCGACGCCCATAACGAATCAGTGTTTGACGCTCGCCGCCCCCGTACCGTTGCTGTCCTCGACCAATTCACGATCGACTGGGGACTGTGTATGTACTGCGGGATGTGCATTGAGTCGTGCCCCTTCGACGCCCTGTCGTGGAGTGATGAGCGGGTGCCGGACGCTGCGACGAGAACGAACCTCGTCAGCGCGTGGAGATCGGATGGTGACCGGTGAAACAGCCGGTTGGCTGGCGTCGAGGTATCCACGTCAAGTGGTGTGCCTACCTGCGTGCGTGGCGGTCCCGGGCGGTCCTGGAGGGATTGGTCGCCACGATTCTCATCACGGCCGGATCTCTGACCCCGGCCTACCTGCCGCTGAATTCACCGTGGTGGTCTCGGCTCGATAAGGCCGGACTGGGTGGGTCAACCTGGCGTGTCGTCGGCACTCTGCTGGTCCTTGTCGGCGTCGGTCTGCTGGTGGATTCGTGGCTTCGGCTACGCCCGGGACGCGAACCTGAGGACGTCACGAAACCCGTCACCAAGCGTCGCCACTTCAAGGGGATACGTGCTGGCCTGCATCCGTGGGCGGTCCTGGGGGTTTGGGGGTTGCCTTTCCTGGTGGCACCACCCATTTTCAGTCACGACGCCTATTCTTACGCGGCACAGGGATGGCTGCTGGAAAACGGAATCAGCCCGTATGAGGGGTATCCGGGACTGCTGCCGGGTGCCTTCGCGGACCAGGTGGCTCAAGAATGGCGTTACACCAAAACCCCGTATGGCCCGCTGGCTCTGGTCGTGCAGCGTCTCATCGTCCATCTCACCGGTGACAACCCGTATTGGTCTGCGGTGTTCATGCGTATTCCAGCCCTTCTCGGCGTTATCGCCATCGGCCTGCTGATGTCGCGAGTGGCGCGCAAGGTCGGTCGTGATCCGCACTTCGCCGCTTGGTTCTCCATTCTCAACCCGATTCTGGTAGTTGACTTCATCGGAGGGGCTCACAATGACTCCCTCATGATGGGCCTGGCCGTCGTCGGGTTGTGGCTGGCCTGCATGACGAGCTGGTCGTGGCTGGTGGGGGCGGTGCTGGTGGGAGCAGCGGCAGCCGTCAAGCAACCGGCCTTCCTGGTCGCCGTGGCATTGCCGCTTATTCGTCATCCCATGAAGTCGTGGTATCCCCGTGACCTCTTTCCAGCCTTCGGACGCGCGGTGGGGTCGCTTGCGGTATCGGTGGCGGTGTTTGCTGGCATTTCTTGGGCGTCTGGTCTGGGATTCGGCTGGTATCACGCCGTCGATGTTCCCGGCATGGTGCTGACGGTCTCGCCGTTCACCCTCATAGGTATGGGGGTGCGTATCGTTCTCGGACTCTTCGGGGCTCACCAGGCGGTGGTGGCTGTCATCCCTATTGCTCAGGCCATCGGCGTGCTCGTCGGCGCGGCGCTCTTGGTCATCATGGCGATCCGGCTGTTGCCCCGCAAACCACTGTCCTTTTTGTCCTTGGGGTTTCTCGCCGTGGCGCTGTGCGCCCCCGCCCTGCACTCCTGGTACGTGTTGTGGGGGGTCCTTTTGCTGCCTTTGATCGACGAAGCGGCCCGGTACGTGCGTCCGGCTGTGTGGGCCACCGTCATCTTGCTGTCTTTCGACGCCGTTAACTTGTCGTGGCGTAATAGTTCAGTGGCTCTGGGCGTCGCGCTGGTGTTGGTATTGGCAGCCCGAATGGTCTGGCACGAACGCAGCCTGGGACAAAGGTGGACGCACAAAGATCTTCCTGTTCCGCACCGACATACGACTCCTGACCGGTCGTGATCGTCAATCGTCAGGTTAGCCTCGATCTGCATAGCCCCCTGACTCGTTGTGCAGCGTGAATCATTGCTGCGTCGCGATAAAACCCTTGTGAGGTGTGTGGCAGTGAGTCGGTGAGGTGGCAGGCTTGGGGCATGGATGAGGTGAAGATCAGCGGTACCGACAACGTGACGATCACCCTGGATCGTCCCCGAGCCATTAACTCGTTATCCGGCGAGATGTTGGCGGCCATCGGAAAGGCCGCCGAAGGGTCACCACGCAGCATTGACCTGTCGGGAGTAGGAGAACGCGGTTATTGCTCCGGAGCTGACATTCGTGAGCTCAGATCGCTGGCCCTAGAGGACCCGGAAGCAGCTGGCGATTGGCTGGATTTTGAGTACGACGTAGATACGGCGATAGCGGCGGTCCATTCCGGGACTGCTCATCTGCACGGCATATCCATGGGCGGTGGTCTGGGACTGGCACTGCGTCTCGAGCAGGTCGAGGCGCGCGAAGACCTCGTCTTGGCCATGCCAGAGACGGGTATTGGGCTGTGGCCCGACGTCGGTATGTCATTCGAGCTGTCCCGGGCTCCACGCCTTGTCGGACGTCACCTGGCTATGACGGGAGTCTCCATCGACGCAGCCTCGGCTTTGTGGGCAGGTTTGGTGGACGAGGTCGTAGATGCCGACGGTAACCCCGCTGACGTCGATCCAGTCGCCTGCCAGCTCGCTCGCGACGCGACCTGGATTCAGGAGTGCTACAACACTGACGATCCAGTCGAGGTGTGCCGTCGCTTGGCCGATCGCCCGGAGGAGGCGGCGCGAAAGACGGCTGAGCGCATTGCGACTCGCTGCCCACTGTCTGTCGCAGTCGCCCTGGCCGCTGTCATCAAGGCCGAGAATGCGTCAGGGCTAGCTGAGATCTTGGAGACTGATCGCGCCCTGGGGCGCTCCTTCATGCGCAACTCGGACTTTTGTGAAGGGGTGCGCGCTCAATTGGTGGACAAGGATCGTAACCCGCACTGGTCGCACAAGAGCTTGGCCGACGTTTCGGCCCGGCGAGTCGAGGAAATGTTCGACCCCTCCTGACTCACAGGTCGTAGTCGACGACGACGGCTGCGTGGTCAGAGGTGCGCTCCTGATAGGAAGGGTCACGGTCAATCTCGGCCGTGACTGCCTTCTTTGCCAGCTCCGGTGAGGCCAGGTGGTAGTCGATGCGCCAGCCGGCGTCATTGACGAAGGCTTTGCCACGCCAGCTCCACCAGGAATAGGGGCCGTCGACGTCCGGGTGCTTGGCGCGAACGACGTCGACGAGGGTGTCGGGGGAGAGGATGGTGTCGAACCACTCCCTCTCCTCGGGCAAGAACCCCTCGTTGCGCTGGTTGGACTTCCAGTTCTTGAGGTCAGCGTTCTCATGGGCGATGTTGAAGTCACCCATGACGAGGAAATGGCGTCCCTGAGCTGCACACACCTGTTGGCGAGCGGTCAGGTGGTTTCGGAATCCAGCGAGGAAGGCCATCTTGCGGCCCTGTTTCGCCATGGACTTCTCGTTGTTGGGGTCGGGAGTGGCTCCTTTGGGTAGGTACAGGCAGGCGACGGTGACGGGGGCGTCGGCTAGATCGGTCTCGACGTATCGTCCCTCCTCGGCGAAGGGCAGCAGCTCGGAGGGCAGCCCGTCGGTATTTCCGGTGCGGGCCTTGTCGAGATCGGGTGACTCGCCGGGAGTCATGACAAGGTGGGTTCCCCAAGATCGCACCTCGGTTGGCGCGGTTCGGGTCAGTAGGGCGACGCCGTTGCGTCCTGCCAGCGACCCCGGCGCCCAAGAGACGTGGTGATTCCCGAAAGCTCCTTCCGGAAGATCGGCGGGGCGGCAGCGCACCTCCTGTAGGCCGATCACGTCGCAGTCCCGATTCTCCATCCAGTCGGAGAATCCTCGTTTCAGTGCGGCTCGGATGCCGTTGATGTTGAAGCTGGCGATGCGCATGGGGGAGAGTCTGTCACACGGGCGCTGGACCGACGGTGGCTCCCGTCGGGGTTGCGCCAAGTTTGCGCCCCTGCGCTCGCCGAGCGCGGGTTGGAATCCATCGTTGTCAACCCCACCGAGGTGCTGCCGTAGCCGACATCAGCCAAATCTGCCAAAAGCTGCCCCGAAATCGCGATACCAACGTCATCGTGGCGGTTTTTTGGCAGATTTGGCTGAATGCTCCCGGTGTGTGAGCGTGGTGCCTCACTGTCAAATCCCCGCGTAGGGGTGGGCCTTGCCTCACAGGTTATTCCCCTCGAAACGTGGTGGTTAGCTGGTCGGCCTTGCCGTGGGTGCTGTAGTGATTGTGGCCTACCACAAGGGAACCTTGAGCTTCCATTCCCTCAATCAGATCAGCCATAGCTGGGACGAGATACTGTCGGTAACTACCCCCGAGGCCTCCCACACACGCTGTAACACCGGCCGGGCATCATAGGAGTACTCGCGCCTTCGTTGTACGCCGATCGATCACCGCGACCATGGTGACTGCTGGTCCAGGAGGCGGGCGTAGACGGCCACGTAACTGCTGGCGGGGCATGGTCCGGTTCCAGCCGGTCACTTCGACGACGTGGTAGAGGATCTGCGACTTTCCCTTCTTCGGCGCTGCCGCATACGCCTTAGCGTACTTCTTAGTGATCTCGTATCTAGCTGCCATCGACCCCTTCCTCAACATGTACACCCCATCGTCGCTGACCTGCCCTTCTTTTCGCGGGGAAAAGTATGCCTACGTACGCGGGGGCTTTATGGGAGTGTCGTTGCGGATTGGTCATGACGTCGGCATGCCTGCTAGTATCTTCGATCGCTGGTTCGCGCCAGCACGGCAGGTTGCCCGAGTGGCCAAAGGGAGCGGTCTGTAAAACCGTCGGTTCGCCTACGTTGGTTCGAATCCAACACCTGCCACGCAACCCCCGGATCGGATGGATTCGGGGGTTGGTTTCGCTAAGCCTGTATCGTCGACCGACCTGTCCGGTTGAGGAAGCAATCGAGGCGGGACGTTCCGAATTGCCTGAAACCCGGTCTCTACAACGGCTTTGATCTCGGGAATCAATGGATTCGGATCCTGACTTGCCAACGGTCGGAAGCTCGTGTAGCTTTCTCATTCGTTGCCCCTATAGCTCAGTAGGCAGAGCGTCTCCATGGTAAGGAGAAGGTCAGCAGTTCGATTCTGCTTGGGGGCTCTGAGTGTGAATCGGCCCCACTCGCCCGGTGGGCCGGGTCCCTAGGGGCGCCGAGGATCACATGGCGGGGTAGCTCAGGGGTAGAGCAAGCGGCTCATAATCGCTGTGTCGCGGGTTCGATTCCCGCCCCCGCTACCACAAACAAACCGGGGAAACTCGGGAGCGCACACTCCAGACGGCTCGAAAGTAGGAAAGATGGCCAAGAAGTCCGGCGACGTTCGCCCGAAGATCACGCTCGCCTGCACCGAGTGCAAGGAGCGCAACTACATCACCAAGAAGAATCGTCGCAATAACCCTGATCGTATGGAGCTTTCGAAGTTCTGCCCGCGTTGCCATAAGCACACTGCGCATCGCGAGACTCGCTGATTTCGGGGTTTCGATCTAAAACGTTGACGAGGGGCCGCCTGATGGTGGCTCCTCGTTGTTGTGTTCACATTCGTCGCGGGGGTCTGGGGTGGCCTCATCGCAGCCTTGGGATAGCCTGATAAGTATGCCGATCACTCCCGATGACGTCGGACGTACGTATCCGACAACAGACCCTTACCTCGTTACTGCGGAGAAGATCCGGGAGCTTGCCACCGCCCTGGGTGACACTGCTCCGGCCTACCGGGGTGATGACCCGATTGCACCGCCGACATTCGCCATGGTGCTGGCGTCGCGGGCGTGGGAGGCGTTATTTGACGATGAGCGGCTTGGTCTCCAGCTAGAGCACATGATTCACACCGACCAGTCCTTCAACTGGATTCGCCCGCTTCACAAGGGTGACGAGGTCACCTCGACGTTGACGATTACCTCGGTTCGTACCCGGGGGAACACTGACATCATCGGCATTGATGTGTCGCTGGATCACGTTAATGGCGAGCACCTGGGCAACGCCACCTCGACCCTGTGGCATACCCGTCCGGGAATTGACGCATGAGCGTCCATCTGACGGAAGGTCAGACATTCGGGCCGCGGACTATTGGCGTGACTCGGACCACCTTGGTCCGATACGCAGGTGCGTCCGGGGATTTCAATCCCATTCACCACAGCGACCGTGCGGCCCGCGAGGCCGGAATGGCCGGTGTCATTGCCCACGGCATGTGGACGATGGGGGCGGCCTTGGGTGCTGTCATTGCGTGGGTCGGCGGACCCGAGCACGTGATGTCCCAGCGAGCTCGGTTCACCCGACCGGTGTTGGTGCCTGACACTAAAGAGGGCACGTCCATTGAGGTTTCTGCCACAGTGCGCACGGTTGCCGACGGCACCGCGACCCTCGGAGTTGACGTTAGGTGCGGCGGACAGTCCGTACTCGGACGAGTTGAGGTCGTCGTCAGGCAGGAGGAGCAGTGAGTACCACCATCATCGGGCCGTATGAGGACGACGATCCCACCGAGGCCTGCAGCACCATCCATCACGAGGCGATTGGTACCACGACCACCCTGACTGGCGGGGATGACGTCCCACTCGCTCCATTGACGACGTTGCGGGTAGGCGGCCCGGCACGTCACCTCGTCATCGCGAAGACCAATGACGAGCTACTACAGACCGTCCGAGACTGTGATGGCCGTGGCGAGCCGTGCCTGGTGCTTGGCGGTGGGTCCAATGTTCTGGTGGGTGATGACGGATTCGACGGCACCGTGGTGCGCGTCGGGACCTCCGGATTGTCTGCAGAAGTTTCGTCATGTGGCGGTGCGCTGGTCACGGTTGCCGCCGGGCAGGTGTGGGATGAGTTCGTTGTCCACGCCATCGAGCAGGAGTGGATTGGTCCGGAGTTCCTCTCCGGTATTCCCGGCCTGGTTGGCTCGACTCCCATCCAGAATGTCGGCGCTTATGGTGTCGAGGTCTGTGAGTTCATCGCTCGGGTGCGCACCTGGGACCGGGTCGATGACACCCAGCGCACCTTTACCGCTGACCAGTGCGGTTTTGGATATCGCACCAGCCGGTTCAAGACCGAGCCGGACCGATATGTCGTCTTGGATGTCACAATGCAGTTCAACCTCGGTACCCGGTCGCTGCCGGTCCGCTATGCCGAGCTGGCGCGTCGTCTTGGGGTTGAGCCGGGTGAGAGGGTCGACACGTCCAAGGTCCGCCAGGCGGTGTTGAAGGTGCGCGGGGGTAAGGGGATGGTTCTCAATCCCGACGACCACGACTCCTGGAGTGCAGGGTCTTTCTTCACCAACCCTCTGGTCGCTTCCGAGGACGTCCCTGAGGGTGCTCCGGCCTTTCCCCAGCCTGACGGTCGAGTGAAGACGAGCGCCGCATGGTTGATCGACCACGCAGGGTTCGGTAAAGGGTTCAAGGTGTCCGAAGAATCTCCAGCGAGCTTGTCGACCAAACACGTGCTGGCCCTGACCAATCGGGGCGGTGCCAGCTCTGAGGACCTCATCGCTTTGGCACGTACCGTCATTGCCGGGGTTCGCGACGCATATGGCATCACATTGGTGCCCGAACCGCGTCTTGTCGGTTGTGCTGTCTGAGGCTGGCACAGATATCTAGGCCACCCAATTTCGTATCGTGGGGTTGCCTAGCGTCCAGGTGGGTGCAGGGGCCATCATTGGACTATGACGACTCCGTTGACCGACTTGTCCCACGATGATCTGTCCACCCTGCACGAGCAGTTGAGTAGCGAGCATGGCAAGCTCGTCGCTCGTGGTGTCTCGCTGAACATCACCCGCGGCAAGCCTTCTCCGGAACAGCTCGACCTCAATGCGGATCTGCTGAAGATTGATGTCCCCTCCCATGCCGAGGACGGTCAGGACGTTCGCAATTACGGCGGTAACCGCGGCCTCCCAGAGATTCGCCGTATCTTCGGTGACCTGCTGGGCGTCGACGTCGACCACATCATTGCCGCCGACAACTCCAGCTTGTCGATCATGCACGATCTGGCCATGTTCGCTTTCGTCCATGGCGTTGCTGGGGAAAAGCCGTGGTGTGGCCAGAACGTCAAGTTCATCGCTCCGGTGCCCGGCTACGACCGTCACTTCGCCATCTGTGAGCATCTGAGCATCGAGATGATTCCGGTGGAGCTGGGCGAGCACGGCCCCGACGTTGACGAGGTGGCCAAGTTGGCTGCCGACCCGTCGGTCAAGGGTATGTGGGTAGTGCCGATGTACGCTAACCCGAATGGTGTCGTCTATGACGAGCAGACCGTTCGCGCCTTGGTGTCCATGCCCGCCGCCCCCGATTTCCGTATCTGGTGGGACAACGCCTATGCCCTGCACCACCTCACCGACACCGAACCTGCGCCGCTGCCGGTGCTGCAGTGGGCTGAAGAGGCCGGTAACCCGGATCGTGTCTTCGAACTCGCTTCGACCTCCAAGATCACCTTCGCTGGTGACGGTGTCTCGTTCTTGGCCTCGTCCAAAGCTAACCTGGAGTGGTATCTGGGACACGCGGCGATTCGCTCGATTGGCCCTGACAAGGTCAACCAGCTGCGTCATGCGCAGTACTTGGGTGACGCTGAGGGCGTTCGTCAACTCATGCGCGCCCATCGCAAGATTCTCGCCCCGAAGTTCGCGCTGGTCGACGAGATTCTTACCAGTCGGCTCGGCGGTCGCGATGTCGCCACCTGGACCCACCCGAGCGGCGGTTATTTCATCACCCTTGACGTCATGGATGGCACAGCTTCTCGAGTGGTGTCCTTGGCCAAGGAAGCCGGTATCGCCTTGACTCCGGCCGGAGCGTCCCACCCGCTTCATCATGATCCGCACGATCGCACTATTCGGCTGGCTCCGTCATTCCCCGGTATGGATGAACTGAGGGAAGCCATGGAAGGTGTCTCGACCTGTGTCTTGCTGGCGGCCACGGAGAAGCTTCTGGCCGCCTGAGCTAGCCCTAAACCCCTTGTGGTGGCCCCGTACCCGGTCAAGAAAGGTATGGGGCCGGTGACACTGGGATCACGAGGCGGATGGGGTCGGTGATGCTGGCGAGGTGCATGGCAAGTAGGGGAATCTCGGGCAAGGTTTGCGGGCCTGATTCGACGCGAGACCGAATTCTCTCCTATACTCCCTGTGCTGGCGTTGCCACCCGGGCGACGCCGAAGGGCACTAGCTCAATTGGCAGAGCAGCGGTCTCCAAAACCGCAGGTTGGGGGTTCAAGTCCCTCGTGCCCTGCGAGACGCATGCGCGGGGCGAAACCCTGTTGCGTAGCCGTGGCGAAGTCCTGATCCACGGCACCAACCGTCAGGCAGGACCCGAAGGAACAGCGTGACCGACGAGAAGCGAAACCTCAGCGACGGAGAAGATCCTTCCGTCGAGGGCGAGCTGGCTCCGAGGGGAGAGGACCTCGCATCCCGGAACCTTCCGGAGGCTGAGGATTACGATGTCGTCGACCCCCAAGCCGAGGAGCTGACGACCCCCGACAAGACCGATCCGAAAGACGGGGGGATCGACGATCCCGAGCAGCTCCAGGAGGCCGAGAAGGCCGCCACATCAGCTCGCTCCAGCCGCCCGGTGCGCAAGAAGGACGCCGCCGGTAAGCCGGCTCGTCGCGGTATGCCGGAGCGTCAGGACTCCCAGGACAACTCTGACGAGAAGCCCGCCGATAAGCCGGATGGTCGTAAACCTAAGCGCAAGTTGACCAAGGCTCCCGTCCGCAAACAAGCCAGCAAGCAGAAGTCTGCTGAAGAGCGCAAACACCGCACCGGTCCGGTGACGTTTACCAAGCAGTCGGTTGCCGAGCTGCGCAAGGTTAAATGGCCTACCGGCGACGAGCTGGGCCAGTACTTCCTCGTCGTCCTCATTTTCGTTCTGCTCATCATCGCTTACGTCAGTGGCTTGGACGTCCTCTTCGGATGGATCATCATTAAGCTCTTTGGCAACTGACGATCACCTTGGAGAATTGACCTGTGACTGACAGCCCCCATTTCAGCGAGAACGACGACGTAGAGATCAACCTCGACGCGTTGACCCCCGACGAGACCGAGAAGAAGGACGAGGTCGAGATCGACCTTGGAGACCTCGGCGAGGAGGACTCCACCAAAGAACCGGAGATCAACCTCGACTTTGGTGACGACAAGTCCGAGGAAGCCTCGGATGACGACATCGCCCGGAACCTCGGTATCGGCCAGGCGGCAGACGACGAGGAGAAGTCCGAGGAGGACGAGCCAGCAGAGGTTGGCAATCAGGATGCCGTTGACGCCGCTATCGAGGAGCTGCGCGACGAACTGTCCTCGAAGTTTGGCGAGTGGTACGTGCTGCACACCTACTCCGGCATGGAGAACAAGGTGAAGCAGAACCTTGACGCCCGGGTGCAGAACTTCAACATGGAGGACTACATCTTTGAGACGGTCGTCCCCACCGAAGAGGTTGTGGAGATCCGTAACGGCACCCGCCGCACCATCACCAGGGTGTACCTGCCCGGTTACGTGCTGGTGCGTATGGACCTGACTGACGACTCGTGGGGCATTGTGCGACACACTCCGTCAGTGACCGGATTTGTCGGCCAGTCCGCTACCCCGATCCCGCTGACTTTCGACGAGGTCGTCAAGATGCTCACCCCGTCGGTGATCGCTAAGGTCAACCACCAGAATGCCGATAAGGCTCCCTCGCCCAAGGCCAAGCCCAAGGTTGAGGTTGCTGATTACGAAGTTGGTGAGTCGGTTCAGATCACCGATGGTCCATTTGCTGGAGTGCCGGCTCAGATCACTGAGATCAATACCAACAACCAGCGCGTCAAGGCCTTGGTCGAGATCCTCGGGCGTTCCACCCCGGTGGACCTGGAGTTCAACCAGATCGCGAAGATCTGACTGTGATTTTGGCGCCACCGGCCGAGTTGCTTAGACTTGGCCGGTGCGTCTGTGTCCGGACGCTCGTCACGCCGGACGCGCATTGACGGCATCAACCGATGTCGTCACCACCGAAAGAAGGACCCATCAATGCCTGCTAAGAAGAAAGTAGCGGCTCTTGTCAAGGTCGCTCTCCAGGCTGGACAGGCCACCCCGGCCCCGCCAGTTGGTACCGCTCTTGGTCCCCATGGTGTCAACATCATGGAGTTCTGCAAGGCCTACAACGCTCAGACCGAGGGACAGCGCGGAAACGTCGTCCCGGTTGAGATCACCATCTACGAGGACCGCAGCTTCAGCTTCGTCCTCAAGACCCCGCCGGCTGCCGAGCTCATCAAGAAGGCTGCCGGAATCAAGAAGGGCACCGAGAATCCGCTGACTCACAAGGTCGGCAAGATCAGCAAGGATCAGGTCCGCGAGATCGCCGAGACCAAGATGCCCGACCTCAATGCCAACGACGTCGAGGCCGCCATGAAGATCGTGGCCGGCACCGCCCGCTCGATGGGCGTCGAGGTCGAGGCCTGACAACCCACAGACAATTCTTGTGGAGGGGCACGCGCTGCCCTCACCACACCTGGTGAAAGGAACCAGATATGAAGCGCAGTAAGGCATATCGCGCGGCCGCTGAGAAGGTGAACTTCGACCAGCTCTACTCTCCTGAGGAGGCTCTGGCCCTAGTTGCTTCCGGTGCGTCGGCCAAGTTCGACGAGACTGTCGATGTGGCCATTCGTCTTGGCGTAGACCCCAAGAAGGCTGACCAGATGGTTCGCGGTACCGTCAACCTTCCCAACGGCACTGGCAAGACGGCAAGGGTCCTCGTCTTCGCCACCGGTGAGAAGGCCGAGGCTGCTCGCGCTGCGGGCGCCGACGAGGTCGGTGACGACGACCTCATTGCCAAGGTCCAGGGTGGATACTTGGACTTCGACTCCGTGGTTGCTACCCCGGACATGATGGGCAAGGTCGGCCGTCTGGGCCGCGTCCTCGGTCCGCGCGGCTTGATGCCAAACCCCAAGACCGGCACTGTCACCATGGATGTCGCCAAGGCTGTCTCCGACATCAAGGGTGGCAAGATCGAGTTCCGCACTGATCGTTACGCCAACCTCCACTTCCTCATCGGAAAGGTCTCCTTCGGGCCGGAGAAGCTGGTTGAGAACTACTACGCCGCTCTCGACGAAGTGCTGCGTCTCAAGCCGAATGCCACTAAGGGTCGTTACCTTCGCAAGGTGACCGTCTCCTCGACGATGGGTCCGGGCGTGCAGATTGATCCTGCCGCCGCTCGCGTCGAAGCGTGACCAACTGACTAACTGACGACGGCCTCCGCAGCCCCATGGTTGCGGGGGCCGTCTATTTGTGAAAGCTGCTTGGTCTCGAAAGCTGTCTGGTTGTAGGGCCGTCTGCCAATTTGGTCCCTCGCAGCTGGTCAGTTATATTTGTCGAGTTGCCGTAGACCGCTGGCCGGGATTTCCCGCCAAGCATTCGGAGTGACGAATGACCCGCGCAGGTGAACGTCGAGATTTTCTTGCCCCGTCGTGCGCCTGTGCACCGGGGCTTTCTTGTGTCCTCCCTACGGCTCCGGTGTTGACAGCTCAGCTGCCAGCATGACGTACGAGAAGTGGGAAGGAGACCCAATGGCTAGGCCTGACAAGGTCGCTGCGGTCGCCGAGCTGAAGGAGAAGTTTTCCTCGGCCGACGCCACCGTGCTGACCGAGTACCGCGGTCTCTCCGTGTCGGCGCTCAAGGACCTGCGCCGTTCACTGGGGAGTGACGCCACCTATGCCGTTGCGAAGAACACCCTCGCCCGCATTGCCGCCAAGGAGGCGGGTATCGAGGGACTTGACGATCAGCTCGTCGGCCCCACCGCCCTTGCCTTCATCAACGGTGACGTGGCCTCCGTGGCCAAGGGTTTGAAGAACTTCGCAAAGGACAACCCGCTCCTGGTCATCAAGGGCGGCGTGATGGACGGCAACGTCCTCGACGCCGACCAGGTCAAGAAGCTTGCCGATCTCGAGTCCCGTGAGGTCCTCCTCGCTAAGCTCGCCGGCGGCCTCAAGGCCAACCTCACGAAGGCCGCTGTGGTCTTCAATGCCCTGCCCTCCAAGGCCGCCCGTGGCTTTGGCGCTCTGCAGGATAAGGCTGCTGCCGATCCGTCTGTGATCGGTGGAGCTGGAGAGGCTTCTGACCAGGAGACCAAGACAACCGAGACCCCTGAGGCGTCCGCCGCCCAGGACAACACCAACGAGTGAAAGGACGCCCATCATGGCGAAGCTCAGCAACGAAGAGCTCCTTGACGCTTTCAAGGAGATGACCCTCATCGAGCTCTCTGAGTTCGTGAAGCAGTTTGAGGAGACCTTCGACGTCTCCGCCGCCGCTCCGGTGGCTGTCGCTGCTGCCGGTGCTCCGGCTGCCGGCGGCGAGGCTGCTGCCGCTGAGGAGGAGAAGGACGAGTTCGACGTCATCCTCGAGTCGGCTGGCGACAAGAAGATTCAGGTCATCAAGGAGGTTCGTGGCCTCACCAGCCTCGGCCTGAAGGATGCCAAGGATCTCGTCGAGAGCGCCCCGAAGGCCGTTCTCGAGAAGGCCAAGAAGGAGGACGCCGAGAAGGCCAAGGAGGCCCTCGAGGCTGCCGGTGCCACCGTCACCCTGAAGTGACGATCTGACTGGCTTATGGCGGGGTCTGCTCCCTACGGGGGCAGGCCCCGCCGTACACCCAGGTGATACCTCGATGTGCAGGATTTCGAGTGCGGGGTGACGACGATGACCACACCCAAGATCGTTTCGTGGGAAAGTGACCCGGTCGCTGTCATCGCAGGTGTCGAGTGGTTAGTAGGCGGATCGTGGATGTCCTCGACCCACCCGTGGGGTCGAGTCAGTATCGACCCCTACGACCTCGTTGTCATCAGCAACTGGGACGACTGGCGGGATGCCGACGGGGGCTACCTGGCGCATGGGGGAGTGCTCCTTGGCCCTGACGGAACATGGCTGGTTGCGTGGACTGACGACTGGTGTCGGCTTTTGCCCTCGGACGCACCTGCCTTGCCGTGGTGTGCCGTCGAACCGCCGACAACATCTGTGTTGCAGGCCTTGATACAAGCGGTTCCGTCAGAGTGGGACGGTACGCCCACTGATCCCGACCAGGTGGAAGGCGACCCGTCGGATATAGCCGCGAGCGATGACGAGTGGGTTGCTCATGTCATCGACCTGCCGGTACCCGCAGACCAGCCCCCTGCCACCATGACGGTTGCAGTACCGCGTAGCCCTTATAGGTTGATCGACGGCGGCGAAGAGGGTGCTGTCGTCATGCGCACGATGTTGGGACTCGCCAGTGTTGTCGTCGATGACGACTGGTGGAGTGCTGGCTGTATCCTTGCCGATCCCGGGCTGTCTCCAGTCGATGAAGAGTGCGTGGCGGCTTTCGCGTGGGGCGGTGTGAGCCTCGAGCGTCGACATCCTGGCCATCCTGCCATCTTCAATGGCGACTGCCCGGCGGTGACGTGGAGTGCTGAAGTGGGTGGGGAACTGGTGGCGCAGGTTATTGAGGTCCCCGGTGATTCTCCTCCGGTTATTCAGAGGATCGCAGCCCCGTGCGATCCTGCGGTTGCCTTCCTGAGGGCCGCCATGGACGACACCGATCGCAAACCTGTGGTTTTGGAACCCGGCCAAACCCGTATCATCACCGATGAGGGACTACTGAGGCGTACCCGGTCTCAGGCGCGGCCTCATCGCTCGATACACCATTTATCTCGTGACGGCACCCACATCGTCATCGTCGATCATGGGCCACTTCTGCCAACTCCGTCGTTGCCAATGGGTTCGCAGCACTCTACGCCGCAGGCGTCGGCATGTCCATGCAGCGCCACCCTCATTGAGAGTCGGCAGGGCGAGGAACCATCGCTGAGCACCTTGTGGTGGACGACGGGTGAGACGACCCTGCGGCGGGTTCCTTTTCTAGTCGGGAGCACGCCTGAAGGGTGGTGTCATTCGTTCATCCAGGAGGAGGTAGACCCTCTCGTTGAGCAACTGTGGCGGCAGTTGTGCTTGAGGTGAGCTGCGCGTCACGCTTGCCCGCAACAGCGGGTATGGGGCACAGTTAACCTGCGGCAGCACTTCATTTGTGTTCGCTTCCTGACTGGGGTATAGTTTTTTCTTGCACCATTGCCAGCGATCGCTCATGTTTGACATGGGCGGTTCGTCATGCCCTCAGACCGGCCGACGGGTCGGTTGTAGGAGTTCTCGGAAGGACCGCACATTGGCCGCCACGCGCACCGCGTCGAAGAACACCAACGCCATTTCGCCCCAGTCGGGACGAATCTCATTCGCTAAGATTCACGAGCCGTTGGAAGTTCCCAACCTCCTTGACCTGCAGGTTGAGTCGTTCAACTGGCTCGTCGGCAACGAGATATGGCAATCCCATGTGGACGCCGCCCTTGCAGAGGGGCGCACAGATATCAATACCAAGTCCGGCCTCGAGGAGATCTTTGAGGAGATTTCCCCGATTGAGGATTATTCCCAGACGATGTCCCTGTCTTTCCGGGATCATCGCTTTGAAGAGCCTAAGCACAGCGTTGACGAGTGCAAGGATCGTGACACGACGTACGCGGCCCCGCTGTTCGTGACCGCAGAGTTCATGAACAACGAGACCGAGGAGATCAAGTCGCAGACGGTCTTTATCGGTGATTTCCCGTTGATGACCTCGAAGGGCACCTTCATCATCAATGGCACTGAGCGTATCGTCGTCTCCCAGCTGGTGCGCTCTCCGGGCGTTTACTTTGAACAGACCGCCGACAAGACCTCCGACAAGGACATCTTCACCTGCAAGGTGATTCCGTCGCGTGGCGCTTGGCTTGAGTTTGAGATCGACAAGCGTGACACCGTTGGCGTCCGTCTCGATCGGAAGCGCAAGCAGAACGTCACTGTCTTCCTGAAGGCTCTCGGCTGGACCGCCGATCGTATCCTTGAGGAGTTCGGGGAGCACGAGTCGATTCGGCAGACCCTCGAGAAGGATCACGGGGTCGAGACCCACGACCAGGCTCTGCTGGACATTTACAAGAAGCTGCGCCCGGGCGAGCCGCCGTCCCGCGATGCTGCTCAGCAGCTGCTGGAGAACTACTACTTCAACCCGAAGCGCTACGACTTGGCCAAAGTCGGTCGTTACAAGATCAACAAGAAGCTCGGTCTGTCGCTGCCATTCGACCAGCAAGTGCTGACGATCGACGACATCGTTGCAGCGATTCACTACGTGTGCGCACTGCACGAGGGCATTGAGACGTTGCCACGTGAAGGCCGTGACGACATCGTCGTGGAATCTGACGACATCGACCACTTTGGGAACCGTCGTCTGCGCACCGTTGGTGAACTCATCCAGAACCAGCTGCGTACTGGTCTTGGTCGTATGGAGCGCGTCGTGCGGGATCGCATGACCACCCAGGACATTGAGGCCATCACCCCGCAGACCCTGATTAACATTCGCCCAGTGACGGCAGCGATCAAGGAGTTCTTCGGAACGTCCCAGCTGTCGCAGTTCATGGACCAGAACAATCCGCTGGCCGAGATGACCCACAAGCGTCGTCTGTCGGCCCTGGGTCCTGGCGGCCTGTCCCGCGATCGGGCCGGCATGGAGGTCCGAGACGTTCACCCGTCGCACTACGGTCGGATGTGCCCGATTGAGACCCCTGAGGGTCCGAACATCGGACTGATTGGTTCGTTGGCCTCCTTTGCTCGAGTCAACGCCTTCGGCTTTATCGAGACTCCCTACCGCAAGGTCATCAACGGGCAGGTCACCGACGAGGTCGTCTACCTGACTGCTGACGAAGAGGACCGTCACATCATCGCTCAGGCCAACGCCAAGGTCGATGATGATGGTCACTTCGTTAACGACCGAGTGCTGGTGCGAAAGCGCCACGGCGAGGCTGACGAGGTACCGAACGCCGAGGTCGACTACATGGACGTCTCCCCACGCCAGATGGTGTCGGTGGCGTCTGCCCTGATCCCCTTCCTCGAGCACGACGACGCGTCCCGAGCCCTGATGGGTGCGAATATGCAGCGTCAGGCCGTACCCCTGATTCGCACCGAGGCTCCGTTCGTCGGAACCGGCATGGAGTACCGCTGTGCGGTTGACGTCGGTGACGTTACCCTCGCTGAGAAGGCCGGGTCGGTCCTGTCGGTGAGCGCTGACCTTATTGACATCGCCTGTGACGACGGTACCTACCAGACCTACAAGCTGGAGAAGTTCCGTCGTTCCAATGCCGGTACCTGCATTAACCAGCGTCCACTGGTCAAAGTTGGCCAGCGCGTCGAGGTTGGCACTCCGCTGGCTGACGGCCCGTCGACCGACAGGGGCGAGCTTGCCCTCGGTCGCAATATGCTGGCTGCCTTCATGCCGTGGCAGGGTCTCAACTACGAGGACGCCATCATCTTGTCCCAGCGAATCGTCTCTGACGACGTCCTGACCTCGATCCACATCGAGGAGCACGAGGTCGACGCCCGAGACACCAAGCTGGGTGCTGAGGAGATCACCCGGGATATCCCGAATGTCTCCGAGGACATGCTGGCTAACTTGGACGAGAACGGCATTGTGCGCATTGGCGCCGAAGTCGGCACTGGCGACATTCTCGTCGGCAAGGTCACCCCGAAGGGAGAGACCGAGCTGACCCCGGAGGAGCGTCTGCTGCGCGCCATCTTCGGAGAAAAGGCACGCGAAGTTCGTGACACCTCCCTCAAGGTTCCTCACGGCGAAGAGGGCACCGTTATTGGGGTGCGTATCTTCGACGCGGAGAACGGTGACGAGTTGGCACCTGGCGTCAACCAGATGGTTCGCGTCTACGTTGCTCAGAAGCGCAAGATCTCTGTTGGTGACAAGCTGGCCGGACGCCACGGTAACAAGGGCGTCATCTCGAAGATCCTCCCGGTCGAGGACATGCCGTTCCTGCCTGATGGCACCCCAGTTGACATCATCCTCAACCCGCTGGGCGTGCCTTCCCGAATGAACGTGGGTCAGGTGCTCGAAATGCACCTGGGATGGATCGCCCACTCAGGTTGGGACATCACCCAGGCCGAGGGCGACTGGGCTGAGCGGTTACGCGAGGTCGGTCTTGTCGACATCCCCGAGGAATCCCGTCTAGCCACTCCGGTCTTCGACGGTGCCACCGAGGAGGAGATCACCGGTCTGCTGAAGTACGGCCACCCGACCCGCGACGGGGACATGCTGGTCGACGCTGACGGTAAGGCCACCCTTTTCGATGGTCGTACCGGCGAGCCTTTCCCGTCGAAGGTGGGTGTGGGCTATATGTACATGCTGAAGCTGCACCACCTGGTCGACGACAAGATTCATGCCCGTTCCACCGGCCCGTACTCGATGATTACCCAGCAGCCTCTCGGCGGTAAGGCTCAGTTTGGTGGTCAGCGATTCGGCGAGATGGAGGTGTGGGCGATGGAAGCCTACGGTGCCGCTTGGGCACTGCAGGAGTTGCTCACCATCAAGTCCGATGACGTTCCGGGCCGTGTCAAGGTTTACGAAGCGATCGTCAAGGGCGAGAACATCCCGGAGCCGGGTATCCCTGAGTCGTTCAAGGTGCTCGTCAAGGAGATGAAGTCGCTGTGCCTAAACGTTGAGGTGCTCAACTCGGAGGGCCAGGAGATCGACCTGCGTACCTCTGAGGAGGACACCCGGTCTGGTCTCGGTATTGACATCGGGCGTCGTCCCGGTGCTGACAACGCCATGGCCGACTGATCTAGCCAAATATGCCGGGGCGATGCCCTCGCCCCGGCCCCCTGAACACAGTCCGTTTGACGGGGGTGGGGACGGGCCCGGACAACCCGACCCACATAGACACCCCGACTGGAACCCCTCCTGACGAGGAGGGGCTACCACCCACCCGAGTGGGGGAAAGAGAACAATCGTGCTGGACACCAACTACTACGACCGGCTGCAGATCGGCCTGGCCACGGCTGACCAGATCCGTGAGTGGAGCTACGGCGAGGTCAAGAAGCCCGAGACCATTAACTACCGCACCCTGAAACCTGAGCGTGATGGGCTCTTCTGCGAGAAGATCTTTGGCCCTACCCGTGACTGGGAGTGCTACTGCGGCAAGTACAAGCGGGTGCGCTTCAAGGGCATCGTCTGTGAGCGCTGTGGCGTCGAGGTGACTCGTTCCAACGTGCGTCGTGAGCGTATGGGACACATTGAGCTGGCCGCCCCTGTGACCCATATTTGGTACTTCAAGGGAGTTCCCTCCCGTCTGGGTTACCTACTCGACGTTGCTCCGAAGGACCTTGAGAAGGTCATCTATTTCGCGGCTTACATGATTACCGCCGTCGACGAGGAGGCCCGCCACCGTGACCTGCCGTCGTTGGAGGCCAAGGTACAGACCGAGCGTTCCCGTATGGAGCAGCGTCGCGACTCCGAGCTGGAGGCCCGCCGGGTCAAGCTTGAGGAGGATATGGCTCAGCTCGAGGCTGACGGGGCCAAGGCTGACGCTCGCCGCAAGGTGAAGGACGGTGCCGAGAAGGAACTCAAGCACATTGAGTCCCGTGCTCAGCGCCAGATCGATCGTCTCGACGCAGTGTGGGATCGCTTCAAGAACCTCAAGGTCCAGGACCTCGAAGGTGACGAGATCCTCTACCGCGAGATGAAGTCGCGCTTCGGCAAGTACTTTGAGGGCTCGATGGGTGCCGAGGCGGTCAAGCGTCGTCTCCACGACTTCGACCTGGCCAGCGAGTCCAAGAAGTTGCGCGAGATTATCAAGACTGGCCGAGGTCAGAAGAAGACCCGCGCTCTCAAGCGTCTCAAGGTGGTGCAGGCCTTCCTGGACTCTGGAAATTCGCCCGAGGCCATGGTTCTGGACTGTGTTCCGGTCATTCCGCCGGACCTGCGCCCGATGGTGCAGCTCGACGGCGGTCGTTTCGCCACCTCCGACCTCAATGACCTCTACCGTCGCGTTATTAACCGAAATAACCGGCTCAAGAGGCTGATGAGCCTCGGCGCCCCGGAGATCATCGTCAACAACGAGAAGCGGATGCTTCAGGAAGCAGTTGACTCTCTGTTCGACAACGGTCGTCGTGGACGCCCGGTGAGTGGTCCGGGCAACCGTCCCCTCAAATCGCTGTCTGACATGCTGAAGGGCAAGCAGGGGCGTTTCCGTCAGAACCTGCTCGGTAAGCGTGTCGACTACTCGGGTCGTTCGGTCATCGTTGTTGGTCCGCAGCTCAAAATGCATCAGTGCGGCCTACCGAAGACGATGGCCTTGGAGTTGTTCAAGCCCTTCGTGATGAAGCGGCTGGCCGACCTCGAGCACGCCCAGAATGTCAAGTCCGCCAAGCGTATGGTCGAGCGCCAGCGTCCGGTGGTGTGGGACGTTCTGGAAGAGGTCATCAAGGAACACCCAGTTCTACTGAACCGTGCGCCTACCCTGCACCGTCTGGGTATTCAGGCCTTCGAGCCGCTGCTCATTGAGGGCAAGGCCATCCAGCTGCATCCGCTGGTGTGCTCGGCCTTCAACGCTGACTTCGATGGCGACCAGATGGCCGTCCACCTGCCACTGAGTCCGGAGGCCCAGGCTGAAGCGCGCGTCCTCATGCTGTCGACGAACAACATCCTCAAGCCGGCTGACGGTCGCCCGGTCGCCCTGCCTTCGCACGAGATGATTATTGGTGCCTACTACCTGACGATGGCCCTTGACGGCCTCAAGGGTGAGGGACGTGCTTTCTCGTCGTTGGCTGAGGCGATCATGGCTCACGATCTTGGTGAGCTCGAGATCGGCGCGAAGATCAAGCTGCGTCTGAAGGGGATCATCCCGCCGCACGGAGAGACGGTTCGGGCCGACGGCTCGGTCATCCTCGACACCACTTTGGGACAGGCCTTGTTCAACGAGGTGCTGCCTGACGACTACCCCTACGTTGACTACCTCGTCGGCAAGAAGCAGATCGGCAAGATCGTCAATGATCTCAGTGAGCGGATGACCCAGCTTGAGGTGGCCCACGTCCTCGACAACCTCAAGGACATCGGTTACAAGTGGGGTTCGCTGTCTGGTGTGACAGTCTCCATCGGTGACGTCCAGACCCCGCCGACCAAGCCTCAGATCTTGGCCGGGTACGAGGCTCGCGCTGCCAAGATTGACCGCGAGTATGACCGTGGTGCCGTGACGGAGGAAGAGCGTCGTCAGGATCTCATCCAGATCTGGACCGAGGCTACTGCTGAGCTGACAGCCGCCATGGAGGCTAACTTCACCCAGACCAACCCGATTCACATGATGGTCGATTCGGGCGCTCGAGGCAGTATGACCCAGATGCGCCAGATTGCCGCTATGCGTGGCCTGGTGGCTGACCCGAAGGGCGACATCATTCCGCGTCCGATCAAGTCGAACTTCCGTGAGGGCCTGACGGTTCTGGAGTACTTCATCTCCACCCATGGTGGTCGTAAGGGACAGGCTGACACCGCTCTGCGTACCGCTGACTCCGGTTACTTGACTCGTCGTCTGGTCGACGTGTCTCAGGACGTCATCGTCCGTGAAAAGGACTGTGGTACCACCCGCGGTATGCCCAAGACCATTGCTGTTGACGACGGCAACGGGAACTTAGTGCGTGCCGAGGGGCTGGACACAGCGGTGTATGCCCGCTGCCTGGCTGCTGACGCTGTCGACGCCAACGGCAATGTCGTTGTGGAGGCGAACACCGACCTTGGTGACGAGGAGATCTCCAAGCTGATCGCCGCTGGAATCTCGCAGATCAAGGTGCGGTCGGTGCTTACCTGCGCTTCTGCTCAGGGCTGCTGCGCTCGCTGCTACGGTCGTTCGCTGTCGACCGGACATCTGGTTGACGTTGGTGAGGCTGTCGGCATTATTGCGGCTCAGTCGATTGGTGAACCTGGCACCCAGCTGACGATGCGTACCTTCCACACCGGTGGTGTTGCAGGTGATGACATCACCCAGGGTCTTCCCCGTGTTGTCGAGCTCTTCGAGGCCCGTACCCCGAAGGGTAAGGCCCCGTTGGCTGAGGCTGCTGGCGTCATTCGGATCGACGATTCTGACAATCGTCGCAAGCTGATCTTGGTGCGCGATGATGGCGAGGATGACGTCGAGTACGTGGTGCCGCGTCGTGCCCGTCTGGAGTTCGATGTCGACGGGACCCACCGCGTCATTCGGGACGGGGTGCGCGTTGCCGCTGGGGAACAGCTCATGGGTGGCACCGCCGATCCCCAGGACGTATTGCGTATCTCCGGTGTTCGTCGAGTGCAGGAGTACCTCGTCAAGGAGGTCCAGAAGGTCTACAACACTCAGGGCGCTGGCATTCACGAGAAGCACATCGAGATCGTCATTCGCCAGATGTTGCGCCGCATTACCGTCATTGAGTCTGGCGATACCCAGATGATGCCTGGTGAGTTGGTGGACCGTAGTTCCTACGAGGCCGCTAACCGCAAGGCAGTGGCTGAGGGTGGCCGCCCGGCTGAGGGCCGTCCGGTGCTCATGGGCATTACGAAGGCTTCGCTGGCTACCGAGTCCTGGCTGTCGGCTGCGTCCTTCCAGGAGACGACGAAGGTTCTCACTGACGCCGCTATCAACGGCAAGACGGACACCCTGGTTGGCCTCAAGGAGAACGTCATCCTCGGTAAGCTCATCCCGGCCGGTACCGGTCTGGACATCTATCGCAATATGCGGGTGGAGCCGACGGCGGAGGCCAAGGCTGCTGCGTTCACGATGAACTATGACCCGTTCGACTACGACTTCGGTTCGGGGTCGGGTGCGGCTGTCCCGCTGGATGATCTTGACTTGGGTCCGATGGAATGATGTGACTCACACAGAATGGGGCGGTGCCAGACATGGTGCCGCCTCATTTTGGCTAGTTGGAGCGAGGTGGGGAGCTGTTTTGGACCGATGGCGTAGACTTCTGTGGGTACGAATACCGCTGGTATCGCTAGGGGATGAGGGAATGAAGCGAGCAGTTATAACTGGTGCCGTCGCAGCTTGCCTGGGGATGGTCACTGTCCTGGCCGCAGCTCCCGGTGCGCACGCCGAGAGTGCTTCCGTTCCAGCTCCGACGTCTCGGGCCACCGCAGATGCCGACCCGGCTCACCGCACATCGGTACATGTGAGTATCGGTGTCAACCTGCCGTCTCCTCATCACGTCATCGTGCCACCAGAAATCCACGGCGGAACCATTTACCTGCCGAACATCAGTGCCGGACCAATCGGGTTGCCGACTATCAAGGGCGGCACCGTCACCCTTCCGGACGTCAAAGGTGGCACCGTCACCCTTCCCGACATCAGTGGGCGTCCTATCGTTGCTCCGAAGATTGACGGTGGGACGGTGAGTATCCCGCCCATTGTTTTCCCCTCCATGCGTGCATCCGGGAATATTCAGGTCAACGGAACCAACAGCGGCAACGGTCATGGCAACTTCCTTGCTGCCGGGGGCATGGGTGCTCCAGCGACTCGTCCGACCGCTCTTCCGAAGACCGGTGTCTGAGGTGCTCGGTGGCATTTTCTGTGACGTATACGCGTTGTGACGCGTAGCTGTAATGTCGCGGGTTTGACCCTGTGGAATCCGGCAGATAGTCTGTTAGGGCGTGTCCGGTCCAACCGGACATTTTGTGCGTGCCCTGGCATGGCGACACATGACCACTCGAGTTGCTGCGAGAAGGTCTGCCCGTGCGGAGTTCGCACGGCACTTCCAATCTGCAGCGAGGGGCAGCGGTGATCCCGACGCAGCGATGGGGGAGTGCGAAGCCAGGGAATTCCGAATCCACCAGACGGAAAGAGATACCAGCCGGTGCCTACAATCCAGCAGCTGGTCCGCAAGGGCCGCACTGACAAGATCAGCAAGAATAAGACGCCTGCCCTCAAGGGCTCGCCGCAGCGTCGTGGGGTCTGCACTCGTGTGTACACCACGACGCCGAAGAAGCCGAACTCTGCGTTGCGGAAGGTTGCCCGTGTGCGCCTTTCGTCGGGCATTGAGGTTACGGCTTACATCCCCGGTGTCGGGCACAACCTCCAGGAGCACTCCATGGTGCTCGTGCGTGGCGGTCGTGTGAAAGACCTCCCGGGTGTGCGTTACAAGATTGTCCGCGGTTCCCTCGACACCCAGGGCGTCAAGGGTCGCAAGCAGGCCCGTAGCCGCTACGGCGCCAAGAAGGAGAAGTGATCCATGCCTCGTAAGGGACCCGCGCCGAAGCGCCCAGTGATGGTCGATCCCGTCTACGGATCTCCTCTCGTCTCCCAGCTCGTGAGCAAGATCCTTCTCGACGGTAAGAAGACTATCGCCCAGAACATCGTTTACACCGCCCTTGAGGGTTGCCGGGCCAAGACCAATACCGACCCGGTACAGACCCTCAAGCGCGCATTGGACAACATCAAGCCCTCCCTGGAGGTCAAGTCACGCCGTGTCGGCGGTGCCACCTACCAGGTGCCTGTTGAGGTTAAGCCCGCTCGTCAGACCACTTTGGCTTTGCGTTGGCTGGTGGCTTTCTCCCGTGAGCGTCGTGAGAAGACCATGGCTGAGCGTCTCATGAATGAGATTCTTGATGCCTCCAACGGCCTCGGTGCTTCTGTCAAGCGCCGTGAAGACACTCACAAGATGGCTGAGGCCAACCGCGCCTTTGCCCACTACCGCTGGTGATTGTTGGCCCTCTTCCCGTCGGGAAGAGGGCACCATCACGTCCAGCCCAGAAAACCTCGCGGTTCACCGCAGGTTCATCTGCGTCGAGCATCATACGAAGACCACTAACTCCAAGATTCGAGGTCAAGAACAGTGGCCAAAATTGACCTGAGCAAGGTTCGCAATATCGGCATCATGGCCCACATTGATGCCGGCAAGACGACGACGACCGAGCGCATCCTCTACTACACCGGTAAGTCATACAAGATTGGCGAGGTCCACGACGGCGCCGCCACCATGGACTGGATGGAGCAGGAGCAGGAGCGCGGTATCACCATTACCTCCGCCGCGACTACCACGTTCTGGCACGACACCCAGATCAACATCATTGACACCCCCGGACACGTGGACTTCACCGTTGAGGTGGAGCGTTCCCTGCGTGTTCTCGACGGTGCCGTGGCCGTTTTCGACGGCGTGGCCGGCGTCGAGCCGCAGTCGATGACTGTGTGGCGTCAGGCTGCCAAGTACGGCGTTCCGCGCATTTGTTACGTCAACAAGCTTGACCGTACCGGCGCTTCCTTTGCCCACTGCGTCGAGACCATTAAGGATCGTCTGCACGCCATTCCGGTTCAGTTGCAGCTGCCCATCGGCGCCGAGGACAAGTTCATCGGCATTGTCGATCTCGTCGAGATGAACGCCAAGACCTGGCGCGGTGAGACCGAACTCGGCGCTCACTATGAGACTGAGGACATCCCGGCCGACATGAAGGACGAGGTCGAGGCTGCTCGTGCCGAAATGCTTGAGACCGTCGCTGAGAACGATGAAGAGTTCATGGAGCTCTACCTCGAAGACCCGGACTCAATAACCGTCGACCAGATCAAGGCCGCCATTCGTCGCGGTGTGCTGGCTTCTGCTTTCACCGCCGTCACCTGTGGCACCTCGTTCAAGAACAAGGGTGTGCAGCCGCTGCTCGACGCTATCGTCGACTACCTGCCTTCCCCGCTCGACGTCCCCGCCATCACGGGCTTCAAGCCGAACGACGAGTCCGTTGAGCTGAAGCGTCGCCCCTCCGAAGATGAGCCGCTGTCGATTCTGGCCTTCAAGATTGCTTCCGACCCGCACCTGGGCAAGCTGACCTTCGTGCGCGTCTACTCCGGTGTTCTGCACGCCGGTGACCAGGTGCTCAATGCCACCAAGGGTAAGAAAGAACGTATCGGCAAGATCTACCAGATGCACGCCAATAAGCGTGAGGAGATCGACAGCATCGGTGCCGGTATGATCTGCGCGGTGATGGGTCTCAAGGACACCACCACGGGTGAGACTCTCTGTGACCCGCAAAACCCGATCATTCTGGAGTCGATGACCTTCCCTGCTCCCGTTATCGAGCAGGCCATCGAGCCGAAGTCGAAGGCCGACCAGGAGAAACTGGCGAACGCTATCCAGCGTCTCGTCGAGGAGGACCCGACTTTCCGTGTCCATACTGACGACGAGACTGGCCAGACCATCGTCGCCGGTATGGGTGAGCTTCACCTGGACGTCTTCATTGATCGCATGAAGCGTGAGTTCCACGTTGAGGCCAATATTGGCAAGCCTCAGGTCGCTTACCGCGAGACCCTGCGCAAGCCGGTCGAAAAGTACGAGTACACCCACAAGAAGCAGACCGGTGGTTCCGGTCAGTTCGCTCGCGTCATCATCTCGATCGAGCCGCAGGAACCCGGTTTCGGCTACGAGTTCGTCAACGCCGTCACCGGCGGTCGCGTACCCAAGGAGTACATCCCGTCGGTCGATGCGGGCATCCAGGAGTCCATGCAGTTCGGTGTTCTGGCCGGCTACCCGGTTGAGGATGTCAAAGTTACCCTGCTTGACGGTGCCTACCACGAGGTCGACTCCTCCGAGATGGCCTTCAAGATTGCCGGATCGATGGCTTTTAAGGAGGCCGCCCGTAAGGCCAACCCGGGTCTGCTTGAGCCACTCATGGCTGTTGAGGTGACGACCCCTGAGGACTTCCTCGGTACCGTCATCGGTGACCTCAACTCTCGTCGTGGCCAGATTCAGGAAATGGTTGAGGAACACGGAAACAAGGTCGTGCGCGCCTTGGTCCCGCTGTCCGAGATGTTCGGATATGTTGGCGACCTGCGCTCGAAGACCTCCGGGCAGGCTACCTACTCGATGGAATTCGATTCCTACGGTGAGTGCCCCGCCAGTGTTGCTGACGAGATCATCGCCAAGGCCAATGGGGGCAACTGAGTTCCTGGTCATATGTGAGTAACGACTCGGCCCGGTTCCGCTTTGTGGAGCCGGGCCGATTGTCATGGTCTTGCCTCGCCATGAATCATCGACGACGACATGCGACATGGTGTACCCAGTGGCTCAAGCTGGCGACGCCGCCGAGTTCGACTCAAAGGACGGGGGTAACCCATCTGGTGCAGGAGAACACGCGCGCCGCTGTTTAAGGGGCAACTGGGTGTGGCATTCGGTGCCGGTTTGACTATCACGGCCCGGTGCAGAACAATAGGACAAGTTCCCTGACCTCTGGTCGGGGGCCCGCCAAAAACGTTCCTGGGGACCTCCCAGGGATATCCACATGACGCGTCCCGTGCACAAGCGGGCGACATTCCAGAAGGAGCCCCAGTGGCAAAGGCCAAGTTCGAGCGGACCAAGCCGCACTGCAACATCGGCACCATCGGACACATCGACCACGGCAAGACGACCCTCACCGCGGCGATCTCCAAGGTGCTGCACGACAAGTACCCGGAGCTGAACGAGGAGTCGCCGTTCGACCAGATCGACAAGGCTCCCGAGGAGCGCCAGCGCGGCATCACGATCTCGATTGCTCACATCGAGTACCAGACCGAGAAGCGCCACTACGCTCACGTTGATTGCCCCGGTCACGCTGACTACGTCAAGAACATGATTACCGGTGCTGCCCAGATGGACGGTGCCATCCTCGTGGTCGCCGCCACCGACGGCCCAATGCCCCAGACTCGTGAGCACGTCCTGCTTGCCCGCCAGGTGGGTGTGCCGGCCATCGTCGTCGCCCTCAACAAGTGCGACATGGTTGACGATGAGGAGCTCATCGAACTCGTCGAGATGGAGGTGCGTGAGCTGCTGAATTCTCAGGAGTTCGACGGCGACAACTGCCCGGTTGTCCGTATCTCCGCCTTCCAGGCTCTCCAGGGTGACGAGAAGTGGACCCAGTCGATTCTCGACCTCATGGACGCCGTTGACGAGTACATCCCGCAGCCTGAGCGTGACCTCGACAAGCCCTTCCTCATGCCGATTGAGGATGTCTTCACCATCACCGGCCGTGGCACCGTTGTGACCGGTCGTGTTGAGCGTGGCATCGTCAAGACAGGTGAGGAGGTCGAGATCGTCGGTATCCACGACAAGACCCAGACCACCACTGTCACCGGTGTTGAGATGTTCCGCAAGACCCTCGACGAGGGCCGCGCTGGTGAGAACGTCGGCGTGCTGCTTCGTGGCACCAAGAAGGAGGATGTCGAACGCGGCATGGTCCTCTGCAAGCCGGGTTCCACCACCCCGCACACCGACTTCGAGGGTCAGGTGTACGTCCTGAAGAAGGATGAGGGCGGTCGTCACAAGCCGTTCTTCTCGCACTACAGCCCCCAGTTCTACTTCCGTACCACGGACGTCACGGGCACGGTTGAGCTTCCCGAGGGTACCGAGATGGTTATGCCTGGTGACAACACCGACATGACCGTCCACCTGATTCACCCCATCGCTATGGAGGAGCAGCTCAAGTTCGCTATCCGTGAGGGTGGCCGCACCGTTGGTGCTGGTCGTGTGACCAAGATCATCAAGTGATGTGATCTGAGCTTTTCATGAGGCCCGTCCCCATTGGGGGCGGGCCTCGTTGTATGTCTGGGTTGTGTGTCTGGGTTCCTAGATGGGAGAGGGCGGAGCTTAGGGTACACAGGTGTCTATCCATGACCTGCGCCACTGGGACTGGCGCAACTGGGATTAGCGGGGGGCGGAGGTCTTCGGGATAGCCCTGGCTATGTTGTCAATGACATCGCGATCGCAGTCGATACCGAGCACCGCTGCCCAAATAGGGACGAATTCGCTGTGATAGTTGTGACCGTGCCCGCCGGGTGGGGTCGTGGACAGAGCCATGTCAGCCGTGACCTGCCAAAAACTGGACCACGGCGTCCAGCGGATGTGTGGATTGACGTCGCCGCCAGCTTCTTCACGCATCCAATCGGGTTCGGACCAAATCATGTCCGGTGACCACCACGTCACCGGATCCGACGGATGTTGCACATAGGCAATACGGGTGTCAGCTGACCAGGGCGGATAGGCGGCCCCCCAGTGATCGTGGTGAATCTCGCTCGGGTTACCCATGAACCTCACGATTTTGCCATTGTCGATCACTGGAACAATGGCGGGGGAGCCGTCTCGTCGGTTCGCCTCCAAATCCTTCCAGATCGGTGTGAACCCGGGGGTTCCAATCCACACAGCACCGTCAACCTTGGAGATCATGTCGTCGATGGATGTAAATGCGGACTGGCCGCCGTAGGCCCCCAGTGACACTCCACTGGTGTACAGTTTGGGGCGGGTTTGAGCAGGCAGGGTGGACCAGTAGTCGTGGATGACGCTGAAGAGGGCTTGTGCGCCTTGCTTGGGTGATTCGCGGTCGAGCAAGAAGGCCCCGACGCTGCCCAAGTATGAGTACTGCATGGTCGCGGTCGCACAATCTCCACCGGTGAGGTATTCCACCGCCGAGACCGACCACTCCTCAACCCAACCCGAGCCGGTGCCATTTTGGACGACGAGCACCTTGCGTTTGAAGGCTCCAGTGCGGATGAGTTCAGCGAGAACACCGTTGGCCTCAGCAATGTAGTCGCGTTGCGCATTGAGGCCTGCATAGACGCGGATGGGTTCCTTGGCAGGTTTTCCCGTGACCTGTTCGATCATGGCTGCGTCGGGGCCGTCAGTGACGACATCTTTGCCTTCTCTGCCCAGACTCTCCCAGGTTTGTAGTGAGGCAGGGGACCCGGAGCGCAGGGGGGACGTCGGGGGAGTCCGGCCAGCCGCAGTTTCAGCATTGGTCTGTGCCATGACATGAGCGACGCCATTGGCCGTCGTCCGAACGATGACATTGTTCGTTGCCCATAGTAAAAGGGCGACGCTCAGGATAACGACGATGATGGCCAATACCGGCTGGGCAATAAACCGATGCACACCGGTGTACAAGGTGCGAATGCCAAGGGCAATGAGCCGGATGAGTAAAACGGTCACGGTGAAGAGGATGAGTCCGGTAATGACGCCAAACGTCTGTGCAACCCAGACTCGTCGCGGTAGCCCTACGGCTTGTGAGACCGACTTCTGCTGTCTCGTGCACCACACAAACATCCACAGGGATATCAGGGCCAGGAGGGTGTACCAGCTGCGCCTAATGCCGCGTACGGCGTTCGTCGAGACTGTCACCCGTAGGCGCGTGATCTCGGCAAGCCACCGTGAAATCTGTCCAATGAGTCCGCCAACTCCGTAGGCGAGGAGAGTGGACAACCACACGTTGCCAGCGACCATCCACCAGGTGCGAGGAACCAGGGATGGTGTCAGGGCCGTCCAGAGACCGAAAAGGGCACAGATGAGACCAGCAACGCTGGCGCGGCGCAACACCCTTGCCGGCCAACGTCGGTTGGCCAGCCGAGCCGGGAGTCTATGCCTTGGGTCCCATGGCACGATTTGGGTTGTCAGCGCGGCGTCCTTTCAGTGTCACCCGCCCGGCAGTTATGTGCCAGGCACCACCTCACACTCTTTCACGTCGTGGGGACAAAAGGGCCTCGGCCCACTGAGTCGGTGGACCGAGGCTTAACTCCGATCAGACGCCAGTGGTCGGCAGCAGGGTTGGGTGGTCGCCAGAGTCTTGCTTGGGGCTGACGCGATCGGGTCTGGAATCGTCATGGTCACGCCCAATGTCGCGGTGGTCAGCATGGTTGTCGTCACCAGGCTTGGTACCTGGATCGTCGGCTGCTGGCCAGGTTTCCCCGGTTGTGGTGATGAACCAGTTGCGATCAAAGAAGTCTTTCGGATCGATGGTCTTCATCGTCGACGCGGTGTCGATAAGCAGCTGACGAATCTCGAGGATCTCGTCCCAGACGACGGGGGCCTGCGTCACGTGCGGGTAACCGCCGCCGCCACTCATGCGGTAATTGTTGATGGCCAGCACGAACTTCTGGTCATCTGTGACTGCCTTGCCTCGCCACGACAGGTCCAAGACCCGCTTGCCGACGGGCTGAGAAATGTCGATGGAGTACTTGACACCAGTTACGGCGTCGTAGTTGTAATCCCATACCGGCTTGCCTTGGTAATCAGCTTGAGTGACGCCGCCCTCACTGGCTGGAGCCGGGTTGACGGTGGCACCCTTCGCGACCTGCTTAAAGTACTTTGCGGAGTACTCCAAGTAGTCCTTGAGCTGCTTACCGGTGACCAGAATGCCTGCAAGCGTGTTGTCGAAGACATAAAGACCAGCAATGTCTTTGATTTTGACGTCGCCTTGGGGGAAGGCGGCGGTACGGGAAAACGGCGAAACCTGAGCGATGACCGGGATACCGTCGTACTTGCCGCCCTTAATCGCCTTGGCAACCGTATCCGCCTCGACCTTGCCGATGAAATCGAGAATCGGGGTGTCCTCAACCATCGAGCGCTCAGTCGTCAGCTTCGTCGTCGACGTGGCGACGACCGAGTTGACGTACGTGACAGTGGCCTGGTGGTCAGCCTGCAGCTCAGCGTCGGCGGCGAACTCCTTGTCCTCCTCGACGTCACGGGTGTACAGAGGCTTCACGGCGACCTGATCGTGCCGCACGGAGATCTTGCCGTTGGAGAAGTCCAGCGGGACCGTCACCTGGGAGACTGAACGGGCCCAGTAGTCGGGTTGAGTAATGACGACCTTGTGGCCGGAGACGCCATCGACGATTTCTACCGGGTTGTCCTGGTGGGTATGGCCGATGACAACAAGGTCGACCTCGGGAACGGACGTGGCTAAGGCAGTCGCGTTGTTTTCTGGCAGACCCTGGTAGATCGGGGAGGCCTGCTCCTCGGTGAGTCCGGCGTGGATGAGCACGATCACGACGTCAGCCCCAGCCTTGCGCAGCTTGACCGAGTATTCGGCGGCGGTCTTGACCGGATCGACAATGTCGACCTTGCCAGCCAGGTTCGCCTTGTCCCAGACCATCGAACCAGGGGTCGTGACGGCGACGACACCAATCTTGACCTGGTGACCATCGACGGTCTTGGTGAGCATGACAGTGCCCTGCGTCAGTGGTTGGCCAGTCTTGACGTCGATGACGTTGGCGCACAGCAGCGGGGCCTTGAGATCGGCCTGGTAGCGTTTGAGTTCCGTGAGTCCGTAGTTGAACTCATGGTTGCCGATGTTGGCGGCGTCGTAGCCGACAAGATTGAGAGCGCGAGCCATGACTTCGGTGCTCCCGAGTTTCTCGGGCTGCTTCGCTGAAAGGTAGGTCAGCGGGGTGCCCTGAATGGTGTCGCCGTTGTCGAGCATGACGACGGAATCCGCTCCCTTGTCGGCACGCACCTGCTTCGCGATGGTGGCTATCCGGCTGACGCCGAGCGGGGCGGAATCAGAACCCGTGGTGCTCGGATTGAAGGGAGCGTCAGCGAAGTAGTCCCAGTTGAAGACGTGGCCGTGGATGTCCGTGGTGGCCAACACAGTCAACACGGATGTATTGGCAGCGGAGCCTGACGCGGCGGGGGCAGGAGACGTGGACGGTGCCGCCAAGGAATTCCCGACGGCGGTCATTGCGAGACCTGCTCCCAACGTGCCAGCCAGCACGGCACGACGCGACACGTTTCTACCAAGTGGGTTGTCATACATAGATGGTGTCCTTCCGAGAGGATGGGAAGCGACACTATCTTTACCGAAAGAAGTGACAGACGGGTGACGAATGGATGCATCGTCAACGTGTTCAACCCTGGCGCTTCTGCAGCTGCGCCCACTCGTCGCGAAGACCCACCGTCCGGTGGAAGACCGTGGTGTCTTGGTCGGCCGCGAAATACCCCAGCCTCTCGAACTGAACCACCTGACCGGGGGAGACTTTCGCCAGTGCTGGCTCAGCCATGACATTGGTGAGGGTCTCGCGCGAGTTTGGGTTGAGGTCATCGAGGGCCTCGCCAGTATCAGAACCCGGAACCTCCGCAGTGAAGAGACGGTCATAGAGGTTGACGGTCAGTGGCACGGCGTGAGCTGCGGATACCCAGTGCATCGTCGATTTCACCTTGCGGCCGTCGGGGGCGCTGCCGCCGCGAGACTGCGGGTCGTAGCTGGCGTGAACTTCGGCAATGGTGCCGTCAGGGTTCTTGATGACGTCGGTGGCCGTCACCAGGTAGGCACCTCGCAGGCGTACCTCGCGTCCGGGGGAAAGCCGGAAGAATTTGCGCGGTGGGTCCTCGCGGAAGTCGTCGGCCTCAATCCACAGCTGTCCGGTAAAGGGAACACGACGGGTGCCATCGTCAGGATTCTCGGGATTGTTGACGAGTTCGAACCACTCAACGACTGGCTTGCCGTCCTCGTCAGTCGGCCAGCCGTCGAGGACCAGCTTGAGAGGGTGCAGGACAGCCATACGGCGCAGGGCCGTTGCGTTGAGTTCGCGGCGCACGAAGGACTCGAACTCTTCAATGGCTTTGACCGAGTTGTTCTTGGTGGTGCCGACGGCCTGGCAGAAGGCACGGATGGCGGCAGCTGGATAGCCGCGACGACGCATTCCGCGCAAGGTGGGCATCCGGGGATCGTCCCACCCGTCCACGATGCCGTTGGTCACCAAGGACTTGAGACGACGTTTCGAGGTGATGGTGTGGGTCAGCTCCAGACGGGCGAACTCGCGCTGTTTGGGGGCTGGGCCATCGAGTGGCACATGGGCGAGGAACCAGTCGTAGAGCGGGCGGTGGCTATTGAACTCCAAGGAACACAGCGAGTGTGTCACGCCCTCAATGGCGTCAGACTGGCCATGGGCCCAGTCGTAGGTGGGGTAGATACACCACTCGGTGCCGGTGGAGTGGTGGGCCTGATGACGGATGCGGTACATCACCGGGTCGCGCAGCCACATATTCTCAGCCTGCATGTCGATCTTGGCGCGCAGGCAGCGGGAACCGTCGGGGAATTCACCGTTACGCATTCGCTCCAGCAGATTGAGGGATTCCTCGGCTGGGCGATCGCGGTAGGGGCTTTCGATACCCGGCTTGCCGTAGCCACCTTTCTGCTCACGAATCGTTTCGGGAGACTGATCGTCGACATAGGCCAGGCCTTGCTGAATGAGGTATTTGGCCCACTCATAGAGCTGGCCGAAGTAGTCGGAGGCGTGGACAACGTGGGCGGGGGAGTACCCGAGCCACTCAATGTCCTCGATGATTGATTGGACGTACTCGACTTCCTCGGTACCTGGATTTGTATCGTCCAGACGTAGGTTGCAGACGCCGCCGAAGTCCTCGGCAATGCCGAAATCGGTGACGATGGCCTTGGCATGGCCGATGTGCAGGTAACCATTGGGCTCGGGTGGGAATCGGGTTTGGACTCTTCCTCCGTAGGTGCCCTGTTCGTTGTCCGCGCGAACGACCTGACGAATGAAGTCCGAGCCGGACGCGGCTGGGTTGCCGTGAGCCGGGGTTCCAATGGGTTCTGCCATGTCGGGAACCTTACCGGAGTCTGTCTGCACTTCCCGATAGACTCCAAGTCATCATGACTGACTTGCACCCCGCGCGCACTCGCGTTGCTCCCTCGCCCACCGGAGATCCCCACGTTGGCACGGCCTATATGGCTTTGTTTGACAAGGCGTGGGCTCAGCGCACTGGTGGCCAATTCGTGCTGCGTATCGAGGACACCGATCGCAACCGTCTGGTGGCAGGCTCCGAGGAGCAGATCTATCAGACCCTCGACTGGCTGGGCTTGTCTCCTGATGAGTCGCCGCGTGTGGGTGGACCATATGAGCCGTACAAGCAGTCTGAGCGGTTGACCACCTACAAGCCGTTCGTCGACAAGCTCATCGAGTCTGGTCACGCCTACCGCTGCTGGTGTTCCCAGGAGAGGCTTAAGCAACTGCGGGAGGAGCGCGCGGCCGCGAAGTCATCGGACACCGGCTATGACCGTATGTGTTTGGGGATGTCCAAGGAGGAGCGGGCCAAGCTGCCCGGGTTTACCGAGACTCCGGTTGTGCGCATGTTGATCCCCGACGACGTTGACCTGGAATTTGACGACCTCATTCGTGGCAAGGTTCACGCTCCACGTCCTGACGACCAGGTCATTCTCAAGGCCGACGGATTCCCGACCTATCACATGGCCGTCGTCGTCGACGATCACCTGATGGGCATCGACACCGTTGTACGCGGTGAGGAGTGGATTTCCTCAACTCCCAAGCACCTGTTGCTTTATAAATGGCTGGGTTGGGAAGCGCCGCAGTTCGCCCATATGCCGCTGCTTCGCAACACCGATAAGTCCAAGATTTCCAAGCGCAAGAACCCGGCTGCGCGGCTGATGTGGTTCCGTGAGCAGGGTTATCTTCCTGAGGCCCTCCGTAACTTTTTGCAGCTGTTGGCGTATCCGACGATCGCCGAGGGCCAGGAGATCGAGGACTTCGAGTCGTTTGTCTCTCGTTTCGACTGGGCGAACGTCTCCACCGGCGGGCCGGTGTTTGACGTCAGCAAACTGGACTGGCTCAACGGTCAGTACATTCGCAGCCTCGATACCGAGGATCTCGCCGATCGGGTGCTCGAGTACGCTGACCGCGCCAGCCAGGGCCAGGAAGTGTTGGGCCGTGACCTGACAGGCGCCGATCGCGACATCATTCACGCGGCTATGCCTCTCATCCGTGAACGCCTAGTGCTGCTGTCGGAGGCTGTGCCGAAGCTGGCTTTCCTGTTGATTGACGATGACCAGCTTGTCTTCGATGAGGATTCTGTCCGCAAACTGAAGGCGGGAGCCGACGAAATTCAGCGTGCGGCAACAGAGGTTCTCAAGGGTCTTGACGACTTCAGATGTGACGCCATCCAGGCTGCGCTGAGAACCAAGCTGTGTGACGAGATGGGTATCAAGCCCCGCCTGGCCTTTGCGCCGGTGCGTGTTGCCGTCACCGGATCGCGAGTGTCGCCACCACTGTTCGAGGCCATGGAGATTCTTGGCAAGGAGTCGACGCTCCACCGGATGCAGAGATTCGAAGCCAGAATTCAAGGTGAATGAGTAAGGTGAATGAGTGTTGGCAAACATTAAGGCCCGGGTGCTGCGACGCCCGGTAGTGGGGTTCTGGGTTCTTGTCGCTTGCTACTGGGCCTTGGTGTGGCGGACGCCAGTCTGGGATATTGACGACTTATATTTCATTTCGCCACTCGATCTGGCACCCTCGGTGGCCGGATCGATTGGTCTGGTTTTGCGCATCTGGCCGTCTATGACCTAGTGGACAGAAATGGCCGCTTCTCAGACATGGTGGTGCAGCTCATCATGTCCATGGGTGGATGGGTCCGTGTACCACTCGTGCTTTCATCCCTGTCGTTGTCGCTAGCGCTGTGGCTCATGCTGCGCTCTGTTGTCCGGGATCTGCGAGGAACAATCTCTCCTGGTCTGGATCTCCTGGCTGGAGCGGGGGCATTCCTCGTCCCTATGGCCTTGATAGGGATCGATCCCCATATGGGCGGCGACACGATCATGTTTATTGCCGCGAACATCGGCTACATGTGGGGGCTCGCTCTCGGCGTCGCGGCCATCCTCCTGTTGTGGTCCCAGCGTGGACCGAACGTCAAGCATGGCTGGGTGTTGTGGGCCGCGGTGCTCCTGTCCTTCGTGGCGAGCGTTCATCATGAACTGAATGGGCCGGGAGCCGTCGGGGCAGTCGTCGCTATGGCGCTTATCACTCCGGCTGGAAAATGGACCGTCCGATGGGCTGCGGCTCTGGTAGTGACGGCGGTCGGAAATATCGCGAGGATGGGTATGCCCGGCTTGTGGGCCCGAAGCCTGCGGCTGGGTGGGCCATACCCGTATCCAAAGTCTGTCGGGGAGCTTCCTAAACGGGTGTCGTTCGTCATCCACTCCGTCAGCCATTGGTTCGCGGGTTACCCGGCGTTGTTCTTTGCGATCATGGTGTCGGTCGGCGCTATGAGCGTCGTGGTGATGAAACGTGGCTACCACCGCCGCACCATCGGCATTCTGCTAACGCTGTTTTGTATGGCGTTTATCGGACTGGCTGCGACCAGTATGCGCATCGTCGTGGTGCTCACACGGCGCAAAATGTCCGGGGACATCGATCTGTATCTATCTGCTACCGGATTGCTCGCCGGGGCGTGCTTTGGGGTTGTGGCGGTGACTCTTCTGGTGCTCACCGTCCTGATCGCTCGGATCCCTGGATGCGGCATGGTGGGTGTCGCGACGGGCGCAGCGCTTGGATATTACGCACTTCCGGTGTTTATGGGTTCCCCGGGGGGCCGAACCTCATTCATGAGTCTGGCAGTTTTCAGCACAAGCGCACTGGTGTGGGCTTGGGGCGCTGTTGGACTGGCGATGGATGATACGACGAGTAGTGATGCGGTGTCGGAACCCGGCGCGCAGCCCGAGGCTGGGACAGCCGGTGCCCACGGGGCTGGTTTGCGAGCGACTACGGTCCTGGCCATCGTCGTCACGGCGTCTTGTCTGGCTACCGGACTGCAAGGAGTCTGGGACATCCTCCAAGGAGCGACGGTCAACGGCGGCGTCTGGCGAACTGTCAACGCCCAAGTAGATTCGGCACGCCGCGGAGAGCGCACTACGGTCATCATCCCGAAGGTGTTGCCGGCTCCCGACTGGTTGCCTGATTATGCGGGTGCTCGCGAATCTGCCACAGCCCGGCTGCACCAATACCTCGACCTCCCGAAGGGCGTCACCGTGGTGCGTCGGTGAGGTCGGCGGAGAGAGCAGAGACGGCGGCGGGGGTCGACGTCGAGCTGGCCCTCATCGAGCAGCTCTCCATTCCCGATGGGCCGGGAAAGCCCGCCTCCTCGATTTGCCTTGCTGGCTCATCAATGACAAACTATTCAAGTTGCTCCGAACGGGGCTGCAGTGTGTCACGCTCATGATCCGTGAGATCGAGTCCGGCCACTGAAGCTCGACGGCATAGGTATCACCACCAAGGTGAGTCCGTTGCCGGGTCCACAACAGCGGGTCAGCGTCGGAGGCTGGCAGATAAATCCACAGTGTTCACGGGGTCCTCAACGGCTGGTGAGCGGTGGGTGTTCTGCGGTCTGCAATGCGCGACACGCCCGAGCGCGTGGGTCGGAGAGGAGCGATGTGACCTTTCGGTTTTCACATCTGTGGAAATCGTCAGGTTGGGACCAATGAGGAGTTCTCTCCTCACGCCGGAACCCTCTGGGCGTACCGGACTCCCACGTCAGGGAATCTTGGACGCGGCAGAGACGAGCTAGAAGGAACAACTGTGGCGGGACAAAAGATCCGCATCAGGCTGCGGGCCTACGACCACGAGGTCATCGACTCGTCGGCGCGCAAGATCGTCGACACGGTGACCCGCACGGGTGCCAAGGTCGCCGGCCCGGTGCCGTTGCCGACTGAGAAGAACGTTTTCTGTGTGATCCGTTCGCCCCACAAGTACAAGGACAGCCGCGAGCACTTTGAGATGCGCACCCACAAGCGGCTCATCGACATTCTCGAGCCGACCCCGAAGACGGTCGATTCGCTTATGCGTCTCGATTTGCCGGCTGGCGTCGACATCGAGATCAAGCTTCCGTGAGGTTGAGCACCATGACCAATGAACGCACCGTCAAGGGCGTGCTGGGCACCAAGCTCGGCATGACCCAGCTGTGGGACGAGCAGAACAAACTCGTTCCCGTGACCGTTATCCAGGCCGGGCCGTGTGTCGTCACTCAGGTGCGCACTCCCGAGACTGATGGTTACTCCGCCGTCCAGCTTGGCTTCGGGGCCGTCAAGGCAAAGAACGTCACCAAGCCGGAGGCTGGCCACTTCGAGAAGGCCGGCGTGACCCCTCGACGTCACCTCGTCGAGCTGCGTACCGCCGACGCCTCCGAGTACACCCTGGGTCAGGAGATCACCGCTGATGTGTTCTCCGCCGCTGATTTCGTCGACGTTACCGGCACCAGCAAGGGCAAGGGCACCGCTGGCGTCATGAAGCGTCACGGCTTTGGCGGCCTGCGCGCCACCCACGGTGTGCACCGTAAGCACCGCTCACCCGGTTCCATCGGTGGCTGCTCGACGCCAGGCAAGGTCATCAAGGGCCTTCGCATGGCAGGCCGTATGGGTGCTGAGCGTGTCACTGTTCAGAACCTGCAGGTTCACTCCGTCGACGCCGAACGCGGGATCATGCTGGTCCGTGGCGCGGTTCCTGGCCCGAAGGGTTCCCTGCTCGTCGTCCGCAGCGCCGTTAAGAAGGCCGCCAAGAATGGGGATGCCGCATGAACGAGACCAAGACCATCGACGTCCTTGACGTGAAGGGCAAGAAGGCCGGATCGGCTGAGCTCCCTGGCGACGTCTTCGACGTGAACACCAATATTCCGCTGATCCATCAGGTCGTCGTCGCCCAGCTGGCGGCTGCTCGTCAGGGCACCCACGCTACGAAGACTCGCGGCCAGGTTTCTGGCGGCGGCAAGAAGCCGTGGCGTCAGAAGGGTACTGGCCGTGCCCGTCAGGGTTCGACCCGCGCACCGCAGTGGGTCGGCGGTGGCACGGTTCACGGCCCCCAGCCGCGTTCCTACGCTCAGCGCACCCCCAAGAAGATGGTGGCTGCCGCTCTGCGTGGTGCCCTGTCGGACATGGCTCGTGACAACCGCATCTTTGTGGTGACCTCCTTGGTTGATGGCGAGAAGCCATCTACTAAGCAGGCCAAGGCTGTCCTCTCTGGTCTCGCTGAGCTCCGCAAGGTGCTCGTCGTCCTGGACCGCAGTGAGGAGATCGCCTGGCTGTCGGCGCGCAACCTCAGCGAGGTCCACGTTCTGGCCGCTGACCAACTCAACACGTACGATGTCGTGAATGCCCGCACCATCGTGTTCAGTCAGGCTGGCTTTGATGCTTTCGTTGCTGCCCGCAGCGCCAGCGCTCAGGCTGTGGCTGCTGAGCCGGAGGTTCCCGAGGCTGATGTCGCTGACCAGCATCCCTACGGTGAGGACTCCTTCCGCGGTGACAATCCGCCGGCTGGGTTCGACATCAAGGGAAACGAGAACACCAAGAAGTTCCACGCCCCGACGTCGCCTTGGTATGGACGAACCATTGCTGAGGTGTGGTTCCGCACTGCTGAGGCTGCTGAGGCCGCTGGCTTCGTCAATGCCGTCAAGTCTGACTCCGACAAGGAGGACGCCAAGTGAGCGAGCTGAAGATCCGAGATCCCCGGGACATCATCCTCGCCCCGGTCGTCTCCGAGAAGAGCTACGGTCTGCTCGACCAGAACACCTACACGTTCTTGGTCAAGCCGACTGCCAACAAGACTGAGATCAAGATCGCGATCGAGCAGATCTTCGGTGTGAAGGTCACCTCGGTAAACACGATGAATCGCAAGGGTAAGACGCGCCGCACCCGCTTCGGTGTGGGAAAACGCCCCGACACCAAGCGCGCCATCGTGACCGTTGCTGAGGGTGATCGTATCGACATCTTTACCGGCCCGGTCGCCTGAGCCGCGAGAGAAGGAACGAAGTACCAATGGGTATCCGCAAGCACAAGCCCACCACTCCGGGCCGTCGCGGCTCGAGCGTGTCGGACTTCGTCGAGCTCACTCGCTCGACCCCTGAGAAGTCCCTGCTCGTTGCCAAGCCCAAGACCGGTGGACGCAACAACTCTGGCCGCATTACCACCCGTCATATTGGCGGTGGACATAAGCAGGCCTACCGCATTATCGATTTCAAGCGTTACGACAAGGACGGCGTACCGGCCAAGGTTGCTCACATCGAGTACGACCCGAACCGTACTGCCCGTATCGCTCTGCTTCACTACGCCGACGGTGAGAAGCGCTACATCATTGCTCCCAATGGCATAAGCCAGGGAACTGTTGTGGTTTCCGGCCCCGAGGCCGACATCAAGCCGGGTAACAACCTGCCGCTGCGCAACATTCCGGTCGGTACCACGATTCATGCTGTGGAGCTGCGTCCGGGTGGAGGTGCCAAGATGGGCCGGTCCGCCGGCTCTGCGGTGCAGCTGGTCGCCCGCGAGGGCAAGTACGCCACCCTGCGCCTTCCCTCCGGTGAGATGCGCATGGTCGACATCCGCTGCCGCGCCACCATTGGTGAGGTCGGCAATGCCGAGCAGATCAACATCAACTGGGGTAAGGCCGGTCGTAACCGGTGGAGGGGCATTCGTCCGACCGTCCGTGGTGTGGTCATGAACCCGATCGACCACCCGCACGGTGGTGGCGAGGGTCGTACCTCTGGTGGTCGTCACCCGGTGAGCCCTTGGGGCAAGCCCGAGGGTCGCACCCGTAACAAGAACAAGGCGAGCAGCCGTCTCATCGTGCGTCGCCGCAAGTCCGGCAAGAAGCGCTGATTGGGAGTCTGAGACATGCCACGCAGTCTGAAAAAGGGCCCCTTCGTCGACGAGCACCTGGCCAAGAAGGTCACTGCCCAGAACGAGGCGGGCACGCACAACGTCATCAAGACCTGGTCGCGTCGCTCCATGGTTACCCCCGACATGATCGGGCACACCATCGGCGTGCACGACGGTCGCAAACACGTCCCGGTTTTCGTGACCGAGTCGATGGTTGGGCACAAGCTCGGAGAGTTCGCCCCGACCAGGACCTTCAAGGGTCACGTGAAGGACGACAAGAAGGCGCGCAGGCGCTGACGAGAGGGATCTGATTTATGAGCAACACTGAGAGGCCCAGCCGTCGCGCCGCCCTGCTCGGCGATCGGCCCGGCTCGTACGCCATCGCGCGTCACATCCGAATGAGCGCCAGCAAGTGCCGTCGCGTTGTCAACCTGGTTCGCGGAATGGACGCTGTTGAAGCGGTGACCATGCTGAAGTTCCAGCCGCAAGCCGCAGCCGAGCCGGTTCGCAAGGTCATCGCCTCGGCCATGGCCAATGCCGAGCAGACCGAGGGTTTGCGCGCCGACGAGCTGTACGTTTCGCAGGCTTTCGTCGACGAGGGCATGACCATGCGCCGCATTCGTCCCCGCGCCAAGGGATCCGCCGATCGAATCCTGAAGCGCTCCGCCCATATCACCGTGGTTGTCGAGCCCAAGGACGCCCGTCCGGCCTCCAAGAAGGCCAAGAAGAAGGGTCGCCCGGCAGCTGCCGCCAAGTCCGAGACCGAGAAGGGAGCCTGACATGGGCCAGAAAATTAACCCCCATGGTTTCCGTCTTGGTGTGACGACCGATCACAAGACTCGCTGGTACGCCGAGAAGCAGTACGCCGAGCTCGTGGGTGAGGACGTCAAGATCCGTGAATGGCTCAGCAAGAATCTGGAGCGCGCGGGTATTTCGTCCATCGAGATCGAGCGTCGCTCCGAGCGCGTGACCATTTTCCTTTACGCCGCCCGCCCGGGCATTGTCATCGGGCGTAACGGCGCTGAGGCCGAGCGCGTGCGCGGTGAGCTCGAGAAGCTCACCGGCAAGCAGATTCAGCTGAACATTCTCGAGGTCAAGAACCCCGAGACCGATGCGCAGCTGGTTGCACAGGGAATCGCGGAGCAGCTCGCTGCTCGCGTCGCTTTCCGCCGCGCTATGCGTAAGGCTCAGCAGTCCGCCATGAATGCTGGCGCGCTTGGTATCCGTATCAAGTGCTCCGGTCGTCTGGGTGGTGCCGAAATGAGCCGTTCCGAGGGTTACCGAGAGGGCCGGGTGCCGCTGCACACCCTTCGCGCTGACATCGACTATGGCTTCTTCGAGGCCCGCACCACCTTCGGTCGGATCGGTGTCAAGGTGTGGATTTACAAGGGCGACGTCACCGGTACTCGTGCCGAGCGTGCTGCCCAGAAGGCTGCTCGCCAGGCCGCCCAGGGTGGTCGTGGCGGACGCGGCAACCGTCGTGGCCGGGGTGATCGTCCTGACCGTCGGGGTGGCCGTCGTCGCGCTGAGGCCGCCAAGAAGCAGTCCGCTGAGTCCGCGGCCCCGCAGACCGAGAACGCAGGAGCCTGACATGTTGATTCCTCGTCGAGTGAAGTACCGCAAGCAGCACCATCCGAAGCGGAGGGGCGCTGCCAAGGGTGGCACCCAGCTGGCCTTTGGTGACTATGGCATCCAGGCCATTGAGGGTGGGTACCTGACCAACCGTCAGATCGAGGCTGCCCGTATTGCCATGACCCGCTACATCAAGCGTGGCGGAAAGGTGTGGATTAACGTCTACCCCGACCGTCCGATGACCAAGCACCCTGCCGAGTCCCGTATGGGTTCCGGTAAGGGTACGCCTGAGTGGTGGATCGCCAACATTAAGCCCGGACGAGTTCTTTTCGAGCTGGCCGGTGTGACCGATGATGTGGCCCGCGAGGCCATGCGTCTGGCCATCCATAAGCTGCCGATGAAGGCTCGTTTCATCTCCCGTGAAGGCGGTGACAACTGATGCCTAAGCTTTCTGCTGCTGAGCTGCGCCAGCTTTCCGGTGAGGAGTTGCGCAACAAGGTTCGCGAACTGAAGGAAGAGCTGTTCGGGCTGCGTTTTCAGTCGGCTACCGGCCAGCTTGAGAACACGGCTCGCCTGCGCGAGGTCCGAAAGGATATCGCTCGGGTGTACACCGTGCTCCAGGAACGCAACCTCAACATCATCGATGATCCCGACGCCACCAATCCCGAGAACGATAAGGAGGCCTGAGCATGAGCGAGAACACCGCTGAGCGGACGACCCGCCGCAAGGTCCGTGAGGGACTGGTCGTGTCCGACAAGATGGACAAGACGATCACCGTCCTGGTTGAGGACCGTGTGAAGCACCCGCTGTACGGCAAGGTCATGAAGAAGTCCGTGCGTTTCAAGGCACACGACGAGAAGAACGAGGCCGGCATGGGCGACCGCGTGCGGATCATGGAGACCCGCCCGCTGTCTGCCACCAAGCGCTGGCGTCTGGTCGAGATCGTCGAGAAGGCCAAGTGATTCGCTGGTGAACTGATCGCCACGTTTTTGCAAGGCGACCCATCTGAGAAGGTGGGTCGCCTTGTTCTATATGGGGCAGCGAGGCGTTGGCTTCTGGGGGACGATGGGAAATGTTGCGGCATGGGGCAACGGCTAGAGTTCACGAACGGTATGACAAGATCTGGCGGCTAGCCCAATCAGCGCAGTGGGCCATCCTATGAGCCACATTCAGAACAGCGCCGTCGCACCAGAGCGCCTGGAATTCGCAATCGCTGGTGATGAGAGTTAAAATACTCAAGTTGTCTTGCGACTGTGCCCACCTTTAAGCACAGCGCGGAACCCTGACTCTACGGGATTTCTCTACGTAGACGGGGGTCACCGTGCGCCGCCCGAGGGTGGCGGGACCTCTCGCGGACGACAACCGCGTACCCCCTGAGGTGCGGGTTGCCCTCTGGCAAAATCCAGGGGGTTCGTGTTCAACAGTCCGACCAGGCCCGAGAGGGAACCAGTGGGACAAAGGAGAAAACATGATCCAGCAGGAGACGCGACTCAAGGTCGCCGACAATACTGGTGCGAAGGAGCTGCTTTGCATCCGTGTTCTCGGCGGATCCAAGCGTCGCTACGCCTACCTCGGTGACACCATCGTGTGCACTGTCAAGGACGCCATCCCCGGCGGAAACGTCAAGAAAGGCGAGGTCGTCAAGGCTGTCGTCGTTCGAACCGTGAAGTCGCACCGCCGTCCCGACGGGTCCTACATCAAGTTCGACGAGAACGCCGCTGTGCTTCTCAAGAGCGACGGGGAGCCTCGTGGCACCCGTATCTTTGGCCCCATCGCCCGTGAGCTGCGCGAGAAGAAGTTCATGCGCATCATCTCGCTTGCCCCGGAGGTGATCTGAATGAAGTCCCTCAAGATCAAGAAGGGTGACCGCGTGAAGGTCATCGCCGGAAACGACAAGGGCACCATCGGTGAGGTTCTCTCGGTGGACCCGGCTCGTGAGCGCGTCATCGTCGAGGGTGTGAACATTCGTAAGCGCCATCGTCGGGATATGCCCAACGCACAAGGTGGCACGACCAAGGGCGGAATCATCCAGTCCGAGGCCCCGATTCATGTGTCGAACGTTCAGCTCGTGACCAAGATCGATGGTAAGGACGTTGTGACTCGCGCCGGGTACCGTCGCGAGGACGTCATGAAGCGTCGTCCCGACGGGTCCGAGTACGCAGCTCAGCGCAGCGTTCGTTACCTCAAGAAGGAGGAGGCCAAGTGAGCACCGAAACCTTCGCGCACGAGATGCCTCGTCTGAAGAAGCAGTACCGAGAGCAGATTCGTCCTGCTATGCAGGAACAGTTTGGTTACAAGAACCCCATGCTCATCCCCGGTCTCGAAAAGATTGTGGTGAACATGGGCGTTGGCGACGCCGCTCACGACTCCAAGGTCATGGACGGTGCCGTTCGCGACATCACTGCCATCACCGGTCAGAAGCCGCAGGTCACCAGGGCGCGTAAGTCCATCGCTCAGTTCAAGCTGCGTGAGGGACAGCCCATCGGCTGCCACGTCACCCTTCGTGGTGACCGTATGTGGGAATTTGCTGACCGTCTGTTGACCCTGGCTTTGCCTCGTATCCGCGACTTCCGTGGCCTCAACTCCAACCAGTTCGACGGCAGGGGTAACTACACCTTTGGCCTGTCCGAGCAGGTCATGTTCCTCGAGATTGACCAGGACAAGATCGACCGCGTTCGTGGCATGGACATCACGTTCGTGACCACTGCGCAGACGGATGAGGAGGGCAAGGTCCTGCTCAAGCACCTGGGATTCCCGTTCAAGGCGAAGGATGACCCGAAGAAGGCTAAGGCCAAGCGAGGCCCGGCCTACTACGCCAGGAAGAAGAAGTGAGGATCTGATGGCCAAGACAGCTTTGAAGGTCAAGGCGGCTCGTAAGCCCAAGTTCGGTGTTCGCGCTTACACCCGTTGCCAGCGCTGCGGTCGTCCGCACTCGGTCTACCGCAAGTTCGGCCTGTGCCGAATCTGCTTGCGCGAGTTGGCCCATGCCGGTCAGCTTCCGGGTGTCACCAAGTCTTCCTGGTGACCAGCGCGCGTTCTGCAGATCCACGGGCCGTACTAGGCCCCGACGGGTTGGTAACCCGTTCTACACATACCTGAACAACACAGAAGGTCCCGGTAACCGATCCCCGGAACAATCCGTCGGGCGGTGAGAGGGAAACCGTTGTGAGAAAGAGGCTAAACCAGCCATGACTATGACTGACCCAATCGCAGACATGTTGACTCGTCTGCGTAACGCCAACCAGGCGTACCACGACCAGACGTCGATGCCTCACTCGAAGATCAAGGCCGGAATCGCCGAGATCCTCAAGTCTGAGGGCTACATCGCCGACTACCAGGTCAACGAACCCAAGGAGGGCGAGGTCGGCAAGACGTTGACTCTCACCCTCAAGTACGGCGAAAACCGTGAGCGTTCTATCGCTGGCGTTCGTCGTATCAGCAAGCCCGGACTTCGCGTTTACGCCAAGTCGACCGCCCTGCCCAAGGTGCTCGGCGGCCTGGGTATCGCCATCATCTCCACCTCTCAGGGGCTGCTTACTGATAGGCAGGCCCACGAGAAGTCCGTGGGCGGGGAAGTCCTCGCCTACGTGTGGTGACCGTCGACGAGACAGATAGGAGTAATCAATGTCGCGCATTGGCAGGCTTCCCATCGCCGTCCCGTCCGGTGTCGAGGTGAAGCTTGATGGGCAGGACGTGGAGGTGAAGGGTCCCAAGGGCACCCTGAACTTCACGGTTCGCGAGCCCATCACCGTGAGCAAGAATGATGGGGGAGAGATCGTCGTCGAGCGTCCGGATGACGAGCGTGAAAACCGCTCGTTGCACGGCCTGACCCGTACCCTCATCCACAATATGGTCATCGGTGTGACCGAGGGCTACGAGAAGAAGCTGGAGATCCAGGGCGTCGGTTACCGCGTGCTGGCCAAAGGCCCTAAGCAGCTCGAGTTCAACCTCGGTTTCTCGCACCCGGTGATCGTCGACGCCCCGGAGGGAATCACCTTCGTCGTCGAGAGCCCCACCAAGTTCTCGGTCCAGGGCATCGACAAGCAGGTCGTGGGCGAGACCGCGGCCAATATCCGCAAGATTCGCAAGCCGGAGCCATACAAGGGCAAGGGCGTGCGTTACGAGGGCGAGAACGTCCGTCGCAAGGTTGGAAAGGCAGGTAAGTGACATGGCAAGCACCCTGACTGTTCGCAAGAGCCTGTCCGACCGCGCCAAGGCACGTGCTCGTCGCCAGGCCCGTGGTCGCAAAAAGATCTTCGGGACCGTCGAGCGTCCCCGCATGGTCGTGACCCGTTCTTCGAAGCACGTCTTCGTCCAGGTCATCGACGATGTTGCCGGTCATACTCTCGTGTCGGCTTCCAGCATGGAGGCCGAGCTGCGCGAGATGTCCGGAGACAAGACCGCCAAGGCTGCCCGCGTCGGCACCATCATCGGTGAGCGCGCCAAGGCTGCTGGTATCGACAAGGTCGTCTTCGACAAGGCCGGGAATCAGTACCACGGGCGGATCGCCGCGCTGGCCGATGCGGCCCGCGAGGCCGGTCTCGACTTCTGACCCACGAAAGGCAAGTGAGCAACGATGAGTGGAACCCAGCGCCGCGGTGGCGGTGCAGGTGGTGAGCGTCGTGGCCGTGACAACCGTCGTGGCCAGAACGATCGCAACCGCAATCAGAACGAATATCTCGAGCGCGTCGTGGCGATCAACCGCGTCGCCAAGGTGGTCCAGGGTGGCCGTCGCTTCAGCTTCACGGCGCTCGTCGTCGTGGGCGACGGCGATGGCACTGTGGGCGTCGGATACGGCAAGGCCAAGGAGGTGCCTGCGGCTATTGCCAAGGGTGTCGAGGAGGCCAAGAAGCACTTCTTCAAGGTGCCGCTGGTAGGCCGTACCATCACCCATCCAGCGATCGGCGAGGAGGCTGCCGGCGTCGTGCTGTTGCGCCCGGCGTCCCCAGGTACCGGTGTTATCGCCGGTGGGTCGGCACGCGCTGTTCTGGAGTGCGCCGGTGTGCAGGATGTGCTTGCGAAGTCCCTCGGTTCCTCCAACGCGATCAACGTGGTTCATGCCACTGTTGCCGCGCTGAAGCAGCTCGAGGAGCCCGAAGAGGTGGCCCGACGCCGTGGCAAGTCCGTCGAGGATGTCGCCCCGGCAGCCATGCTGCGTGCCCGCAAGGAGGCCGACGAGGCCGCCGCTGCTGCTCGCATGGAGGAGAAGGCAGGGGCTAAGTGATGAGCAAGTTGAAGATCACCCAGATCAAGTCCGGCATCGGCACGAAGCCGAATCATCGCCAGACCCTGCGCAGCCTCGGGCTGAAGCGCATCGGTGACACGGTTATCAAGGAAGACCGCCCGGAGTTCCGTGGCATGGTCCAGACCGTTCGTCACCTTGTCACTCTGGAAGAGGTGGACTGACATGGCTATTGAGCTCCATGACCTCAAGCCGGCTCCTGGTGCCCACAAGGCGAAGACCCGCGTTGGTCGCGGTGAGGGCTCCAAGGGTAAGACCGCTGGCCGTGGTACGAAGGGCACCGGCGCGCGTAAGAACGTGCCCGAGTACTTCGCCGGCGGCCAGATGCCGATTCATATGCAGGCCCCGAAGCTGGGCGGGTTCCACAACCCGTTCCGCACCGAGTACCAGGTCGTCAACCTGGACAAGGTCGAGGCTCTGTTTCCCAAGGGCGGCAAGGTCACTGTTGACGATCTCGTCGCAGCTGGTGCCGTCCGTGATAACGAGCTCGTCAAAGTTCTTGGAACTGGCGAGCTGACCGTCAAGGTTGATCTCGTTGTGGATGCCTGGTCCAAGTCGGCCCAGGAGAAGATCGAGAAGGCCGGCGGCAGCGTTACCAAGCGCTGAACTTTCACGTGGCGTCGTCGACGTGACTGAATGCGAGGGACGGGAAGGTTTTCCCGTCCCTCGTGTCATCCTCATGGAAAACCGACGCGTAACGACACTATGTGGTGCGCTTTTGACCTCAACATAATTGGGGTATGTGTAAGATCACTCGCCAGGTGGGAAGCGTTCCGACGTGCCTGGGATCAAGTCGCGGGCAGCGACGCGACCTGTCGTCAGGGTTATCCGGTCACACTCGCCGGACGCCCACCTGCCCTTCGAGCAGGTACTGCAAAATGTGAGAAAGGACGATCGTGCTCAAATACGTGGTGCGTCGCCTCATTAATTATGTCGTGCTGTTGTTCATTGCGGTGTCTTTCGCATACCTGCTCGCCTCGTATGCCCTGGACCCGCGCAATGCGTTTGACCAGACGAATCCGAACCTCAACTGGACGGCAATCAACCAGGCACTGACCAACTACAACATCAACCCCGATACCAGTATCTGGGTTCGGTACGAACGATGGCTGAAGATGGTCTTCCTGCATTGGAACTGGGGCTGGACGCCGCACGGCGACGCGATCAACACCTTGATCGGCACTCGCATTGGTGTGTCGGTGCGTCTGGTGATTTGCGGAACGATCATTGGCATGGTCGGCGGTGTCGCCGTCGGTGCATGGTCGGCCGTGCGTCAGTACTCGGTTGCCGACCGGATCGTGTCCTTCCTGTGTCTGCTGCTCATCTCGACGCCGACGATGGTGTTGGCGGTTTTGCTGCAGCTGGGTGCCACTCGTTTCAACCAGGCAACTGGAACCCAGTTCTTCCAGTTCATCGGGGAGGTCGGATCTCACGGCAACTACTTCGGGGCAGAGCTGCTGAGCCGTATGCAGCACCTTCTTTTACCGACGATCTCCCTATCAGCATTGAGCTTGGCGAGCTACTCGCGGTACCAGCGTAATTTGATGCTCGACACCCTGGGGGCCGACTACGTGCGTACCGCTCGAGCCAAGGGCCTGCGCAAGGGACGCGCTATTCGTCACCACGCTCTGCGCAATGCCATCATCCCGATGGCTACGTATTTCGCCTTCGGCGTGGCCAATATCTTCGTGGGCGCGACCATATCCGAGCAGGTATACGCCTGGAACGGCGTCGGTTCGTACTCGGTAACGTCGATTCAGCAGAACGACATCAACGGTTCGGTAGCGGTCGTCGCCTTCTCCGGTGTCTGTACGCTGACCGGTGCCTTGCTGTCCGACATCCTCATCGCGATCATTGATCCGCGTGTCCGGGCTTGATGAGGAGGAGCCGTCATGTCTGAACCTACGAACAACTCCAGCGTGGAACTCAACACCCCGAAGGTTGGCCCCGGCGCCCCCATCGAAGGCCCCGACGCTCTCAGTGCTGCTGAGCGCAACGAAAAGCACAAGCCGGGAGGCAACGAGCGCGACACCAAACACATGTCACGCAGTCGCCTGATTATGCGCCGCTTTTGGCGTCCGGTTGGCTCCAAGATCGGCGTCGTCGGACTCGCCCTCGTCATCCTGCTGGCCCTCGTCGGCCCGTACATCGCCAACTGGGACTACTGGGTGGTTGACGATAACGCCTTCCTCTCACCGCCAGACCAGTATCACTGGTTCGGTACCAGCCAAGGTGGATTTGACCTGTTCGCCATGACGATTGAGGGTCTGCGAAAGTCCCTCATCATCGGATTCGCCGTCGCCATCATCATCGAGACCCTGGCGGCTCTGATCGGTTCAGCTGCGGCCTATTTCGGCAAGGTGGCAGAGAAAGTCATCCTGTGGTTCATCGACCTGCTGTTGGTGATTCCGTCTTTCCTCATCATCGCTATCTTGAGCCAGCACACCTCCGGCAAGAGCACCTCGACTGCCATGCTGATTCTGTTGTTGTCGGCTTTCAGCTGGATGTTGTCGGCCCGCGTGGTCCGCGCCATGACTCTCTCGGTGGTCAACCTCGATTACGTGACCGCTGCTCGGTTCATGTCGGTGCCCCCGTTCATCATCATCGTCAAGCACGTCATTCCGAATATCGCCAGCTACCTCATCATCGACCTGACCCTCGGTGTCGTCTCGGCGATCATGAGCGAGACGGTGCTGTCCTTCTTCGGGTTTGGCGTGCAGAAGCCTGAAACCTCCCTGGGCACTCTGCTGGGCGACGGTATGGCGGCGGTCACGACCTCGCCGTGGCTGTTCCTGTTCCCAGCCGGTCTGTTGGTGATCCTGTTGCTGAGCGTCAACTTCATTGGTGACGGCCTGCGTGATGCCGTCGATCCCTCCTCCAAGTCTGGTGGTAAGGCATGACCAAGAAAACTGCCACTGCGGCCAACCTGTCCAACGCCCTTCCCGAGCGTCAGGAGGGCGTGCCGGTCCTGCAGATCAAAGACCTCAATGTCCGTTTCCCCTCTGAGGACGGCGTCGTTCACGCTGTGCGTGGGGTTAATCTGACCGTCGATGCCGGCGAGGTCGTCGGTTTGGTGGGTGAGTCCGGTTCGGGTAAGTCTGTCACCTCAATGTCGGTGATGGGCTTGCTCGACGAGGGCGCTCGCGTCGAAGGGTCGATCAAACTCCACGGAACCGAGCTGCTGGGACGTGACGACAAGTGGATGTCCAACGTGCGCGGCAAGAAGGTCGCCATGATCTTCCAGGACCCGTTGAGTGCCCTGACCCCGGTGTACACGATTGGTGACCAGATCGTCGAGGCCCTCCAGGTCCACTCGGATATGTCCGACAAGGAAGCGTGGGCCCGTGCCCTCGAACTGCTTGACATGGTTGGCATTCCGAATCCTGAGGTGCGTGCGAAGGCCTTTCCTCATGAGTTTTCCGGCGGTATGCGCCAGCGCGTCGTGATCGCGATGGCGATTGCCAACGATCCAGACCTCATCATCGCTGACGAGCCGACGACGGCCCTGGACGTGACGATTCAGGCACAGATCCTCGACCTGCTCCGCGTCGCCCAGCGAGAGACTCACGCCGGCGTCGTCATGATTACCCACGATCTTGGTGTCGTGGCTGGCTTGGCCGATCGGGTGGCCGTCATGTACGCCGGGCGCATTGTGGAGCGGGCTAGCGTCGATGAGCTGTTCTATCGCTCCCGTCATCCGTACACCATCGGCTTGTTGGGGTCCCTGCCTCGCCCTGACCTTGACAAAGACGAGCCGTTGACCCCCGTTGAGGGCAATCCGCCGTCCTTGCTGGATCTTCCGCCGGGGTGCCCGTTTGCCCCGCGTTGCCCGATGGCCATTGACGCCTGCCGCGAGGTCGAACCCAATCTGACGCCGACTGACCTTGACCATCACGAGGCAGCCTGCATTCGCCATGACGAGTTGATCGACCGCACCTACGCGGAGGTCTACCCGCAGCTCGGTGAGCGCAAGAGTCGGTTCAAGGTAGCCCTGAGCGCCTCTGACCGTGAGGCGCTTGAGGACGTTCTGGAGGTCAACGATCTCGTCAAGACCTACCCGCTCATGAAGGGGGCGGTCTTCAAGAGGAGAGTTGGCACCGTTCATGCCGTCGACGGTGTGTCTTTCCGGATTAAGAAGGGCGAAACCCTTGGCCTGGTGGGTGAGTCGGGCTGCGGCAAGACGACGACGATCATGTCAATTCTCGAGTTGGCCAAGCCTGAGGCGGGCACCGTCGTCGTGCTGGGCCGCAATGCGGCTCATATGAATGCCAAGGACCGCAAGGCGACTCGTCAGGACCTTCAGGTGGTCTTCCAGGACCCGATGGCCTCCCTTGACCCCCGACTGCCGATCGCAGACATTATCGCTGAGCCGCTGAAGTACAACGGCTATCCCAAGAAGAAGATTCCGGAGCGAGTCGACGAGCTGATGGCCCTAGTTGGTCTAGAACCCGCTCACGCTAACCGTTACCCGCGAAACTTCTCCGGTGGTCAGAAACAGCGTGTTGGTATCGCTCGCGCCCTCGCGCTCAACCCGAAACTGTTGGTGCTCGACGAGCCGGTGTCGGCCCTGGACGTCTCGATTCAGGCTGGCGTGCTGAACTTGCTGGAGGATCTGCGCGAGAAACTGGAGCTGTCCTACCTATTCGTCGCTCATGATCTGTCGGTGGTTCGGCACATTGCCAACCGTGTGGCCGTCATGTACTTGGGACGTATCGTCGAGCTGGGTGAGGTCTCGGAGGTTTTCGACCATCCCACGCACCCCTATACCCAGGGGTTATTGTCGGCTATTCCAGTGCCTGATCCAGCCAAGGAGCACAACCGTCACCGCATTTTGCTGGAGGGTGACCTGCCCTCACCGGCTGCTCCGCCGTCGGGATGTCCGTTCCATACCCGCTGCCCGAAGTTCAAGCAGCTCGACGAGGCGTCCCAGGCAAAGTGCATGGGGGAGCGTCCCGAGCTGGTCTATCCGGACCCGGATATTGATCGGAGCACGGCCTGCCATTTCCCCGAGGAGATTCGGGTGTTCTGAGGCTGTACAGATTCCCTGACATGTTCCCTGACATGTAATCCTTGACGTGGGGTGGTGTCGTTGCGATGACGGCACCACCCCACGGGTTCATAGCCCACTGTTCACCCTGAGGTGATATATGCCATTCTGGGGGGCGCGTGAAAGCTGTCAAGAGCTGTATCTGTGAGGCGGCCAGATGCGAGCTGACAAAATCACGATTGGGTCAAGGAAAGATCAAGATTTCATAACGAAACCTCGTTGTGAGGTGTGCTGTGCTGGTTGGTTCTCCACCAAGGTGCCAAACTCATGACATCCCGATCCATCCAGGATCCTCAACTTTTCCGGAGGTTTACCTTGCGCAAGACCTTGACGACCGCAGTGGTTGCTTTGGCCGTTGGCTCGCTTGCCCTGACTGGCTGCGGACAAAAGAACCAGTCCGGTGGCAACCAGAATAACGGTGACAAGATCGCGTCGAAGAGCGCCCCGTTGGCTGATCTGAACACCAAGTCCCGTGACCAAATTAAGGACGGCGGCACCCTCCGTTTTGCGATTGGTACTATGCCGACCGGCTGGAACCCGATGGAGGTCGATAACAACACGGTTGATCTCGCCAGCACCATCTGGCCCTTCATTGGGGTCAATAACATTGATATTGCCGAGGACGGCACCGCTAAGCCGAATCCGAATTACATCTCCTCGACCGATGTCGATACCAAGGATGGCAAGCAGGTTGTGACCCTGCACCTCAACCCGAAGGCGAAGTGGAATTCTGGTCGGACCATCGACTACACCGATTACCAGGCCATGTGGAAGGCCTGCAACGGTACGAATGACAAGTTCCTTCCCGCTACCACTGATGGCTTCAATCAGGTCACCTCGGTGGAGAAGGGTGAGAAGGACACCGATGTTGTCATCACTTTCAAGAACACCTACCCGGACTGGACCTCTACCTTTAGCATCGTCATTCCGAAGGAAGGATCTTCTGACCCGAAGGTGTTCAACGACGGCTGGAAGAAGCCGAACCCTGACTGGTTCGCTGGCCCGTTCATTCCGACCAAGGTTGACGACGCCACGAAGACCTTGACCATCAAGCGTAATGACAAGTGGTGGGGCGACAAGGCGAAGCTCGATACCGTCACCTTCAAGGAGATGGAGGAAGACGCGAAGACGAAGGCTTTCGCCAACAAGGAGATCGACATCGCCGACGGCATCGTCACCAAGGATGCCTACCAGACGGCCAAGAAGCGTACTGATGTCGATATGCGTGAGGCTGGTTCGCTGCAGTGGCGTCACTTCACTTTCAATGGCAAGTCAGCAAACCTGTCTGACAAGAACGTCCGTCAGGCCATCGTCAAGGGCATTAACCGTCCCGCCATCGCTAAGTCTGACCTTGCCGGACTGCCGGTTGATGCAGACTCGGTGATGCTTGGCAACCACTTCTTCATGCCCGGCCAGCCTGGCTACAAGGACAACTCCGAGGATTACAAGTACGACGTTGCGGCCGCCGAGAAGCAGCTCGAGGATGCCGGTTGGAAGAAGCAGGGTGACTACCGCGTCAAGGACGGTAAGACCCTGGAGGTCAACTATTCTCAGCTCACCGGTGTTCCCACGTCTGAGAACGAGGGCGCGCTGTTCAAGCAGGACATGGCCAAGATCGGTGTCAAGGTCAACCTGGTCAACACCCCGTCTGCCGACATGAACAAGGTGCTGTCGAATCATTCCTTCGACGTCATTTCGTTCACCTGGCAGGGCACCGCGTACCCGATGGCGAACGTCCGTCAGATCTACGGTGCTGCTGCTGAGGGCTCCAAGCAGCCGTCGCAGTCCAATTTCTCCCAGGTCATTGATCCTGAGGTAGAGAAGCTCATTCCGCAGATCGACACCGAGATGGATGTTAACAAGCGCCGTGAGCTGACCAACCAGGCCGACAAGCTCATTTGGGACGACGTCATGACCCTTCCGCTGTACCGCCGGATCGGCTTTACGGCAACCCCGAAGAACCTTGCGAACTTCGGTTCTACGACCTTCCAGACCATCCGTGCTGAGGACGTCGGTTACACCAAGTGATCTTGATCTCCCTCGCTCAAGGACCCGACAACGATGGTTGTCGGGTCCTTGTCATGTGGTGAAGAAGAATCTCGTATTAGGGGGTGGTTTGGCGGTCCTTGTGGTGGTTTCATAAGGTGTTATGTCTGGTTTCCGATGAAGAAGTCGGATGATGGCAGGAGGGTCCTGCCATGTACTTCACTGGAGGACATCTTGCGCAAGGTGATCGTGACCCCGGTGGCGCTGCTGGCTGTGTCGGCCATGGCACTCAGGTTGTGACCTTGCATCTCAACCCGAAGGCGAAGTGGAATTCTGGTCGGGTCATCGACTACACCGACTACCAGGCCACCTGGAAGGCGTGCAGTGGTTCTGGTTCTGGCTTCCTGCCTGCCAGCACTGATGGTTTCAATCAGGTCACGTCGGTGGAGAAGGGTGAGAAGGATACTGACGTCGTCATGACCTTCAAGAGCAGCTATCCGGACTGGACGTCCATTGTGAGCACGGTTCTGCCGAAGGAAGGGGCGAAGGACGCCAGTTCCTTCAACGAGGGATGGAAGAGCTTGAACCCGGACTGGTTCGCCGGACCGTTCATTCCGACGCAGGCCGACCAAGCTGCGAAAACGTTGACTGTCAAGCGCAATGACAAGTGGTGGGGAGAGAAGTCGAAGCTCGACACCGTGACCTTCAAGGCGATGAGCAACGAGACCCAGACCAAGGCCTTTGCCAACAAGGAGATTGACGCGGCCTCGAACATCATCACCAAGGACGGTTACCAGACGGCCAAGAAGCGCCCCGATGTCGACATGCGCCAGGCCGGTTCGCTGCAGTGGCGCCACTTCACCTTCAATACCAAGTCAACCATGTTGTCTGACAAGAAGGTGCGACAAGCCATTGTCAAGGGTATTAACCGCCCGGCTATTGCCAAATCTGACCTCGCCGGTATGCCAGTCAATGCGGACACTCTCATGCTTGGTAATCACTTCTTCATGCCTGGCCAGGCTGGGTACAAGGACAATTCCAAAGATTACAGGTATGACGTCGAGGCTGCCAAGAAGGAGCTGGACGAAGCCGGCTGGAAAATTCAGGGTGAATACCGCGTCAAGGACGGCAAAACTCTGACAATCAACTACGCCCAGATGACCGGTGTGCCGACCTCGGAAAATGAGGGTGCGCTGTTTAAGCAGGATATGTCGAAGATTGGCGTCAAGGTCAATCTTGTTAATACCCCGAGTGACTCTTTCACTCAGACTTTGAACAGTCATTCCTTTGACGTCATCGCCTTTGCATGGCAGGGTACTCCGTACCCGATGGCGAACGTCGGCCAGGTGTACGGCTCTGTCGGCGGCGACAAGCCGTCCCAGTCCAATTTCTCCCAGTTGGTTGATCCTGAGATTGAAAAGCTCATTCCCAAGATTGACACCGAGTCGGATGTGTCGAAGCGTCGTGAGCTGGCCAATCAGGCCGACAAGCTTATTTGGGATAACGTCATGACCCTTCCGCTGTACCGTCGCATTACTTTCACTGCGGTTCCCAAGAACCTTGCGAACTTCGGTGCCGCGACTTTCCAGACTGTGCACGCGGAGGACATCGGTTACCAGAAGTGAGGACGGGGTTTCCGAAAAAGCGGGGCCGAGGGGTTATTCCCTTGGCCCCGCAGTCGTGTGGGTGCGCGTCAGGATTGACGACGGCGACGGACGACGAATGCGACGATGATGGCGACGACTACGACGGCAATGACGACGATCGTCGCAATAGGCCCGGAGTTAGAGTTACTGTCTGTGTCGGCGTTCTGGGCACCGCTGGTACCGGTCAGCTGAAAAGAGGCACCCTCCGCGCTCCCAGCAGCTAACTTCGGGGGAGTGCAGGACTTGGTTTTCGGCTTGTTGTAGCACCAGCCCTCGATCGACCCTGCGGCTGGCTTGTACTGGTCGGCACCCTTCTTCGAGTAATCCCACGCAGCACCGGCGCCGCTCGCGTGGTAGTAGCCCCAGTACTGGCCGGTAAAGGTCTTGGGGCAGGTTGCAGGGTGATCGTTCATCGTGCAGATGAGGCCAGTTTTGTTTTTGCTGGTGGTGATTCCGGCCTTGGCGAGGGCGTCGGCTCCAGTCGATGGCGAGTCAACGCACTGGTTGGCCAGCACGTCTTCGTCCTCAGTGATGACGAAGACCCAAACCTTCTTGGCACTGAGACATTCGTCAATGGCCTTCGCCTGGCCGGTGTCAGCCGCCTGACTGGTGTCAGCGCTCGGCGACGCAGCCAGCGCGGCGATCGGGAAGAAGGTGGTCAGGGCTGCACACAATAGAGCGGCGAGCACTCCGACCAAGGTCGGAAGTGCTCGCCGGTTCTTGATATCGGGAATACTCACACCACGATCATGCCGCAGTGAAGAGTATTTCGTCCTGTCGGCTGTTTCAGACTCCGGTACGAGGCAGGGTCAATGGACGGGCAGAAGGATGGTTTGCCGGTCCGATTGGAGCCGGTACACCCGGGTTGACCGTTGCTGACGAGGTGGCCGTAGCCGTAGCTGTGGCAGTTGCGGACGGGGCAGTCGACGCCGTGCGGGTGGCGGTCGCCGTCGCAGTGGCCGATCCGGTCGGAGTTACGGTCGGGGAGACCGAGGGCTTCGACGGCTGGGTCGGGGTCACACTCGGGGCAGGCGAAGGATCGTATGTCCAGTTCGGGGCGGCCTCCCAGTCATCGTTGATGGACTTGAAGTACCAACCCTCGATAGAACCTGCCTTCGGATGAGAGGAGTTGGCACCAGTCGAGTAGGAGGTCCACGCAGCGGGCTTGTCACCCGTGGGTGTGGCATGCCAGTAGGACCAGTAGGCCTCGGCGGTGTCGACCTTCGTCGGGTAACCGTCGATCATGGTGACCATGCCGCCGTCCGTCTTGGCGACGAATCCAGCGGACTCGAGGGCTACCAGACCGTTGTCGAATTTCGAGGCACAGCCGCCCTTCGAGGAGCCGTCATTCTGTTCGACGTAGACCCAGACGTGGCTGTCTGCCAGGCATTTCTTGGCAGCGTTCATGTCGCCGGGCTTGTCAGTCGGAACAACCGTTGGAGTGGTGGTCGGCTGGCTCGGGGTGACGGTCGGAGTCTCGGTAGGAGTGGCTGTTGGAGTCACCGTCGGAGTAGCGGCCGGGGTTGTTGGGGTGGTTTTGCAGGAGGGTGTTCCTGTGGGGGTTTTGCCGGACC
>NZ_JAUNEJ010000008.1 GCF_030525615.1 Cutibacterium sp. | reverse complement strand
CCAACAACACAAACCGCCGCCGAAACCAACACAGCACAATCAGCCAACAACCACCCTCAAGCACAAACACCCTCAGGCAATCAACAGCCCCCAACCAAGGAGACCCGCAGCAGCATAAACACTCATCAACAAACCGTCAAATCATGCCCCCAACAACCCCACACAAGGACCATCAGAACCACCACAACCCAGCCCCAACAAAGAACCAAGCCGACAACACACACTACACACACCCCACCCACCACGCAAACTCAATCGCCTTTACAGATATAACCCCTTGTCGCAAGCACATCAGCAAAAATCCCGAGACCTCATGGGCACCAACAGATCAAGCGCTTCCAACCGATCTGCCTGCAAACTCATCACTCCCTCGTCACTTCTTTCCAAGATTCCCCGCACTATCAAAGCTCGCGACGTCCGAGCCACACGTCGGTAGCGCTTCCATGCGCCGGGAGTAACGATGACATTGAGCAGACCAGTTTCGTCCTCCACATTGAGGAAGGTCACTCCCCCAGCTGTCGCAGGTCTCTGTCTGTGGGTAACGACTCCAGCAACTTCTATACGTCGCCCAGCCTCGATGTCACCTAACCGGTCCACTCGGACCACACTTCGTCGATCAAGGAGCCTCCGAACGTGGCGAACAGGATGATCGGCTGTACTGATTCCAGTGGCACAGATGTCGTCTCCTAATAGCTCCAGCTGAGTGGGTTCGGGAAGTAGGGGAGGCTGGGTAGCCACCTGGACATCCAGCTGTCCCGGTGCCACACCGTCGATCTGGCCGATCTGCCACAAAGCGCCGCGCCTGGAACCCACAAGGTCGTCGAAGGCACCGGCCAAGGCGAGGGACTCCACCTTTTCCTTACTCAGTTCAACCCGACGCGCGAGATCGTCGAGACTGGTAAAAGGTTTGCGTTCCCGCTCCTCAATGATCCGGGCTGCTGTCTCGGTACCGATTCCGGAGATATCAGAGAGGCCCAGTCGAACCGCGAAGTGGGTATCTCGGCGATGGCCACCGTCATTACGAGTGGGATCAAAAGGACCGATCTCGGACTCTTCGTGGTCGTGAAGACAGTCATCCATCCCCGTCTCCACGTCACCGCTATCAAGATCCAGTGGCTCCAGATCTGCCCCTACTGACGACTTCGTCAAATCTGGACGCCGCGTCACCACACCATGTCGTCGAGCATCAGCTACCAGAGTGGAGGGGGAATAGAACCCCATCGGTTGACTACGCAGCAAGGCCGCAAGATAAGCGGCCGGGTAATGCAGCTTGATCCACGCTGAGGCGTAGACCAGCCCGGCGAAACTCAGGGCATGGGACTCGGCAAATCCAAAATTCGCGAAGGACTCGATGCGAGCGTAGATGTCCTGGGCAGTGTCGTCGTCAATCCCATTGGCTGCCATCCCCTCAAAAAGCTTGGCACGTAGAGAGTCAATGCGCTCGACGCCACGTTTGGACCCCATCGCTCGGCGCAACAGATCAGCATCGGCAGCCGTGCAGTTGCCGACTGTCGTAGCCATCTGCATGAGTTGTTCCTGGAAGAGCGGAATCCCCAAGGTGCGCTCGAGCACCGGTTCGAGCAACGGATGGGGATAGGTGATCGGTTCAACGCCAGTGCGCCGTCGGATATAGGGATGCACCGCGCCTCCCTGCACCGGGCCGGGACGGATGAGGCCAATCTCCACAGCTAAGTCGTAGAAACAGCGCGGTTTAAGCCGCGGCAGAGTGCCAATTTGTGCCCTGCTTTCCACCTGAAAGACGCCAATGCTGTCACCGCGGCACAACATGTCGTAGACCCCGGGTTCATTGCGCGGGATCGAGGCCAGAGCCCAGGCCCGTCGGCAATGCTGGGTGATGAGGTCGAAAGAAATACTCAGCGCCGAGAGCATTCCCAACCCCAACAAATCGAACTTCACCAATCCCATCCAGGCGCAGTCCTCCTTGTCCCATTGCAGCACCGTACGACCGGGCATCCGGGCCGGCTCAATCGGACAGATAGAACCCACCGGTTCTCGCGTCAGCACCATTCCAGCCGAGTGGATACCCAAATGACGCGGCAGCCCCATCGCTTGTTGGGAAAGAGCGATGACGTCGTCAGGAATCTCGGGTCCATCGGAATTCTGGGAACCCGGTAATATCGATCGTCTCTCCATCTGACGCGACCATGCGTCCTGTTGTCCTTGGGAATAACCGAGGGCTTTGGCCATGTCACGAATGGCGCTACGCGGCCGGTAGGTGATGACGTCGGCTACCTGGGCAGCATTGCGTCGTCCGTACTTGGCGTAGACGTACTGGATGACTTCCTCACGGCGTCGAGCATCGAAGTCAACGTCAATATCGGGTTCTTCCTCGCGCAGCACCGACAAGAAACGCTCGAAAGGCAGTCCATAGAATACTGGGTCTACAACCGTGATACCCAACACGTAACAGACCGCCGAGGCTGCTGCTGATCCACGTCCTTGACACAAGATCCCATGAGACCGAGCGAACTCCACGATGTCGGAGACGATAAGGAAGTAGCCGGCAAAATCCCGAGCCTCGATGAGGTCGAGTTCCGTGTTCAATCGGTTCTTGGCTACCGGATCGTCCCCATAACAGCCTTGCCGACCTTCCTCCACCAGGTGACGCAACCAGCTGATGGGAGTATGCCCCTCAGGGACCTTCTGGTCTGGCAGACGTGGACGCACCGACCTCAGTTGGAAAGCCGTCTTCTCAGCCACCGCCACGGTGTTGTCCACCGCATTTCTGTGACGGTTGAACAGGTCTGCCATCTCCGCCCCGCTGCGCAGCCTTGCCACCGGACCGGAGGGAAGCCAGCCATCCATCTCGTCGAGACTGCGTCGGGCCCGCACTGCTGAGAGAGCACAAGCCAGCTCAAACTGGTCAGCACCCGCGTAATGGGCAGCCGTTGTTGCCACCGTCGTCAACCCATGACGACCCGCCAGCTCAGCGAGGATGTCATTGTCGCGGGAATCGCTGGGAGCGCGATGATCGGTCAGCTCTACCAGGACGTTGTCGATGCCAAAAAGATCAACCAGATGATGAAGTTCAGCCTCAGCCTGCGACACTCCCCCAGCCAGTCCCTGCCTCACTGCTCCCTTTCGACATCCGGTAAGGACAGTCCAATGCCCATCGGCCACCTCGGCCAGATGGTTGAGGTCATGGACCGGATTCCCCTTCTGCCCTCCCTCGGCCAAATAGGCGTCCGTGAGGGCACCGGCCAAACGGCAATAGCCCTCCGGACCGTTAGCCAACACGAGCAGATGACTGCCCACCGGATCGGCCACCCCGTTCTGCGGCTCCGGAACACCAATGGACAATTCCGATCCCATGATGGTGGGAAGACCACAGACTTCAGCCGCTTCTGCCATTCTGACGACCCCATAGAGTCCGTCATGATCGGTCAGAGCCAACCCTGAGAGTCCCAGCTCTACCGCCCGAGTGACGAGATCCTCCGGGCTGGATGCGCCGTCAAGGAAGCTGTACGAAGAATGACAATGCAGCTCAGCGTAGGGCACCACCGGTCCCTCGGGTCGGACGGGATGACGGTCGAAGGGTTTACGGACACGGCGATACCCAGCTTGGTCGGAATAACTGTCCTGATGGCCGTTGAGAGGACGCCGCCCCGAGATACGTCTTTCCAGCTCCCGCCACGGAATCGGAGGATTGTGATAACTCACTTCGATCACGCCTCGTCGTAACGAGCCTCAACCCACCAGCGGTCAGCCGACCCAGCCAACACCCACGCCTGTTGGTCCTCAGTGACCAGCTGCACTCGCTCCACTGAGACGGCCGGGGTGCTCCACCACCTCTGATGCACCGGCCACGGCCCGGCCCACGCTATGACACGCCGTCGTGAAATGCCGTCATGAAACCATCCAGGGCTGATCGTCGGCAGGTCCGACGACGTCGTCAGTGGCATACCATCCATCGTCTCTAAGCGGGCCGGCAACGGACGGGAATACACGATCCCGGGGGCAGGGCCATCGAGGTGGCCCGGCCAAGGGCGATCCACTGGACGTGCATCCTCGGCAACTGTCCCGAAGGGGACCAGACGACGGCGATCCTTGAGCATCCGGCCGCCTGCGACTTCCCCCACGAGGACACCCTCAGGACCTAGCCTCTCCTGCAACTGAGAGATGACATGGACGAGATGCTCAGTAGGCCTGGAACCAAACAATCCTTCAGTCACCTCACCCGCACGATGGATGGTGGGAACGATTCGCACCGCCTCAACACCAGACTGGCAGAACTCATCAGCACCGACCTCGTCAATGCCACGCGGAAGGTCATCGAGCTGACGAGACAACCGAGCCAACAGATCGTCACCGCTGAATTGCCACGGTTGACGCCACGTACGCTCAGATAACCCTGTGGTAGCCCGGATAAGAATGCGGGCTTGGGAACACACCCGGCCATTAGCTGCCAGACCGGCCATGAATTCCTCAACCACAGGACGCACCGCAGCAACCACCTGAACTCCGGAAGGTTCCGGGTCGTCAAGGAGGACTTCCATGGTGTCATTGTCTTCAGGACGGTACGCCGACAGAACCGTGACATCCCTGCCGCGTGCCCAATCGTGGGCTCGCTGCCCGGCCTCCGAAAACCGCTTTACGACATGCTGACGGTCCAGACTGGCGAAGGAACCAACAGTCATTAACCCCAGCTGACGCAAAGTCCGCACCAATCCTTCATCGGCTCGTCCACTACGTTCCAAAACCGAGACGTCGTGAGGAGCCAGGAAAGCCTTAGATGTCCCAGGACCGAGAACCCTCGGTTCCGGATTCTCGGAGTCCGCTATTTCGGTAGCAGCCACCTCTGCTGCAAACAGCCCGTCAGCTACTGAAATCCCCGCATTTGAATACCCGATCCGGGCCAACACTTCAGCCATGCGCCGCGCAGCAGCACGTTCGCCACCATAAAAACGAGTAGCTCCGCGAGCAGCCACAGCAGCCACCCCTGGGCGCACCACATGGACCGAAGGAGACACCGACTTCTCGATCTCGCGAACCACCTCGTCAAAGAGGACCTCCTCAGAGACAGGATCGTGAGGCACGACAACAGCGTCCGGGCAACGCAGCTGGGCAGCCCTCACCCGCAAGCCAGGGACTACCCCTTCCTTAGCAGCCTGGGAACAGCAGTCAACAACGACCCCACGGTCGACAACTAGGAGAGGGACGTCACCAGGCCGACGCCGAGACGCCGCCACAATTCGCCACCCAGGAATCACTGCCATGAGGACACGAACTGGGGTTGCGCTAAGACGTTCAGTAGATATCGACCGTTCAACAGACATCGGCTACCTCCTCGGCAGGGTGCACCCCTGTACCGGTACGAATGAGCCGCACGGAACGGTTGTGGTGATGCCTCTCCACCGTCACCTGAAGTTCTTGAGCCAACAAGCAGCCATATCCTCGGCCAAGTCCCCGCCACCCCACAGTGCGAACATCAATTCGAGCGGCAGGATTGGACCACGGCCCCAACACCACCAAAGTCGAACCACGAGAACGTAACCTGGCTGTCAATCGTCTACTGGCTGTCATTGGTAATGGCGGTGGAGCCACAGCAAGGACGACGTCGAGCCCTTCGATGAGAGTAGCCACCGTCTCAAGCCAATTTCCTGGATGAGGTACGAGCACCAGTCGCGACAACTCCACCCCCCACTGCTGAGCCGCCTCAACACTGAGTTCGGGGAGTCCGACCGCCCCGCACCAGCCATGGGTGAGCAGCCCTAAGCCGACTGATGAGGCACCGTCCAGTCGGTACACCGCAGGCATGAGTCCGCCAGGGAAAAGAGGCTGAAGTAACGGGTGAATGGGGTGCCCATTGGGGACCTCCAAACCATTGACACCACGACTCACCAACTCCTCGACGTCGATCATCACACCCCCTTGTCCGGCCTTCGTCAGCCCCTCTCAGCTGACGGAAAGTACCGTGACACACGTGCCCGACAGGTTTACCGACGATCATTGAGAAAAACAGCGAACAACCTTGTCAACCAGCATTTGAAGACGATAGAAGCCTCCTTGTTCCTGACTGAGTACACCAAGGTCGTCATCCCCTCCTGTCATGATTGGGCCATGACATCGTCACCTGAAAGACATCGCAGCTCCCTGCGGCTGCAACTGGCCCTGTTGGCCGGACGGACAGCTGCAGCGGCCTCCCGCCTGGCGGGGAAAGGCTCGGGAGCATCAATTCGTGGTCGGGTAACGATGAAACTGGCCCCCAACGCCTTGCCTGAGCTCTTGGCAGACCGTCGCATTGCGAGTGTCACCGGCACCAATGGCAAGACCACGACAACTCATTTCCTCGCTGCCGCTATGCGCGCTGGGACTCCTGACGGTCAGCGCAGCGTCGTCACCAATGCTGACGGAGCGAACCTTCATCACGGCATCGTCTCGGCTCTAGGAGAGGCCCCGGACGCCACCATCGCCGTGTTAGAGACCGACGAGAGAGTCGTCTCCGATGTCGTGTCGATGGGCACCCCAGAAGTGCTGGTGCTGCTCAATTTCAGCCGCGATCAGCTGGACCGCAACTATGAATTGACTTTTTTGGGACGCGACTGGCGTGCTGCCTTAGAAAAGACCGCTGAACACGGGCCAACAGTGGTCGCCAATGCCTGCGACCCACTCATCGTGTGGGTGTGTCAGAAGGCTCGTCACGTTATCTGGGTTGACACCAAGCCTCGGTGGACCGCTGACTCGACGCTGTGTCCCAATTGCGGTGCCGTCCTCACCCACGGCGCAAATGGATGGGATTGCCCCGGATGTGAACTGAGTCAACCTACTGCTGACTGGTGGATAGAGGACCACGACGCCGTCGAAGCTTCCGGAAGACGATTCCACCTCGACGTCCAAGTGCCCGGTTCTTTCAATCTCACCAACGCCGCATGTGCCCTTGCTGCGGCCATTCACATGGGTATCCAGCCCGAGGACGCGCTGCGCGGGATCGCCACGGTGGAATCCCCCGCTGGCCGTTATGCCACCTGCACCATCAGCGGCACCCGTTGCCGTCTGCTGCTGTCGAAAAACCCTGCTGGCTGGACCGAATCCCTACCGCTGACAACTTCTAATCCGCTGGTGCTCGCCATCGATGCGGTGGCTGCCGACGGCAAGGACGTCTCTTGGCTATGGGACGTTGATTACGAGCAGCTGACCGGACGAACCGTCATCTGCACCGGCCCGCGCGCACTCGACCTAGCTGTCAGGCTGCAATACGCCGGAGTGGAACACGTCGTTATTGAGGACCTCTCACAAGCCCTCAGCTCTCCGCTGCTAACCGGCAATTGGGACGCTGACCACCCCATCGACGTGCTGTCAACCTACACACCCTTTCAGAAACTGCGCCGACTCGGAGGACTGGCATGAACACCGACCATCCCAAGATCGTCCTGCTATACCAGTCCTTGTTGGGCATTTACGGCGACCATGGCAATGCCGTCGTTCTCACCAAAAGGCTGCAATGGCGCGGTATCGATGCCGAACTCGTTACCGTCGAGCCTGGGCAGAAGGTGCCCACTGACGGGGCTGTCTACCTGTTGGGAGGTGGCGAGGACACCGCCCAAATCACTGCCGTTCAGGAACTCAAAGCCAACGACGGGTTGTTCACAGCCCTCGACAACGGCGCCATGCTCTTCGCGGTGTGCGCCGGCTACCAGATCTGCGGCAAGTCCTTCACCATCGGGGCCCGCGACGAGGTCATTGAGGGGCTAGGGCTTCTTGATGCCGAGACCCGACGCGGCTCAGAACGTGCCGTCGGGGAGGTCTTGCATATCTGGACTCAGTCTGATGGCAGCACCTGCCCGATCACTGGTTTCGAGAACCATGGTGGCTGGACAGAACTTGGTTCTGACGCCCAACCGCTGGCTGCTGTCGAGGTTGGTTGGGGCAATGGCAACCGTCGCGACGAAGGAGCAGTACAGGGGCGTGTCATCGGCACCTATCCGCACGGGCCAGTTCTTGCACGTAACCCTAAGCTCGCCGACCACGTACTTGAAATGGCTCTAGGACACCATTTGGAGCCTCTTGATCTGCCTGAGATCACGGCATTGAGACAGCGTCGAATCCATGCCGTACGCGCCGGTCGGCCATGACTTGTCACATCGATTTTGAATCTTGGCTGAAGTCCGCTAGTGTTTTTCCTCGCTGGCGCTGCTAGCTCAATTGGCAGAGCAGCTGACTCTTAATCAGCGGGTTCAGGGTTCGAGTCCCTGGCGGCGCACCGGCCATCGGGTCCCTCATCGTGATGACGAGGGACCCGACCTGTTTCTAGCCATGTCCGATCAATCCCAGTCGCCATCGCCCACGCGAGTATGTATCCACGCCGTGGCTCTGCAGTGTCATGCATCCACCTACCGATTGTTTGCCGCGTGACCCCAAGAGCGTCAGCCATGTCCTGGACGGACATATCCGACTCAGCAAGAGCCATTCTTAGCCGCCATCCGAGAGTTAGCCTCGGGATACGTTCATTCATCGACTGAACTGCCATATGCCAAGAGTGGCATAAATGTCATAGGATGACAAAACCGAACCATATATTCCATTGACATATTTACGTACTTATATCACACTTCGACCCATAGAAACGTTCCAACGAAACATCTACTACCAGATGTCCAGTTCTGAAGTCGCCAGACACTTCGGGGCGTCTATCCGAACAATGCAGCTCCTCACGCAACGAGGAGAGCTCAAAGTCGCCCGAAAGCTCCCCATCGGGAGCGGAGTATTCCTGTTTGAGCCAGAGGAGGTTGAGCGAGTTCACCGTGCCCGCGACGCTTTCAAAGGAAGTCAGCGGTAATGACCATGAGCCGAACTCTGCGAATGGAGACGTATGATCTCAAGGCCATCATCGAGCTTATTGGGTTCTCCGCGTCAAAGACCCCCCGACCCCAGCAGATGGCGCTCCCAGCAGCCCAGCTCAGCGGGAGAGTTTTCCGGCAACACTTCACCACATACCAGCACCGTTCTGACAACTTTCATGGCGGACTCCCTACCTCTCGTTTTGCACCATCTCGGATTCATGGCGAAACAGTGTGCACTCATGTCTGACAGGCGGTGTACCGTTTTAAATGACGTTATGGCCTGTCGTACCTGCAACACATCGCTGATAGGTACGTGATGTCGTTGCTGACATCACACAGTTCAAGGAGGAAGAAGTCACATGACGCACTACAAACACTCCCGCCGGGCCTTTATTCAAGGTTCTGTTGGAGCACTGGCGCTCGGTGCTTTGGCAGCTTGTTCCAGCGGAGACTCGAACGGCTCCGAGTCCAACAAGCCCGCAGCAAGCTCAGATTTCACTGGCGAAGGTCCCATCAGCTGGGTGCAGGGCAAGGACTTCTCCGGTGGAATGGTCCAGAAACGACTTGATGAGTGGAACAAGAAATACCCCAATGAAAAAGTCACTCTCATTGAGCTGTCGGCAGAAGCTGACCAGCAGCGCCAGTCCCTCATCAATGCCGCTCAGACGAACTCCGCCGCCTATGACGTCATTGGGCTTGATGTGGTGTGGGTTGCTGAATTCGCGGCCAACCGCTGGATCGTGGAGATCCCGCAGGACACAAAGCCCGACGGAATCATCGACGCGGTGTGGGACACCGGTACATACCGTGACAAGCAGTACGCCGTCCCATATGCCACCGACGCCTCGATCATGTACTACCGCAAGGACTTCCTCGAGAAGGCCAATGCTGAAGTTCCCAAGACCTGGGAAGACGTCAAGAAGGTCACCGAGGCTGTCCGCAAGCTCCCCGGTATGCAAAACATCGCTGGATTCGGTGGCCAGTGGGCCAAGTACGAAGGCCTCACCTGCTGTATCTCCGAGTTCATCAACACCTGTGGCGGTGCGATCGTCGACGACTCCGGAAAGGTGACCGTCGATTCTCCAGAGTCGATCAAAGGCATCCAGACCGCTGTAGACGCCTTCAAGTCCAAACTCATCCCGACCTCCACCCTGGAATGGCAGGAGGAAGACAGCCGCAACGGCTTCGAGTCTGGCGAAGTCCTCTTCCTGCGAAACTGGCCTTACCAGTACGTCAATGACATGAAGGAGCTTGGCCCCGATAAGTTCGGTGTCGCGCCGCTGCCCTCCATCGATGGCAAGGCATATATGTCGACCTTGGGCGGCCACAACTGCGCCATCACCACAAACTGCAAGAACAAAGCCACTGCCCTCAAGTTCGTCAAATGGTGGACCAACAAGGAGTCGCAGCAATACAACCTCGAGAAGCAGTCCAATGCTCCGATCTACGGCGATCTGTACACCAAGGAGGAAAACGTCAAGAAATTCCCGTATCTGACGACCCTAAAGGCCTCCCTGGACAGCGCCAAAGGCCGTCCTCATGCTGTCGCCTACGGTGACGTCACTGCGGCTATTCAGGACGCCATCTACCCGGCCCTGCAAGGCAAGACAGACGCCGAGAGCGCCGCCAAACAGCTGGCCGAGAAGCTAAAGACAATCATCAAGAATTGATCGTCACGCACACCACATGAATACGGCGGGGCGGATTACCCACCCCGCCGTATTCATGACATCGCTCGCACCACCTGGCCGATAACACCGGGGACAAGGAACTTCATCATGACCACTGCAGCAGTGGAGAAGACCCACAAGCGGTCTTCACGCGCCAGAGCTCAGGAACGCCTAGCCTTGGCACTCATCACGCCAACCCTCATCGTCTTGACGATCGTCATCGTCATCCCAGTCATCCAGTCGGTGAAACAGTCCCTCTACGGCCAGCCCGGTTTGGATCCCGAAACCGGATTCGTCAACGACACCGAGCCGTTCGTCGGGCTGAAGAACTTCACCAATATCTTTACCGGCTCTGGAGAACGGTTCTGGAACGCGTTCTGGAACACCACCCTTTTCGGTGTCGTCACGGTCGTTCTCGAGACCATCCTGGGCGTTATCATGGCGCTGATAATGCATCGGGCAATGGCGGGACGCGGCATCGTCCGAGCTGCCATCCTCGTCCCCTGGGCCATCCCTACCGCCGTCTCCGCCATTTTGTGGGGGTGGATCTTCAATCAGAACGGCGTTGCCAACGCCATCATCGGCCAACACATCATGTGGGCATCGGGCAACTGGACGGCCAAATGGTCGATCATCATCGCTGACGTCTGGAAAACCGCCCCGTATATCGGTCTGTTAACTCTGGCAGGACTCCAAGTAATTCCCACCGAGGTCTACGAGGCCGCCAAGGTTGATGGTGCCAATGCGTGGAACAGATTCGTCTCAATCACTTTGCCATTGGTCAAACCAGCCTTGGTCGTCGCCGTGCTGTTTCGAACCCTCGACGCCCTGCGTATGTTCGACCTGCCGTTCATCCTTGTCGGCCCACGTCGCAACTCGGTTGAAACGCTGTCGATGCTGGTCCAAGACGAAGCCTCAAACCTGAGGTACGGAGCGGCTGCCGCGTACGCAATCATCCTGTTTCTCTACGTATTCATCATCGCCTTTGCGTTCATCAAGATCCTCGGAGCCGATCTCATCGGTAACGACCACAAACGCACGAAGATGAAGGCCACCACATTCGTCAACGGTGGACGTCCCGGTGGGCGTCGCGCTCGGCAGAAGGCCAATGCCGCACAAGCCGCAGCTTCAAATAGCAAGGAGGTGGCGTCATGAGCACTGCTATTGCAACTGCACCGGGACCCATCGACCCGCAGACTCATCACAAGAAAAACACCTGGTCCAAAGTTCTGCCGACCATCGGTATCGCCCTCATCGTCATCTACTGCTTGGCACCCTTCTACTGGATGGTCGTGTCCTCACTTCGCCCTGACAGCGAAATCTTCGACAACAGCTGGTGGCCAGCTCACCCGTCGATGGAGAACTACCAAGCAGTCTTCCAACCAAACAACAACTTCTTGCGCGGCCTGTTGAACTCTCTCATCGTCTCGCTGTCGGTGACGGTCATTGCCCTGCTCATCGCCACCTTCGCCTCCTACGCGCTGGCGCGCTTGGACTTCCGTGGCAAGGGTGGGTTCCTCATCCTCATCATCGCAACGTCAATGTTCCCGCTAGTGGCCATCATCGTCCCGCTGTTGAAGAACTTCTCGGCATGGCACTGGATCAACACCTACCAGGCCATGATCGTCCCTGATCTATCGTTCTCACTGCCGTTGGCGGTGTGGAACCTGACAACGTTTTTCAAGCAAATGCCTGATGAGCTTGAGCAAGCCGCCATGATAGATGGCTGTACCCCTGCCCAGGCTTTCCGCAAGATCATCCTGCCACTGGCCGCCCCCGGTATCTTCACCACGGCAATCATCGTCTTCATCGGTGCGTGGAATGAGTTCCTCGTCGCCGTCACGATGATTAATGACCCGAAGATGGAGCCGGCCACGGTACTGCTGTCGAAGTTCACCGGTGCGTCTCAGTTCAACACCCCGTTTGGCTCCCAGATGGCTGCTGGCGTCGTCATGACTGTGCCACTGGTCGTCATGGTGCTGATTTTCCAGCGCCGGATCGTCGCCGGTCTGGCTGCCGGTGGTATCAAGTGATACCTGCCTGACGACATAATTTCTTGACACCATCATTCGGCCCCGGCTCGCAATGAACCGGGGCCGCCTTGGTGCTAGTCAGTTTGGGGAGAGCCGATCATTCACGCTCGGCGGCAGCCTGTGCACGCAACACGGCTGCCTGCTTCAACATCTTCTCGGCAAGGTTGCTCACCGCCGAATCATCGGTATCAAGCTTGGCGTACTTCTTAGCATTCTTCTTACCAAGCTTGGCATTCTTTTTAGCGGCTTTGGCGTCGCCCTTACGGCGCTGCTTGGCCTCCTTACGAACCCGCTTGGCCTCAGCAAGCTGCAGCTTCTCGAGCTTGCGACGAGCCGTGGCTCCGGTGGCGCGACCGACGATCGCACGCAGCACGATAATGCTGACGATACCGGCAGCGACCGCGCCTCCGGCAATTACAATCCGCTGGATACGCCAACCGCTGTCGTCCTTCACCTGGCCCTTGGCCTGGTTGAATTCACCCTGTACGAAATCACGGACCCGATCAGATGCCTCACGCTTGAGAGTAGCCGGATGTACTCCCTCCACGAGGTTCTCCACTCCGGCCGCCAAACGAGCACGAGTCGCTGCAATATCCCGCCTGATCTCATCAGCGGAGCGCTCGTCCTTCGCGTTCGACTTGCTATCAGCCATGTGACCCCTCCTGGTGCCGTGTCTGCGCTGTGCGCCGACGTAGGCGCGGCGCTGGTCTTATTAACAGCCTATATCGTTGAGGTCATGAGCACCCGTCTTCAACCCGGTAACGCGGCCCCTGATTTCACCCTGCCGTCGGCTGCCGGTAACCAGATCACCCTTTCTGACTTCGCGGGTAAGCGAGTCATCGTGTACTTCTACCCTGCAGCCATGACACCCGGGTGTACCACTCAGGCCGTTGATTTCACGGCTCATCTGGACGATTTTTCGAATGCCGGTTACGAAGTGTTGGGTATCTCACCCGACCCAGTCGCCAAGCTGCAAAAATTCGTCGCCAAGGAGTCGTTGACACTGACCTTGCTCTCCGACGAAAACAAAGAGGTTATGAAAGCCTACGGAGCTTACGGACCTAAGAACGTCTACGGCAAGGAGATCGTCGGCGTCATTCGCTCCACCTTCGTCGTCGACGTCGATGAGGACGGTTCGTGCAAACTCGCTGAAGCCCAGTACAATGTTCGCGCCAAGGGCCACGTCGATAAACTCTGCAAAGAGTTCAAGATCGGCTGCTGACACGGGGTGACCCGGAGGCCCGCGGTGGCCCGGGGGCTGTAACGTCCCTATGCCGGAGTGGTGGAATTGGTAGACACGCAGGATTTAGGTTCCTGTGCCTTGAGGTGTGAGGGTTCGAGTCCCTTCTCCGGCACCCTATGAGCACGCTATGACACGCATCGAGTCGTTGCGTCTGATATAACCCACAGATCCCCCCGTTGGCCAGCACACCACCAGGATGAGGACACAGGCTGCCCCGTCCCGCCAACGTTGTAAGATAACTTTCAACTACAGACGGTTATTAAAGGTGGCAGACAATGGCGTTCGGATCCTTCGACAATCAGATCACCCGTCGTGGCTACGTCACACCACAGATGGACCATATCTGGTCGGAACGATCAACGGTGCAGAGCTGGTATGACGTGGAAGCTGCACTGGCACGAGTCCAAACCACGATCGGCATGATCCCTGCTGGGACAGGTGACCGGATTACCGCCCAGGCCAAAGCCACCGACGCCGTCATGAAGCAGATCTTCACCGGAGGAACGGGCAATCCCTTCGCTCTTGGTCTCGACGCACTTCGATCCGTTCTCGACGACGACACTCGCCCCTGGGTTCACTACGGTGCCACCACCCAGGACATTCTTGACACCGCTCGTGGACTCCAGATCCGCGATTCCCTCGACCTCATCGACAACTGCACTGACAAACTCTTGGAGCGTATTCGCGACCTTGCCGGAACCCACGCCAATACCCTCATGGTGGCGCGAACCAACGGCCAGCATGCTGTTCCTACGACCCTCGGACTGAGGTTCGCTCGCTGGGCCTCCGATCTCGAACGCTCCCGTGACCGTCTTGTGGCAACCCGGCAACGTTGTCTCCTGGTGCAGTTCTCGGGGGCTGCCGGAACCTATGCCTCGATGAAAGGCCACGGCACCACCGTCGCCATGGGAGTCGCGTGGGAATTGGGGTTGGTGTGTGAGTTCATCGCCTGGCACGCCTCCCGCGACGGACTCACCGAACTGGCATGCAACCTTGCCATCCACGCCCAGACCATCGCCAAAATCGCCGAGGACCTCTACAACATGCAACGCACCGATATTCAAGAAGCGGCCGAGGCCCTCGATCCGCACCTTTCGGGGTCAAGCACCATGCCGCAAAAGCGCAATCCTTTCTCCACCATGAAGATCACGGCAGCAGCTCGTATGGCTGCAGGTGCCGCCGCCACTGTCCTCACCAATCCCCCTGGCGACTTTGAACGAGATCATCGTCAACTCGAAGTTGAGCGGGACGCCATTCCTCGTATCTTGGCGGCTGTCGACGGAGCTGGACAAAAACTCCTCACGCTCCTCGACGTGTTGGAGTTCGACGCTGACCAGCTCAACGTCAATGCGCGTCGCGAAGGGGTGCTACTCGTCAGCGAGGGAATCATGATGCAACTCGCGCCACGATTGGGCCACGAAGCAGCACACGACCTCCTTCAGGAGTTCTCGGCGGCATATCGAACTGACGGAACCAGCCTGCATGAGTTCGTCGCTGCCCGACCAGAGATCGCCACGAAGCTTGATGGTATCGATCTTGACAAGTTATCGGACCCGTCGTCGTACACCGGCCTGTCTGCCGAACTCGCACAACGTATTGCTACTGGCCAGCCCCACACCGGAACCAGCGTCACGGAGTGATGAACACACCCAGTTCGTCGAACAGCCCTTGCATAGTCTCAACCCGGGAGCGTTCCAGCTCCGGGTCCTCAGGGGCCAAGGCAGCCACCAGAGATTCCAGCAGGATGAGATAACAGGCTCGGGAGCGAAAAGCCGTCGATGACTCGGAGGAAACGAGCAGGACGTGGTCAGCGTAGCGACGCATTGGGGTAGATGAGCGATTCGTCAGCAGAATGGTCGTCATGTCGCGCTGATGGAACATTCGCAAGACCGATTCGACCATCCGAGAATGCCGGTCAAATACTGAGGCCAGCAGAATGGCGTTGCCAGGAAGATCAATGAGCTGATGGGCCATCCGGTCGGTCGATTCCAGCAAAACGACCTTACGGCGGTAATAACGCACCAACAGCTGGAAATAATCGAGCAATGGGTGACCGCTGGCAGCCGCGACGAGGTAGAGCGCACGTGAATCATCGCGCAATACCTCGACCACACGGTCGAAAGCTTCTCCGTCGAGGGAACTGAGCCCGACATCGATACTACGACGAGCAGCTTCCATCTTGGAACGCCACATACCCCCGGGCTCATCGGTTGAAGGGCCACTCGTGGTGCGATCACTGGGAAGGTCAAAATTGACGGCTATTTCCTCGCGGAGGCTGCGCGAGAAGTCACGGAAACTGGCGTACCCGAGTTTTCGAACAAAACGGGTTACAGAGGCAGTTGAGGTGCCAGTCGCGGCGCTGATTTCATCGAGGTTTTCCAGAGCTAGGTGAGGAAATGAGTCTTCAAAATACTGGGCAATGACAGTATCGGTCGGCGTCATCGCTTCTAGCTCCCCCAACCGGGAGTAGAGGCCACCACTCGCCGTGCCGGTCGACTCAGCCATTGTCGTCACCTTCCCGGTAGAAGCCCTAAGGCCGTCACCATGGTTGTAGCAGCCATGAATACTACCTGTCGATCAGATGAGGATGAGGCTCGAGGCCATCATGACGATGAAGCCGACGAGCATTGGGAGCGCAGCTCGGCGCACGACGGCCATCGGGGAGATCCCAGCAGCTCCGGCTACCGTGATAACCACACCGGAAATGGGCGACACCGAGCGGAACAAACCGCCGACAAACTGCATCGGAGTCACAAGGTTCGTCGCATTACCTGAAAGGCCACTGGCGATACCGGGAGCCAAGGATGCGAAAGATGTGAACGAACCCACTCCCGATCCCGTCAGGAAGGTCACCAGGCCTACGACCAGGGTGAACAGGATCGCCATTCCCCAGAGCGGCAACCCGATCCCCTCAGCCCCCTTGACAAGCAGGGTGATGACACCGGCCTGTTTGAGGCCTTCGGCAAACAGCTGAGCTGTGATAATGAGGGATACGACTTTGGCGAACATATTCCCCATGCCGACGAACATGGTGTTCGCGTCAGTCAGTGCCCCTGAGCGGTCATGGTTGCGAATGAGCTCGACGATGACCGCGAGCACCCACACCAGCAGGAAAGCTGACACCGTGGAAAGCTGGATAGCTTTGACGGCCAGCGGGCTGAATACGACGAGCAGGAGGATGGGCAGAATCAGGAAGATGGCGTACCACTTCGGTGCCTTACGCCCCGCTGCCGCGTTCTCATCACTGCGCTCTCCGGCCTCGTCGCTGCCTTTGCGGTCTAAACGGCGCTGGACGACGAAATGAGTGACGGCAACCGCGACAATTGTCGGAATTGCCACGGGAAGCTGATGTTTGACGAAGTAGACCGCGGGGGAAAGCCCGACCGTGTGGGCGGCCAGGATCTCGGTTCCGGTGGCTGGTCCGATAGGCATGGCACTCGTCGTCGCAATGACGGCGGCACCGGCTGCCGGACTCACTCCAGCTGCGACGATGATGGGCATCATGACGACGACGAGCAGCATAGCCAGGCCGGCAGCGCTCGGGATGACCATGAACAACAGCTGCCCGATGACGTAGGCCAACACGAGGATGAGGTAGGGCTGTTTTAACTTGGTGATCGGGGTAATGACAAGGCGCACAAGTGCCTCCGTAGCCCCGACTCGATTCATGTATGCCGAAAAACCACCAGCAGCCATGATGATGAGCCCGACACCTGTGAGCTGATCCTTCGCGATGGATTCGATCATCCCGATGATGTCGAACCACACGCTTCCAGAACTGTCGTCACCCTCCAACAACGGCACCGACGGTCTGAGTATCACCCTGATGAGCAACAGCACCAGTCCGGCTCCCAGCAGAACTAGTACTGGCTTGTACTTCTTGACTAGTAACCAACCGGCACCAACCGTCACGAGCAGTGCACACACCGCAAGCACAGCTGTCATGATGACCCCTTTGTCAAACCATCACCGTTATGAAAATAAAGATACGCATCCATCTTTGTTGGAAATAATACTAACATTACTTCCGTTGGCGACGGCTTTTCATCGACACGGACACCTCCCGCAGTCCGTGCTCATGGGGATCAATGACAAGGAGTACCAATGCACTCAGCGAGACCACGATCAGCGGTACACGTTCTTATCTGCCTCGTACTCATCGTGATTGGAGCGGTCGGATCAAGCCTCATCCAGACTGGCGGAGGACACATCAGCGTCCAAGGTCTCATGATCCCCGGCAAGAACGGGGCCGTGGCCAGTGCCGATCTCTTCCGCCCCGACACCGCAACGGCAAAGCACAAGGCTCCTCTCATCATCGTGACGCCTGGGTTCCAGCGCACCAAGGAAACCCAGATTTCCTACTCTCTGGAGCTGGCGCGACGAGGATACGTCGCCCTTGTCGTCGATCCATACAACCAAGGTGAGTCAACCTCTCAACCGCCCAACAACGATGACCCGAGCATTAAGCCCGCCATTGATTACGTCTCTCGAACCGGCACCCTCGATTACGTCGACAAGACCAAGATCGGTATCACCGGTCACTCCGCCGGGGGTTCCCAGGTACGTCGCATGGCTGCCACATACGGCGCCAAGGAAAAGAAAGCTCTCAAGAAAGCCAAGGCCCCTGCCTCCCCTGGCGGTACAAAGATCACCAAACAGGAGCGCGCAGACGCCGAGAAGCTCAATCCGATTCGTTCGGTCTTCATCTCCGGATGGCTGCAGCACCTTGACGCCAAGAAGTTCAAGAACGTCCGATCCAATGTCGGTATCGGATACGCCCGCTACGACGAGGGTGGTTACCGCAACAAGAACCGCAACGGTGATCTACGGAACGCCCCCGAGGCCATCGCGGTCATCAACTCTGGGCTTCCCAAGTCACAGCACGTCGACCATGTGGTTATCGGGAAAGGATACGGCTCGGCTGCCGATCGAACCTACCGAGTCGCTTATAACGACCGCACAATCCACCCCTTCCAACCATTGACCCCCAGCGCCATCGGCTCGATGATTCAGTTCTTCGACGACACCATCGGTGCCCCGCACCAGATGAGCAACACCAATCAGACCTGGTGGCTCAAGGAACTCGGCAACGGCTTGTCCCTTATCGCCGCGCTGGTCATGCTGGTTCCTCTCACGAAATTGCTGCTGACGATCCCGTGGTTCGGCGCAGCCAGGACTGAAGTCTCCCCTGCCCCGCCCAAACCCAGGGGCAAAGCAGCAGTGATGTTCTGGACGATCTTCGCCGTCTCGGCTGCGGTGGCGTGCGTGACCTTCATCCCGTTGTCAGTAGCCAGCCAGCACATCTTCTCGGCTGCCGCCAACAAACAGAACGGCTGGTTCTTCCCCGGCCGCATGGTCAACGGAGTCGTGGTGTGGTCCCTCGTCAACGGACTGCTGGGGCTACTCCTGCTGTGGATCAGCCATTCCATCTCGAAGAAGCACGGCGTGGGAGAGGCCAAGAGCTGGGGAGTTCGGATGAACTGGACCCAGACTGGCCGCACCGTGGCGCTGGCACTGTTTGTCATCGTGGTCTTTTACACGGTGTTGGCCGCCGTCTATGGCTTCTTCCACGTCGACTACCGACTCTTCGTGGTGGCTGCCCGCCCCTTGACGAAACGCTGGTTCCTCATCGGACTGGCCTACGTCCCTGCCCTGTTCCTGTTCTTCTTCTCGAACTCGCTGCGTGTCAATGCGTCGATGAGGTTCAACAATCAACGTCGCTGGATCAACTGGATCATCATCGCGCTGGCCAACTCCATCGGCTTGGCGGCCATTTTCGTCATCCAGTACGTCACCTTCTTTTCAACCGGAACGGTGTTCTGGACAACGAACTGGCTCTACGTCAACATGCTGCAGTCTCTGCTTCCCATGATGGTGATATTGCCGCTGTTCAACCGAGCCTTCTACCACGCCACCGGCAGGGTGTGGCTCGGACCGATCGTGACCACCACGATCTTTGCCCTGATGGCATTAGGTGGGTCGGTGGCGTACATCCCGATGTTTTGATCGGGGCGGTCAGCTTCATGACCCGGGGCACACGTCACTCGGAGGCGACGTCCTCGTGGGGCGGCTGCCACGCCAGCGGAAGCGGATGGGCCGGGTGAAGCGACTCATCGTCCTGCGGAACTGACTTCACCCTGCCAATCTCACTTCCCCGGTACTCAAACCGGCACGTGACAATTCCATGACCCGAACCCCACACCCAGCCACGGCCGTATTCGTCGTGGATGAGATCTGCTCCGGGAGGCCAGGCGCGGCCGTCGAATGCTCGACGCCGCCCAAACGGCCCCGGTTGGATAGGCGTCACGTACCCGGTCACTTCAGGTTCGTCAAGCAAATTTCCGTCATCGTCGACGACAAAAAGCTCTTCCTGAGCCGAGGTCGTGAAGTTGGATACCCCAACTCCCAACAATCGAACTCCCTCGCGTAGGTCGAGGGAGTCGAGCATCCGCAGCGCCAGATGGGAAATCCGTTCGCGCGAATCAGTAGCTCCTGTCAGAGTAACCGACCGCGACCACACCTGGAAGTCCGCCATTTTGGCCTTGAGGGTGACGGTGCGGGCGAAATGGCCGGACTTCTTGAGTCGGGCACACACCAGACCAGCATGGCGCTCAACGATCTGGCGGCACTCCTCGCGGTCAGTGAGGTCGTGTTCAAACGTGTCCTCAACCGAGATCGACTTGGCGATCCTACTGGCCACCACCGGGCGGTCATCCCAGGCTCGCGACAGCGCAACAAGGCTCGTACCCGCCGCATGACCCAACTCGTGAACGAGCTCGGATTCCCGGGCGGCGCGCACGTCAGCGATCGTGCGAAGACCCAGTTTCTCCAACCGTTCCGCCGTAACTGGTCCAACCCCAGGAATGGCCCGCGCCGGTAGCGGCGCAATAGTGTCGGCCTCAGTTCCGGGAGCAACGAGAGCGACCTGGTCACTGTGGCCACGCTTCGGCTTGGCCATCTCGGAGGCCACCTTCGCCATGAACTTGCTCGACCCAATCCCGACCGAGCAGCTCAATCCCTCAGTGCGTTCAAAGACCCGGGCGCGAAGGTCCACTGCCATTTGATGCAGGGTGTCGAGGTCGTCGACGTCGATTCCGCCGGCTTCCAGATCGACGAAGGCCTCATCAAGGCTCAACGGTTCCACAAGAGGTGACAGTTCTCGCAGAGTTGCCATGACGACCTTGGACGACTCGCGGTAGGCCTCGAACCGCCCAGAAAGGAACGCAGCATTGGGTGCCAGGCGTCTGGCCTGAGAGCCAGCCATGGCAGAATGCACTCCGAATGTGCGCGCCTCGTAGGAGGCTGTCGCCACGACTCCCCTGCCACCGACCCCACCAACGATGACAGCCTTGCCGACCAGAGAAGGCTTGTCGCGTTGCTCCACTGAAGCGAAAAACGCGTCCATGTCCAGGTGGAGAATCGACGCCGTAGACCTCATGCCCGGCGCCGGTAGCCAACGAAATCGAACCCGTCATGGACCTCCCGGCGGGTCTCGACCCACACCTGCCGATCAATGCGGGGGAAGGTTACCGAACCCTCCGGACTCTGGTGAACCTCAGTGATGTCAAGCTCATCGCACAGGTCGAGGGCGTCGGCGTAGATCTGACCTCCCCCGGCAATAAAGCAGATCTCCTCGCCGGCTCCGCGCGCGATTTCTACCGCCTCACGCGGACTGGCCGCGACCACCACGCCTTCCGACGACCAGTGCGGGTCGCGGGTGCAGATGATGTGACGCCTACCCGGAAGTGTGCCGATCTGCTCGAAGGTGCGCCGCCCAAACACCAAGGTGTGACCCATCGTCACTTTCTTGAACCGCCGGAAGTCTTCCCTGATGTGCCAGAGCATATCCTGCCCCGATCCGATGACGCCGTTGTCGGCGACAGCGGCGATGGCGATGACCTTCATCACTTCTCCTGTGCGCTCGGAGGTATTCACCAGGTCAGACGGCAATTGGGGCTGGCAGCGCCGGGTACGGGTTGTACCCAGACACCGTGAGGTCCGACAGCTCGAATCGGTCGATGTCACGAATATCTGGATTGACGGTCAGCCGAGGAAGCTGACGCGGCTCGCGCGTGAGCTGCTCATGTACCTGGTCGAGGTGGTTGAGGTAGACGTGAGCGTCACCCAAGGTGTGAATGAACTTCAACGGCTTGAGCCCGGTGACCGAGGCCACCAGATGAGTGAGCAACGCGTAGGAAGCGATGTTGAACGGCACACCGAGGAAGGTGTCACCGGAACGCTGGTAAAGCTGGCAGCTCAGCCACTCCGGGTCCCCGCTTTCACCAGCGGTGACATAGAACTGGAACAAGGTGTGGCAGGGAGGTAAAGCCATCTCCTCGACCTCGGCCACGTTCCACGCCGAAACGATGTGACGACGTGACCACGGGTGAGTACGGATCTGTTCGATGACCTTGGAAATCTGGTCGATCGTGCCGCCGTCAGCGTCAGGCCACGAACGCCACTGGTGCCCGTAGACCGGCCCCAGATCGCCGTTCTCGTCGGCCCACTCGTCCCAGATATGGATATTGTTCTCGTGCAGCCAGCCAACGTTGGTGTCTCCGCGCAGGAACCACAGCAGCTCCCCAAAGACGCTGCGCGTGTAGATCTTCTTCGTTGTCACCAGCGGGAAGCCGGCACGCAAATCGAAGGTCATCTGGTGACCGAAGACACTCAAGGTTCCGGTGCCGGTGCGGTCCTCACGCCGCACCCCCTCGTCAAGAATCCGCTGCAACAAATCGAGGTAGATCTGCACGTCAGCGACCCTCCAGGTAAGAGACGACAGCCGGGACGATGGCACGAACGGCCTGCCCACGGTGACTGATGGCGTCCTTGGCCTCGGCAGACATCTCGGCACTCGTGAGGTCACCGGGCTGAGAGTCGGGAACGAACATCGGGTCGTAACCGAATCCGTTCTCCCCGCGAGCCTCGGAAATGATCCGTCCCTCCATCGTGGCGACCTTGGTGATCTCGGTACCGTCAGGATCGACAAAGGCCATCGCGCACACGAACCGACCATGCCGCCGCTCGGGAGGGAGGTCGAAGGTCTGATCGAGAAGCAACTGGAGGTTGCGCTCATCGTTGGCCTGTGGTCCCGACCATCGAGCTGAACGGATTCCAGGCATCCGGTTGAGAGCGTCCACCTCGAGACCGGAATCGTCGGCAAGAGCCGGCAGACCAGTGTTATGGGCGGCTGCTCGGGCCTTGATGAGGGCATTTTCGACGAAAGTCGTGCCGGTTTCTTCGGGAGCCGGAGCAGTGCTGACTTCCGACAGACCGACGATCTCGACATCGGTACCGGCAGCCTCGAAGGTGCGACGCAATTCAACGAGTTTTTTGGGGTTGTTGGACGCCAGAACAATCCTGCTCACAGCGTCACCCCGAGAGCCTCGGACTGAGCCTGCTTCAGGCTTGCACAACCCCCGGCTGCCAGGTCAAGCAGGTCATTGAGCACATCACGGTTAAAGGGAACCCCCTCCGCAGTTCCTTGAACCTCGATGAAATCTCCAGTGCCACTCATGACAACGTTCATGTCGGTGTCGGCACGAGAATCCTCCTCATAGGCCAGGTCAAGCATCGGAGTACCCCCGACGACTCCAACCGAAATGGCCTGCACCGACCCGATGATCGGGTCGCCAACCACTCCGCCTCGCTCCCGCAGCCAATTCACAGCGTCGACGAGAGCAACGTAGGCACCGGTGATAGAAGCGGTACGAGTACCACCGTCAGCCTGCAGCACATCGCAGTCGAGAATGATGGTGTTCTCGCCCAGCGCCTTGTCATCGACGACAGCACGCAGGGATCTCCCAACCAGGCGGGAAATCTCGTGGGTACGTCCGCCGACCTTGCCCTTGCGAGACTCCCGACCGGAGCGCTCATTGGTGGCCCGGGGCAACATCTCGTACTCAGCTGTCACCCAACCGAGTCCGGAACCCTTCCGCCAGCGCGGCACCCCTTCCGTAACCGAGGCATTGCACAACACAGTGGTGCGTCCGAAGCTCACGAGCACCGATCCCTCGGCCTGGGTCAGCCAGCCGCGCTCGATCCTGACGTCTCGCAACTGGTCCAGGCGGCGTCCATCAATTCGAGAAGTCTCACTCACCTTGCCAACGGTACTGGTAGCCACTGACACCAATCAGAACTATCGGGCGACACGCCCTTTATGTCGCTGGTATTCCGTCGCCCTCGGATTGCGTCGCTCAATCGCGCACAACCGCGCGATCCCCAAAACAGGGTTGATCGGCATGTACCGAGTGCACGTCATGAACGAACCCCTCCATGAGTCGTCGCCCCAATCTTTCGAAGCGCTCAGCATTGCCTGTCGTCAAGAAGTAACGGCTGGACTCCCGAGGCTCGGAATGCAGCAACCCCGACTCAGCCATCAAGGAGTAGGAAGCCCTAGCACACTGATGGGACGACGAAATGAGAGTGACGGTGTCGCCAAGGATGTAGGAGATGAGTCCAGCCAGCAGCGGATAGTGGGTACACCCCAAAATGAGGGTGTCACAGCCGGCCTGCTGAATCGGCTTCAGATAGTCCCGGGCGATCGCTTCCAATTCCGGACCGCTCGTGATCCCCTCCTCAACATAGGGGACGAATTTCGGACAGGCCCGAGTCGTCAAGGAGATACCAGGCACCGCTGCCAAGGCGTCTTGATAGGACAGCGAACGAGCGGTGGCCTCAGTACAGATGACACCGATACGGCCATTCCGGGTGGCTGAACTGGCTCGTCGAGCAGCCGGCACGATGACATCGACCACCGGGACGTCATAGCGCTCTCGGGCGTCCCTCAATACTGCTGACGACGCGGTATTACAGGCGATGAGCAGAGCTTTCACGCCGTGGGCCACGAGTCGATCGAGACATTGCAGGGCGTAGCGACGCACCTCGGCGATCGTTTTTTCACCGTACGGCGCACGATCCGTGTCGCCCAGATAGACGATGTCCTCGTTGGGCATGAGATCGACGACCGACCGCGCCACCGTCAGTCCCCCGAATCCAGAGTCGAAAATGCCGATTGGGAGGTCGACAACATCGAAGTCAGATTCGGTCACGGGTGGCAAGACTACCCCGCCCCCACCGCCGACCAGCGAGGCGCACGATTCTCACGACGTCAACATGGGAAAACGCCCCCGCGGTGACAATGGGGTAAGGGTAGGCTATGCTCTGAATTGTTCAAGGGTTTCGGCACCGCCGTGGAACCAGGGAGGAAGACGAGATGACCAAGCACGAGACGACCACCCAGACGCACCGTGGCACCGCAGATAGCGAGACTCTACACAGTGAGACTCTCGTGCCGCTCAGCCGTTTGGCTGCCGGTCAGAAGGCGACGATCGAGTCCATCGCGTCCGAGTGCGCCGAATACATCTGTCATCGTCTTCATATGCTCGGCTTCGGCAAGGGCCGCGATATCACCAAGATTCGCCAGGCCCCGTTCGGCGGACCCATGATCTTTCAAGTCTGCGACGTCCAGATGTGTCTGCGTCGCGCCCAGGCTGACATGATCTTGGTCCGGCCCGCTCCGCAGCCTGTATCCTGCCCCGCTGCCGATCCGCAGCTGTCCATGGCAGCCGCCTGACCAACCATACGTGCCGTCCAGCGTGACGACACCCGCTCCTTCAAGGTTTACCCATGACTGTAACGACCTCCTGCCACGCCGATCCCACGACTAAACCGGTGGTGGGATCACCCAAACTGGCGTTGGTAGGTTCCCCCAACGGCGGCAAGACGTCGGTCTTCAACCGGCTCACCGGTCTCCACGCCAAAACCGGCAACTACCCCGGTGTCACTGTCTCCCGCACTACCGGCGTCTGCCGAATCGGCAAGGACAAATACAACATTGAAGACCTCCCTGGCGCCTATTCCCTGACTCCCATCTCCCCCGACGAGACCATCGTCGCCGACGCTCTGGAGGGGACTATCGAGGGAATTGAAGCCCCCGACGCCGTCCTCGTCGTTACCGACGCGACAGCATTGCGCCGATCCCTGCTGTTGCTCGCAGAGACGCTGCAGCGAAACCTCCCTACTGCTGTCGTCGTCACTATGACCGACGAGCTGCGCCGCCGTGGCGGCAGCCTCGACACCGCCGCCTTGTCCCAAGCCTTGGGCGTACCGGTGGTGCCTGTGGTCGCTAATCGCGGTATCGGTATTGGGGAGCTCCGTCGCCTCATCACCACCTGGCAGACCTGGAACCGTCCGTCTGTCGCCCCTCCTACCGACGCCGAAGAACTCGCCGGATGGGTCGACTCCATCCTCAGCAGTGTCGGCTACCACGACCCCCAGCCCGACGCCCGCACTGAGCGTATCGACAAGGTACTGCTTCACCCCGTGTGGGGAACGATCGTCTTCTTCCTGGTGATGTTCCTGTTCTTCCAGGCGCTGTTCACCTGGGCCGCACCCTTCCAAGACGCTATTGATGGCCTCTTCGGCTGGCTCGGTGAATGGGTTGACTCCCATGTCTCGAATCCGATTCTGGCCGGTCTGTTAGGTGACGGAATCATCGGCGGCGTTGGTTCGGTGCTGGTCTTCATTCCCCAGATCGTGCTGATGTACCTCCTGCTGGCCATCCTCGACGCAGTGGGTTACATGTCCCGGGCAGCATTCCTGATGGACAAGGTGATGAGTCGTGCCGGGCTGGAGGGACGCGCCTTCGTGGCCATGCTGTCCTCCTTTGCCTGCGCCATACCCGGTGTGATGGCTACGAGGACCATTCCTTCCTCGAAGGACAGGATCGCCACCATGCTTGGCGTCCCGCTCGCCACCTGTACAGCTCGCCTGCCGGTCTACGTACTGCTGGTAGGGATGCTGATCCCCGACACCGCCAAGGTCGGGCCATTCTCCGGCCAGGGATTTACGATGTTCCTGCTCTACCTCCTGGGTGGGTTCTCCGCGATGATGGCGGCATGGGTCGTCAAGAAAATCACCGATCGGTCCGGACTCCTGCTGCCCTTCTACATGGAAATGCCTCCGTACCGCATTCCGACTCTGCGTTCCGTAGGAATTGCGATGTGGGAACCCACCAAGGCCTTCCTGCACAAGGCCGGCACCATCATCATGCTGACAACCATCGTCATCTGGGCCTTGACGACGTTCCCCATGCGATCCGAAGCTGACCTCACGAAGGCCGGGGTCGATCCGCGCGATGACGTGGCAGTAGCCGCCTACACCATGGATCATTCCATCGCGGCTGGGGTTGGTAAGGCTGTCGAGCCAGTGTTCGAGCCACTGGGATTCGACTGGCGAATTGACGTCTCCCTCATCGGCTCCCTGGCTGCCCGCGAGGTGGCGGTCTCGACGCTCGGCCAGATGGCGTCAGCTACTGATCCTGAGGACGACGCGGAAGTCTCCGAGCAGATCGACCGTTGGACGTGGACAGATGGTGAGCACCAGGGCGAAAAGGTTTTCACTCCGGCAACCATCGTGGCTCTTATCCTGTTCTTCGCCTACGCCCTGCAGTGCATGTCAACGGTAGCGGTCATGAAACGAGAGACCGGTGGCTGGAAGTGGCCGGCGATCGCCTTCGGGTACATGTTCGTCTTGGCGTGGGTGATGGCATTCATCGGTCGCACCGTGACGAACCTGGTGATCTGATGAAACTTGCCTCTCGCCCTTCCACGGCAGTACATCCAGAAGCCACCTCGGACCCCGCAACCCTGCGCTGGGTGGTGTCCGGGGTGGCGCTGCCCTTCGCCGGGGAGTTGGTGAGCGCACCCGGTCTTGATAACTTCCTAGGTCGGGTACGAGTCGAGGCGACGGTTGGTGCCATCATTGCCACTGCCCTTGATGACAGCTGGTCACACATCGGCGCCGAGTTCCGGACGGCGCTGACAGTCGCCTTAGAGCGTACTGACGATTGGGTAGGCGGACCCGATGCTCAGCCCCTTGACGAGGTTGAGACCCTGAGGCGCTGCGCTGACGAACTCATCACTGGACCCGTAGGCGACGTGGCTGCTATGCACGGCGGGTCGATCGAGCTGGTCGATGTCACAGTCCACGACGGACAGCACACCGTTGGGGTGGCTATGAAAGGTGCTTGCCGGGGATGTCCGGCAGCCGTCATCACTATGCGCCAGCGACTGGAACGACAGCTCAGCTTGCGGTTACGCGCGCCCGTCACCGTACACGAGGTCTGAGGCTCAGGCTCACTCAGACAACTCGACCTCGACGAGTATCTCAACAACAAATCCAAGCCATTCGTAGACGCACTCTTCTTGGGCGTCAGGCTTCTCTCGAGCAGCCCTGGCGACTTCGTCGGCGCTGATCTGATCGGTTATTGCCAGCCTGGCTGCCATCATCCCTCGCAGCGCATTGACAGTGCGAAGCCACCTTTGCGTCACCTCGGGATTCATGGAGATACAGCCAGTTTGGTGCAGAGTCTCCAGATCAGTCTGCAATTCCTGGGCGTCTTCCCACCGGGCAGCGACCTCCTCGGCGTCATGGCTGTCATGGAACTGGGCGTCAGCGAGTTCGTCGTCGCGGTAGGCATTCGGCAGGATGGCCCGGCGTACCTCGTCGTCCTCCTGAGGGCCGGAAAACTGTCTCTCCCACAACGCAAAAGGATCTGTCTGACAGGTGGGACGAGCGGGAGTGACACGCAACTGGGACAACGCCTCGACGTAGTAGCTCAGAGCAATCTCGATCCCGACGATCTCGCGAGGTTCCAAGTACCAGACCCACCGGTTCCGAGTGCCCGCAATGTTCATTCCTGTCCGCCCTTTTCGACTGACGCCTGTAGCCCGTAACTGTGCATAGCGTGTACCGCAGTCTCCATCTCCTCCTTGGACCCCTCGGCCACCGTCGCCCGACCATGGTTGTGGACTTGAATCATGAGTTGCGCCGCTTTCTGCCGGGGATAACCGAAATACCTCATGAACACCAACGTCACGTAGTCCATGAGGTTCACCGGGTCGTCCCAGACGACTGTCGTCCATGTGGATTGCTCATCAGTGAGACGGTCGGTCTGTGCAATGGGTTCCGCAGTGGCTACAGACATAGGTCCATTTTGGCACCCGTCGCAGACACTCGAACCGCACCGACAGGAACGCTCGATCCTCGTAAACTGTGGCCCATGTCGACCGCATTGTTCACCGACCATTACGAGCTGACCATGGTCGAGGCTGCCATGGCTTCAGGAACCGCTGACCGTCGTTGCGTCTTCGAGTTGTTCCCGCGCCGTCTGCCCGAAGGACGTCGCTACGGCGTTGTCGCTGGCACCGGGCGAGTCCTCGACGCGGTGGAAGACTTCCAGTTCACTGATGAAGAAGTCTGTTTCCTGGAGAAGACCGGGGTCGTCGGCCCGCACATGGCTGAGTGGCTGTCGAACTACCGTTTTACCGGGTCCATCTACGGATACGCTGAAGGAGATCTTTACTTCCCCGGGTCCCCGCTGCTGACAGTCGAGGGCACCTTCGCGGAAGCCTGCGTGCTCGAAACCCTGCTGCTGAGCATTTACAACCATGATTCGGCGATCGCCTCGGCGGCCTCGCGGATGGTCATGATGGCCGAGGGCCGCTCCATTATCGAGATGGGTTCTCGGCGCACCCACGAGGAGTCCGCCGTCGCTGCCGCTCGCGCCGCCTGGATCGCTGGATTCGGCCCAACCTCCAACCTCGCTGCCGGGATTCGCTATGGCGTCCCGACCTCCGGCACCGCCGCCCACGCCTTTACCCTCCTTCATGACACCGAGGAAGACGCCTTCCGCGCTCAACTGGCTGCGTACGGCGAAAAGACGACTCTGCTGGTCGACACCTACGACATTGAGAACGCCGTCCGCACCGCTGTCCGGCTCACGGAGGGACGTCTTGGCGCGGTGCGTATCGACTCCGGTGACCTGTCAATCGTGGCCCGTCAAGTCCGTGATCTGCTCGATGACCTTGGAGCCACCCACACCCGCGTCATCGTCACCAGTGACCTGGACGAATGGCAGATTGCCGCACTGCGCGGCGCCCCCGTCGATGGTTTCGGCGTCGGCACCTCCCTCGTGACCGGCTCGGGAGCGCCGACCTGCTCCTTCGTCTACAAGCTGGTGGCCCGGGCGACATCGAACGCCCCGGACGCAGAGCTGCTACCGGTGGCCAAGCGGTCGTCTCACAAGAACACCGTGGGCGGACGCAAATACGCGGTGCGACGCATTGGTTCGGACGGGATTGCCACCGCCGAGGTTGTCGCAGTTGGACAACAGCCCGGTACTGAAGGTCATGACCGTAACCTCATCGTCCCTCTCGTTGTCGACGGTGAGGTCGTGGGACGCGAGCCTTTGGAGACCGCGCGCAAGCGTCACCAAGCTGCCATTGCAGAGCTACCCGTCTCTGGACGACGTATTTCTCGTGGTGACCAAGCCATTCCGACCATCATGGTGAAGCAGGGAGATGACGGTGCTGATACCGTTCTGGGTGCTTCCCTGTCCTAAGTATTCTTCATTGGCCCAGCAAGCTGCCTCGACTACTCCAGATGTGGCAATCAGGTAAACACTGCCTCGAAATGGCCGGAAACCCCGCTGTTGAAGCGCATTTGGGCTTGACTGAGGACCGACACCCGGTAATGTTTTTTATGAGGGAAACGGTAAGAAGCCGATAACCGAACATAGTCCATCTGAGGAGACCCCATGACCAAGTCCGAGCTCATCAAGGCCGTCGCTAAGCAGGCCTCGCTCACTGAGGCCCAGACCAACGAGGCCGTCAAGGCTCTCACCGACGTCATCACCAACGCCCTGGCACAGGGCGACAAGGTGCAGCTTCCTGGTCTGTTCACCGCCGAGGCCGTCGAGCGTCCCGCGCGCAATGGCCGCAATCCCCGCACCGGCGAGTCCATGACCATCCCGGCTCACAAGGCCGTCAAGATCTCGGCCTCCAGCACCCTTAAGAAGGCTGTTGCCGACTGAGACTCGGGTTGTTGACCTGTAGGGGTCCGGTGCCGTCAGGTACCGGACCCCCGTTTTTATACGTGTCTTTCAGCACATCACGTCTCGTTCATGACGGCAGACAGTCGCGCCGCTCTCTCATCGGAGAAGACCTCCTCAAGCCACATGGGTGAGCCGTCCGGATGACTGAGCGGGACTCGCCAGTTTGGGTACTCATTGGTGGTACCGGGCAGATTTTGGGTACGCCGATCCCCCACGGCGTCGGTGAGGGTGGCGTTGAGTACCTTCGAGGGCGTCTGAGTGAGCAGACGGTGCATGGCTAACACGATGTCTTCTTCCGAAGGCTTATCCCCCACAAGCACGCCGCGCTCCCGCAGGATGCTGATCCAAGTTTCCGTCTGCTGGGCTGCCTCGGCCCGCTCGTGCTCCAAGGATTCCGTCAGCAGTCCAAGTTCGCTGCGCACCTCGATATGGTCACCAGCCAAGTATCCGGTGGTGGGCGGCAGGTCGTGAGTAGTCACCGAGCTCATGGCGTACTCGCGCCACAGCTCGGGAGGCAAAGGACGACCGTCATCCCCGTTCTCGAACCACAGCACCGAAGTTCCCATGATCCCGCGCTCGCGCAAGTAGGTGCGCACCCACGGTTCCAGGGTGCCAAGATCTTCACCCACGACGAGGGCGCCTGCCCGGTAGGCCTCCAAGGCCAGAATGCCGACCATGGCTTCGTGGTCGTAGCGGATGTAGGTACCCATGCGCGGACCGAGACCGGCTGGAACCCACCACAGCCGGAATAAGCCGAGAATGTGGTCAATACGAATGCCGCCCGCATGGCGCAGGGCGGCCCGAACCATGTCGCGGAAAGGCTGATAGGCCATGTCGGCCAGTATGTCCGGGCGCATCGGTGGCTGGCCCCACTCCTGACCAGTCTGGTTGAAAGCGTCAGGCGGGGAGCCGACAGAGACACCATCGGCAAACAGCTTCCCAAGCATCCACGCGTCAGCTCCGGCCCCAGAGACCCCAACAGCCATGTCACACACCAGGCCCACGGACATCCCTGCGTCACGTCCAGCCGACTGGGCAGCTGACAGCTGTTGGTCAGCAATCCATTGCAGCCACATGAAGAAGTCAACGCGATCCTCGTGGGCGCACACGAATTGCGAGACGGCCTCGGTGCCAGGACGCTGAAGCTCTTCGGGCCACTCATGCCAGTTATTGCCGTAAACCTCGGTTAGCGCACACCATGTGGCCAAATCAACCAGACAGGTGCCGCGCAACCTGCGGAAAGCCATATAGGACAGCTTTCGCGACCCCGCCAGGCCGAGGGCATGGATAGCCTCAAGCACCGGCAGTTTGGAGTCCCAAGAGCGGTCACGATCGATGGTTTCAATGGCTGCTGCGGCGTGAACCTGGGCAGAGCGAGCCTTGGAACGCTCGTAGGAGTCGAGATCTGCGAATTCGGGGATGACCTCGGGACGCACGTACAGCGGGTTGAGGAACAGACGACTGCAGGGCAAATACGGTGATGGCTCGATCGGGGAGACGACCTGGCCGGTGTGCAGTGGATTGACGAGCACGTAGTCCGCACCCTGAGTCGCCGACCAGGTAGACAGATCCGCCAGGTCTGCGAGATCACCCATCCCCCACGACGCACGGGAGCGGGTCGAATACAGCTGCACTGCGTGGCCCCAAATTCGAGAGGAGCCCATCGATCTGGGCAGACCGAGCCAATTCGGAGAGACGACCAAGGTGGAGGTCGCGCGATGTTCCGCCGTCGTCGCGACGATGGTGTGGTATCCCAGCGGAAGGTCAGCAGGAATACCAAAGGTGGCCTCACCGATCCAGCGTCCCTCAACCTGGCGATCCGGGTTCCAATTGTCGACCTGCCAGCACTCTCTGCGGTGGCCGTCCTCACTGACGATATGAACCTCGACCCATTCTCCGGCACTGACGTGGACGTCGACACGTCCTTCCTGTCCCTGGCGTAACACGACAATGCCCGGAAGGACACGACGCCAAGCCTGGTCGACAACCTCCTGACACGCCCTCTCGGCCAATTCCGGGGTCGACGCATCGACACCCAAACCGGCAAGGACGGCGATGATGGTCGCCTCCTCAACCTCGGTGTACTGACCCTTCCAATCGTGATAGGCACGAGAGATACCGAAATGATCGGCCAGGGTCGTCAGGTGGGGATCTGTCAAAGACATGACGGCCTTTCGGCGCCCCGCAGGGCGGGATTGATACGGACAAGTAGCGGGGACGACCTCATCGCCCAGCCGGAACGAAAATCTACTCGGCGTTACGCTGGCGAACCGGACGAACCACCTGGGTGCCAGCGATAGCGTCGTGGATGGTTTGACGAGAACGCTGCCACAACGGCATGAAATAACTGAACGGGGTCAACAGCACGATGACCTGGTTACCGAACTCCACGCACGCCCAAGCCGTAGCACGAAGCAGGGCACGCCACCACACCAGTCGGCGATGATCCTGGCCCTGGTTGATAGTCACGACGCGCAACCCACAGACCAGCTGGCCCACCGAGCCAGCGCAGGCCGCCAGCATGATGAACTGATAAATGGCCTGCGAAATGATGACCGCGCCCATCAGATTCGTCATGTCGAGCACGAATCCTGCCTCGGCCAACGCTTGCGCCGTGATGACGTCAGATGGGCTTGCTCCAGCACTGACTTTGCGCATCGCGTCTTCCAGGAACGTCTGGTAACCGTCCATGATGCTGGCGATCTTCGCGCGCATAGTAATCCCGACAATGACCCACACCAGGACAAAATCGATGACGGTCGACAAAACACGCCACCACCACCCAGCCAAGGGCACACCGTCAGTGGTGGTACCCCATTTGCTACGAGGCGCGTCCGCACCGGCGTGGCGTGGCGCAGGGGGCGTCTGCCTTGCCGACGACGGCACCCGTGTCACCGGGGCCAGCGTCTCAGGTACGTGACCAGCCGGTTCGGGTTCGGGGGGATTTCGAAGATTGCGGGTCCAACGTTCGCCGTCCCAATACCGCTCCTGTTCACTTCCGGCAGGATCGGGGTACCAGCCCATCGGGGGAGGAGTCGCATTCGTCACCGGTCCATTCTCCCACGTGAAGCCACTGAAGCTAATTACGTCCGCTTCCAGCTGGACCAGGCGTCATCCATGGCCAGGCACGTACACTGGTTGACCATGAGTACACAGGTGGCACCAGGTTCCAGTACGGCAGTCGAGGAGAAGACTCGTCCATCCTTTGATGATGGTGACGCCGAGAGATTCTCGCACTACGTTCCGAAGGCCAAACTCACCGACGCCATGGTCAACGGAACCCCCGTCGTCGCGCTGTGCGGCAAGGTGTGGGTGCCCTCCCGCAATCCGGACAAATTCCCTGTCTGCCCGGAGTGCAAGGAGATTTTCGAGTCCATGAAGCGCTAAGCATCCCACGTCGTTTCGACGACGCCGCGAGGGTCCCTTCAACAACACCGCGTCAGGACGTCGCCAACCAGGAGAGAGCCAACTCGTAGCCTCTCAGGCCGAGTCCAACGATTGTCCCGGTGACGTATGCCGAGATCACGCTGTGGTGACGGAACTCTTCCCGGGTGGCGATATTGGAAATGTGTACCTCGATACAGGGAGCCTCCAACTGGGCGACAGCATCGGCAATCGCGATGTTGTAATGGCTCCAGGCTGCGGGATTGATGACAACCGGGGTGCGTTTGTCAGCAGCCTCATGGATCCACGCGATCATCAGCTCTTCGGAGTCGGTCTGACGCACATCGACGTTGAGGCCAAGTTCGCGACCGTAATCAATCAGCCGAAGTACCAGATCATCGTGAGTCGTCGTCCCATAGATCTGTGGTTCGCGTCGGCCCAACCGCCCCAGATTCGGGCCATTTAGCACTGTGACAGACCTGCTCATACGTCATCCTCCGGTCGCTTCTCGTTGTCCTTGATACGGCGATCGCCGTATCGAATATCTGGTTCGAGGAAGAGCGGGCCGACAAGCGGCTCAGCGGCACGGACAGCTACCTCGGCATCATCAATAATGCGCGCCACCTCGAGGGCCGAATCTCCCGGGTCGACGGCAATCTTGGCAGCCAGCAAGATGGTGTCAGGCCCCAGGTGGAGCGTCTTCATGTAAATCACCGAATCGACGCCGTTAGTGCTCACGAGCGCATCGTGAATGGCCTTGCGAGATTCCGGAGTCGCTGACTCCCCTTCCAGCAACGATCTCATCTCGCGAGAAAGAATCCCTGCGACGACGACCAGCAGGATACCGATACAACCCGAACCAATACCGTCGAAAATCGGGTTGTGCGTCAGAATGGTCAGGCCGACGCCCAGAAATGCGAGCAGCAAACCGATGACGGCTGCGGAATCTTCCATCATGACCACCGGCAGCTCCGGGGCCTTGGCCTTGCGGATGTACTGCAAGATCGTCATACCATCGCGGTCGGGTTTGCTTTCCTTGAGAGCGGTGTGCAGGCTGGCCCCCTCGGCACAAGCCGAGATGAGGGTCACGACCAGCGGCACCCACCACCACTGTGAATCAAGCAGCTCGTCAGGCTTGCCAGCCAGAGTGTCGCGAATCTTCTGGTACGACGAATACAGGGCAAACAGTCCACCCACACTGAAAATGACCACAGCAACGATGAAGCCGGAAAGATACCGGGCTCTCTCGTAGCCGAAAGGATGGTCCTCGTCAGCTTTCTTGCGGGAGTTCTTGCCACCCACCATGAGCACAATTTGGTTGGTGGTGTCAGCTACCGAGTGAATGGCCTCAGCAAGCATCGAAGAGGCACCCGTAAGAACCCATGCCAGAGCTTTCGTTGCCGCAATTGCAAGATTGGCGGTGGCGGCAGCGATAATCGCTTTGCGGCCTCCGCCCTCCTTCTTCGGCTTCTCAGGTTCCTTGGTCTCGTTCGACCCGTCAGCTTCTTCAGACTGACTCATGACATCTCCTCCAGACGGCCCAGCCCGAGGGCCAGGTAGACGGCGGCGAAACTTCCCTGCAGTAAGAGGGCGACGTAGCGGTCCATCGGGGAGGACCTTTCATCGATACCCATCGGCAGAGTGACGCTGCGCACCGTCACGTCGTGGACGGCACAAAGGTGCTCCAAGTCGTGGCGAACGGCCTCGTGTCCGGTCTCGGCGTCGTCCATGACGACAAGTACCGGTCGGCGCAGTTCGCCGTCCAGGTCAGGATCGGCGAAGAGATTTCGTCGAGGTGCAGATTCGATGATGGGACGCAGCGCAACGGCGTCAGCCGATAGCGCAATACGACCGGTAGCCCGGCGCATCCACTCGGCCAGTCGGCGAGACGCCCGGGCGGCCAACACCGATCCGCCCCAGGTCAGTGGTTCGGCGTCGGCCAAGGCACAGGCCAGGTCCTTAGCCTGGTTGACCGCCAGATCGCGGTGCGGCGAGGCTAGTTCAGCCACCATGTCCGCCACGCGGGCAACCTGACCGGGATCGACGGCGGGACCCAGACCAAGATCTCCCAGCACAGACAGGGCAGCAACTGCGGCTGACATGAAGTCCTTGGAAGCTATCGGAATGCGGGCGGTGCCGTGGTTACCGGCAACACGCCACGAGTCAGTGTCCTCGGTGGAGGCCAAGATGATGGCGCTACCTCGACGGCGCGCCTCCGCCACCTGCGCAGCACATTGGCCGTCAGTGTCAAGGACGACGACAAGGTCCAGGGGACCCACCCATGCCGGTAGCCGCTGGAATGCCCACGCAACGAGTGGCACCGGACACCCCGGTTCCAGAACCGAGCGCACCAGGCGGGCTTCCGGGCCGACGACAAGAACTCCTCGTGGTCGTCCCCATTCATTGACGGTTCGGCGCACGTCGTCGAGATCAGCCGAGTCGCGTCGGATACGCGCTCCGGTACTCGCCAGATGTCGCAAGACCCCCTCAGTCAGCGGGTCCAGCGGAGCGTCGAGACGTGAGTCGTCGAAGGTCACTGCGGTCTCGTCTCGTGACGACGAGTGGACTCGAAAGCCTCAGTGCCCTGTGAACCGGTGTGCTGTGAACCCACTCGGCGCTCACGAGCAGCGTCCAAGCGAAGATCAGGTACGCCGTCACGCACCGCAAATGCCAGCCCACACGACGGTGAGGAACACACCAGCTCCCCGCTGTCGAAATCGAGGGCGAACCGTGAATGGCACGCCGGACAGGCCGCCACCTCCAGGAACGCCGGGGAGAGGTCAAGTGCCTCAGGGACCAGCGGTAGATCAGGCATATCCGTCATCCTAGTAGTTTCGCGCGTCACGACTGGCGTCCGTAATCAGCGACAAGTGACCACGACGGCCCAACACATGTACCGACGCCGGGTCAGGTTCGGGAAGAACTTCGCCCTCAAGCATCCCCGTTTCGCGCACGGCAGCGGCGAGGGCCATGAGGTCGTCCGCCGGCGGTGCCGGGGCAGGACCATCGATGCCTGGAAGCCGGATCACTTCCCATCCCACCGGGGCTGAGAGGGCTTCGGCATGGTCAGCGCACATGTCGTATGCACCTGGTTCTCGGCTGGGTCCCAACGGTCCAAGAACCGCAGTGCGCTCGGCATACACATAGGTGAGTGTCGCGACTGCCGGTCGGGAACATCCGGGACGAATGCACTCTCTCACCCACGGCACGGTACGCCACGGTTACGTTTTCACTGTTATGCCACGCGGGTACCGGGACATACCGTCGACCAAGAATATGGCGTGCCGGGAAGTGCGCAGCACTGGCGCATTCGCAATACAGTGGCGTCATGTCCAAGCGTCGAAACCGTCATGGTCGTGGGCCCCGTGGGCCGGTCGTCCTGCCACGTGCCCATGGCGGGCGAATCGACCGGATTAACCCCACCGACGCTGAATTCTTCACGACGTGTCTGGCTGAGGCCGTCGGCAAGGTGCAATGGTCGTGTCCCGGGATTTTGGACGATGTCGTCGTCGGGGCCGAGGACGTTCCCACCATGCCGGAGTGGACCGAGGGGCAGGTTCCACTGTCGTCAGCAGTCGATGGCAGCAACGACTCCCCTGCTCGAGTCGTTCTTTATCGACGTCCCCTCGAACTGAGAGTCGCCAGCCGTCGGGGCTTAGCCATCCTCGTTCACCGCACCCTGGTCGAACAGTTATCAGCGTTGACCGGTCTTCCGGTGGAGAAGATCGACCCCAGTATCGACGACTGAGGTCGCCGTCGCTCAGCGCAGTTGCGGATCGACGCTGGCGCGACGCCCGTTCGTCGAGGTGGCGACCGCGTCCAACGGCAAAACAGCCAGACCGCTGGACGACACCACTGCGCCCGTGAGCGGAGCTGACCCTTCAATGTGCAGGTGGCCTACCCCCGGAACCTTCCCGGACCACGTCGACCCTGCCGGGACAGTTCCATTGAGCGCGGTCTGCTTGCCCCCATCGGCTGTCAGCGTGCCCGTGAATGTCACAGCGTCTCGACCAGGATTCGACAACTCAAGGGTGCCGTCGGCACCGAGGGTCTGTTGCAGCACCTTACTCGGCGTACCGGGACCAACCAGAGCGTAGTCCGTGGTGCCCTGCTTACCTTGCACGAACAATCTCGCCACCAGCGGATCATTGGCCGACAGTTTGAGACCGACGGCTTCTCCCGCCAACGCCTTTGCCAGGTCGACCTGAATCGTCGAGCGCGGATCGATGTCAATCTCGTCAGCGCCCTCGGGGGTGAACGAGCCGCGGCCGGCCAGGGCCGTGACGGACACACTCAACCGGGCCGTACCGGGATTGGCGATGACGAGGGTGGCGGTGGACACCTTCGCCGGGACCCCGGGCAGGTAGACCGTCTTGTCAGCCGGCGCCATCGCGATTGTCTCTCGGCCCTTGGGAGCCCAGGTACGAGCACCGACCACGACTCGCCCCTCCCTGGAGTCGACGAGGGCGGTAACGGGCGTGCTGACGTTGGCCCACGCCGATAATGGCAGCACCTTGGTCTGACCGGGAGATACCCGAATACCGCGCATACCGGCACTGTCGATGTCACCTGTGGCACCCAACAACGCAATATCAACTGTGGCCGCCCGGGTATCCGAGTTGACGACGACAAGATCGGAGGCGGACGGGTTGGTCAGACTCACCGCACCGCCGGTGGCCGCACCGACGCAGGGGACCCATGTGGTCATGCCCTTTTCAGCAGACAAGGCCGATCCGGTCGGCGGACGCTGCCCTGCCACAGAGCGAACATACCCAGCGGAGTTGTCAATCTTCGTCACAGCAGGAAGCGGCTTCTCAGACAGGTTGTCCGAGGACGTACCGACCTGAACATTGCCGCCCATCGTGCCAGCGGAGAGGTTGGCCTTTCCCTGGGACGGCGGACAGAACAGGGTTCGTCCCGACGAAATGAGCTGAGCGGCCGGAACCGTGCGCTGGGACTGCGGGATTGCTGTGGTAATTAACGACACGACGATGGCTGCCGCAGTCAAGGCCACTGCCCACATGGGACCCTTCCAGGGGAGGGCGGTCTTGGTGCCCGAGGAATCGGCCGCCGATACCGGTTTGGGCTCGGATTCCGCCGGTGCGACGGGTTGAACCGTCTCGACGACCACCGTTGTGTCCTCGTCAGAGTCCACGGCTCGAGCTGGGCGCGCCACCGGATGTTCGCCGGAGTCCTCAACCTCGACAGCTCGTCTGGCAGGGGCAGCTTCAACCGGCTGAATCTCCCCGGACTCCTCGTCATCGGCGAGGGCGCGACGTAGACGCTCGCTCATGATTCCTCCTGACGACGATTACGGCGGGCCTTACGGCCTCGGGCGGGGGCAGAACGACGGGGGGTGACGGCACGGTTGCGCTGGGTTATCTGGGGGCCGGCGAGTAGCGCCAGCAGAAGCACAGCCACCACCTCAATAGCGCAAGCCCATCCTTGAGTCGGCATCGACCAGGTCACATCACCGCGAGCCGATCCGACTTGGTAGGACTGTCCAATCTTGAGCTGTGCGATTCGCTCAAGCTCGGTACCACCGACCTCGACTTTCCACCGGTCGTCACGTGGTTCCAGGATCGCCAAGGTCCCTGAGGTCGTCACCTTTCCGGTAACGGGCTTCTGCTCTCCCCCAGCGGTACGGATAACCGCCCTGGACGGCTGCCCATCAACAGTCCAGACGGTCGTCGTCGGATCCGTATTGGCAGCTGTCAGACCAGCTGCATTGCCCACCTGGGCAACGACGTCAGCTCCTGCCCCTCGCAGCCAGACATGACCAATTCCCAGCGCCGACAGTCGGTCCGCCAGGTCGTCGGGGACGGCGCCCGTCGCCACTGCCAACGCCACATCAGCAGCGGAGTCGGCAATCCGATCATCGGAAGAGATGGCAGGGCGCTCGCCACTCCCCCAGCTTGGGTTCTCGGCGTCAACAAGATTCCATCGGGCGTCGCTACCGTGCACATTCACCATAAGAGTGCGGGTATGACGCGGCGAACCCTCCACCGCAGTGACGTATGCCGGACGCATTTCAGATGTGATCGACATCGGACCTCGAACCCCTCCGACCAGCCACCACAGGCCACCTGCGGCGACCGAAACCGCCATCACCCAGGGCAACCATCGGTTACCAATACTGGCCAAGAGTTCTCCGAGAGTCGGGGATTCGTCAGCGGGATGATGATCGGCCTCGGCCCGCTTGAGCAGGGCTGACTGACGTGCTGCTGCGATAAGTACCAAGAGGACGCCAACGCCTAAAAGCTGCCATGGCTCAATGGCCGGATGGACGCGGACACCCCAGACGTCAACGAGGACACGCGCCCCGATACCGGCGAGAACCAGGCACAGCAGGTACACAACGGTGAGGGCCGCCACCCGGCCTCTCGGGTGCCCAGTGAGGGACCCAACGGAGGCCGACCGGTCAATGACGAGGCGACATACCGCCCATACTGCCGCGATCCACACCGGGATCATGGCGAGCAGGGCGAAAGCAGTCGGGGCTGTGCCAGGGACGATCGCTCTCCCAACCAACAACCACAACCCGGCCCGGGTCTCCACGCCAGGGTTGAGCAGCGGTTCAGCCCCAGTCACGATCCGTCCGGGCTCACTCAACAGCTGAGGAATCCACGGCGAAATGACCACCAGCGGCCCCACCGCGACGATGGCCGCCAACAGCGGGCGACGCTGCCGAGTCATGACAATCCCGAGGGCCACCGCCAGCGGGTAAACCCACAACACCGGAACCAGGCTAACTGCCAGCGCTGACCACAAAGCTAGACCACCGGCAGAAGAGACCCCTCCAACCTGACGACTACCAATTCCTGCGCCACGCAGCTCGGCGACGTCAACGGTTCCGCCGTTCACCAGACGCCAAGTGTGTAATGCCATGTGCGGAAGAATGATCCCCAGCGCTAGAGCTGTCACCGAACCGCGCGCCAAACCACCGGTGAGGACCGGCAGTAATCCCCAAATACTGGACAACAGCACGGTCGTCACGCCAATACCAATGACGCGACGGAAAAGACGATGCGCGGACATTGCGGTCAATAACGGGGTGACGATCAGCAGGATGCGTACCAGAATCTCCGGCTCGCCAATCGTCAGGACGGACCCGAAAGCCGGCCATGCCAGCCACGGGGCATTGGCTCCCGTCACGCCCGGAATCGCTGTGAGCCACCGGTGCCAGGCGCCAGACAGTCCATGTGGAGCCGGTTCAAGCCAGGTCGACGTCACACTGCCCGACCCATATAGACCACGACAAGCGATGAGTCCACACAGCACCATGAGCCCGATCATGAGGGTGTAGGGATTAACCACGCAACGATGGTCACGGGCTGTGAAGTCATCGCCGGTGAGGTCGTCGATCGTCGTGCCGTCCTCATTGCGCCACGGGTGTATCCGGTCAGAGAGGTCACCGGCGTAACGGTCAACGGCTCGGACCCACACACTGCGTCGGGTAGGCAATAGGCGGTTGGTGTTTTCCAGATCGTCAGGGTCACACTGGGCGTGGAATTCCTGCAGCCGCTGCGACATCTCCCGGGTCACTGGACGGGTCTTCCACAGCTGCCATCCGGCTCTCCACTCGTCGGCAGCGCGCGACGGGGCTTTACCGACTAAGAGAACGATGAATCGCCATAGGCTGGCCAGCAATAAGGCGAAACTGGTGCGGGTGGGGTGACCGGTGCGAGCTGCGACCATGCGCATCCCTGCAAGACGGTCCGTGACGTCCGGACGAGGAGCCAAGGTTGACTCGCGTTGCCACCCTCGACCAGCCTGACGGTGGTGAATGGTGCACGTCGGAGCAGTACGCACCACCATGCCGGCCTCATTCGCACGCCATCCAAAATCTACGCCGTCACGGAAAAGCGGAAGAGCAGGATCGAATCCACCGAGGCGGTGCCACGCCTGCACCTGAACGAACATGCCAGCCGTTGATCCCCCCAGAATAGGGCCGGGATCGGCCTGTTTTTGATCGATGTCGCCACGATCTACGACGGGCAAAACGCGAGTGCCGCCAGTACTGACACTCTGACCTTGCTCATCAATGAACTCGGGATAATTATGACGAGCTGGCTTGAGCAAGGTCGGGTACAAGACGTCGGGGTGGGGCTTGCGAGAAGCTTCACGCAGCAGCGAACTCAAGGAGTCCGGACGTACCTCAACATCGTCATGCAGGATCCACAAATGGCTGATGTCGTCAGGAAGGCGGTCCATGGCCAGGTCAATGCCTTGGCCAGGGGTGGTGTCAGCGCTGGCGGTCACACAGCCCTCTAGCAACCCCTCTCCGACAGCCTCTTCCAGCAAATTTCTGGACTCATCAGTGGAACCGAGGTCGACCGCAATCTGTACTGCGGCCCTCTCATCACTGCGACGCAGGGCGTTGAGGGTTCGCGGAAGCCAGTCGGCGGCCTGGTAAACAAGCAGGATGACCGCAACTTCATCGGCAGTGATATCGGGGACATCGGGGTTACGGCTTTCCCGCGCCCATGCCCAGTCCTGCGGATCAACACGCACCGACGGGATGACGGGAATAGTCCAGTCTGTCAGTCCCTCCGCCGTGCGTGGAGCGTCGCTACGGCCAGGTTCCTCGTCTGGCGTGGTCTGCACCGGGTCTTTCTCGTCACTCACCTGGTAGACCACCTGTTCGTCGACGTCATGGGACCCGGTGCGCACGTCGCATATCCCCGATAGTAATCGAGTCGACGGCAACTCCGGGCGGGCAATTTTACCGGGTTCTCTTCCTTACCGTGGGCTGACGCCAGAATAGTCACGCCCGCTTACGCAGTTGGCGCCTCTCCATCTCCGACATCCCGCCCCAGATACCGAATCTCTCGTCGTTCTCAAGGGCATATTCCAGGCACTCCTGACGTACCTCGCAGGACTCACAAATACGCTTGGCCTCACGGGTGGATCCGCCTTTTTCAGGGAAGAATGCCTCCGGATCGGTCTGGGCACACAACGCCTTGTCATGCCACTCCGGCTCTTCGTCACCGCCTCCGGCAAGCAAAGTCAGAATCTCGTCCATGGGGGGAAGCTCCTCGAGATCAGACGCGGCGGGTTCCGCGCCGTCCCCAAAACTACACGCGTGAGATTCAGTGCGCGACTCTGTCTCAGCAAAAACCCACCGATACCAGTGTGGCAATAGACCACGGCACCGTATGGTTTTGCCTTATCCACGCTCATGCGGCCACTGTTGGTCTGCTGTGTCGCCTGCTGTCCCAGACGTCGAATCGCTCGCCCAACTCTGAGCGTTCCCGATCTGCCCAGGACCCCATGTCGACCCTCCTGCTCCGCTTGCGGCATCCCCGGCTCTCGTCCACACCGCACCGACTCCTTCCGGCCAGCTGAACTCGTCCTGGTCGTTCTGAGTCACAGCACGGTGGTCTGTGGTTTCGTGCTCCGGTTCGTCCGGCTCGTCACCGGAATCCTCAACGTCGTCAGATGAAGCCGCCTCGGGCCGCGTCAGCACCAACAACACCCACGCCGCCAGAACCTTGACGGCGATAGCCAGGAGGTCGCCAAAAAGACCCAGGGCTGCGCCAAAGAAGCCCCCGGGGCCGTCAATAGGAGACAACACGGCAAGGATGAGGTCGAATGCCGCAGCGATGGCCACGATGAGAGCAGACACCTTGCCGAGCAGCGCGGCATGAGACGTTGCCGGACGAATGAACCGGCACACCATGACTGCGGCCAGCAGCAACAAGACCACACCAATGCCCAGCGAGCTTCCGGACAGGCTGCGAGCCATTCTGAAAACGCCACTGTGCTCGTGGATCATCATCATGACAGCGCGGACCAAGAAAGCTACCAAGAATCCAATACTGACGACGATGACCGTCCACGCGATCGGCTCGCGAAATTCCCGGGCATTTTTCACGCGAATCGTCCTCCCGCACGGGCAGCTACCTCAGCCACCAGAGCCTTGACCTGCTGGGACTCAGACAGTGGCACCACCAGAGTGGCGCGGTCGGTGGTGACGACGGCCATGTCGTGCAGACCTGCCACAGCGAGCACGGCGTCAGGACGATTATTGATGAGAAGGTTCCCCGCCGAGTCGACCGTCACCGTCAGACCCTTGACGTTATTGCCCTCGCCGTCGTCACGCAGATGGGGAGCCAAGGACTCGTAGGAGCCGACGTCGTACCACTCAATGCTCAACGGAATCGCAGCAACATGGACCCCGCACCCGCCGTGGGAGGCCGGTTCCATCACCGCAATGTCTACCGAGACCTTCTCCATCTGGGGATAGATTTCGTCAATCCGAGCCGGATCGGCAACGAGCTCATCAACCTGGTGGCGGGTCTGAGGTTTGAGCTGGGACAAGCAATCCAAAAACGTCGACGCTCGCCATACGAACATGCCGGAATTCCACCAGTACTCGCCTGAATCGAGGTATTTCCGAGCCATCTCCAGGGCAGGCTTCTCAACAAACTCAAGCACTGTGTGGGCTTGAGAATCCGACTTCAGACGGCCTCCACGATGGAGATAACCGAACCCGGTATTGGGCTCGGTGGGGACCACGCCGAAGGTCACCAGAGCTGTCGGATCGGCGCTGGCAAGGTCGAACCCGTGCTGCAACGCGACCCGAAAGTCCGCAGCAGGACGGATGATGTGGTCGGCGGTGACGACAGCCATCACGCCGTCAGGATCACGATCGGCCACGATTCCGGCCGACCATGCCACCGCGTTGAGGGAGTCGCGCCCTACCGGTTCGCCGAGGATGTTCTGGTGGGGAATCTCAGGCAGAAGCTTGGCGACGGTATCGGCGTACGAAGCGCCGGTACACACCAAGATGTTGGAGTCCGGAACGAGACCGGCCACCCGCTCATAGGCCATCCGCAGCAGGCTCATCCCGCCAATGAGTTCCAACAACTGTTTGGGCTCCCCCTGACGAGACAACGGCCACAACCGTGTACCGGAGCCGCCAGCGAGGATAAGAACGTGGTGCATATCGACAGAATATCTGTCCACAGTGTTCGCCACACCACCACAGCGTTCCATCCTTCCCCCGGCTCCATCATTCACAATGGTTGCCATGGTTTCCCTGACCCGGCCGACCGCCATCCGCAGTTACGACCCGTTAAGCGCCCTGTGGCGACGCAGTGAGAAAGCCGGCGCGCAACCCATCTTGACGTGGTACAACGGCGCGGATCGCGGCGAACTGTCTGCCCGAACCCTCTTGACCTGGGTAACCAAGTCAGTTCACCTGCTCGACTCCGAGGGGATTACCGCAGGAGATGTCGCACGATTGTCGGTCTTTGGACAGCGCCCTGGCCACTGGACAAGCTGCGTGTGGCTACTGGCCTCCTGGTGGGCTGGTCTGCACGTTGACCTCACCGGACAGGCCGACGCCGCCGTCGAGGTCATCGGCCCGGACACCGACCCAGTCAACTCCCCCGAGGTGCTCATTCAATGCAGCCTCTCCCCGCTGGCAACCCCGTGTGACAACCTTGTCCCAGGAGCTATCGACAACGCTGACGTGCTGGCTGGCCCCGATGACCTCGTCTCCGCCCGACCCGCTGCCGCTGAGTCGATATGGCTGAGGGGACGCCAAGAATGGACCGGGAAGCGGCTCTGCAGCGTCGCGCCGCTGGATCGGCCAGTGCTACTGTCCCCGACGCGAATCACGGAAGGTGGTGGCGACCTCGTCGCCACCACACTCGTCAGCTGCCTACTTGGGGGTGGATCACTTGTGCTCGTCGAATCAAGCGACGATGTTGCTGCCATCGCCGCCCAAGAAGGTGCCGTCGAGATGTGAGGTCAATCCTCAGAACGCGAGCCGAGACCGATCAGGAACCCGGCCCCCCAGCTCATGTGCATGACGGCCAGCACCCCGGGCAACCGGACCCGCACTCCGGGGTCCATATCGCGTTTCATCGCGGCAGATCCAATCGCAATGATGGCTCCATAGCCCAGCGGGGCCGCCCATCCGACAAGTGGCCACCGTTTCAGCCAGGGCTTGCCTTTGGCAGCCTCAACAATTCCGACAACGCCGAGAGCTGTTCCGGTCGCCACCCCAGCAACGGCGATAGGAGCGGCCAGGTAGCGCAGACTCACCGAATCGCGGTGGCGACGCATAACCTCCCGACGCCATTGCCCGGTGCGGAAGAACTGCTTGGCCAACGCCTTGACGGTGGAGCGAGGTCGATAGGTCACTCGCAAATTGGGACTGAACCACACTTCACGTCCGGACTGACGCAAACGGTAGTTGAGCTCCCAGTCCTGAGCGCGATCGAATTGGGGACAAAAACCGCCGACCGCCTCAAGGTCCGCCTTACGGAACACTCCGAGAAACACCGTTTCAGCCGGCCCCTCAGGAGCATTCCCCTGGTGGAAGGCGCTGTTACCCAGGCCAAGCTTCGAGGTGTAAGCCACAGCGACGGCCTGCTCGAAGGAGGTACGCCCCTTGGCGTCCATGATCCCGCCGACATTGGCAGCTCCGGTACGTTCCAGCAGCTCAACGGCTGTGGCAATGTACTCCGGGCCGAGTTCCCCATGGGCGTCAACACGCACGATGATGTCGTACTGAGAGGCGGCCACCCCAAGGTTAAGAGCTTTCGGTGTGGTGCCGTCAGGATTGTCGATAACCCGAATGCGCTCGTCCTGAGCAGCCAGCTGTTGGGCAATCTCAGCGGTGCGATCGGTGCTGGGAGCAATGACGAGGATGATCTCCATCTGCCCCGGGTACCCCTGGTTGAGGACGCCGGACACAGATTCCTCGAGATACCGTTCCTCGTTTCTCACCGGTATGACAACACTGACCGGAGGCGCGAGATATGACGACATGAAAGCCATTTTGCCAGCTCACAAGAACCTGTGAATCCTGCGGCACACAGGACTCGCCCAATAAGACCCGCAAATCTGCGCTGACCTGGGTCTACCGTGGAAGCCATGCCTACTCGCGACACTGGGAGCGGTCCCCGCGACGAGCGATCTCATCAGTCTGACCTGGACTGGCTGTATGGAGTTGACGACAGCGACGCCACCCGTATCGATCCAATCAGAAGCACCTCGAACCGACCGCACAGTGGTCCGGATGGATTTCAAGGGGGTCAGCGCCCGCAAGCGAGCCGAGGCCAGTCCGCCTCCCGTCAGCCGTCGAGACTCCCTGCCAGTAACTTATACCGGCCTGGGGGCCAGGATCTGTACCGCTCCAGCGGCCAATCGGCCCGCCGCCCACGTCAAGCCCCTCCTCGTGCGCGAAAGCCGACACGCGCACCGCGCCCCCGCAAGCGTCGGCACCCTTTCAGAGTCATCATGGTGCTGCTGGTGGCATGGCTGGTATGGCTTGTCGCCTTACCGTCCTATGCGTTGAGTCACACCGAGACTGTCGACGCCACCCCTGATGGTCAGCGAGGCGCAAGCCATCCGGGGACCTTGGTTCTCCTCGTGGGTAACGACGAGAGGCAAAACCTCACGACCAAGCAGCAAAAGGAATTGGGAACCGGTACTCAGACCGGTCTTCGCACCGATACCATGCTGCTGCTCTATATGCCGCCGCACGGCAAGAACGTTCTGATCTCTTTGCCACGAGACTCATATCTCCCCATTCCGGAGCACGGTCACAACAAGCTCAACGCCGCTTACTCGATAGGTGGTGCGAAGTTACTGGTCCGCACCATCGAAAAGGCCACCAATCTTCGCGTCGATGGTTATGTCGAGATTGGTTTGGGCGGGTTCGTCGAGGTCGTTGACGCCGTCGGAGGTGTCGATGTGACCCTCGACAAGCCGATGGTTGACCAGGATTCCCACACCAATCTCCCCGCTGGCACCCAGACCCTCGATGGCGTCCAAGCCCTCGGGTATGTCCGTATGCGCAAGGCCGACCCATTGGGAGATCTGGGGCGGGTCAAGAGACAGCAGAAGGTGGCTTCCCAGGTCGCAAAGAAAGCCCTGAGTCCGTGGACTTTCATCAACCCGGTGCGTTATTGGAACCTCAACAAGGCGGCCTCACACGCAGTAAAGCTCGGCTCCGACACATCGGCCTTGACCACTCTCAAGACCGCCCGCGGACTCATGAAGGCTTCCGGCAGCGACGGCATTAAGATGACGGTCCCACTGTCATCGACCTCGGCCTATACCTCGGCAGGTTCGTCGGTGCTGTGGAATGACGAGAAAGCTGCCCAGCTATGGGACGCGTTGAGAAACGGTGACACCTCAAAAGTGACCGGGCTGTCCTGACCTCACCGGCCTGTTCCAACCCGTACTCGCCGACAAGCGCCTGTACTCATCGGAAAAGCGCCCGAGAACCCCGTTTGGTCGGCAGCGTCGGTTTTCCGGTAATCCCCACAGCCATGACTCGCCACCGACCCTCATAGACACATGTCCACCGAGACGATCTAAGGTGGTTTCCATGGTTGCCAAAGCCGTCATGGACGACGCCCTGACGAACCTCGTCCCATGGCAAGGACCCATAGCCCCACGTGCTCACCTTCATACCGACGCTCCCAGCCTCGACCTGTCGGGAACATGGCGTTTTCAGCTTGTAGAGTCTCCCTGCTACGTACCGGAGGGATTCTTTGACCCGGAGTTTGATGACGCCGACTTCGTCGACCTCGCTGTTCCGTCGATGTGGCAAATGACCGACCCGGCAGGTGAAGCCCCTTTCGGACGGCCTGCCTACCTCAACGTCAACTACCCCATTCCGGTGCCGGCACCCGACGAAGTCATCGTGGTTCCTGATGTGAACCCGACCGGGTGCTACCGCCGCACCTTTGACGTCAGCGAGAGGTTCACCAGTGCGCAGCGGGTGCTGTTGCGCTTCGAAGGGGTCGATTCCTTTGCCCGGGTGTGGCTCAACGGGGTCGAACTAGGCTGGACCAAGGGTTCGCGTCTGACAAGCGAATTCGATGTCACAACACAGATTCGCCCCGGTCGTAACGTGCTGGCGGTAGCTGTCAGCCAATGGTCCGACGGCACTTTTCTGGAGGACCAGGACATGTGGCGGATGTCGGGGATCTTCCGCGAGGTCACTCTGCTGGCACGCCCGCGCGATGGGATCGACGATCTCTTCGTCCATGCCTCGTGGCACGACGGCGTTGCTGAACTCACTATCGACGGACCCAAGGGTGCCGTCGTCGCCATTCCAGAACTCGACGTCACCACGACCTGTAATACCGAGGTGACTATTCCCGACGCCAAACCGTGGACTGCTGAGACGCCGAAACTGTACGACGCCACCGTCTCGACCGATTCCGAAACCGTGAGGCTGCGAATCGGGTTCCGCACCGTCACCATCGACGGGGATGTCATCACTGTCAATGGCAGAAAGATCGTTTTCCGAGGAGTCAACCGCCACGAGTGGGACCCGCACACCGGTCGCACCCTTGACGAAGCGACCATGCGCGCTGACCTCGAACTCATGAAACGCCACGGCGTCAATGCGGTCCGAACCTCTCACTACCCGCCGAATGCCCGTTTCCTCGACCTGTGCGATGAGTATGGCGTGTGGGTACTGCTGGAGTGCGACCTGGAAACCCACGGTTTTGAGTGGGGCGGATGGGAGGGCAACCCTGCCAGTGACGAACGCTGGTACGACTGTCTGCTTAACCGTATTCAGCGCACCGTTGAACGGGACAAGAACCATCCTTCCATCATCGGTTGGTCGATGGGCAACGAGTCCTCCTGCGGCGAGGGTATCCGGCTCATGAACGAGTGGGTGAAGCAGCGCGACCCGTCTCGGTTCACCCATTACGAGGCCGACCACGCCCATGACATCTCCGACGTGTGGACAAAAATGTATCCGACTATGGAATGGGTCGAAGCCGTACGTGACCGCACGGTCATGCCTGGAGCTGAACCGGCTCCGCAGACGGGTCGGGTGCTCGGGCTGCCCTTCTTCATGTGTGAATTCGCCCACGCCATGGGCAATGGTCCCGGTGAACTCACCGACTACGAGGAACGCTGCTTCGACCCACACTTCCACCGGGACCGTATGCATGGCGGATTCGTCTGGGAATGGATCGATCATGGCATAGACACTGGTCACGGCTACGCTTATGGCGGCGACTTCGGCGAGGTGCTGCATGATTCGAACTTCGTCTGCGACGGCCTCGTCATGGCCGATCGCACTCCCTCGCCAGGTCTGCTTGAGTTCGCCGCGACGATAGGGGCAGTGCGTATCGAGGTCGATGGGTCTTGTTTGCGTGATGGTGCCGGAATCACCATCATCAACCGCCGTGATTTCGCCGACCTGTCCGACCTCGAATTTGTCTGGCGCCTGAGCGATGACGGCCAGGTCATCGACCACGGCGTGCTAGGCATTGGCCCGCTGCCAGCCCACCAGGCCCGAACCACAGGCGTGCCGATTCCCGACGAGATCTCCGACCGGATGGTGATCGTCGTGGAGGCCAGACTGATCGAGGACACCATCTGGGCTCCGGCGGGTCACGTGGTGGCGCGGGCGTCGGGGCTGCTGGTACCCGAACCCCTTTACCGTCCATCTCTTCCGGCATCGTCTCGGCCTCGTCGCACCGATCACGGCTGGGCTCTCGGACCGGCGCGCTTTGACCGTCGTGGTTATCTCGTGAAGTTGGGTGACATGGGGATCGTTCCCCCGGTCCTCGACCTCTTTCGTGCCCTGATCGACAACGATCGCGCCAGCAACCTGGCCCGAACTGCCATTGGCGGCCCGGCGCTGGCCGCTGGTCTCGACCGGCTTGTCCACACCACGATCTCGGTGCAGGACACCGGTGATGATCTCGTCGTTGTCACTCGCAGTGCCGCCGCGGCCGCCCGCAATTCCATGACGACAACGTGGACGTGGCGAGCTACCGATGACGGCTCCGAAGGAATCCACCTCAACCTCCACGTCGAACCGCACGGACACTGGCCGACAATGCTCGGTCGAATTGGCGTGACGATGGGGCTGCCCGCCGAGTGGACCAACGTTTCCTGGTTTGGACTCGGCCCAACCGAGAACTATCCCGACTCTCAGCGAGCCGCCACCTGGGGCCGCTGGGAAGCCGACGTGGAAAACCTCCAGACTCCTTACGTCATGCCCCAGGAGAACGGTCTTCGTCAGGGGATCCATGAACTGACGATCACCGGTCCCAACGGTGGCATACGCGTTAGTTCTGACGGCACCTGGCCGGCATTCGCGGCCCGACCATGGACGTCAAAGGCCTTATTCCACGCCGCTCACACCTGGGATCTGGAGCCGGACGGCCACATCTGGCTGACCCTTGACGCCATCTCGGCACCGCTCGGATCAACCTCCTGCGGCCCGGTGCCGATGAGGTCTCATCGGTTGTATGCCCGCCCCACTGATCTGTCACTGACCTTCTCGTTGGTCTGAACAAAGGCCGCTGCGCAGCACGATGGCCTCGGACCATGCTGGTCCAAGGCCATCGTGACGTGACTCGTTCGTGACTCGTTCAGGGGCGGGAGTGGGTGCGCACTTTCTCGCCCTTGGCCGCTGCCATGTCGTGCAGCTCGGTCTGGTACTTGACCATGGCGTCACGCAGCTCACGGTTCGATGCGGCAAGGATCCTGACGGCCAGTAGACCGGCGTTCTTGGCATTACCGACGCCAACTGTCGCCACCGGCACTCCACCTGGCATCTGGACGATAGACAGCAAGGAATCCATGCCATCAAGGTGAGCCAGCGGGACGGGTACGCCGATAACCGGCAATGGTGTCAGCGCGGCGACCATTCCCGGCAGATGGGCAGCGCCACCGGCTCCGGCGATGATGACCTTGATACCGCGCTCGTGGGCGTCACGGCCGAACTCAACCATGTCCTCCGGCATTCGGTGGGCCGAAACAACGTCAGCCTCAAAGCCCACGTTAAAGTCGGTGAGTACCTGAGCAGCTGGCTCCATCGTCGGCCAGTCAGAGTCCGACCCCATGATGATCGATACCTGCGGCCCCGAGACCTCGCTAGCCCGGCGGCGTGCGCCCCCGGTCACTGTCTCGACCTTCTTGCCGCGACGCGGCTTGCGGTTGTTGGATATGGTCTCAGGCATCGTGGTCTCCCATAAGGTAAGCAGCGGCATGACGTGCCCGACGACGAGTCGTTTCAACGTCGTCTCCGAGGCAGGTGACGTGACCGAGCTTACGGCCGGGACGCACGGATTTCCCGTACAGTTCGACGCGCAGTTGCGAGTCACGAGCGAAACAATGTTGTAAGGCTCCGGTCAGGTCCTCTTCAGACCCGCCGAGCACATTGGCCATAACGACCACAGGGGCCGTCAAGGCCGGCGAGCCGAGAGGCAGGTTCAGCACAGCTCGCATGTGGTTCTCAAACTGGCTCGTCTCAGCCCCATCAATGGTCCAGTGGGCGGTGTTGTGGGGACGAGTCGCCAGCTCGTTGACGACCACGGAACCATCCTCACGCTCCATCAGCTCAACAGCGAGGACACCGACCACGCCGAGGCGCCCGGCGATGTCCAGCGCCATGCTCTGCAGCTCAACCTGGCGATCCGAGGACATCTCCGGTGCTGGGCTGATGGTCTCAGCACACACTCCGTGACGCTGAATGGTCTCGGTGACGGGGTAGGCGGCTCCCTGACCCGATGGGGAGCGGACCACAACGGCAGAGAGTTCACGCCTGAAATCCACGAACTCTTCGGCAAGGATCCGGATCGGCTGTTTGCCATCAGCCAGACCTCCAGCGGCCTCAAACGGCTCATTCACCCCGTCGGGTCCGTCGATTTTGAATACTCCCTTGCCGTCGTATCCGCCACGAGACGTCTTGGCGATGACGGGCCACCCGTGGTCCTCGCCGAATGCAACGAGATCATCGGGGGTGTCGCAAACCTTCCATGTTGGATTTGGGAATCCTTCCTTCTCCATGAACTCGCGCATGACGACCTTGTCCTGAGCGTGGACCATCGCCGCCGAGCCGGGGCGAACGGCGTACCCGGCTTGTTCCATCTCTTCGACGAAGGCAGTAGGCACATGCTCATGATCGAAGGTGACGGCGTCACACCCAGCGGCGAACTTCATCACGGCGTCGTGGTCGAGATGGGATCCCACGACCACGTCAGACATCACCTGGGCTGCAGACTCGTCCGGGTCGGAGGCCAGTAGACGGGTACGCACCCCCAATCCGATCGCAGCCTGGTGCATCATGCGAGCGAGCTGCCCGCCGCCGATGATTCCAATCGTGTAAGAAGTCACAGCCTTCATCGTAACGACTGACGCGCACAAAGCGGCATAACAGCCGTTCTCCCCGGCCTTCCACCGATGGATTCCCCGATCGGGCCGGGGAATTCCGTTACATCGGCTTTGAACGAGGGCGTCTCAGTGCGGTCTGCAATACAGGGAGATTCGTGTCGGAGATTTTCGGGGGGTACCAGCGATCAATTCGGGGTACCAGCGATCACCCGTGGCAGGGAAGGAAGAATGAACGGCTTTTGCCATCTGGACAGGCAGCACGAAGCGATCTTTTCGGATTCTCCACGGACGTTGGCCCACCCAGGTACCGGATACCGCGAGAGGGGACGTCAGGACCGTGTCAAAACCAAGGACGCCATAGTCAAGACAGCGCAACTAAACATCACGAGGCCCATCGACATGGCCGGGCTGGAACCCATCCCGACCAGAGGCGACACCAAACCGCCTACGAGGAACTGGATAGCTCCCATAACTCCCGAACCAGCACCGGCGACATCACGAACCTCACCCGTGCCCAAGGCCGTTGCGTTACCGAGGACCAGGCCGACACCAAAGACAGTCATGGCGAGCATCGGCAGGGTTAGCCACAGCCACGGCCCGAAGAGGCCATTGAAAAGCAGGACGATCGTTGTTGCGCCAATAACACCAAGAGCCGTGCGCAGGATGTTCCGGGGATGGAAATGTCGTACCAACCGAACGTTCACGACCGAGGCGACGGCAATCATCATCGAGTTGATCGCAAACGCCAACGCGTAGAGCTTGGGCGACAACCCGAACTGCTGCTGCAAGACATAGGGCGAGGCCGAGATGTAAGCGAAAAGGACGCCGAAGCAGATCGCAAAGACCAGGGTGTATCCGATGAAGACCCGCCGCCGACAAGCTGTGACGACCCCACGCCACAACGCCGCCAGGCCACCGCTGGATCGCCTCTCTTTAGGTAAGGACTCCGGGACGACGAAGACCGCCGCCAGGAACATGAGGAGGTTAAAACCGGCAATCACCGCGAAAATACCTCGCCACCCAATGCGGGGCCCGAGCAAACCGCCGACGACCGGAGCGATGATCGGGGACAACCCTTGAATAGCCATCATGATCGAAAACGCTCGCGCTGCTGCCGCCCCGGTCTCCATGTCAGAAATAACGGCTCGCGAGCACACCACCCCGGTGCCACCGGCAGCACCCATAAGAAGCCGGATGATGATAAGAACCCAGACGCTGGTCGCCATAATGGCGGCAACTGACGTCAGGAAGAAGATGACAGCCCCCACGACGAGAACCGACCGGCGTCCCCGGGCGTCCGAGAGCGGGCCAATGAACAGCTGTCCGACGGCCATACCGATCATGAACGCCGTCAGGGTGAGCTGGACCGTCGCCCGGTTCGTGGACAGGTCCTGAGCCATCTGAACGAAGGTCGGCAGATACATGTCCGTTCCCAACGGAGCCGCAGCCGACAACAAGGCCAGCGCAACAAGAAGGGAAGCGGACACTCTCGAGGTTGATGTAGACACTCAGTAGGACTTTCTGAACTCAGACCACCCGCCACGAAGGGCATGGGATTCATGCGTACTTTATGCCTGAGGCCCGACTACACGTAAGTCGGTGGCATTCGGGAGTCGTCCATACTGGAGACATGGTACGAGTCGGACAGGCCTTGCGGCGCAATCGTGACGAAACGGTGCTGGTCCACTGCCACCGTCACGCGAAGGCGCTGTTCTGGCCTGTCATCGCCGGGTTCGTGGCAGTCGTCGGAGCCGCTGCCTTGCTCGGACTCATGACGGTCGACATCCGTACACAGTATTGGCCGATGGTTGCGATCGTCGCTGCCGGACTCATCATCTTCGGCACCATTCTGCCGTGGCTGGTGTGGTTTACCACGACGATGACGATCACCAACCGACGCGTCAGGTTGCGTCATGGCGTCATCGTCAGACGAGGCCATGACATCATGCTTGACAGCCTGGTAGACGTGTCCTGGCAGGCAAGCGTATTCGATCGGATAATGGGCTGCGGCAAACTCATCCTCACCACCCCATCAGACCGGATGGTCCTCAACGACGTCCCAGGTGCCCGTCGCGTTACAGATCTCTTTACGGACCTGGCGCACAGGCGATATGACGAAGGCCCCGAACCCCCCGACGGTTACCAGCAGCGGCAGTGGGGAGTCACCGCACCATGAAATCACCACACCACGAAATCACAGCACCGTGACGTCGAGCTCCTCACGCAGAATCCCAGAAGACGTCGGCTCTTCGGATGCCGAAAGCCTCGAGACCGTGGCCTCCCTGCGCTCAGCCACGGCGTCGGAGAACTCGCCGTCGATGAAATGGATGGCCGCCCCATCGTCAACCGCATACCCAGCAGAAAGCACGCCATTAGCCACCGCCTGGGCGTAAATCGGAGCACGCTCGGACTCACCGTCGAAGTGAGGGCAGAACGATCCGTCGAGCAGGCCCATGCCGCCACGCCATGCACGCAAGTCGCCGAAAGAGTCGGTGACGCAACCGGAAAACCAGCACGACGCGCCGGCGGCAATCCCGGCAAGCACGACGTCATCCTCTGAGGAGGTCATCTGGCGGATGACGTGATCGACACCGTGCATACGCCACAGCGCCATAAGGTTGGCCGCCGAACCAGCACCCGACACAATGATGTCGGCTTGGGAAAGACGCTCCACCGACTCCGCAGCGCCCTGCCACAAGGTCAGCACCATGGTCCGCACGCCGAGTGCCGAGTAGGCGGCCAGGAAACGGTTGACGTAGACCGGGTCATCAGCTGCTGCGGTGGGGGCAAAACACACCAAGGGCGAAGATTTTCCAGACAGGTCAAGGATGTGACGGTCCAGGGCGGTGGGTTCACCCCGGTTCGACATTGAGAAGCCGCCGCCACCAAGGGCCAGGATGTGGGTCGTCATGCTGGCCAGTCTAGGCGGTCGGAGACGTTCCCGGAGTTGCGGGGGAATTCACCTGATTCGCAGGTGGTTAACATCCCCCGCGTAGAAGCTGCGCCGACCTTCCGAGTTTTCCACCACGATGGCCCCGTCATCATCAACGTCGACTCCCACACCTTCAACGGCCGCGTCACCTCCGCCGACGACTTCGGTGTCAAAGGTGATACGAACGGGGGCGCCGATGGTGTCGCACCGTTCCACGTACTGATCTCGCACGGTCCCGGTCTCCAGCCACACCGTCAACAAGTCATCCAGGTGAACCAGCAGACTGGCCAACAGCTCATCTTTGTCGTGGCTCAACCCACACAACGCCAAGGACGTCGCCGTCGGAACGGGTAACTCGTCGACTCCCATCGACACGTTGATCCCGATACCGATGACCGCGTGGGGACCAGCCGGTCCGTCGACTCGCTCCGACAAGATCCCGCACACTTTGCCGCCGTGGTCAGTCCCCAGATCCACCAGCACGTCATTGGGCCATTTCAACGTCACTCGGGAACGGTCCGCCCCGCCGACTTCTTCAATGACCTTGGCGACGGCGAGCCCTGCCACCATCGAAAGCCAACCCCAGTCCCGACCAGGACGATTATTGGGCACCAAGACAGATACGGCCAGATTTGTTCCGGGGGTGTCCTGCCACCGACGTGCGAAACGGCCACGTCCGCCGTCTTGATGGCCAGCAATCAGCACACGGAACGACGTTCCCCCGGAGCGGACGAAAGCCGCCATGTCAGCGTTGGTCGAGCCGGTGGACTCAACGTAGGTCACCCCTGCGCCACGCGGCCCGGTGAACATGGTATTTCCGGCAAGTTCGACGACGTGTTCAACAACGGGGGCAGGTGTGGACGGCACTCTTCCAGATTATCCATAAGTACTGCCGCATACGGATAGACCGGAACCTCCCCGTTGTTGGGCTGAACTTTGTCGGACGAGTCATCAATCGCTCGACGCACCGACAACCACGGCTGTGAAAGACCATGACCGGAGTCACCATGCGAAGGTTTTACGGTCGAACCCGCAGGGTTTTGGCTGTCGCCTTTCCGACGTGCCTGATCTGCCTGGCACTCATCGGGCCGCTTCCCGAAACCCAGTTGGGTGCCATCGTCACGTCCATAACGACCGGTATGGCGAGTCTGCTCCTGGCCGCAGTGGCAGCCGAAAACTCGCCTCGGTCTCAACACCGCAGCCTTCAGCAACACTTCCCTAGCCGCACCCGTGTGCACAGGTGCGGCGACGAACGCGGCGGTCTCCCATGACCTTTATCTCCTTGTCATCGGTATCGCACTCGCCCCTGGCCATCATCTCAGTCGTGCTGCACGCCACCTCCGCCCTAGCCCGACCGAAACCAGCCGATCACCATCGCAGTGATGTTGTGGCAAATCCGAGAACTCGTCACGACTGTGCTCCGAAAAGCGGCAATCTCTCCCGGAAACCGGTCGAATGCCACGTTTGGTGGCCGTGACGGATAGTCTCGGTATATGGAGATCGACATCCACACCACGGCAGGAAAGATCGCCGACCTCGGTCGGAGGATCGACGAGGCCGTCAATGCCGCATCCCCCTCGGCCATCGAAAAGCAGCACGCCGCCGGAAAGATGACCGCTCGGGAGCGCATCTTGCGGCTGCTTGACGAGGACTCATTCACTGAGCTCGACGAGTTCGCTCGCCATCGCTCAACGAACTTCGGTATGGAACACAAGCGTCCCTATACCGACGGCGTCATCACGGGTGTCGGTGCAATCCATGGGCGTCCGGTCTGTGTGTTCAGCCAGGACGTCACGATCTTTGGCGGGTCCTTGGGTGAGGTCTACGGCGAGAAGATCTGCAAGATCATTGATTTCGCGGTCAAGACAGGGTGTCCTCTCATCGGGATCAATGAGGGCGGCGGTGCCCGTATCCAGGAGGGTGTGGCGTCTCTAGCTCGTTTTGGCGACATTTTCCGCCGTAACACGAGGGCCTCGGGCGTCATTCCCCAAATCTCCATCATCATGGGCGCCGCAGCTGGCGGACACGTCTACTCCCCCGCCCTAACCGATTTCATTGTCATGGTCGATCAGACCTCCCAGATGTTCATCACGGGACCTGCCGTCGTCAAGCAGGTCACCGGCGAGGACGTCTCTTTGGAAGAACTGGGCGGTGCTCGCACTCATTCCACAAAGTCGGGCAACTCCCACTACTTGGCCAATGACGAGGAGGACGCCCTGGAATTTGTCCGCGACCTCGTCAGCTATCTGCCGCAAAACAACCTGGAAGATCCGCCGTTCTACGATGACGGCGAGGCCGATCTAACGATCACCGACCACGACCGCAAACTCGACACCCTTATCCCGGACTCTGCAAATCACCCGTACGACATGCATGAGGTCATCACGACCGTGCTTGACGAGGACACCTTCCTGGAAATCCACGAGCTTTTCGCCCCGAACGTCATCTGCGGATTTGGTCGCATTGAGGGTCGCGTCATTGGAATCGTCGCCAATCAACCAATGCTCAACGCTGGCACTCTCGATATCAACGCTTCTGAGAAGGCCGCGCGGTTCGTGCGTACCTGCGACTCTTTCAACATCCCGGTGCTCACTTTCGTCGATACTCCTGGTTTCCTGCCTGGCGTCGAGCAGGAGCATGATGGCATCATCCGTCGTGGTGCCAAGCTCATCTACGCGTACGCCGAGGCCACCGTGCCGCTGCTGACTGTCGTTACCCGCAAGGCATACGGGGGTGCTTACATCGTCATGGGGTCCAAGAGCTTAGGGGCCGACGTCAACCTCGCCTGGCCGACCGCCCAGATAGCCGTCATGGGTGCCGAGGGGGCTGTCAGTATTCTGCACCGGCGGGTTCTAGCCACCGATCCCGACCCGGAGGCCAAGCGCAAGGAACTCATCGACGAGTACGAGACGACCCTGTCGAACCCGTACCAAGCGGCTGAGCGTGGCTGGATTGACCAGGTTATCCACCCGCATGAGACGCGCGCGTCGGTCATCCGTACCTTGCGTCTGCTGCGCACCAAGCGTGAAGCCCTGCCTCCCAAAAAGCACGGGAACATACCACTATGAGTGAGGACACGAGGGACGCGATCACGATCACGAAGGGGAATCTCACCGACGAGGAGCTTGGTGCACTCGTCGCAGTGTTGGCCGAACTCACCCGTCCTGGACCGAACGCCTACGTTCCGGAGGACCGACCGATCGCCTTCGGCTGGAAGTCCTATTGGCGCACCATCCGTGAACCCTTCATGCCTGGCCAGGCGGCCTGGCGAGGGTCTCTGCGACGTTACTGACATGACGACCTGCTTCGTTCTCGCGTCGAAGTCCCCGGCCCGGTTGCGTATGTTGCGCTCCGCCGGTATCGAACCCGTCGTCATCGCGTCGGGAGCCGACGAAACCCGCCTGACCGGCGAAAATGCCGTTACCATGACGGCCCGGCTGTGCCGTCTCAAGGCTCACTCGGTCATCGACTCTGGGGCTCTAGAGGACCACCCCGCCGATCAGACGATCGTGGTGGCCTGCGATTCCGTTCTCGACCTTGACGGACGTATTCTCGGCAAACCCCACACTGCTGAGCGTGCCCGGCAGTGGTGGCTACGAATGCGCGGCCATCAGGGAGTGCTGGTGAGCGGCCATCACGTTGCGGTCATAACCGACGGGCAGATACGCGAGCAGACCCGGGTTGGACAGACTGTCATCACCTTCGCGGACCTCACCGACGCTGAGATTGACGCCTACGTTAAAAGCGGTGAACCTGCGAAGGTGGCAGGCGCATTCACCATCGACGGTTTGGGCGGTGCCTTCATCACCCGCATTAACGGCGATCCCCACAATGTCACCGGGATTTCCCTTCCTTTGCTACGGCAAATGCTCATGGACCTCGACGTCGAGTGGTCTTCGCTGTGGAACGTTCCCAGGAACGGACATCTGAACTAGGCCAATTCTGACCTTAATATCAGCAATGTCCTGGTCAGCTGTGTCGTAAGGTCAATCCGGCGGCCTCGTCGGAGGTTGTGAACGCCCCCGCCCACCCTTTGGTGTCGGGACGGTTGGACACAAACGTCAAGGACCCATTGGCGTCACCGGTCACCATGAATCCTGACGCCTCCAGATTCGCAGCCAAGAAGTCATGTACCTTTCCCGACGCGTCAGGCTCAATAAGCAGGGTGATGTTGTTGACGTGATCGACGCGCAGGGTAGTGGTCAGATTTCGGGGCACACGGAAATTCTGTGGTCCATATTGGAAACCCAAGCTCGCCAAGGTCTCCGCCCCGGCAGGCGCTGGGGTAGCTGAACCGGTAGCCGGAGTCGGGACGGCTCCCTCATGCGAGGGGGCACATCCTGCCACCACGAGCAGCGCCACTACTGCGACCGCTGCTCTGGCTTTCATGCCGGCGATGTTATCGCTGATTTCGTCTTATGGCTCTGCACGCGGAGTCAGGCATGTCTCATCGCGTCACGAATCCGGCCTCGTCGCTGGCCGTGCCTCCATGCGGACGAGACTGTTGGCATTCGTGTTTCGGTACCTCTGCAGCACCCCCAGGTGGTGCTGGCTGGTGCAGAACGTACGGTAGTGCCATGGCTATCTCCGAGACATTGGAAACCTCACACACTGACCACAGCGCCAAGAAGGTTCTTGTGACCGGAGCGACGCGCGGCATCGGGAGGGCTATCGCCGAGGAACTCGGTCGAGATCACCACATCATCGTGGGAGGACGTCACAGGGAGGCCGTCGAGAAGGTGGTCTCAGAATTGCCTGACGCTTCCCCCTTCCTCGCAGATCTGTCTGACGAGGAGTCCACTGCAGCGGCCGTCTCCCAAGTGGACAGCCTTGACGTCCTCGTCAACAGCGCCGGAGTGAATGCTGCGTCTCCTGGTGAGATTGCAACCCAAACTCGGGAAGAATGGCGCCGGGTGCTGGAAATCAACGTCATCGCGGTCGCCGACCTCACTCGTATGGTCCTTCCTCTGCTGAGGGCAAGCCACGGCGATATCGTCATGATAAATTCCGGATCGGGATTCTTGCGGACTCCTGCCAGCGGGGGAATTTACGCAGCGTCGAAATACGCTTTACGCGCTCTGACTCACGCTCTGCGCGAGGAGGAACGGGGACAAGTTCGGGTGACGTCTATCCATCCGGGTCGTGTCAACACCGATATGCAGGCGGAGATTCAGGCCCAGGCGGGAAGACCTTACAACGCTTCCGAGCATTTACGCCCGGAATCCGTCGCGGCTACCGTGCGCGCAGCCTTAGAAGCCAGCTCTGAGGCAATGATTGAGGAACTGTCGGTGCGCCCAGTCTTTCGACGCTGACGCCTTCTCAGATTCAGCGCGGAAAAACTGGCACTGCAAAACCTGGCAAGGTGGATTTGCCATCACGCTTTTGCGGGTATCCGTTTTCTGCGGATACCCGCCGGGGCCGTCAGAAATTATCAGGCTTGGTAATTACCCTGGTACACACAGTCAAAGGGGGCACCGCCATGCATCCGGTTCTCGATGGCTGACACGACGACCTGTTTAGCAGTGCGGGCTGCGTCCAGCGGGTTCGCTCCCTTGGCGATCTCCGCAGTAATCGCAGCCGCTAGGGTGCAACCGGCACCAGAGACACGCTCCTGTCCAACTGCAGGAACCTCCAGGACCTCGCAGTCATGGCCGTCGTAGTAAACGTCTAACGCAGTACCGGTGTCTAACAGGGTTCCGGCCTTGGCAATAACGACGGGAACTCCCTGGTCACCAATCTTCTTGGCAGCATCTTTGAGGGCCTGGATCGAGGTAATCTCATTGACCCCCGCAAGGGTCTGTGTCTCGAAGAGGTTCGGAGTCACGACATCGGCGTGCGGAAGGACCTTCTCACGCAAGGCGTTGTCGGTATCCAGAGCTGCGCCCGGCTCCTGGCCCTTACAAATCAGGACAGGATCAACGACCACATTGGGGAACTGATAACTTTCCAGCGCTTCGGCGACAACGCCAATCGTCGTCGGGGTGCCAAGCATACCGATTTTCACAGCGTCGATGTGCTCGTGGACGGCGAGAGTCGCCTCAATCTGATCGTGGATGACCTGAGGGTCCACCGGCACGAATCGGTGCGCCCAGTCATTGCGGGGATCAAAAGAGACGATACAGGTCAAGGACGTGCATCCAAAGACCCCGAGTTGGTGAAATGTTTTGAGATCAGTCTGGGCTCCGGCGCCACCGGAAGCCTCCGACCCCGCAATAGCAAGCGCAATCTTCGTCACGTCTGCCAGTTTAAACCGTCCGGGGCCAACGCGTGCGCTTCAGCGCAAGAGTCCCCGGCGATCGTCCTCGCGCCCTTCAAAATTCACGAACTTCTTACCCGAGCAATTCTGCAAGACTATTCAGCTGCTATCGCCCGGTCCGCGACGCACTCTGGCTTACCTTCCAAAGCCGCAGACCTCTTCTCACTTATCATGCTTGGCGCCTGACGCTTCGCCTCACCCGCTGGATACCACGCCTGAAGTTGCTGGCTGCTCCCGCTGACCTACTCTGCGCAGCAAAGAAACCGGTCGCCTTACGTAGGATGAGGCGCTCAACCCACGTCTTATAGCACCCGTATAGGCCAGTTGACACCGTCACATGGTACGAGCACCTTCCCTTCGGGGCTTTGTTGTGAAGCTGTTCACATCTGAACATATCGGAACAAAGACCTTAACTCATGTCGCTTTAAGCTACATAGGGAGCCATTTATGGTTGCATTTCCAAGATTAAGAAGACGGCGCAAATCAACCGCCAGACGTAAAGTTAGCCACTCTAAGGTTTTAACCATCGGAGGACTAACTGGCGCACTAATTGCGGGTGGCGCACTTTTGACTCAGCCGCAAAATGCTCACGCCGACGAAATTCACGTGAAGGCACGAGACGCCGCGTCGGCATCACTGCATGTGAGCTATAAAGCTCCTTTTTACGATAAACTTCCAGACTACGTCCAAGATACGACAGGCACCGGCGTTTATTATTTCACTGGATACCCCCTCTCTGGCGGAGGGGTTGTCTTCGCTGATTTAACGGTGCTACACCCCACAAATGTAAACCGGTGAAGGTGACGACGGTTGCTGATAAGTCGGCTGAGGTGGGTGCCGAGTTTGGTGATGTTGCCCGGGTGACGGGGACGGTTCCTGAGGGTGCTCAGGTGACGTTCCAGGTGTTCCGTAAGGGTGATGTGGCCAATGTGTGTACTGCTCCGGTGGCCACGACGAAGCCGGTTGCGGTTCCTGCCGGTACCTACACCAACGCCCTTGAAGTGGCCTCCCCGAAGGTGACTGTCAACCAGGCTGGCACCTATTACTGCGTGGAGACCCTCACCGACGCCAACGGCAAGGTCCTGGCCAAGGGTGTGTGCGGCGATCACGCC
>NZ_JAUNEJ010000002.1:287954-404149 GCF_030525615.1 Cutibacterium sp. | reverse complement strand
TGGACAACCCGCAAAATCTGTGGACAAGACCACCAGACCATGTGACGAAAGCAGCTTTCCATAATTGAGGGAGTAGACGGAGGTCTGAATCTTCCGGTTTCTAGCTGTAGTTGCGCATGACGTTGCTTATGGACTGCACTGGCCGTGCTACCGGCGAGTTCATCTGCCCTCCGCTGATCGGAGACTCGTGGGAGAGACAATCACTAACTGCGCTGGTGTCGGATGGCCAAATCGCGCCTTATACAGGGTGATGGTGAAAACGTCAAGAATTCGCTTTGTTCTCCGCTGCGGTTGAACTGCGTACATGCTTATACTCGCGGTGTTGCCCTAGTTGGCGAGGGCGTATACGAGCACAGTGTCGAAGGAGAAGGTGCGATGCGTGTAGGTGTACCTACAGAAATTAAAAACAACGAGTTCCGCGTAGCGATCACACCCGCCGGCGTCAATTCTTTGGTGAGTCATGGCCATGAGGTTTTGGTGCAGGCCGGCGCTGGCTTGGGTTCAAAGATCCCGGACGATGAGTTCAAGGACGCCGGCGCGAAGATCGTCGATGACGTCGACAAGGTGTGGGATGATACCGAGCTCGTCTTGAAGGTCAAGGAGCCCATCGAGGAGGAGTATCACCGTATGCATGAGGGCTTGACCCTCTTCACCTACCTGCATCTGGCCGCTGATCGTCCACTCACCGAGGAGCTCCTGAAGCGCAAGGTCATCTCGATCGCCTATGAGACGGTCGAGATGGACGATCATTCCCTGCCGCTGTTGTCCCCGATGTCGGAAATTGCCGGTCGGCTGGCAGCGCAGGTCGGTGCTAACTGTCTCATGCAGTCAGCCGGCGGAAATGGTGTGCTCATCGGCGGTGGCTCCGGTGTCCGCAATGGTCGAGTGACGGTGCTTGGCGGCGGCGTTGCTGGGTTCTGCGCTGCTCGCGTGGCCGACGGCATGGGGGCAGACGTCACGGTTTACGATGTCAACCTCGCCCGTATGCGTTACATCGATGAGGTGACCGGCGGACGCATCCGTACCCAGTTCTCCAGCCCGCTGGCGGTCAAGGAAGCATGTAAGGAATCCGATCTGGTCATTGGGTCTGTGTTGGTTCCTGGCGCTCGTACCCCACATCTGGTCGACAACGAGACCGTTTCACAGATGATGCCGGGATCGGTGCTTGTTGACATCGCTATCGACCAGGGCGGCTGCTTCGAAGATTCCCACCCGACGACTCATGCTGATCCCACGTTCAAAGTCCACGATTCGGTGTTCTACTGCGTGGCTAACATGCCAGGTGCCGTCCCGCACACCTCGACTTACGCACTGACCAACGCCACCATGCGTTACGCGGTGCTCATCGCTGAGGAAGGTTGGAAGGGCGCCTGCCAGAAACACAACGAGCTGGCTCGCGGCCTGACGACTTACGACGGCAAGCTCTACACCGCTGGTGTTGGAGAGGCCCTCGGTATGGATGTCTCCTGTGTCTCCGAACTCCTCTGAGGATTGAATGATCGTGGGGCGGTACCGCTGGGGTACCGCCCCACGATCACGATCTCACACCAGCAAGCGCGCCAGGGACTTCTTCTCGGCTGAGGTGCAGAATGCCGCCTGCAGGGCATTGCGCTGCACCGAGAGAGCCTGGTCACGGTTCCAGCCGAGGACCTGGGATACCAGCGAAATCTCCCGGGACGTCGTCGTCCGGCTCATGAGGCGATTGTCGCAGCTGAGGGTGAGGTTGAATCCGGCCGGCCACAGCACGGACAACGGATGATCTGCAATCGAGCGGCAGATACCGGTCTGGGTGTTGGACGACGGACAGACTTCCAACGGTATCCGGCCAGACAGTACTCGCTGGGCCGTCGGGCCCCAACCCGCTGCGTCCCGGTCCTCGATGACGCGCACCCCGTGCCCGAGGCGTTCCGCGCCATGGTCGAGGGCGTCGAGAATCGACTCCGGGCCAGCTGCCTCGCCGGCGTGGACGGTGAGGTGTATTCCAGCTGATTGGACACGCTTTAAAGCATCGGTGAAGGGTGCAAGGGGGAAGCCATTCTCGGGACCAGCGATGTCGACGCCAACAACCCCGGGGGCATGGTTGACGGCAAGATCGACGACATCCTCCGGGACATCAAGTTGTCTCATGAGGCACAGGATCTGTCGCACGATGATGATTTTGCCCGACGTGGATGCGGATTCCATCCCCTCCAAGAGGCCAGCTTGAACTGCCTCGGTCGCTTGTGCAGCTGTCAGACCACCCGCGAGATGCTGCTGGGGAGCCCATCGAGTTTCGGCGTAAATAACTCCGTCGTTGGCCATATCTTCGACGAATTCTCGCGCTATGCGGCGCAAAGAGTCACCATCCTGCATGAGAGCGACCGTCTCGGCGAAAGTGTCAAGGTATCGGGTGAGGGAGCCAGAGTCAGCAGCCTCGAAAAACCAGTCGGCAAGATCGTCCGGGTCGCTAACAGGGACTGGTCGGCCATGCTCGGCTGCGAGGTCTAAAACTGTCACCGGACGCACCCCGCCGTCAAGATGATCGTGCAGGACGACTTTGGGGAGATTCATCGCGTCAGCTGAATCCATGAGCTGGAGTTTATCGGCGCGCCGTTGGCTGTGAGGCCGGCTCGGGGAATCCCCGGGGCCTTCCTTATGGTCAGGCCCGCTGCTCCAAGGGCACATAGTCGCGCTGGTCAGCCCCGGTGAAGATCTGACGCGGACGCCAGATCTTGTTTCCGCCGGTGGCAACTTGCTCACGGTACTGGGCGATCCAGCCGGGCAGACGTCCTAGGGCGAACAGCACGGTGAACATATTCATCGGGAAGCCCATGGCCTCGTAGATGAGACCGGTGTAGAAATCGACGTTCGGGTATAGCTTGCGTTCCTTGAAGTAGTCGTCGCTCAGTGCGGTCTCTTCAAGTTCCTTGGCGATGTCGAGAAGGTCCTCTCGCCCAGTGTGGAATTCCAGGATCCGATCGGCGTGCTCCTTGATGATGGCGGCGCGCGGATCGTAGTTTTTGTAAATCCGGTGGCCGAAGCCCATCAGCTTGATGTCAGACTGCTTGTCCTTGACTTTGCGGACGAACTCCTTGGTTGTCATGCCGGAATCGCGGATGTACTGCAGCATCTCGAGGACGGCCTGGTTTGCACCACCATGCTTTGGGCCGGACAGAGCATTGACGCCGGCGGCGACCGCGGAGTACATATTTGCGCCTGAGGAGGCGACCATTCGGACAGTGGAGGTCGAACAGTTCTGCTCGTGGTCAACGTGCAGGATGAGCAGAGTTTCCAGAGCCCGGGTGATCTGGTCATTGAACTCGTACGGCTCGGTGGGGAACCCAAAGCTCATTCGAATAAAGTTCTGAACATAGCTCAGCGAATTGTCGGGGTAGAGGGTCGGCTGGCCCATTGAGTTCTTATAACCGAAGGCAGCTAGGGTCGGGACTTTGGCGATCAGGCGGATAGTCGCAGCCTCAATCTGTTCCGGATCAGTTCCCGATGACTTTTGAGAGAAGGTCGACAAGGCCATGATTCCGGCGGCCAGAACAGGCATGGGATGGGATCGGCGGGGGAAGCAACGGAACAGATCGCGCATGCGCTCGTCAATGAGGGTAGTGCGGCGAATTCGCTCTTCGAATCCCTCCAACTGAGCCTTGCTCGGTAGCTCCCCGTAAAGAACGAGATAGGCGGTCTCAAGGAAGGTCGACTGTTCGGCGAGCTGCTCAATGGGGTAGCCGCGATAGCGCAGGATTCCTTTTTCACCGTCGATGTAGGTGATCTGAGACTCGCAGGACGCTGTGTTGACGAATCCTGGGTCGATCATGACGTTGCCGGTCTTGTTGAGTAGACCCCCGATGTCATAACCCACCTGGCCGTCAGTGGCGACAACCTTATTGAAATCGAGCTGGGTATCTTCGTCGACGAACCTTGCACTCGAACCCATCGTGCGTTCCTTCCTGGCGGCCTGGTCCGGACATCACCGGTGGCCGGGCATACGTGGACGGGTGGCACTGCGGGTTCGTTCCCGAGCGTCACCACGGTGTGAACTATGGCACAACCCAGGTTACGGCCCGCTGGTGCAAATCACCAAGAAACCGCCACATTAGCCGGGGAGATTTGGGGTTGTCAGGTGCCGGGTGACGATTTTTGACACCGGCCTAGCGGGACAGTATTTGAGTTGACAGGATGCACGTAGGGGCGGCTCGCTTTCAGCGAACCGCCCCAAGCATGGGCGCATCAGACCGTCATCGTCAGCCGAGGACGGTGTAAGTGATCGGAGTGGTTCCCTGACCCAGATCAGCGATCTTGGCAAAGGAGGCACGCGACAGATCGACGCAGCGACCGGCGACGTACGGGCCACGATCATTGATCCGGACAACTACCGAGCGCCCATTATTGACGTTAGTCACCCGGATACGGGTCCCGAGCCGCAGAGTCTTGTGGGCAGCGGTCATGGCGTTCGGATTGAACTGCTCGCCGGAGGCCGTTGACTGTGGCTCGTCGTAGAACGAGGCGATGCAGCGTCCGTCTACGCTGCCCGAACTCTTGCTCGTGCCGCCCTTAGTGGCGCTCTGATGAGAAGAACGAGCCTTGTCACGGCTGGCGTCGTCACTCTTGTGCTTGCTACGCGAAGGAGTGTCCACCTTGGCTGCTGGGATTTTGCCGGTGAGGTAGGTGCGGTAGACCCAGCCGGTGTGGCCGTTGGTGCGGATTTGTACCCAGTTGCCGTTGACTTTGCCGGTGGTGTGGACTCCGGTGCCTTTGGCTAGGGAGGTGACGATGGTGGCTTTGGCGCTGGGTGTGGCGCGTACGTTGAGGCCGGTGGTGGTGTGGGTTGCGGCGTTGTCTTTGGCGGGTTTGCTGGGTTCAGCGTGTTTGGCTGGTTGGGCTGCTGGGATTTTGCCGGTGAGGTAGGTGCGGTAGACCCAGCCGGTGTGGCCGTTGGTGCGGATTTGTACCCAGTTGCCGTTGACTTTGCCGGTGGTGTGGACTCCGGTGCCTTTGGCTAGGGAGGTGACGATGGTGGCTTTGGCGCTGGGTGTGGCGCGTACGTTGAGGCCGGTGGTGGTGTGGGTTGCGGCGTTGTCGAGGGCCGGACGATCCTTGTCTCGGCTGGTCGAAGAGCCGTTCTTGGCCTCAGCCTTTGGCTCGTCGGGGGCCGGAGCTGCCTTGCCGGTGGTGAGGTATCGACCGTAGATCCAGCCCGACTTGCCGTTGACAGAGACCGGGACCCAGCCGCCGTCAGGACGACCGGTGACCTGAACCTCCTGACCACGTTCGGCTGCGGTGAGGACCTTGCCAGCGTTATCGGAGTCGTCACGCACGTTGACTGGCACATTCGCGATCATGGTGTCAGGCATCGGATCGGACTCAAAACGGGCCGGGAGGATGTTCTCCTCAGTGAGGTAGCGCTGGTAAATCCAGCCAGTGGTTCCGTTCACGGCGACGGGGACCCACCCGCGCACCTTCTCGCCGGTGACCTGTACCGACTGGCCACGGGCCACGACGGTGAGCACTTTGCCGGAGTTAGACGACGCAGAGCGCACGTTGACATCCGTTGTCGCGTACATCGTCTGAGTGTTGGCTGCGTGTGCGACCGCGCCGATGACGGCGGGAGCAACAATGCTGATACCGGAGGTGAGGGCGATGGTGGCGGCAGCACCTCGGACTGAGCGCTTGGGGCGGATCACGGTGTGACTTCCTCTCGCCTTTGAAGGCATCGGGGCTTTCGGTCCCGGCATTTTCCGGGATCCCGGCGTTTCCGGGACGGGTGGGACATTAGGAATCGTCGGCCGGTGGACTCAAAGACGTTGAGGGTTTGAGCGTGTCGCGTTACGCGTCGTCAAGGTGTTCTGGTTCACCGGGAAAATGGCGCGATGGCACCGAAAAATGGCGTCGCTGAAGAGGGACGCCCGGGTATGGCGAAACCCTCTACCTGGAATTGAGGTAGAGGGTTTCGCCAAATATGAGGGAATTGACTTAGAGCGCGCTGAGCTTCTGCCAGCCTTCCCAGTCGTAGCACCAACAACCAATGCCTTCGCTCGGCTTGAACTGACGGTTAGACCCAGTGTTGACGACGGGGTCTCCCGCCGCGCAGAGGTTAAACAACCACTTCGCGTTGGCAGTAGATAGGCCGACGCAGCCGTGGGAAACATTGGCACTGCCCTGAGACTCTTCCGACCACGGGGCAGCATGAATGAACTCGCCGGTGTAGGTGACACGCATCGCGTACTTCACCTTGACGCGGTAGTAATGCGAACTCCCCTCGGGGATTCCGACTGTCGAGGAGTCCATGACCTTGGTGGTCTCGCGCTCGATGATGACTTTGGTGCCAGATCGCGTGGTCGTACTCGAGCCAGCCTTGCCCGTTGTCACCGGAATAGAGCGCGCCACCTTGCCATTGACGACGACATCCATCTTGTGTCTGTCGATGTAGACCTTCAGGATGCGGGAATCGCCCACGCGGAATGAACCTTCGACATTGCGGGTGAGCCAGCGATGGCTCGAGGTGGGTAGTCCCTTGAGTTTGCCGCGCACGCTGACCTTCGTGCCGGTTTTCCAGAAGTCTTTCGGGCGCCACATGAGCTGGGACTGGTCAAGCCATCCCCAGGCCCCCTCCTGTTTGGGGGAGATGTCGAGTTCCATCGCCTGCTCGATCTTGGCCCGCATATCGGCGTCAATGACCTCTTTGCGGAACCTGATGATGATCGGCATACCGACGCCAACGGTCGCGTCGTTGTAGAGCACTTCGGCGATGTTGGTGTCACCGTCAAGGCTTTTGATCTTCTTGGTGACGGTCGTTGTCGGGCCGGCGTGGGAATCCGTGTTCGTCAGGGTCGCCGTCACGGTGTAGGAGGTGTTCAGGGCCCAAGGTTCCTCCGGGGTCCACACCCCATCCTTAAGAACTCCCTTCACCTCCTCGTCGTCCGCGTCGGTGACTTTGACGTCCTCGAGGTCACCATTGACGACAGCGAACTTCAGAGGGTCGCCAGGTTGCAACTTGGTGATTGGGCGGTCAGAAGTGATCGTCAGAGTTGCTGGTGTCGGGGTAGGAGTGGGCGTCGGGGTCTCGGACGACTCACCGACGTTGCTCCCCGAGCCAAAACCGTTCTGGGTTGTGGAGGTCTTGGCACAGGCGGCAACAGTCATCGGTACAGCGACGGCACCGGTAGCCAGAACCGAACGGCGGGTTAGTCTCGACGACACAGAACCTCCAGCATTGTGCGCCCGAAATGAGAACTATGGTCCATCTCCAAGTCATACGAAATACGACTGGATACATGCTACAGCGCCGGACCGACAACTTCCCAAACGCAAACATGGTCCGAAGTGGGTTGTTCACTACCCGCGCAGGTAGCGCCAGTCCGCCGACTACGGAGAGTGGGCGCTATGGACAGTGAGGCAAGACGTTTACTCTTATCGACATCATCGCGTGAAAAATTACCTGGAGGTTTCTCATGTCAGACGGCGCCCCGCCCCCTCCCCGTCAGCGTCCTGACTGGCTGACGTGGTTGATCGTCGTGATCGTGACGATTATCGGTGTGACGATCCTCGGGTTGTGGTGGTGGGCGATGGCCAAGTGATCCGATGGCAGCCAAGAGAATGGTAGCCAAGAGTGTTGAGATGAGCGAGGAATAGATCTTGCCAAGACACCTCCCTGTAGTTAATTTGTGGCCAGAAAGGGGCGGCGCTTTCTCAGCCGGAATCTGAAAATGCGGTTTTCGTCAGCTAATCCCATGATCGTCGCAATCGCTGTCACCGTCCTGTCCCTCGCCGGTTGCGGTGGGAATTCTGACATGCTTAAGGGCGCTGACACGGGAACGAGCGTCACTGCCAGCACCACCCCGACCGCGAGTTCTGATTCGATCTTTACAACGGAAATAATCAACAAGGACGATTTTTCCCAGGCTGTTATTGCAAGCGTCGAGGAAATAAAGACGTATCACATGGAAGTTTCCATGGGTGTCGCAATATCCGGAGAAAAGCACACCGTGAAGCTGGCGTCAGGCTACGATAATCGAGCGGCCCCTAAGGCTCATGTCGTTGTACGCACTCCTCGAAAGAATGCAGACCTTGTCGTTCTGGGCAAGGAGGTCTATCGGAAGAATGGCTCAGCATGGGTGAAGAGTACCGAGAATAATGCCGGTTTAGGGCAGGCCACTCTCGCAGATATCGTCCGTAAGTTCACCAAGGCGGTCGAGTACGCAATCTATATGGGTCAAGACTCACGTGGGCACCGGTTCGACGTCGTGCTCGATCCCGACACGATGGGCGCCGGAGAAGCGTCGGCCGTTGTGGGTCAGAGTGCGGAGATGACCCTTTGGCTCGACGATGCCAAGCGGGTCGTTGACATGAAGCTGGCGATGGGGGGTAAGGACCCTCGCGTCACGATGGATGTTAAGTTGTCCAAGTTTGGGGAGCCGGTGAGTATCCCCGAGGTTTCCTGAGCGCTGTCTTCCGGCCTGCCCTGACGAAAACCGTCAAGCCACCGGCTCAATGAGATGAGGGTCGGCCGGATCGATCCTGCGCACGGAGTTTATGCCACGATCAACCTGGTCAACCGTGAGTTCGTGTGCGATCTTGGTGTGAGCTTTGCCGATGTAGGCGGCCAATCCCCGCGCTTGGGTAGCGTCAAGTCGGGCCGGGTTGAGCCATTCGCCGAGGTCGTCGTTGGCGAGAAAGACCGGCATTCGATCATGGACCTGACCTGCGGAGTCACGGGCAGTGACGGTGATGATCGCCATCGTCGTCTCGAAACCGGCGTCGATTTTTCGCGTCGTAGCGATCGCTGCTGCACTCAAGAGTCCCGACCCATGAATGTGGTGGGGAATTTTGTTACCGCGCTCCCCGGTCCACTCGAAATATCCCGTCATGGGCACAACGCAACGCATGGAAGCCATTGCGGCCCGGAACAGTCCGTTGGTGGCGACAGTCTCGAGCCGTGCGTTGATGGGGTGTGGGCCAGATCCCTTCGCCCAGTTGGGCCAGAATCCCCATCTCACGGGGGCAAGGATCCGCCTGGCGCCCTCTTGATGAAGCGCGGGGACGATTGTTGACGGGGCGATGGAGTATTGCGGTTGCCAGGAGGCGATGAGGTCACTGTGGTAGAGGCGCGCGACCTCCTCGCCATCCATTCCGAGGCTGAAACGTCCACACATATGAATCAGACTGCCATGATCGGAGGTGGCGGGACCTTCGCGTCACAAGGAATCAGCGTGCCGTGAATCCGTCAGCTTCATCGCACCTCGTCGGAGACCGTTCGTGCCACCGGAGACAGCGTCAGCCACCACTGTTCGCGAGGGCGACGATGAGCGGAATCGACGAGGGAAGGCATTGTCTCCATCTGACTCGGTTGCCCACCTGATTCGTTGACACCGATGAACCATGACCCGTCCTGACGGGCGGCAAGCTCGTCGTCAATGAGGTTGAGGGCACGATAGGCGAGTCGATTGGCCAGCAGACGGTCGAACGGGGAAGGGGACCCGCCCTGTTGCATGTGTCCCAACACCACCTGACGCACGTCGTACATACCGTGGGATTCTTCTTCCAACAGCCGCGCGATGAAGTCGGTGGTGTAGTTGCGTGAGGCATTCTCGTTGCGCACCGCCAGGAAAAGACGGCGTCCGTGGGCGAAGGATTCACGCAGCCAGTGAACGTCATTAGCCAGATCGTCCAAGGAGATGCCGTCCTCGTTGGTGTAAATCCGCTCTGCGCCCGCAGCAATGCCGGACATCAGCGCGAGGTATCCGCAGTTGCGGCCCATCGTCTCGACGACGAAGCAACGGCGAGAGGCGATACCGGACTCCTTGATCTTGTCCATCGCCTCGACGATGACGTTGAGGGCGGTGTCGGCGCCGATGGACAGTTCTGAGCCGGGGAGATTGTTGTCAATCGAGGCCGGAATGCACACCGTAGGAATGCGAAATGCCGGGTAGCGGTCGCGCTCGGTGGTCATGGTGTGAATTCCCTCGTATGCCGAATAACCGCCGATGACGAGCAAGGCGTCGATGTGGTTGTTCTCCAGCGCACGACTGACGGCGTAGAGGTCGCGGGTGCTGGGGATCTCGCGGCGGGTGCCCAGTTCGGCGCCGCCTTCTCCAGCCCAACCTTCGACCTCGCTCCAGGCCAATTCCGACATATCCTCGGTTGCCAGCCCGACGAACCCATTGTGGATGCCTATCACGGTGTGGCCGCGAGAAATGGCCAGTCTGACGGCGGCGCGGGCGGCAGTGTTCATGCCCGGGGCAGGACCGCCGGCGTGCATGATCGCGATCCGTTTGCGGTCGGTGTCGTCCACCCCTTCACTTGTGGTGCGGGCTGGCTCGCTGAGCTCGGTGAAGATGGCGTCCATCTCTGCGAAGGAGCCACCCCTCATCCGCATGGCCTCGTTGTAGCGACCCTGCTCGATGAGACCTGCGACAGACTTGGTGTCAGCGACGGCTTTGACCAGGGGAAGCCGGTGGACGCGGTTCGCATGGGTTCCGATGACGTGTCCTTCAGCGTCCGGAGTGGTCGAAAGCACTTCATGGACGGCGTGATAGCCGAGCCAGGTAGAGGCCCAGCGGTCATAGGCCGAGGGTCGTCCGCCTCGCTGGACGTGGCCCAGAATGGTGACGCGGGCGTCCTCTCCGAGCGTGTTCTCGAGGACCTGGCGAACGTACTCGGAGGTGATGCGATTTCCGGTGCGATCAGTGGCTCCCTCGGCGACGATGACAATCGAATCCCGACGACCCGCCTGACGCCCGCGCCTGAGTTCGGCGCACATTCGATCCTCCCAGCCATCCTCCGGCGGGCGTTCTGGGATGAGCACGTAGTCGGCACCGCCGGCGACTGCCGCCATGAGCGCAAGGTAGCCGCAGTGACGACCCATCACCTCGACGACGAAGGATCGTTGGTGGCTGGCGGCCGTGGAGGTGAGGTCGTCGATGGCATCGACAATGCGGTGCAGAGCGGTGTCCGCGCCGATGGTCATGTCGGATCCAACGAGGTCGTTGTCGATAGAACCCACCAACCCCGCGATCATGAGGGAGGGGTGCTGACGGGCCACCTCAGGGCTCACTTGGCCGGCGTCGACGAGTTCAGCGATGAGGTCGGCCCATTCGGTTCGCAGCACGTCCAAACCTGTGAGTGAACCATCGCCGCCGATGACGACGAGACGATCGATTCCGTGCTCCAAGAGGTTTTGCACGGCTTTCAACCGGCCTGAGCGTTCGCGCATTGCTTTGCAGCGGAAGGTACCGATCACGGTGCCGCCACGGTTGAGGATCGAACCGACGTCATCCCATCCGAACTTCTGGATGCCGTCACCTCCGTCGATCATGCCTTGGTAGCCCTCGTAGATCGCATAGACCTCGGCCCCCACGCTCAACGCGGAGCGCACCACGGCACGGACAGCAGCGTTCATGCCTTGGGCGTCGCCCCCGCTGGTCAAGATGCCGATGCGCAGCCCATGGCCGTCGGGGAGGGTGGGCGTAAGCCTCAATTCGTCATCAACACGCACAGCTCAATATTGCCGCGTCAGAGTGGCTGGAGGGGAAACTGCGACTGGGGTGCCGGCGGGGCGGGAGTTTTCGTCACCGGTGCGCTGGAACCTCGCTGATGTGGTCAGGTGCGCCAGCTCTGTGGTTGGACAGTTTTCCCACGGTGCAGGTTTTCCCACAGCGAAGGTTTCCACGGTGCAAGTTTTCCCACGGTGCAGGTGGTCAGGACTCAGGACGGTCAGGGTTCAGGAGCGCTCGTCAGGAATCGTCTCGAGGTCGTCCATCCACGCCTGTGCTACCGCGTCAGACGGCATTCTCCAGTCACCGCGTGGACTCAGCGACCCCCCCGCTACGACTTTCGGGCCATTGGGGAGGGTTGAGCGCTTGAACTGGTTTCCGACGAATCGGCGCAGGAACAGCCGCGTCCAGTCTTTAATAGCTGTCAGATCGTAGGAGTGGCGGTCCTTGTCGTGGAACCCGGGCGGCCACGACCCCGCCGAAGCGTCGCGCCAGGCGTGGTGGGACAAGAACACGATCCGGCTCGGGCGCATACCGTGGCGCAGCAGATGGTAGAGAGTGAAGTCCTGCAGTTCGTAGGGGCCGATCTTTGCCTGGGTTGACTGTATTTTCTCGCCGGGGCGGGCTGGGACGAGCTCAGGGGAGATTTCTGTCCCCAGCACAGACTCCAGAACAGCATTCGTGGCTTCGTTGAACTGACCCGACGAAATACACCACCGGATGAGGTGCTGGATGAGGGTCTTGGGAACCCCTGTATTGACCCCGTAATGGCTCATCTGGTCGCCGACACCGAAGGTGCACCAGCCCAAGGCAAGTTCCGAGAGATCTCCAGTGCCCAGCACAATGCCGCCTCGCTGGTTGGCGATACGAAACAGGTAGTCGTAACGAAGACCAGCTTGGACATTCTCAAAGGTGACGTCGTAGACCTCGGCCCCATCGCCGGCTGGGTGCCCCATCCCCTTGAGCATTTGAGTGGCGGCCGGGCGGATGTCCAGCACTTCGCAGGGAATGTCGAGTGCCTCACACAGACTCAGCGCATTGTTCTTGGTGTGGTCGGTGGTGGCGAATCCAGGCATCGTGAACGCCAGGATGTCGCTGCGTGAGCGGCCCATCTGGTCCATCGCCTTGGCGGCGACGAGCAGGGCCTGGGTGGAGTCCAAACCGCCAGAGACGCCGATGACAACCGTGGGAGACCCAATCGACTCGAGGCGGCGACGCAGTCCGTAGACCTGGATGTTGTAGGCCTCATAGCAGTCCTGGGCGAGCTGTTCGGGTTCGTTGGGGACGAAGGGGAACCGATTGACGGGCCGTTCGAGACCGATGTCTTCATGGGTTGGGTTGAGGGTGAAGGTGTTGATTCGCCAGCCATCGCTGTCGGGTTGAGCGAGGGCATTGTCGTCGAAGGAACCTTGGCGCATTCTCTCCTGACGCAGCACGTCCAGGTCGACGTCGGCCAGGCAATAACCCGGCTCGGGGGAAAAACGGTTGGTGGCCGCCAGCAAAGAGCCATTCTCATAGATCATCGTCTGGCCGTCCCAAGACAGGTCCGTGCTCGACTCCCCGGGTCCTGCAGCCGCGTAGATGTAGGCCTGTAGGTTGCGTGCGGACGTCACCTTGCACAAGTCGTGACGCTGGCGGGATTTTCCGACGGTGATGGGGGAACCCGAGAGGTTAACCTCTATGACAGCTCCTACCAGCGCGGCCCGAGATGACGGCGCGACCGGCACCCACACGTCCTCGCAAACTTCCACATGGAAGGTGAGGTCCGGCAGGTCGGACGCCCGGAAGAGCTGGTCGGGTCCGAATGGGACCTCAGCTGAGGCCACGTGAGATTTTTGTCGTCCCGACAGGTCGATGATCCCGTTGGTGCCGACACCGGCGGCGAAGTGACGTTTTTCGTAGAACTCCCGGTAGTTGGGGAGGTAGCTTTTGGGTACCACACCGAGCACCCGCTCGCGATGGATGACGACCGCGCAGTTGTACAGCCGGTTTCCTCGCCGCAGCGGAGCCCCGACGATAATCACCGGGAACAGGTCCCGGGATGCCCGGCGGAGCGTTTCGATGGCGTCGAGAACGGCGTCAAGGACGACATCGTGAAGCAGCAGATCGTCGATGGCGTAGCCAGTCAGACACAGTTCAGGGAAGACGGCGATGGCCACGTCGCGAGAATCGAGGTGCCGGCAGGTGTCGAGAATCCCCGCCACATTTGAAGCCGGGTCACCAATGTGCACCGCTGTGGTGCACGCTGCGACTCGTGCGAAACCCTGGTCATATGCCGAGTGGAAATTCCCCTTCATGGGGTCAGTCTCGCAGAATCTGGGGTTGGAGTTCGCTGCTGCGCGGGGGATTTGCACCGGCTCGGGAGACGGTGATGGCAGCGATATGGGTTGCTCTCTGCATGACGCGACGAAGAATGACAGGTTCGGTGTGTCCCAGGTCCGTGCGGTGCTCGGCCCCCAGGAGTCCGGCAGTCCACAAGCCGTCAATGGTTGCGGACATGAAGGAGTCGCCGGCGCCAACGGTGTCGACGACCTCAGTTCGCTCTCCAGGGAGGCGAATTTCAACGCCACCAGCTGTCATGGCCACCACACCGTGTTCCCCCATGGTCAGGATGCCAATTTTCGGCCCCAGCCCCATCCATCCTGTCAGTATTTCGACGGGGTCGGCGCCTTCCCCCAGCCACTCCAGGTCTTCGTCGGAGGCCTTGACGACATCAGCCAGCCGGACGAACTGTTCGAGATGGCGGCGTGCGGTACTCGGATCGCCAAGTAGGCTGGGTCGGCAATTCGGATCGAAGGTGATCGTCGCTGAATCCCGGGCGTCGGCCACCGCCTCCAGTGCCACGTCACACCCCGGAGTAATTCCACACGCCAAGGACCCGGTATGGACAACGGTGCAGCCATCGGGGATCTCTACTGAGGGCAACGCCCAGTGGAAGTCGAACTGGTATCTTGCCTGGCCTGCGTCGAGGGTGGCGATGGCTGTGGATGTGCGAGAGGCACCTCGCGAGAAGCCGCTGAGATGGATGTTGTCGGCGCCGACATAGGATTCGATGTTCCAGCCGGGGGCGTCGAGACCGATCCAGGTTGCCAATTCGACCTCGCGTCCCAGCCGGGCCAGCCCAACTGCGACATTGAGCGGTGAGCCGCCGGGATGTTCACTGACGCGCCCGGCGTCATTGACGACGTCGATCAGTGACTCTCCGATGACAAGTGCTGTGGACATGGTTCCCCTCCTGCGGTATCCAGTCTCGCGCACGATTTTTGTCATGCTGGGGGAGGGTTCAGCCGTTTCTCCGCCACCGGTGTAGTCGAACGGTCGAAAAGCTGTCTCTAAACTGGGTGTGATGATCGCTTCCGGAAACACCCCGACTCCGGAACCGCGCGCTGACTCTGGTCTCTGGCGTGGCGGTGGGTTTTTTGCTGCCCTGATGGCATTGGTGTGTCTGGTTTCTGGCTGCGGTCCATCCATGCCGGCGGCGACGGCGTGCGTCGATTCGGTGACAGGTGCTGGTGATCTTCGCGCCCGGTATCGCTACGCCACGACGTGCCGGACAGCTTCCCCGGAGCCGACTGCCAAGGTCTCCGCGAGTAAGGAGGCACCAGACGGATCGACGAGCGAAGGTGGTGCCGACGAACCCAAGGATTCCGCCGATCCCCAGCCTGAGGAGCCAGGACCCGTGATTCCTGGCATAACCCCACCGTCAGCCTCTCTTGCGGTGGGTGAGAAGTCCTCAGCGGGTGCCGGCACCTATGTGTTGTGGATCAAGGCGGAGAATCGGGTCTATATCGTTGTCAACGGGGTGGTGAAGCGCGTGATGCTCACTACTTCCGAGCCCTGGAAGACTCCAGTTGGCGACTACAAGATCACGGATAAAATGCGCCACGCTGCGTCTACCGAGGACGGCATTCACTGGTACATCCCCAAATTCCTGGCCTTCTATCAACGTCCGGGGGCTGTTGGCCGTATTGGGTTTCATGAGATTCCGTGGGACGAGAAAACCAAGAAACGGGCTCAGCCCGTCAACACTTTGGGGATGCCGGGGTATTCAAGTCACGGCTGTGCAAGGCTTGCCCCGAAAGACGCCGAGGCCCTCTATTCTTTCGCTCACGAGGGCACGAAGGTGAAAGTTCGGTGAGCCGCCGACGTCACGAGGACAACGCTGTGGGACCGAGAGCGCGGCTGGGCCACAACCCGGGGAATTCAGACACTCTGGGGGCGGCGACTGAATCGGCCCGAGTGGGTCGGTCTGCAGGTGCCTTCATCGCAACCATGGCCATTACCGGGCTGGCGTGGGGGCTAGGCCTCGCGATCTGGGCCGTCACTCCGGGAGCCGACGGTTTCGGGGGGCCCATGCCGGCACGCGGCTGGGTTGGCAGTCTTCTCGTGGGTCTGCTCTATGGGATGGGCGTGGCGGTGATCCTCATTGTCCCGGTCGTCTTGCTCGCAGCGTTGTTGGGTGCGCGGCTGAAGCGACGAAGTGGTCAACGTCTTGCTGGCGGAATTGTCGGGGGATTGGCAGTCTTCCTGGGAGCAGTTGGCGTTTACGCTTTGGTGCCAGTGCTGCCTGCGGTGGCTCAGGTTACGTGGCCCGCCCTGGTAGCGGCGGTTGGGCTGGGAGCCTGGTGGGGGCCGTGGGTTATTGACGGGCGCCGCTTGCGATAAGGCTGAAACTCCCCTGGTTCGGGGTTGTTACTGGTTCAGCTATTCACGCTTAGGCGTGGTGCTCACGCGTACGGCGAACTTCATCAAGGGCGCGAGTTCTCTCGGCGTCGAAATCGATACGGGTGTGATTGGCACGAGTGGAAGCCAAAAGGCGATAGAGCACGATCATAAATACCACCCAGATTGGAGCGGCGATGAGGGCCTGACGGGTCTCCGCCGAAAAGCCCAGCATGATGAGGATGGAGATAAAGAAGATGATTCCGACCCACGACATGACACGGCCAGCAGGCATTTTGAAGGCCGATTCTTCATGACGGTCGGGATGCTTGCGCAAATACCTGAGGTAACAGACTAAAATAAGGCCCCACACCGACAGATAAAGGACCGAGGATACTCCTGCGACGAGGGAAAAAGCGTCCATCACTGAGTCTTCAAGAGTGACGAGGATGACGGCTGGCGAAATGCACGCTGCAGTCAAGATAAGCGCATTGCGCGGAATGTGGCGGCTGGACAACTTGGCAAAGACTGGCGAGGCGTCTTTTTCTCGTGCTAATCCATACAGGATTCGGGACGTGGAGAAGACCCCTGAGTTCGCCGACGATGCAGCTGAGGTAAGGACGACGAAGTTAACGATATGGAAGGCAATGAGGATCCCGATGAAGCTGAACATCTCGACGAAGGGACTCGCTTCTGGATTGATAAGATCCCACGGCTGCACGGCCATGATGACTCCAAGAGCTAGCACATAGAAGATAAGGACACGAGCCGGTATTGAGTTGATAGCTTTAGGAAGGTTGTGCTCGGGGTCAGCGGTTTCCGCAGCTGCCGTGCCAGCCATCTCAATACCCTGGAACGAGAAGATGGAAATCTGAAAACCCGCTATGAACCCCATGAATCCGGTGGGGAAGAACCCGCCACGGTCCCACAAATGAGAAAATGACGCGGGTGGAGCTCCAGCGCGGGGTGGTTGGAATCCAGTTATTGCGAGGTAGCCGCTGATCAGGATTAATGCGACGATAGTGACGATCTTACCGGACCCTAGGAAGAGTCCTGTTCCGATGGCGCCGCCGATGGCGACGAATACGGTGCTGATGGAGTCGGTGCCGATGAATTCGAGCGGTCGAGGAAGTTCGAGCGGTCTGGGGTTAGGTGCCAAGCGGTTCGTCCACTGAGAACGGGAGGTCAAACCGCAGCCCCCGGGATGTTCGGCTCTCCGCCCCGAGATGGGCAATCCCATGTGCGTGACCTCGCCGGCCATCAGTCTCATGGTTCCTAACAGCCAGTGACATACAGTGTGAAACATGACACAGAACGTTCCTGTCGTTCCCAACCCTCCCAAAGCCCTGACGATTTCTGCCTGGGTCTCGGTGGTTTCCGTCATCATCCAGGCCGCGTTGGCCTGTTTCATGCTCTCTGGTGTTTCTGGTCTCGGTGACGTGCATCTGGGATTCGGAGTGTTGACTTTGGTGGCCGCCATTGTGGCTGCCGTCCTGGCTGTCATGTGGAAGCGTCGAGGCGGACCCTCCTCCGTTGTCGGTCACGCCATTGGCATGGCAGTGCTCATCCTCGTTCAATATGCCCTGGGAGAGATGAGCAGTGGCGGCGCCATTAAGTGGATCCACGTGATTCTGGGCGTTGTCATCGTCGTTGGGCTGTTCGGTTTGCCCCAGTCGATCGCCAAGTATTCCCGGACGTGACGCAGACTGGCGTCAGCAGGCAATTTTCGCCGTTGAGGCCCCGGTGACAGCTACCAGGTCCGATGGTGACAATTCCACCGAAAGCCCGCGACGCCCGCCTGAAACCAGGACCCGAGGCTGCCCCAACACCGATTCATCGATGCAGGTGGGCAGCCGCTTTTTCTGCCCCAACGGCGAAATTCCCCCGACGATGTACCCTGTGGCGCGCTCGGCTGCTGCGGGGGCGGCCAAGGCGGCTTTTTTCGCACCCATAGCGGAGGCGAAGGCCTTGAGGTTGAGCTGGCCGCTTACCGGGACGACTGCGACAGCGAGTTTCCCTGACGGGATCAGCTCTACCACCAAGGTCTTGAGCATGATGTGCGGGTCGAAGCCGAGTTTTGCTGCTCCTTCATCACCGAAGTGATGATTTGCAGGGTCATGGTCGTAACTGTGGAGAACGTGAGCTACGTGAGCTTTGGCAAGGGCTTTCGTTGCAGGAGAGGCGGAGTCAGAGGCAGGCATCAATCCTCAAATCCGGCCCACACGCGCAACCGGTGGGTCATCTGGTCATCATGGGGAGCTGGATGGCCGTCAATCGTCAAAATTGGCACGACGCCGCGAATCGATGACAGCAGCCAGGCCCCTTGGGTCCGCAATACCTCGTTTCTCTTCATGAGGCGAGTAGAGGTTTTGACGCCGGCGTCGTCGGCAGCGTCAAAAACAGTATTGACGGTGATAGAGCTGAGGATGCCAGTTGCACCGGTGGGGGTCGTCCATAGTCCGTCGGCGGCTTCGACGACCAACCCGGACGTCGGGCCCTCGAGGAGGTAGCCCTCGGTAGAGGTGAAGATGACGTCGTCAGCTCCTTGGGACCGGGCGTATCGCAGGGCTGCGACATTGACGGCATAGGACAGGGTCTTGACACCGCCTAGAAGCCACGGGGCGTCCGCGTAGGATTCACTGGTCACCCCGCGAGACAGGCACAGTACGTCAATTCCCTCTCGCTCTTCCTTGTGAGTTTCGGAAAGTGGCGAGATGGTGAGGAATCCGCGCGGAGATCCAGGCACGATCTCGCGACCGTTGGTGTACACGAGTTTGAGGGTGGCTTCTCCGGGGGTGCGCCAGTTTCGGGCCGCATCTTCGATGAGATGATTCCACGAGTCCATGTCGGGGGTTGGGCCGTCGACTCCGGCGATGGAGCGGGCGAATCGAGAAAGGTGCTCTTCGAGGCGGTCGATTCGGGAGGTTCCGTCCTGGGCGGTGACGACACGGGTTGCCTCGAATACCCCATCCCCTCGCACCAGCCCGAGATCGTCGGCATGGCACACCATGGTGGATGGTGGCACCACCCCTTCGCCAAGTACGGCTAGTAGGTATGGAACACTTGAATTCATGCGTTCAGCCTAGTTGTGTGGATGTTACGTGGTCATAGGGGTTGCCATCCGAGACCACAGGAATGTCACTTATAGTTGGGCGTCGGCATTCAGCCAGCCAGGTTGATGTCATGTAACGAGCAGACCGGGAGATCATTAATGACGGAGACGTATCGCCCTTCGCAGATACGGCAGGCGTACCACCACGGTCATCTGCATGAGGCCCTTATCAAAGAGGGGCTAGAGATGGCTCGCAGTGGCGGCGCAGAGGCAGTCGTCCTTCGCGAGGCAACTCGTCGAGCTGGTGTGTCACCGAATGCCGCGTACCGTCACTTCGCGAATCGTGAGGCACTTCTCGATGAGGTGGGTTGGACTGCTGCCAACCAGATCGGTGCCAAAATGCGTGAAGCTGCGGTTGAAGCACAGCCCGTGGACGATGAGGAAAGAGTAGTCGTCAAGCTGGTCGCTGCCTGCCGAGCGTACCTGAACGCTTCCTTGACCGAACCGGGGCTTTTTGACGTCGCCTACCGCATTTCGGACGTCGGCCTGGACGCGATGCAGGATGATCGGGCGAAAGTGTCGAATTTGCCCGATTCGGTGATCCGAGATGTCCTCAACGACGCTGAGATCAAGCTGTCGGGGCAAGCCGACGTGCATGACCTGGGCCTCCTGTTGTGGTCGCTGCTCCACGGGTTCGTTTCGCTGTCGACTTCCGGACCGCTGCGTGGTGAGGAAACCCCTGAGCGAGTTGAGAAGATTCTCGATGTCATCCGCGTCTCTCTGCACGGCGCGATTGCTCAAGCTTGATGGCCGCACAGGGTCGCAACACGCTCCCTGAGGCCGGGTACCGCCAGATCTTGAATCTGGCGGTACCCGCTTTCTTGTCCTTGGTGGCTGAGCCGCTGTTCCTCGTTGCGGATTCTGCCGTTGTCGGGCACTTGGGCACTGCCCAGTTGGCAGGCCTCGGCGTTGCTTCGTCAGCCCTGACAACCTTTACGGGCCTTTTCGTCTTCCTTGCCTATGCGACGACGGCTACCTCCTCGCGCCGGGTGGGGGCGGGGGATCGTCACGGCGCAGCCCAGGCCGGTGTTGACGGGTTGTGGCTGTCTCTCATCATCGGCATTCTTGTCGCGACCATGCTGGTGGTCATCCCGACGACGGTCGCCGGTTGGTTCGGTGCCAGTGGTGTGGTCGCTGAACAGGCCGGACGATACCTACGCATTACCGGCTTTGGGGTGCCTGCAATGCTGGCAACGATGGCCGTCACCGGAGTACTGCGAGGATTTCAAGACACCAGGACTCCGCTGGTCGTCACCGTCGTCACGTTCAGCCTCAACCTGGTGCTCAACCTGTGGTTTGTGCTCGGGATGGGCTGGGGAATTGAGGGGTCGGCCAGTGGCACCCTGATCTGCCAGATTGCCATGGCGGTGGCGTTGGTGTGGGTGCTGTGGAGACGTACCTGCGGTCTGGACCTGAGCCTGGTGCCCCATGTGAGTGGAATCGCCTCGAGCCTGCGCGACGGTATCCCGCTGCTCATCCGTACCCTCGCGCTCCGCGCTGCCCTCTACCTGACGACGTGGGTGGCGGCACGAGCGGGAGCTATCACCATGGCTTCCTATCAGGTGACGATGACGATCTGGAACCTCGTCCTCATGACAATGGATGCCTTGGGTATTGCTGGCCAGGCTTTGACCGGGGCGAGTTTAGGAGCCGGAGATATCCGACGTACTCGTTCCTTGACGGCCACCATGACCCGGTGGGGAATGTGGGCCGGAGTTGTCGTTGGAGTTCTCTTGGTGGCATTCCACCAGCTGATCCCCGCCATCTACACGAATGATCCGGCAGTTCATCGGGCGGTGGCGGCCGGTCTTGTCGTGGTGGCCGTTGAGCAGGTCATCGCCGGACCCGCTTTCGTCCTCGACGGAGTACTCATTGGAGCGGGCGATGGACGGTGGCTCTCGGGAGCCCAGGTTGTCATGCTCCTGGCGTACCTGCCGATGGCGTGGGCGGTCCATCTTTGGGCGCCAGGCGACCCGGCCGCAGCGGTCGTTTGGTTGTGGATCGCCTTTGGCGGGTTTATGGTCATTCGTTGCGCGATTCTGGCCTGGCGTGCTCACGGAGACACCTGGATGCGGGTTGGAGCGTGAGCACGCTTCGGACGATTCGCTGCTCCTAGGTCGATGACCCTCGGGCCTCACACATATTCACTCGAACCGAACCTGCTGAACCCCTGGAACTGAGTCGTATCTTTCCGGCGCGCTGGTGAGTATCACGATCTGATTTGTCTGGGCGCTTTGGCCAAGCTCGGTGAGGATGTGCCGCACCTTTACCGGATCCGAGTAGACCAAGGCGTCGTCGAGAATCACGGGAACTCCGTCATCGGGGTCGACGAGGCGGGCTGCGGCCAGTCGGACGACCAATCCCAGCTGTTCGCGGGCCCCCGATGACAGCTGGTTCCACACCAAGCGCGCCCCCTTGAGTTGGCGAGCTACCACCGTCAACGTGGAGTCAATTTCGACGTGGAGATCATGGCCGAACACGGCTCTGCCGATCTGGTCGATTTCCTCGGTGAACGGGGCCACGTACGACTGACGCACCTCATCGAGGTGACGGCTGAGAGTCTCGTACAGCAACTTGGTCGACCGTGCCCGGCTCTCCAGCCCGTCGACGCGTCGGGCAAGTTGGTGCCTTTCGGTTTCCAAAGCGTCGTAATGTTCCTGGCGGTCCTGGCGCCCCAGACCTTGCAGCTGTCCCTTGAGTTCTGACTGACGATTGATGTCGTCCTCAAGGCGAGCGGCTGCCCTTTCGAGGGCTAGCCGACTTCCCTGCGCCTCGGCATGAACTTGATCGGGGTTGCGTTCGGCCAGTGCGGCTGCGGCGCGGTCTGCGTTGCCCTTCGCGACCCGGACGTGTTCCTTGGCGATCGTGAGGGCCTCGGCCAAATCGTCGTCCGGGACGATCTCGCGTGCAGCGGCCACCTCCTCGGTAAGCCGGGTGACAGTCTCGGAGGCATTCTCGAGGGCGATATTGGCGCGAATGACCTTGTCGTGTATCTCACCGTCACGCTTGTCCACGGCGTTGAACCGTGCTTGGGCCTGTCGTTCGTCGTTGCGAGCGTCGTTGGCTTTGGCGACAGCAGCGTCTTCCAGCTCCTGGGCCTGTGCGGGAGTGAGATCGACCTCTTCGACAGCCTGATCGGCCAGAGCTTCGAGTTCTTGAATAGTGCTCTCACCCTGTTCACGTTCCAGCTGCTCCCGCCAGGCAGCAACGTTCGACTCCAGAACGTTGCGCTCAGCCATCCGGGCCTCGGCTTGGTCCAGGCTGGCCACGCCCAGCTCCTCAAGGAGGGACACGACGGCTTGGTGGGTCGTTTCCGCTTTGCGTCCCAGGACCATGACCTCCGCAGTCGGGGAGATTTTCAATCTCCAGGCCTCGCCCATCTCCATGACGAGTTCACCGTCGATGTTGCGCTGGGTCGTATGGCCGACAGGGAGATCAAGATCAGTGCCGTCAATTCGCACCGGGACGCCCTCTGCCTGGTGCTCGATCACCAGCTGGGTGCTGGCCAACGCTGCTGCGTCTCTGGCGCGATCGTCGGCCTTCGCAGCTGTCTTGAGCCTGGCCAGCAGGTGGCGTGTTACCTTCTCAGCGTCGAGACGCTGCTGTCCGTCGGCAATGCGTTTCTTGAGTTCCAAGATACGGTCCAGCTGTTTGCGGGCCTTCGCCGCTTCTTCTCCGGCTCGAACTGTCGCAAGGGTACGTCGTGCTTTGTTCTCAGCGTTCTCAGCGTCGGTAACCCTGGTTTTGGCGTCGTCCAGAGCAGTCTGAGCTTCTGTGAGTTCATCGGCAACCGCTTTGCTCTTTTCGGCATTGTCAGCGGCGATCTGCTTGCACTGTTCGTGTTGTACTTGGGCCTCTTTCAGGCCTTCGACGAGCTTGGTCCGTGTTTCGTGGGCCGTCTTGGTTGCGCTATGACGCTGACACGCCTCTTCGGCTTCGCGGCTGGTGGCCTCGACCTGTTTTTCCAGCTCGGCGAGCCTGTTGAGGGCAGCTTGGGTTTGTTGACACTCGGTCTCCTTGGATGCCACAACGTCATGGTCGTGGCTGATCTCGACATTTTTCTCTTCGAGCTTTGCGACGACCTCCTCGATCTCCTTCAGGCGTGCTGTAGCCTCCTCAAGTTCACGGTTGACGGTCTCCAGCTGTTCGCGCTCCCGGAAAGCCGCTTCGCGTTCCTTGCCGTTTTTCTGGTAATACCGCTCGTACTCGGCACGCACACGGTCCATCAAGCCGCCCATCGAGTCCTCGTCGGGCTTCTGGCCACCAGCCTGCTCCAGCGCAGTCGTCAAGGCTTTGGAAGAGTCCAACCGTAATGGTGACAGACCGCTGGCTTGCATGAGTCGCAGGGCATTCCACAGCGTCATGTCGGCCCCGGCGAGCAACGTTCCCATCGTCTCGACGGCTTCATCCCCGGTGATGATCTGCCCGGCTCGCGGACCCGAGATGAACCTCAGCGAGGACTCCCGGTCCTTGATGAATCTCTTGCGGTGGACGAACCGGTGCTCACCGATGGTCATCTCAGCCTCGACGACCACCGGGAGTGAGGTGCCGTAGGGCTGGGCTTCTTTGATTTCTTTCCTCGTCGAGCTGGCCTTGTACTTGCTGTCGAGAACAAAGTCGAGGGCCTCGATCATGGAGGTCTTGCCGATCTCGTTGGGGCCAGTTGCAACGACGATCCCGGCGTCGGGTAACTCAAGAGTGCGGTTATTGATGGCTTTGAAGTTCTCGACGTGAATGCGATGCAGTTTCATCGGGCCACCTCAGCATTTCGGGTTGCCGTAGCGGGGCTCTCGGCGTTCACAAGACTGTGCAGGAGAATGAGGGCTTGGGCGGCGTCCTCATTGGTGGCACACATATCTGATAGTTCCTTGGCTGTGTCCTTTACCCATGTCGGTAGGTCGGCATCGTCCAAGCTGGCATCGTCTCCGACGATCGTCAGATCATGACGGTTCTCACTGGGTTCCAAGCTGGCGAAAACTGTCTCGTAGTGGGCAATGATCTCGTCAAGTTTGGCTTTTTGGGAAATAGTGAGCTGACCGTGCAGGTCATAACGGATGATGGTGCGGTCCCGATGATCGAAAGAATCGAACCGGTCTCGTAGGACCTCCAGATCCGCTTCATTTGCGACGTCTTGACTAACCCGGGCGTGCAGCCAGGTGCCAACCTCGATCGTCGTGCACGTCAGTGGTTCGTCAAGGTCGACGACGACTGCGGTGCCAACAGTTTCCTCTTTGAAACTCGTCGTCTCCTGGGTGCCGCAGTAGCGAATTGCGGCATGGTCATCGTCGACTGGCCATGCGATGTGACGGTCTCCGAGGGCGACGTAGGTCAATGCGCCACGGGCGATGGCATTTTCTAATGGGGCTCGCGAGATGAGGGCTTCCCGGCGATCATTCGACAATCCCTCCAGTTGGCCGTGACCAACCAGGATGCGTGGAATCTGAGTGGGTTCCAAGCTGTTAGCAAGTTTTGCTAGCGGATCGGCCGATGGATGTCGGGTCGTCAGGGGAGCAGCGACGATCTGTGCGATGACGGAGCCGTCGGCAACAGTAACGTCGATTTCAGACTGATCGCGCAGAACATGGACATTGCTAGGGCAGTGTTGGGTGAATTCTGTACCATCCCACAAACATCCGGGTTCCAGACTGTCGTGGTTTCCTGGCAGCAGATAAACGGGCAAACCGATGGATTCCATCGCGTCGCAGCTGCGGGCGATGATTTGTGCGGAAACGTTATGGGTCTCGAAAACATCGCCGGCTACGACAACGAATTCGCACTGTTCTTTCCGGGCAACCTCGCCCAGCGTGCGCACTGTTTCAATTCGGTCGGCAGTGAACCGAGCCTGCGGATCATCGTCGCCCCGCCTGGACAGATAGTGCCGAGTCATCCCTAGTTGCCAATCCGAGGTATGGAGGAATCTCGTCATGGAAACATGGTGGCAGGCAACTCGGACACTTCTGCGCAACAGGTGTTCCGTCGATGTTCTGGCTTGTCAAATTCGGGTTAGTGGAATTCTCACGGTCATTTGTGCTTCATGGCGCACGTCCTGAACCCGTGACTCAGCACGGTATCGATCGCGAGGGCACAATTTCAGCCAGGCTGACGTCGGGGTGGGAGATTTTGGCGCTGCCTTGAACTCGAGACCAGCGGGGGTTCAGGCCAAGACCTGTGGAGGCGATGGTAAAAGGGCCGGGACAGCGGCGGCGTCGGTCAGGGGAATGCGTCCCTCTTAGGTTGATATGTCAATAAGAGGGGTTCTGGAGTACCTAATGAGCTTCTATACTCCAGAACAAAGGAGGCGCAGTGACAGAGGATCGCACCGTTTGGCTGGATGACCACCAACAGCGGGTTTGGCGCCTGTGGTTGGAGGTAACGACCACCTTGCCAGCTGTACTCAATCGTCAGCTATCGCGCGACTCGCAGCTGTCTGTGCAGGATTTCGAAGTGCTCGTTCGACTCTCGGAGACCGACGGTGGTGAGATGAGAGTCGTCGCACTGGCCGAGCACATGGGGTGGGAGCGCTCCAGGCTCTCCCATCACCTCACGCGTATGGAAAAACGCGGTCTCGTTGAGCGGCGCAGTTGCTGTTCCGATGGCCGTGGCGCCCTGATCCACCTCACCGATTGCGGAATGACCGCGCTCAAACAGGCCGCACCCGGCCATGCAGCCCTGGTGCGCCGGGTTGTCTTCGGTGACCTAGATCACGGTCATCTCAACGATCTGGAGACCATTCTTAGCCGCGTTCGCGACGGACTTATTGCGGAGGAGAAAAGCCAGCTGGCCGTCTCTGACTGAGACGTCACGTCAGCTGTATCCCGTCCCACCATGGAAACAGCTATCCCTTGACAGTGGACTCGGCTTTAACATCAGCTCCACCTACAGGTAGGTGAGGAGCGACCATGGCGACACAGACGAACGTCACGCAGACATCTGCGGACCCCGCAGGTGGCAAGCCGCGCATGAAAGGCCGTCACCTTGTGATGATGAGCCTTGGCTCTGCTATTGGAACCGGGCTTTTCGTCGGTTCCGGTAAGGGAGTTGCGGCGGCCGGTCCGGCCACCTTGGTGGCGTATATCGTCGCCGGCCTGCTCGTGATCGCTGTCATGTACATGCTCGGTGAGATGGTCGCTGCATATCCCGACTCTGGTGCCTTCTCGGTATATACCTCACGCGCTATGGGTCCAGCAGCCGGATTCGCTATGGGCTGGGTCTGGTGGATCCAGCTGGTCATCGTGGTCGCGGCGGAGGCAATCGCAGCAGCGACAACTTTTGTCGCCATGTGGCCGATAGCGCCGGTGTGGCTGCTCACACTCATCTTCTTGGTCGCCCTGACGGCCATCAACCTGCTCGGAGTCGACCGATTCGGGGAATTTGAGTTCTGGTTCGCCCTGCTCAAGGTGGCTGCGATCCTCATTTTCCTCGTTATCGGCGTGCTGCTCATCTGCGGAGTGCTGGCAGCACCGGCTGCCGGAACATCCAACCTCCTCGGGCACGGCGGGTTCATGCCCAATGGCTGGTCCGGTGTAGCCGCCGCCCTCCTCATGGTGGCCTTCAGCTTTGGCGGTATCGAAATTATGGCGGTGGCTGCGGCGGAAACTGAGAACCCGGCTCGAAACGTGTCCCGGGCGGTGCGGACGATCGTGTGGCGAATTCTGCTGTTCTACATGGGATCGGTGGCGGTCATGATTATCGCGGTCCCCTGGGACGACCCCAAGCTCAGCTCCTCTCCCTTCGTCGCTGTCCTGGATCGGGCTGGAATCCCGGCCGCGTCTGAGGTGATGACTCTCGTCATCGTGCTGGCCCTGCTCAGCTCCCTGAACGCCAATCTTTACGGCGCGGCGCGAATGCTCGGGTCTCTGGCTGAACGCGGCATGGCCCCGCGCGCGGCCATGCGAACCCACGGACGCTCGGTGCCGGCGGTCGCCGTGCTCGCAAGCGTGCTCTTCGGATTCTGCTGCGTGCTGGCCACCTTCAAGTGGGGTGACGCCGTGCTCAACACCTTGCTCAATATTGTCGGCTCGACCGTCATCGTGACGTATTTCTTCACCATCTGCTCGCAGTACGTGCTTCGTCGCCGCGCCGAGCGCCAAGGCAGTCCGCTGCCGATGCGAATCAAAGGGTTCCCGGTGGTGTCCTGGGCCGCGATGATTCTGCTGCTGGGGATTATCGTGCTGGGTATGTTCGCACCCGACGTGCGCGCTCAGTTGTTGTCAACAGGGGCTTTGACAGTCGTGCTGTATGTCATCGGGGTCGGCTGGGTGCGCCACAATGGCCGCAGCCCGTTCCGTCCCACGACGGACTGAGATCAGACAGAAGAGTGACCGGGGTCATGTGGCTGTTGGGGGGAATGGACGAGCAGTTCCCGCTTACGGTCTTCGGCGCGAATGACCTCCGGAACGATCCTGCTTGACGGCTTCTTGGTGTTCGCTGGCGTCGTGGCGAGGGGCTGCTTGGCAGCGGTTTTCGGTCGCTTGGATTCAGCCGACTTCGTGACGCGGCCCATGGCGTGGACGCGACGACCCTCCAGACGGTCTTTGAGCTGAGAGGTGTAGATCGACGTGTCACCGACGACGCGCCCGGCCACTGCGACGGCGATCATGCCGGGGGCCAGCAATGACAGGTTTCCGGTCATCTCTCCGACCATGAGCAACATACCTAGCGGGGCGTGGGTCACCGATCCGAAGCAGGCAATCATGCCGACGATGACGAAGCTCATCGGGGAGGACGGAATACCCGGCAGCCCCTCGAGAAGACGCCACAGCGCAGCTCCGGTGGCCCCGCCAATGACCATGCCAGGACCGAAAACGCCGCCCGAACCCCCCGAGCCAATCGACAGGGTCGTTGAGAGGATTTTGGCGAACGGAATGGCCAGCACCATGAGCAAGGGCATACGCATGAGGTTGTCGGCGAACATCTCCTGCTGCACCGATCCGTAACCAGTCCCCAGGGAAGCGGGAATGACCAGGCCGAGCAGGCCGGCGCCCAAACCCCCGATGGCTGGGACGAGCCAGCGGGGAATTTTGTTGAGGTGGTCAAAGAACTTGGTGCCGCCGTAGAAGACGTCGACGTAGAGCTTTCCGATGAGCCCTGCTGCAAGTCCCAGCAGGACGTACCAGAGGAGCTGGAGCGGTTGGGAGAACTGCACTCCACTCAGCGATCCAAAAATCGGCTCGAAGCCGTAGACCGATCCGAAGACGACGAAAGCGACGATTGAGGACACCAGGGACGGCATGATCGCGTCGGACTCCATGTCGTCTCGATAGAGCAGCTCCGCACCGAGCAGGGCGCCACCCAGCGGAGCGCGGAAAATTGCCCCAATACCGGAAGCTGTTGCTGCCGAGACGGCAATGCGGGCGTCTGGCGTGGCGATTTTGAGCTTCCGGCACAGCGAGGAGATGACGGTCGCGCTGATCTGAGCGGTCGGCCCCTCACGACCGCCTGAGCCGCCAGAGCCAATCACCAGGGAGGACGCGATGATCTTGACGACTGCGACCTTGCCCTGCAGCCCCGTCGGGTCGTGGTGGACGGCGCGAATGGCGTTGTCAGTGCCGTGACCCTTAGCGGTGGGAGCGACGAAATACACCAAGATTCCCGACGCGAGGGCACCGCCGGTGACTACGAGTGGGATCGCCCAGGGGCGCGTCAATCCGGTTCCGGGAGTGCCGTCGCCTTCACCCAGGGTTCCCGGCGGGGTGTATCCGCCCAACGTTTCCAGCAGGTAGTGGGTGCCGGTTTCCAGACAGAAGAAAAAGATGATGGCACCGATTCCCGACACGATCCCGATGACTGTACCCATGAGCAGCCATCGGTTGAGGGAATCCCGGAAAGCTTTGGGGCGGTGCGGTACCAGGGCGCGACGTAGACGCCTCAGACGCTTGGCCCACGCGGCCCGGGTCTCCGGTCGGACAGCGGTTTCGGTCATTGCTGGCGGGAGTCCTCTGGGTAAGAACGGGTAGGAGTGCCGTGGCCGCTCGCTTCGGCGGCGCGGGTGAACAAGGTGAGTCCGGTGACGACGGTGTCGATCTCGTCTGGCTCCAGGTAGCTGAGCAGGTCGATGAGCTGACGTCGACGATGGTCGTTGACGTCGTGTACCAATGTCGAACCACGTGGGGTGAGGGAGAGCACATTGGCGCGGCGGTCGGCAGGGTCAGGGGAGCGATCAATGAGGTTCTTGGCGACGAGACGTTCGACCATCCGCGCGATGGTCGATGAGTGAACCTCCAGGTCGCGGGCCAAGTCGACCCCGCGCGTCACTCCGGCGTCGATGAGAACGAGAAGTCGGTACTGAGGAGCACTGACATCTTCGGCAAGTTCAGCGAGGGACCGAGCGGCCACGTCGACGAGGGCCCACGATGCCTGTAGTGCCGTCTCGACCTCGGCAGGGTCGGGGCCCAGCCCCTCCGATTTCGCTGCACTTTGCGACATCTGCACAGTGGAATTGTTGCACATTGCACCAATGTGGGCGACGCTGCTGTTGCAGCGGGTAGTGGTCACCTACAGTAATGCCATGGCTCGCATTATCGTCACCGCACCGCAACTCATGTCCGTTGTCAACGAGGAGCTTCCCGGTCACGAAATCGTGGGCGGCGACCATTTCATGGACCGTCAGGAACTCGCCGACCACATTGCCACTGCTGACGCGCTGTTGACCAGCCTGTCGGACCCTCTCGACGCTGAGATGATCGGTAAGGCCGCCAAACTCAAGGTCATCGGGCAATGCGCCGCTGGTTTCAACAACATTGATCTGGGGGCCGCCAAGCAGGCTGGAGTCGTCGTCACCGCGACCCCGGGCGTCCTCCATGAGACCACTGCCGACCTCGCTTTCACGTTGCTGCTCGAAGTCACCCGACGCACTGGCGAGGCCGAGCGCTGGGTGCGTGCCGGAAAGGCGTGGCGTTACGACCACACCTTCATGCTGGGTGCCGGCCTGCAGGGGGCAACCCTCGGCATTATCGGGCTGGGACAGATCGGCGAGGCGATGGCGCGACGCGGTGCGGCTTTCGGCATGAACGTCATCTACAACGCCCGCCACCAGAAGAACGTCGCGGCGATTGATGCCGTCAATCCCAACACGCAGCCGACTCGTCGCGTCGACCTCGACGAGCTTCTGGCTGCCTCTGACGTAGTGTCCCTGCACTGTCCGCTCACCGAGGAGACCCGCCACATCATCGACGAGAACGCTCTGAACGCGATGAAGAAGACTGCCTATCTCGTCAATACCGCTCGTGGCGCCTGTGTTGATGAGGCCGCCCTCGTCAAGGCCCTCAAGACCGGGTTGATCGCTGGTGCCGGTCTGGATGTCTTCGAGGATGAGCCGACGATTACTGAGGACCTGCTGACGATGGAGAACGTAGTGCTGCTGCCGCATATCGGTTCTGCCGCGCTGCCGACTCGCGAGGCCATGAGCCGATTGGCTGCTCGCAATATCGCCAAGGTGCTGTCGGGTGAGCCAGCCGAAACTCCGGTGGAGTGACGTTCGCTTGCAGCGTTGTGACATCGAGCCCGGCCCCGGCGGCAAAAATACGTCGTTGGAGGCCGGGTTCAGCTGTGAGTGGCCATATCTGTCAAACCACGTGATGGCGCGGTAAGAATTCCTCTTGAGTGAGAACGAGCGGTTATTTTTCAATCGCGATTCTGCTATTTAAACAAGCTGTGTATTGTCTAAATTGTGGCGCTGAATCCATGGCGTAGCTAGGTGCAAATGGCGTTGTGAAGCCGTGTGCACGTCTGTTCCTGGAAGTGTGCACGAACATGCACAAAAGCCGGTTTTGGTGGTTGTGACCCATGGGTTTACCTAATCTTGACACGTACCTGGCAACGACGGCGGGGCAGCGAGAACCCCTTACGTCACACCCCACATGCCGGATGGTTTCGAAGGGAGCATTCAATGAGGACCATGGACGCAGACGTCGTCGTCATCGGTGGCGGGGCCACCGGTGCGGGCGTCGTGCGGGACGTCGCGATGCGTGGGTACCGCGCCGTTCTGTTGGACAAGGCCGACCTCGGCCAAGGCACGACCGGTCGGTACCACGGCCTGCTCCACTCCGGCGGTCGCTACGTGGTATCTGACCCTGGTTCGGCGACGGAATGTGCTGAGGAAAACGAGGTCGTCACGCGCATTCACGCTGACGCCGTGGAGAAGACCGGCGGGCTTTTCGTAGTCACCCCGGAGGACGACCTGGAGTTTTCCGATCAGTGGATTGAGGGGGCGAAGAAGTCCAGAGTTCCTTTCGAGGAAATCTCCACCGCCGAGGCGCTGCGCCGCGAACCCCGGCTGAACCCCGGTATCAAGCGTGCTTTCGCTGTTCAGGACGGTTCGGTCGACGGCTGGCAGATGGTCTGGGGTGCGGCCCACTCCGCGATCGAGTACGGCGCCAAGGTGATGACGTATACCGCTGTCACCGAGATTATTCGCGAGGGAGATCAAATCAGCGCTGTCATCGCCCACGACCTTAAGCACGACGAGCAAATTCGTATCGACTGTTCATTCGTCATCAACACCGCTGGCCCCTGGGCCGGACGTATCGCTGAACTTGTTGGCTGCCATGACGTCGACGTCGTTCCCGGTCGCGGCATTATGATCGCCATGAATCACCGCTTGGTGAACACGGTTGTCAACCGCTGTATTTACCCGGCTGACGGCGACATCCTCGTGCCGGTACACACCGTGTCGATCATCGGCACCACCGACGTCAAGGCCGACGATCCGGAACGTCTGCCCATCCCGCGCAACGAGGTGCAGCAGATGCTCGATTCCGGTGAGGTTCTGGTTCCTGGATTCCGCGAGGCCCGTGCCGTTCATGCCTGGGCCGGTGCTCGCCCACTGTTCAAGGACAAGCGAGTCGCTGCCACTGACACCCGTCATATGTCGCGCGGCATGAGCATTCTCGACCACGGTTCCCGTGATGGCGTCAACGGGATCGTGTCGATCATCGGCGGCAAACTCACCACTTATCGTCTGATGGCCAAGAACGTCGTTGACGTCATGTGTGAGCAGCTTGGCGACGATCGCCCCTGCCGCACCGCCGACGAGGCCGTGCCTGGATCGACGGTTGGCAGGAACTACCTCATCACCCACCGTCTGGGCGATAACGAAAATCGTCGCGCCAGCACCGGTTTAGTTCGCGGCGGTGATCCCAAAGCCGTCCCGATGTCGAAAAAACACGATGACCAGATCATCTGCGAGTGCGAACTCATGAGCCGCAAGATGTTCACCGACCTGCTGGCTGAACAGCCCGACGCCACCTTTGACGATCTGCGACGTCAGCTGCGTCTGGGTATGGGTCCCTGCCAAGGCGGTTTCTGCTCGATGCGCGCCACCGGCGTCGCCGTCGAGGAGGGTGCCATCGACGCCGAGCGCGCCACCGGTTTGCTGCGGTTGTTCCTCAAGAATCGCTGGATTGGGCTGTGGCCGATTCTCTACGGCGAGCAGGTTCGGCAGACCGCCCTCGATGACTGGATCTTCCAAGGAACCTTCGACGTTGAGCACCTTCCCACCCCGCAGCAGGAGGTCGAGCTGTGAGCACCGCAACCGTTTCCCTCTCGTCGCCGACCGCCGATCGCTTCAAGGCGCCGCACGTCGTCGTCGTCGGGTCTGGCCTCGCCGGCCTGATTACCGCTGTGCGTCTGCGGCGGGGCGGCGCGCGTGTGACTCTGGTCACCAAGGGTGTCGGCGGGCTGCAGTTGGGGCAAGGCACCATCGACGTCCTCGGTTACACCCCGCAGCGGGTTGAGAAGCCCTATCAGGCGGTTAAGGAATACGCTTCCAAACACCCCGAGCACCCCTACGCCAAGATCGGAGTCGAGGCTGTCAAGGAAGGGGTCGATTTTCTACGCGAGCTCGTCGGTGAGTCCTTCCTGGTCGGTGACGGCGAGACGACGATCAACCTGCCGACCGCTGTCGGTGCGATTCGCCCCACCGCGCTGGTCCCGCCCTCGATGATAAATGGCAACCTTCAGGACGGTGACAAGGTCGTTGTCATTGGTCTGGCCCAGTACAAGGACTTCCATGCCGGCCTGATTGCCCAGAACATCGACCGCACCGAGTTACCCGGCGGGGGCCACGCCTCTGCCCGCGCCGTCGTTGTCGATTTTGAGCCCCGTGAGGGTGAGTACGACGCAACTGGCCTGGCGATCGCCCGTTCCCTTGACAACATTCATACCCGCCGGGTGTTGGCCGAGGGCCTCAAGGGATTCGTCAACCCCGGTGAGATCGTCGCCCTGCCAGCTGTCCTCGGCATCGACAACCACGACGAGGTTTTCGCTGACGTCAGCACAATCCTCGGTGCCAAGGTGTTCGAGATAGCGTCCCTGCCGCCGTGCGTGCCCGGAATGCGGCTGAACAACAAACTTGTCGTGACCGCCAAGAACGAGCGTGTTGACTATGTGCTCGGCTCCAAAGTCACTGGCTGCAAGGTTGCTGACGGGAAGGTCGTCTCGGTGACGGTGGGAACCGCCGGTGCCGGTAAGGAGCTAACGGCTGACGCCGTTGTCCTTGCGGGTGGCGGTTTCGAGTCTGGAGCCCTCAAACTTGACTCTCACGGCAAGCTGCACGAGACCATTCTCGATCTTCCGGTGACCATGCCGGAGGGGGTCAAGGAAGAAGAGCTGGTCCACGGCGACTATTGGGGTTCCCCGCAGCCGCTCTTCCTATGCGGTCTCGAGGTTGATGAGAAGATGCTCGTCACCTACCAGGGCAAGCCCGTTCATTCCAATGTCTACGCCGCCGGTGGCGTGATCGCCGGCGCCACCAGGTGGCAGGAGAAGTCGGGTGAGGGTATCGCTCTCGGCTCGGCCATCAAGGCCGCCGATGCCATCCTGTCGTCGGTCGGGGCAGCCGCTGCGACCAAGGAAAGGAATTGATTATGGGTGTTATCGAGGAGACATTCGCCGGACACGAGGTCTCGCGCCAGTCGCTCGACGCCTGCGTCAAATGCACGATCTGCGAGACGATGTGCCCGGTCGCCAAAGCCACCCCGCTCTACACCGGCCCGAAGTACAACGGTCCGCAGGGCGAGCGTTACCGCGACGGAGCTTCCGTCGATCACTCCCTCGAGTGGTGCAATTTCTGCGGTATCTGCACTCTGCACTGCCCGCAGGGAGTGAAGATCGCCGAACTCAACGAGCAGGCCGCGATGAAGATGAAGCACCAGAACGGTGTCCCGCTGCGCGACCGTCTCATCCCGTTGACGACACTCGAGGGACGCGTATTGTCCCCGATTGCTCCGCTGGCCAACTGGGGCCTCAAGCAGAAGCCGATTCGGATCGCCGTCGAGAAGATCATCAAGGTCCATCGCGACGCCCCGATGCCGACGGCCCAGACCGAGACTCTCAGCAAGTGGATGCGCCACCACACCCCAGCCAAACCGGCTACCAAGGGGCCGATCATCTTCTTCCAGGGATGTGCGGGCGGCTACTTCGAGACCGAGACGTCCAAGAAGTCCATCGAGGTGCTCGAGCACCTGGGTTACGAGGTTCTCGTTCCGAAGCAAGGCTGCTGTGGCCTAGCCAAGCAGTCGAACGGGCTGTTTGAGGGGGCCACCAAGGACATCCTGAACCTGTGCGACAAGATCATCAGCCTCGGCAAGGGTTTGACGATCGTGTCCTCCTCAGGTTCGTGCGTCGGCATGATGAAACATGAGGCCCACGAGATCATGGGCGTCGACGATCCCCGGCTGCACGACGTGTCAGTGCGCTCCCGGGACTTCTCGGAGTTCCTTATGGACGAATACCGTAACGGTGAACTCGACACCTCGCAGTTCCGTCCGATCGACATCACGGTTCCTTATCACCAGCCCTGCCAGGTCAAGAGTCAGGGTATGGGATTCCCGGCGGTGCAGCTGATGGAACTCATCCCGGGAGTCAAGGTGTTGGAGTCCAACGAGCCGTGCTGTGGGATCGCCGGAACATACGGTCTGAAGGCCGAGCGCTACGAGGTTGCTCAGAAGATCGGTGCAGGGGTGTTCAGGCACATGCAGGATCACAACGAAGGGGTCGGCGTGTGTGACACTGAAACCTGCCGTTGGCAGATCTCCAAGTCGTCGGGTGTCAAGATCGTCCATCCGGTGTGGCTGTTGCACCACTCGCTCGGGCTGTCTGACAACTTGTTCGACTAGTCGAGACTTGCTGAGCCAGACCGCTCTTCGATGGTGTGGGGCTCAGTTTCGCCGGACCTCCTGCGATCCGGAGTTGGCCGGGACCTGCTGTGGGGGCGGGTCCCGGCCTTATTCATGGCGGCCACTTTCGGGGTTGTTCACAGATAAGGGTGGGGTTTGAATCCTCCGGCGTCGAGGAGTGATGTCGTGGGTGTGGTTGCGGAATCCTAGGGCTGTGCCGGGTAGGTGTGAACTGTCCCGGGTTTTGTTCCTAGGCGTAGTCGCGCATGACGCTACTCCCCACAGGCGTAAGCAACGTCATGCGCAGCTACACCAGGTGGCCCCCTGCCTTAGAACCCCGTCTTAGACCCCACGTCTCCGCTTTCTTCCCATCTCGTGTCGAATAATCCCGGCCCGCGAGAGGCTGTGTCTGTTGTGTGCCGATCCTCTCGGGTAGCTGGGGTTTTTCGACACGGTGAGCAGAGCGAAGGGTGAAAGGGGCGCTTCGAGGTGTTGTGTGGGTCGGATTCCTACTTTCGAGGCCCAGAGACAGTGGGGTCGTTGGGGATCCACCACCGCCAGGGGGCGTCGACGTTCCTGCTGATGCCTACCCGAGGCCCTTGACGAAATTCGACAGGGTGGGCGGCAGGTTGGAGCCGCCAGGTGGAGAGGGTGTCGGCATCGATGAGCTCTACGGGGTCCCCCGACTCCGCGAGAGTTGTTCCCAAGGCCGAGCCGATATTTCCCGGCCCACAGGCAAGACGGTTCTCGGGAACGCCGCCGCGGCGCAGCCGAGCCTCGTCCTCCCCGGCTATGACCCGACCGCCGCGCAGCAAAACAGCCGAGGCGACGCCATTGGGGGAGCAGACGAGATTCACACAGTGGTGCATACCGTAGGAGAGATACACGTAGACGTGTGAGGGTGGTCCGAACATCACGCGGGAGCGTGGAGTGGGGCCGCGGAAAGCGTGAGAAGCGGGATCGTCAGACCCCATATAGGCCTCGACCTCGGTGAGGAGAATTCCCACTTGTCCGCGCCAGATCGTCGCCCCAAGGAGCTGCGGAGCAACCTCGGTGGCGGGAGCCGAGAGGTCGATCACTCCTTGGCGTCGCACAGGTAGTGACATGCGGTGCAGGTGGCAGCGGTCACGGTGAGGACGGCCGGCCATGCGCCGATCTTTTTCGCCAATGCGTGGGAGACACCAAAAGCACCCAGATAAGTCGCTCCCAGAATGCCGGCCACCGTCGGACCGCTCTTGACCAGCCAGGTGCGACCAGCCCAGCCACCAGCAGCGGCGAGCACCACTCCGCCGAGTCCGCGGACACCGGTGGCGCGGGCCGTGAGCCAGCCTCCAACCAGGCCGAGAGCGGCTACTTCGGCGGTGTTGACGTCTTGAGCCTTGTTCAACTTCATAACCCGAGTCTAAGTGCTAAGCCGCGACGCCCCGTCAAGGGATTGGTGAGAATGATAACCATCAAAATAGTTGCATATAAAAGAATCAGCATATACAGTTGTGGATATGAGCAAGGACGTGGAACCGAGGGAATTCGATCCCGTCGTTCGGTTGTTCTCCGCCTTGGCCAATCCGATTCGGGCACGGATTGTCAATCGACTCACTGATGGTGAGGCATCGGTCGGAGAGCTGTCGGAGATCGTCGGTGTTAAGCAGCCGTTGGTCTCCCATCACCTGAAGGTGCTGAGAAACGCGCATCTCGTATCCGCGCGTAAGGACGGGCAGAAGGCCATGTACTCGCTCATTGACGACCACGTGGCGTCCATCTTTTTGGACGCCTTCAACCACATGAAGGAGCACGGCCATGACTGTCACCACTGAGCATCGTCCCGCCGAGACACATCATCACACTCACGGCCCGAAGTGTGGCCACGAGGCTGTTATTCATCACGATCACGTGGATTACCTCCACGACGGCCACGCTCACCACGAGCATGACGGCCACTATGACGAGTGCACCACGTGCCAGTGTGGCCATTGTGATGATTCTTGCGCCAGCTGTACGTGTGAAGATTGCACCTGCCCGACCTGCGATCACAAGAAGTGCCAGTGTGGCCATTGTGATGATTCCTGCGGCAGCTGTACGTGTGAGGATTGCACCTGCCCGACCTGCCAGCACGCGGCCTGACGTTTTTCTCCAGTAACGCAAGTCACCTGAACCCCCGGTTTTACCCGGGGGTTCAGGTGTGTTCTGAGTCCGTGCTCTGGGTCAGTGGTGCAGGTGGACAGACTCAGAGTGTGATGACGACCTTGCCAATCATGCAGCCGGATTCCACCAGCTCAGTGGCTTCGCGGACGTGCTGAGCCGTCAGCCCCTTGAGGTTGCGGCTCATCGTCGGGCGGATATGGCCGTCGTCCACCAGCTGTGCGATACGTGCGAGAGCCTGGCCCTGCCTGGCGATGTCCGCAGTGTCAAATTGGGGACGGGTGAACATCGACTCGCTCGTCACCGACAAAGACTTCGGCTTGAAAGCCATGAGGTCAAAGGAATCGGTGCCGTCAATCATGACGAGGCGGCCGAAGGGAGCCATGATCTCGGCGAGGGCGGATGCTGGCGGGGTGTAGGCCGACAGAATGCCGTCGAAACCGTCGACCCCAAGGTCTTTGACCTGCGGGGCCAGCGGCTCGCGGTGGTCAATAATCCCGGTGGCCCCCATGTCCCGGCACCACTGTGCTGTTTCCGGGCGCGAGGCGGTCGCGACGACCGGACCGCTGGTAATGGCGCGCGCAAGCTGGATAGCCACGGACCCGACTCCGCCGGCCCCACCGATCATGAGAAAGGCCTTGTCGCTGCGCTGGTCCGGGGTTCCCAGACCGATGTGGTCGACGAGGGCCTCCCAGGAGGTGAGGGCCGTCAGTGGCAAGGACGCGGCTTCGGCGACCGACAGGGACAACGGTTGTTTCGCGACGATACGCGAGTCCACAACGGTGAACTGAGAATAGGTGCCGGGGCGGTCGCGGTTTCCGGAATGCCACACGTGGTCGCCGACGGCGAAGTCGTGGACCTCTGAGCCGACGGCCCGAACCACGGAGGCGGCGTCGAACCCGAGTACCAGGGGTTTCGACGGGCTGCCAGCTCCCTTGCGGAGCTTGACGTCAATGGGATTGATGGAGACAGCTTGTACCTCGACGAGCAGATCGTGGGGGCCTGGTTGCGGTACTGGCAGGTCGATGTCAACGAAGCATTGCGGATCGGTGACGGGAAGGGAGCGTGTGACGGCAACGGCATGCATGCTTTCCATGACCCCACGGTAGTTCCGTGCGAGTTCGGTGGGTACTAATTCCGCCGACTCTCAGCGCTGCATATCAACGAACCGCGAGTAGTGGCCTTGGAAGACGACGGGAACCGTTTTCGTCGGCCCATTACGGTGCTTGGCGACGATGATGTCGGCCTCGCCGGCGCGTGGGGATTCTTTGTCGTAGAAGTCTTCGCGGTGCAACAGAATAACGACGTCAGCGTCCTGCTCCAGTGAGCCTGACTCACGCAGATCGCTCATCATGGGCTTCTTGTCAGTGCGCTGCTCGGGACCACGGTTGAGCTGCGAGAGGGCGACGACGGGGATTTCCAACTCTTTGGCCAACAATTTGATCTGACGGGAGAATTCAGAGACCTCGAGCTGACGAGATTCCACCTTCTTGCCGGAGGTCATCAGCTGCATGTAGTCGATGACGATGAGTTTGAGGTCGAACTTCTGTTTCATGCGACGGGCCTTGGCGCGGATTTCCATCATCGTCAGGTTGGGGGAGTCGTCGATGAACAGTGGGGCCGATGAGATTTGGGTGATCTTGTCGACCATACGCTGCCAGTCTTCATCGGAGAGGCGTCCAGAGCGCATTCGCTGCAACTCGACACCGGTTTCGGCGGACAGCAACCGCATGACGATCTCGTTGCGCCCCATTTCGAGGCTGAATATTGCCGCCGCCATATTGTTTTTGATCGCGGCGGCCCGTGCAAAATCGAGGGCCAGGGTGGACTTACCCATGGCGGGACGAGCGGCGACGATAATCATCTGGCCGGGCCTGAATCCGTTGGTGAGCTCGTCCAGGTCGGTGAATCCGGTGGGGATGCCCGCCATGGCGTCGCCACGAGCCTCGATGGCCTCTAGCTCATCCCAAGTGCTATCAAAAAGCTCTGAAAGCTGGTGGTAGTCCTCACTGATCTTGCGTGTGGAGACCTCGTAGAGGGTTTGCTGGGCGGCGTCGACGATCTCAGCAACTTCTCCTTGGCCCTGATAGCCCATCTGCGCGATGCGAATTGACGCCTCGACAAGACGACGCAGTACGGCTTTGTCGGCGACGATTTTGGCGTAATAGGCGGCGTTGGCGGTAACGGTGACGTTGCCGAGCAGCTCAGCCAAATACAACCGTCCGCCTGCGCGTTCGAGTTCCCCGCGCCTATCGAGTTCGGCGGCGGTGGTGACGGTATCGGCCGGGTCGCCGCGGCCGTAAAGGTCGATGATGGTGTTGAAGATGAGTTCGTGTCCGGGTCGGTAGAAATCGACACCTCGCAGCTCCTCCACGACGTCAGCGATGGCGTCTTTGGAGGAGAGCATGGCCCCGAGGACGGACTTCTCGGCATCGATGTCCTGGGGAGGGTTGCGGTCCAGGGAAGGTCCGGGTTCGGTGGGTGCGCTGGACATGGCTACTCCTTGAGGGGGACACGGGGGTGACGGTTGCTGACGTTTGTCGCCGAGGCGAGGGCAACATCCCCACTACGGTCCGACACGTTCCCGTGGGGGAGTGTGCCACGTTTTTGGATCGCCTGCAGGCGGGTTTTCCACAGCCCCTGTGGGTAAGGGAAGGATGCGTGTGGACGGTCTGGGGAAAACGTGTGGATAACCCGGCGCAGCTGGGGATATGCAGTGGAGTATTCTGCCCAAAACACCGTCTGACTAGGGGTGACAGGGGTCTTGTGAGGAATTGGACGCAAATTTCCGGCGTGTCGGGTTGAGGACGAACTGCGGTGCGACAGTGAGGATGGGTGGTTTCAGCACCCCTGACATACCCTTCGGCGGGCACTTATCCACAGCCCTTGTGGATAGCTGATAGTGGCCTTTGGGGCTGGTGAGACCGGTATTCAGCGGGTTGATGAGGCGGGTCAGGTTGGTGTGCGCCGCCGGGTTGAGGTCGCCGAGGGTTCTGTTCCTCGAGATTCTGGGTTGGCGGAGCAGTCTTGTGTTGTATACCCCCAGAGGGTATGTTTCACAGTGGAGGAGGACCCATGAGCCACTCAGATGACTGCTGCCATACCCCGGAGCCGGTCCCTGCTCATCGCGATGCCGAAAAAGCGGCGTCGGGCGAAGAGTGCGGTGCCTGTGATAGCCACCCCCAGCACGGGTATCTCGGGCACAAGAAGATGCACCTGCGTCGCCTCAAGCGGATCGAGGGACAAGTGCGAGGTCTGGAAAGAATGGTCAATGAGGAGAAGTACTGCATTGACATTCTGACCCAAGTTTCAGCAGTCACCTCGGCTCTGAAATCCGTCTCGCTGGAACTGCTCGCTGAGCACATGAGTCACTGTGTGGTTCGCGCAGCCCAAGCTGGTGGGCAGGAAGCTCAGGACAAGATCACCGAGGCGAACCAGGCCATCGCTCGCCTCGTCAAAGCCTGATTACACGCTGGAGGAATAATGCACAAGACATACACCATCAACGGAATGACGTGTGAGCACTGCGTCAAGGCCATTACAGAGGAGGTCTCAGCCATCGCCGGCGTCGATAATGTCAGCGTCTCGCTGGACTCTGGCTCCATGACGATCGACTCGGCTGAGGAGATCCCCTTCGGCCAGGTTGCCGACGCCGTGGACGAGGCTGGTGAGTACACCGTCGCCGAGGCTACCTCCCTCGACACTGCCGGACATCCTGGCGGTCGTTGTGGCTGTGGAGGTCACGGACACGGTACTCAGGGGGAGTCCGAGTGTGGCTGTGGCGGGCACAAGCACTCCAAAGAAGCCGCTGCCAAGCACGCTGAACACGTCGGCAAGGGTGGTTGTGGTTGCGGAGGTCACAAAGCCTGAGTGGTTGCCATCTCGACGACATTGACCTGATTCCCCGCAATGTCCGAATACGGTTCTCCCGCGTCTCCCAGGCCACCTCGGGCTACTCGGACGACCGGCATAGGTGTCCCCAACATCGAGTAGTCCGACGGGTGGTCCACGAAGGAATGACATGCCCACCCTGACCCGTCACGACGCACAGCCACCACTGCAGGGGGCAGTGGAACCCACATCCATCGACCTCGACATCAGCGGGATGAGCTGCGCTTCGTGTGCCGCTCGAATCACCAAGAAGCTCAACAAGCTCGACGGGGTTCAAGCAACCGTTAACTACGCCACCAGCAAGGCTCATGTCCTGACCACGGGGCCGGTAGAGGTTCGCGACCTCATCGAGGTCGTCGAGGCGGCTGGATATGGCGCTGCGCTACCAGAACCCGCAGCACCGCCTGCGGATCACGCTGCGAAAATCCGCACCAGACTGGTGGTTGCCGTCATTCTGGCGATTCCGGTCATGGTCCTGTCGATGATTCCCGCCCTCCAGTTCGATGGCTGGCAGTGGGTGGCTCTCGCTCTCAGTCTCCCGGTCGTCTTCTGGTGTGGTGAGGGTTTCCACCGCGCTGCGTTCACGAACCTGCGCCACGGGGCGACGACGATGGACACCCTCATCAGCCTTGGCTCGCTGGTATCGCTGGGGTGGTCAGTGTGGGCTCTAGTGTGGGGCAATGCCGGACATATCGGTATGCGCCACCACATGACTTTTGCCTTGGAACGCGCGGATCCGTCATCGGCTCTCTACTTGGAAGCATCGGTGGGTGTCATCACCTTCATCCTGGTGGGACGTTGGATTGAAGCACGTAACCGTGCCGAAGCTGGGTCCGCGCTGCAGGCACTGCTGAGAATGGGCGCAAAGTCGGTGCGAGTCGTCAAAAATGGCGAGGAAGTCACCGTTCCCATCGAGGCGCTCACAGTGGGAGACCAGTTCGTGGTGCGACCGGGGGAGAAAATCGCCACTGATGGTCGAGTGCTGGCGGGTAGTTCTGCCGTTGACGCCTCTCTCGTCACCGGAGAGTCCTTGCCAGTGGAAGTGAGACCTGGCGACGAGATTGTCGGGGCCACTGTCAATACCTCTGGGCGGCTTGTCGTGGAGGCAACTGCGGTCGGTTCGGACACCGAGCTGTCTCGTATTGCCTCTCTCGTTGAGGCTGCCCAAACCAGTCGCTCCAAGACTCAGGACCTCGCCGATAAGGTCTCGTCGATCTTCGTACCGACAGTTTTGCTCATCTCGGTGCTGACGATGGTTGTGTGGGCTCTGCTGGGTCAGGGGGTCACGGCGGCTTTCACAGCTGGGGTCGCGGTTCTCATCATCGCCTGCCCCTGTGCCCTCGGCCTGGCGACCCCGATGGCCTTGTTGGCCGGTACCGGTCGGGGAGCGCGATTGGGCATTGTCATCAAGGGGGCCGCATCTCTTGAGCGGGCGCGCGGAATTGGCGTTATGGCGATGGACAAGACCGGGACGTTGACGACGGGGCGTATGGCGGTCGTCCAGGTGTGGGACCAGTCCGGACGCGCGGTGAACATTTCTGACAACCCGCCTGCCCTTCGTGTCGCTGCAGCGCTTGAAACAGGGTCGGAGCACCCGATTTCGCGAGCTGTTGTCGAGGCATGCCCCGCAGTTGCCCCCGCCGAGGATTTCCAGGCCCTGCCAGGTCGCGGAGTCAGCGGCGTTGTTGACGGGCTGCCATCCAAGGCGGGTCGGGTGTCACTTTTCGACGCGATCCCCGGCGACCTGTCGAGAATTGTCGAGCGGGCACAGTCCGAGGGCCGCACGGTGCTTGTCGTGGGTCGAGGTGACGACATTCTTGGCGCCATCGCGGTCAGCGACGAGGTGAAACCCGAAGCCATTACCGCCGTCAAGCGACTCATCAAGGCAGGAGTCCGTCCGGTTCTGGTGACCGGTGACAATTCCGGCGCTGCCGCACGTGTGGCGGCAGAAACCGGCATTCGGGAGGTCATGAGCGAGGTCATGCCGGAAGACAAAGTTGACCTCGTGCGGAAACTGCAGGGTCATGAAACCCGCGTCGCGATGATGGGTGATGGTGTCAATGACGCCGCAGCTCTCCAGGCGGCAGATTTGGGCGTCGCCATGGGGACCGGCACCGACGTTGCCATTGCCGCCAGCGACATCATCTGCACTCGCGGAGACCCGAGGCTCGCCGTTGATGCCTTGTCGTTGGCGCACGCTACGGACCGCACTATTCGCCAGAACCTGTTCTGGGCCTTCGCCTACAACGTGGTGGCTATTCCGGTGGCCGCACTGGGGCTGTTGAGTCCGGTTATCGCGGCCGCAGCGATGGCCTTTAGCTCTGTTTTTGTGGTGACGAACTCGATGAGGTTGGTGCGCTGGCACCCGGAAGTGAGCGATTCAAACTGAGAAACTGCAACGGCTCAGCGGGATTCGTTTTCAGCGACATGGAGCTTCCGGACCGCTATATCACTCGGTTTTCATGGATGGTTGTCGGCCTGCAGCCCTGCCCGGCTTCCGCGAGACACTCGCCAGGGGTAAGCGAATCTTAAGTTTCTCAGCAAATCTTTGGATTCTCCGGGTGACCTGTTCTAATGTAAAGGCCGTGCTTCCTAGGAGGCACATTGGCGCACGCCAAATGTGGCTGACGCCGATCCCCCGTACCGGGCCCCCGAGCCCCCGATACTGAAGTGGTCGAATGTCGAAAGTTGTAGCTTCCGCGATTGCCGGAGCCCTCAGCCTTACCTCGGCTGGCGGTCTCACGATGGTCCAGGCGCTTGATCGAGACACCGTGACTTTCTCTGTGGACGGAGTTTCCCAGCAGGCTAAGGTCAAGCCGGGCACGGTCAAGCAGGCTCTCGCCCAGCACGGGATTACCGTTGGCCCTCATGACGACGTCCAGCCTTCGCTGGAGTCCGAGATCCACGACGGCCAGGTCATTACCGTCAACTACGGTCGCCGCGTCGTCGTCACCATTGACGGCAAAAAGGTTGTTCGCTGGACGACCGCCAAGAACGTCTCCGAGGTGCTGGACCAGCTCAACCAGTCTGACCCGGACAATGTCGTGTCGGTGTCGCGCTCGCTGGACATCTCCCGCGCTGGTCTGTCGTTTTCTATGCAGACTGCTAAAGACGTCTCCGTCACCGTTGGCGGTAAGACCCAGAAAGTCACCACGGTAGGAACGGTCGCCGACGCTCTCAAGGCCGCCAAGGTCTCCTACGACTCCAATGACGTCATCAAGCCGGGTCTTGGCACTCCGCTGGCTGATGGTATGAAGATCACCTTGACCATGGTCGATCAGAACTCGCAGAAGCGTCGGGTGGCAGTCCCCTTCTCCGTCAAGAAGGTTGAGGACTCCTCGATGGCCAAGGGGGAGACCAAGGTCACCACCAAGGGCGTCAAGGGAACCAACGAAGAGACTTGGGCTGTCGTATACAAGGACGGCAAGAAGGTTTCCGAGAAGAAGGTTTCCACCAAGGTTGTGAAGGCCCCGGTAACCCAGGTCGTCAAGGTTGGCACGAAAAAGGTTGCCAAGGCCTCGGCTGCTTCGAACAGCGGGTCCACCTCGAATCCGGTGACCAGCGGTCGTACCTGCGTGGCGTCCACCTACGGCGAGGGCGACGGCACCGCCGGTGGACCCACCGCCTCCGGCGAGACTTTCGATCCGTCGGCCCTGACCGCTGCTTCCCGCACCCTCTCGCTGGGATCCATAATTCGCGTCACCAATGTTGCCAATGGTCGTACTGTGACCGTGCGTATCAATGACCGCGGCCCTTACGTCGGCGGGCGCTGCCTCGACCTGTCGACCGCTGCCATGAACGCCATCGCTCCCGGACAGGGCCTGGTGACTGTTCGTTACAGCTGATGATGGGTAAGGCCTTGTCAAGGCGACGAGGAACGGGTTCGTTCCGGTCGGCGAGTTCGGCGTGGCGGGTTATGCGCGTCGGTACCGTCTCAGGCGATGGGGAAACAGACGTCGCAAACCGGCTCTTCCATGCCGGTGGTATCCCAATTGGCCCAGTAGACCTCGCGAGGGGCGTCATTGTGTACCATCCCGGCGTTCTCTAGCCAGGCGTCAAAATTGTCGTAAATCTCGTCGATGTCGGGGTATTCGAGTTCAGCCTTGGTCACCGTCACCCAGGCTTCCCGATGGGCGTTCACCGTGCGTACGGTGACATCCTCAGGCAGTACGGAGTCGTCGATAGCCCCCTGAATTGGCTGACAGACCTCGACCGCGCCGTCATGCTCGTCGGTCAAGCCGTCGTGGTAGATGACGAAGGGAGCGGCCTTGTCGAGGGACGGGTCGCCCGGCGCGAGGCGTTCCAACGTCTTGAAAGCCTCATCCATGAACGCATCCAGCTGGTCAATGGACACCACCCGGGTCATTGAGATGACCCGGCAGGCCTCAACCTCCCGAATATTGACTGGGCGATCCATCATCGACCTCCTTTGGGCGGAGATGACTCAGCCGGTGCCTCCTTAGTCTGGGAAGCTGGGTGAGCTTGACTCAAGGCTCGGTGACGTCCGTACTCGTCGAGGGTAGGCATACCGTAGGCGCGGGCCGTCTGGTCGTGCAGCTCAATGACTTGACGACGAACCCGCTCAGAAAACTCGTGGGCAATCTCCCCGGGGATGGGGTCCATGGGGTGACCGATAGCGACGTGAACCGGAGGACGTCCTTTGGGAAGTCCGGACTGCTCAGAAGGCATGGCAGCCCAGGCACCGATGAGGGCAATCGGGATAACGGGGACTCCGCGCGAAATCGCGAGTGCGGCAGCCCCCGGTTTGAAAGTGCCCATCGCTCCAGTCCGCGATCTCGTGCCCTCCGGGAAAATCAGCAGCGGTACACCGTCGGTCAACAAGGACCCTGCCATACCACGGTGGGAGCGCGGGCTGTGTGCTCCTTGCTTGGTTTTGCCCTTGCCTCGATCGACAGGGAATGCGTTGAAGAAGAGCACCGGCGCGACGGCCTTCCACCATGTAGTGAAGAAGTAGTCAGCTGCCGCCCCGGTCGCCAAGTACTTCGAGAGCCGTTTGGGCAGTGCTCCGAAGACCAGCGGGGCGTCGAGGTGGGAGGAATGGTTCGCGACGGCCACGTAGGCTCCGTCGAGTCCGTCGAGATTGTCTGCACCATGCACGGATACCTTGACCAATTTCCACACCAGTGGTCTCAGCAAGAGCATATTCGCTGCCTGCCGCGCCACTGCGGAAAGATCGTTGGTGTACCGGCCTCGGTCCTTGGTGGGCTTGACGCTGGCCATCTCAGGCCTCGCCTCCCGACGTTTGTTGTGGGTGATCGTCCTTGTCCCGCGATGAGGACAGGGTTCGTGACAGGAATCTCATGGCAGATCGCGGGGTGTGGGTGGCTACTGCGATGAAGAACTTCCAGAGTGGGGTGGGGACGGACACCACCTTGCCATGGTTGAGGTCATTGAGGGCCTCACGCACCAGGACCGGGGCGTCGATCCAGAAGAAGTCGGGCAGATGGTTTGCGGTGACGTGAGCGCGGGAATGAAACTCGGTGTGGACCCAGCCGGGGCACAAAGCCATGGCCTTGACGCCAGTGCCGGCGAGTTCGTTGGCGAGGCCTTCGGTGAAGGTCAGCACCCACGCTTTGATGGCTGAGTAATTGCCGGTGTTGATCCAGGCGCTGGAGGAAGAGACGTTGAGGATGGCTCCGTGGCCGCGGGACTTCATGGCCCGTCCGGCGGCGGCTGAGAGCACCAGAACTGCCCTCATCATGACCTCGAAGGCACGATCTTGCAGTTCGAGGGAGTCGGGGTCGAGGATTTTGGCGTGTACCGCGAAACCGGCGTTATTGACGAGGAGGTCGATGGGATGAGCGGCGTCTTCCAGGCGGGCAGCAATGCGATCAACGTCTGCGCGCTGCGACAGATCCCCTTCCATCGTCTCGACGGACACCCGGTAGCGGGCTTCGATGTCCGCTTTGATGGTGGCCATTCGCTCGGTGTCGCGGGCGACGATGACGATGTTGTCGCCACGGGCAGCCAGTTGGGTGACGAACTCGCGGCCAATACCTGATGTTCCACCCGTGACCATGCTCGTTGCCATGCCCTCCAATCTACGGCACTTGAGGGACGGTCACCATGTTCACATCGACTTTCGTTAGCGTTCCGCCGAAGCGAACGTCGTCAGTGAGAGAACCGTCCGTTCTGCCTGGCACAGTGTTAGATGGCGCACAGTGTTGGCATGACGAAGTGGATCATTGGCGGTCACGTCGAGGCTACCGACGCCGTGGCGCAAGCGGCAGTGCGTGGGGCCGACATCGCCCAGATCAGTCTGGGAGACCCGCGATCGTGGAAGAAGCCGGTCTGTGATTTCCCGGGCGGTGCCCAAGCTCTTAAAGAGGCTGCCGAGGAAGCCGAGCTGAAGCTCGTCGTACATGCTGCCTTCGTCATCAACCTCGCCTCTCTCAATAACCGCATTCGCATTCCCAGCCGCAAGCTGGTGCAGCAGACCCTCGACGCCGCTGCCGAGATTGGAGCGATCGGCGTGGTGGTCCATGGCGGCCACGTGCGGGCCGGAGAGCCGATCGAGAAGGGTCAGGACAACTGGCGTAAGGCCATCGACGGTTTCGAGTTCCCGGTGCCGCTGTTCGTGGAGAACACGGCGGGCGGGGACCACGCGATGGCTCGTTTCCTGGAGAGGCTGTCGGGGACCTGGGAGGCGATTGACGCTGCCTCGGGGCATGAGAACGTTGGTTTTTGTCTGGACACCTGCCACGCTTTTGCGGCCGGTCTGGACATGACGACCCTGGTCGACGACGTCCGCGCAATCACTGGTCGGATCGACCTTGTGCATGGCAATGACTCGCAAGGGCCGGCTGGTTCGGGACGCGATCGCCACGCCAACCTGGGGGAGGGGGAGTGCGACTCTGGTGTCCTCGTCGATGTCATCCGGGCGGCACAGGCGCCGGTTGTCGTCGAGACCCCCGGGGACGCCGAGGGGCAGGCACGCGATATCGACTGGCTGCGTGAGCGCTTGTGACGGCTATCTGCGACCATGATGAGGGAACACTACGATGAAGTGTCAGGTCTATGCCGGCAGGGGGAGCGGTTATGACATCGAGTACGCGGCAGTCCCGGGAGGCTGACCAGTCCCGGGAGGCTGACCCGGTCGGCGAACTCCTCGGCCAGCCGGTACCGGGCGAGAATCTCGTCGAGACCCACCTTGCCCATATGTTCCGTGACGTGGTGGCGACTCACGGTTTTCGTCCCGCCACCAGGGTGCGTCAGGACGGTCAGTGGATCATCCGTACCTACGCTGAGACGGGGCGTCGCGTCGCGGGTTTGGCACGGGCATTCGTCACCCCGGGGGTGTTGACTGAGGACGGTTTGCAGCGGGGGGACCGTATTTCCCTGTTTTCCGGCAACTGCCCGGAGTGGATTGAGGCTGATCTTGCTGGCATGACGATTGGTGCCGTCCCGGTACCGATCTACCCGACGTCGACCCCCGATCAGATCGTCCACATCGTCACCGACGCTGGGGTTCGTGCGATCATCACCGCTGGTCGTAAGGAGCTTGACCGGATTCTCGAGGCACGGGATCGAATGCCTTGTTTGGAGACCGTCGTGCTTATCAATTCAGGCGACTGCACTGGTGATTATGACGGCTTGAGGGTGCTCTCACTGCAGCAGGTGCGTCAGGCCGGGGTGTGTGAACATATGCAGCCCATCGTTGAGGAGCGGATGGAACAATCATGTGGTGACGACGTCGCTGCCCTCATCTACACCTCAGGAACCACTGGGGAACCCAAAGGGGTGATGATAAGCCATCGCGCCGCCCTGGCCGAGCTGCAGGCCCTCGACGCCTTCTTCGATTTCTCCCCGGCCGATCACTCGTTGAGCTTTCTGCCGCTGTCGCACGCCTTGGAGTGGGGCTGGTCGATGGTGGTCATTCGTCACGGGTGCCTCAATACCTTCGTGTCTAACCCCAAGACTGTTTCGGCGATGCTGGCAGAGGTTCGGCCGACCCTTTTTGTCTCGGTGCCGAAACTCTACGAGCAGGTCATGAAGGTGGCGCGGGAGAAGGTCGCTGATTCCCCAGCCAAGCTGAGGATCTTCGAATGGTCGATCAAGGTGGGCCGCGAGTGGTGGCTGACCCAGCAGGAAGGGCGTCGCCCCAGTGTCTCGCTGGAGGCGCGGCACAAGGTTGCTGATCGGCTCGTCCTTAAGGCCATCCGTGACGCTGTTGGCGGGCCCAAGACTGTGCTAGCGGCGGGTGGGGCACCGCTGCGCAAAGAGGTTGAGGAGTTCTTCGCCGCGTGCGGTCTGCTGGTGTGCCAGGGCTACGGGTTGACCGAGGCTTCCCCGCTGGTGAGTTTCAACTCCCCCGGCGGGACCAAGTTCGGCACAGCGGGTAAGCCGCTGGTGGGTAGTCGGATAACGACGAGCGAGGAGGGGGAAATCCTTTATCGCGGTCCGAACATCATGAAGGGGTACTGGAAGGCCCCGGCGGAAACTGCTGCGGCGATCGAGGACGGCTGGCTGCACACCGGTGACATCGGGTACATCGACGATGACGGTTTTCTCGTCATTACCGATCGGCTCAAGGACATCATCGTCACCCTTAACGGCAAGAACATCTCGCCACAGCCCATCGAGAACTCCCTCATGAAAGATCCTCTCTTTGAACATGCGGTGCTGCTGGGTGACAATCGACCGTGCCTGACCCTGCTTGTCAAGCCATCATTGCCGCAGGTGGAACAGATCGCTGAACGACTCCACATCTCGTCGATGACAGTTCCGGAGATGTTGCGATCTGAGGAGCTGGCAGAGGAGATTCGGCGGCGTGTGGCCGCGATGACCGCGAAGCTGCCCCACCAGGAGCAGATCCGTGACCTGCGGGTGCTGTGGGACGAGTTCACGATGGACAACGGCTTGCTCACACCGACCCTCAAGGTGCGCCGTCGCGAGGTCGAGAAGAGGTTCACCGAGGTCGTCGAGGAGATGTACAGCAGAATTGCGGCGCGGCGGAAGGCCAGCAAGGAGAACTCGAAGCACTAAGTTCTGCGGTGTCTGGAATGATTGCTGCGGGATTATGACGAGCGACGAAAACACTGGAAGGAACAATGGCATCTCACGTGTCGGCTAAGAGCACCCCAGGCCCCCTCGTGCGTCAGCGTTTACCCTTGTCAGTAGTGGCAAAGCCGACAGGTGCGGCATGTAATCTGGACTGTGAGTACTGCTTCTTCCTCTCGAAGGAATTGCTCTACGACGCCCCGCGTCAGCAGATGGACGAAGACACCTTACGGGACTACGTGGCGGAATTCTTGGCTGCCAGCGGCGACGGTGAGGTCATGATGTTGTGGCAGGGCGGTGAGCCGACCCTGCGAGGGCTGCCGTTCTTCCGAAGGGTTGTCGAGCTTGCGGAGGAATATCGACGTCCGCGTCAGAAAGTAACTCATGCAATTCAGACGAATGCCACTCTCATTGATGAAGAATGGGCGGAGTTCCTGGCCGAGCAGGATTTTCTGGTCGGTGTGTCGATAGACGGCCCAGCTCATCTCCATGACGCGTATCGCAAGAACCGTGGTGGACGTGGGACGTATAACATGGTCGTGCGCGGATATCGACTCCTGCAAAAAGCTGGGGTTCGGACTAATATTCTGTGTACGGTTAATGCTGCAAATCAGCATTGTGGTCTCGAGGTGTATCGGCATTTCCGTGACGACTTAGGGGCCCAGTACTTGCAGTTTATCCCCATTGTCGAGAGGGTGAACGACGAAGATCTCCCGGTGGCCGAAGCGGGATGGCGGACGGCTTCAGGTGAGCGGCTGCTCTATCGGCAGGAAGGCGCTGCGGTGACATCTCGCAGCGTTGATCCGATGGCGTATGGCCAGTTTCTTATCGAGATTTTTGACGAATGGGTTCACCATGACGTCGGGACGGTGTTCATTCAGGACCTCGACGCTGCCCTGTCAGCTATGTTTGGGATTCACCCAGTGTGTGTACATGCCCCGCAATGCGGCAATAACATGGCCATGGAATTCAATGGCGACGTTTATGCGTGTGACCATTGGGTTGAGCCCGATTGGCGTCTCGGGTCTATTCGAGAAAAGTCCTTTGCAGAGCTGGTCTCGACAGACACCATGCGTAAGTTTTCGAAAAAGAAGAATCTTCAGCTTACCCAACAATGCCGCAAGTGTCCGTACTTGAGAATGTGTCAGGGTGGGTGCCCCAAGGATCGTTTCGTCACCTCAACCGATGGTGAAGAGGGCCAGAACTACCTGTGTCCTGGGTATTTCCACTTCTACTCATCCATCCGTCCCGATCTCGTGGCCATGGCCCGGCTGGTGCGTGCCAACCGTGCTCCTGCCGAGATTCTCGATCCTGAGGTAAGGAACAGGCTGAGGCCGTCGGCTCGTTGACAGTTTTCGACACGCCTCTCGGGTGCGTTGCAAAGGTCCCCGAGCGTGCCACACGGTGAAGCCATACGTCCGGGATCGTCGTGCCCGGCTCGTGTGCCCCGGGGCCTCGCTCATGTCGTCTATACAGGAGTCATCTGTTGTAGGGGGGCCATCTACATCATCATGATCGCCGACGGATGAGCAAGATCTAGCCGGCTCCTCGAGAGGTCTCAGTCTGGCGATCTCGGGGACGGTTTTCATCATTGACGATTTTTGTCAGCACCCTGCGGTACCGGGCACCCCAGTAACCATGACAACCCGCTGTTGGTATTTTTGACCGGGGGAAAGAACGAGGAGGCCAGCTCTACCAGCCCTATCCGCAGTGTGTGATTTCCGTCACAAATAGTAGAGTTTTAGTGACCGGGGTTGCGGTCAAAAATCCCCTGTCCTTATGGTCTAGCCATCGCAGGGCGACGTTGGTGTCGTCCGATCTGCGACCGGATCGATCACCAAAGGAGCAAGTAGGTGTCCACCGCAACCAGTTCTCCCGCCCCACAACAGGCGGGAGCACCTCTCGAACCGCGCCGCGCGGCTGCGCGTAAATACGCCACGTCATTGGCGCTCATTGCCACTCTCGGCCCATTCTTCTACGGGTTCGAGGGCATGGTCCTCAACGGCGCCATCGCCGCCGTAGGTTCCGAATTCCACTTGGGTCCGATCGCCCAGGGCGTCGCAGGTGCCGCCGGCATTATCGGCGGTTTCATCGGTGCCATTTTTGCCGGCCGAATCTCCGACCGTATCGGACGGCGCACCACCCTGATGTGGGTTGCGCCTTTCTTGCTGTTTGAGGCTGTGCTCGGTGCCATGTGTCCTTGGCTCGGCGGATACCCGTTCCTGATCGTGTGCCGCATCATTGGTGGTATCGGCTTTGGAGCTGCGACAACCGTCGCTCCCGGCTACGTTGCTGAGATTGCCCCAGCTGACATCCGTGGTCGCCTCATCGCTTTCCGGCAGCTGGCCATCATCTTGGGCCTGTTCTTCGCCGGCCTCATCAACTTCCTGGTCGTTCGCGCTGCCGGTAGCACGTCAGAAACTCTGGCCCTTGGCCTCGAAGCATGGCAGTGGATGTTCCTGTGCCTGCTTATCCCGGCAATTTTCTACGCCGTCATGACAGCTCGTATCCCCGAATCCCCGCGCTGGCTCGTTGCTGCCGGTCGCAGCGATAAGGCCGCTGCTGTCATTACCAAGGTCACCGGTGACACCGCCGAGGAAGCGAAGGATCGCGTCGAGGCGATTCGCAAGACCTTGGGAGTCAAGGAGCGCACCCTCGGAATCCGCGCCGTCATGACCTCGCAGTGGAAGGGCCTTGTCTTCGTCGCTATGGCCATCGCCGCTTTCCAGCAGCTGACCGGTACCAATGGCGTCTTCTTCTACTCGAACACCCTCTTCCAGGCCGTCGGCTTCTCTGAGGACACAGCCTTCCAGCAGACCCTCATCATTACCTGCTTCAAGATCGTTGGCGTCGTCACCGGCATTCTGCTAGTTGACCGCGTCGGACGTAAGCGGATGCTCATTTATGGCGGCACCCTCATCTTCGTCTCCCTGGCCGTTGTCGCTTTCGTCTTCACGATCGCCCCCAAGACTGCAGATGGCCCCGACATTTCACACAGCCCGGTCCTAGGATTCCTGGCCATTGCTGCCTTGTGCTGCTTCCTGCTGGGATTCACGTCCTCTTGGGGACCGATCTTCTCGATTGTCATGGGCGAGATGTTCCCCAATCAGATCCGTGGTGCGGCCATGTCGATGGCCTCGGGTGCTGACTTCTTCGTCAACTTCCTGGTGGTTCTGCTCTTCCCGTTCCTTGTCGCTTGGTCGCCGGCTGGTATCTACTGGATCTACTGCGGCTTCGGCATCCTCGCCGTCATCTTCACTGCCCGTTACCTCCATGAGACGGCGGGCAAGGAACTCGAGGAGATGGGTGCGTGAGCTCCGCGCAGCTCATACATTCCTCACAGAAAGGAAAGGACCATGACTGAGAACCCGACTGGTACACCCCGTCAGCGGGATATTCCCGAGAACGTCCGCAACGTCCTGGTCATCATGACTGACCAGCACCGCGTCGACACCATTGGCTGTCTTGGTAACCCCCATGCCAAGACGCCGGTCCTCGACGAGATGGGCAAGAACGGTTTCGCTTTCACCCATGCCTTCACGCCGACAGCAATCTGCACTCCGGCGCGAGCCTCCCTCATGACCGGGCGGCTGCCGATCAAGCACCAGGTGTTGGCCAATCCAGAGTGGAACATCGCCTATCAGACCGAGATTCCCCTCGATGCCTGGACGTACACTCAGGAACTCCACGACAACGGGTACAACGTCGGTATCGTCGGCAAGTACCACTGCGGAGCGAATCTGCCGTCGGCCTTTGGCGCTGACGACGACACTTACTGGGGAGCTGAAAACCCTGTAGGTAACGAGAAATACGTCGCTTGGCTCAAGGAAAACAACCTTCCGCCCGTCAAGGCCCACGATCTGTGGCGCGGTGAGCTTCCTGGCAAGCGTCCGGGTCATATCATCGCGGCTCGTCTGGACCAGCCGGAGGAGGCGACCTTCGAGCGCTTCCTGGCGGATCGGGCTATCGCGCGGTTGCGTCAATACGCCAAGGATTGGAAAGACGGTGGCAAGCCCTTCTGCCTGGACGTCCACTTCTTCGGCCCGCACCTGCCCTATTTCCTGCCTGACGAGTGGTTCGACCTCATCGACCCCGATGTCGTCACCCTGCCGGAGAACTTCGGCGATTCCCTCATCGGTAAGCCCCCGGTACAGCAGAATTATGCGACCTACTGGTCGACGTCGAGTTTCAGCAACGACCAGTGGCGCAAGCTCATTGCCGTGTACTGGGGTTACGTTTCGATGATCGATTTCGAGATTGGCCGGATCATGGATGCTGCTCGGGAGCTTGGGGTGCTCGACGACACGGCGGTTTTCTTCACCGCCGATCACGGCGAGTTCACCGGGTCACACCGGATGAACGACAAGGGCCCGGCCATGTACGACGACATTTACAACGTCCCGTTCATTGCCCACATCCCTGGCGTCTCGACCGTGGGTCGTAGTGACGCTTTTGTGTCGCTCATCGACTTGCCCGCCACCGTTATGGACATCGCTGGTCTCGACCCCGCCCTTGTTCCTGACGGCCGCTCCATCGTCGACCTCACCCGTGGCGAGGATGTGCCGGGATGGCGCGAGAATATCGTCTGTGAGTTCCACGGTCACCATTTCCCGCTGCAGCAGCGTATGTTGCGCACCCGGGAGTTCAAACTGGTTATGAACCATGAGTCGATCAACGAGCTCTACGACCTACGAGTAGACCCGGCCGAGATGAACAACGTCTATACGGTTCCGGTCTATGACGACATTCGTCGTGAACTGGCCAAGGAGCTTTACCGTCAGCTGCGGGAGCGGGGAGATCACTCCTTCGCCAAGTGGATGGCTGCGATGGTCGATTTTGACGTGCCGTTGGTCAACACCGCCCGGTCGGACCTCGACGAGGTCGTCACCGACTGACCCCGATCTGTCTGCTTCTGCCCGTCTGAGATGCGCTTCTCGGGCGGGCAGAAGCGCGTCTTGTGGCACACTGAGAACATTCGTGAAGAGGTCCAACGGCGGAAGGGAAGTGACGCCAATGGAATACCTCACACGTCCCCAGGCCGAGACTTTGGAACAGCGAATCATCCACGCGCTGTCGACAGGCTCGTACACCCGGGCCGAGCTGTGTAGTGTCCTTGGGATCTCCCGTCCCGTTCTCGGGCGTGCCCTTGGCGCATTGCAGGTACAAGGCATCGTTGACTACCTCGTTGACCCCCACCGTCGCGGTCGGGGGCGTCCGGTGGAGCGACTCACCCTGCGTGCCGGGGTGGTGGCCGTTCTTGGTTTCGACATTTCTCGCTCCCGGGCTCTTGCGGTGGCCGTCGATCATCAAGGGTTTCAAGTGGCCAAGGTCGCACGAGGTCGCGATCCTTCTGAGCAGTGGGAGGACAACCTCGCCGGGTTGGTGGACGCCTTGGCCGCACAGATGTCAGATCTCGGCCTGGAGGCTGGGTATGTGACGGGCATTGGTGTCGGGCTGCCAGTGCCGGTAGGCCGCGGCGACACCTATGCCTCGAAGGTGGCTTTCCTGACGAAGCGGTGGTGGAAGGCGCCGGTCATTGTCGATAACACCATCAGGATGGCCGCTTTGCGAGAGGCCCGCGACGGCGCTGGGGGTGGGATCGCAGAGCAGTTCTATGTTCACTTGGGATGGGGAGTAGGCGGCTCCGTGATCGTCGCCGATCATGTTCGCGACGGGGCGACCGGTTACGCGGGGGAATTGGGACACGCCCGAGTCCCGGAGTCGAGTCGTCGATGTTACTGCGGGAAGACGGGTTGTTTGGAAACGGTGGCCTCAATCCCGGCGGTGTGCCAGGCGGCGGGGGTAGATGATCTTGGTGCTCTTGCCAAGGCTGTGGCACGTGGTGACAAAAAAGCCCGCCACGCTTTGAGGGAAGCAGCTGAGTCAGTTGCCTGCGTGAGCGCAGCGGTAGTTCTTCTCATGAGCCCCTCGCGAGTCATTGTCGGGGGAGAGTTGCCGCACGCGTGTCCGGAAATTGTTCAGGATCTTCAAGACGCCCTGGCTGCCGAGTTGATACCCGGAGTTCCATGGGACATCGAGGTTGTCCCGGCGGTTCTTGATGACGATGGCAGGGCTATGGGTGCGGCCATTGCGGCTCTGACGTATAGCAAGTAGGACGCACAACCTGAATCTGGCGTAGATGGGACGAGGGGCGTGGAGTCGTCCATCCCGAAGGTTTCGTGACCATTTTCGTCAGCTCAGCCATGGACCAGGCACCCCAGTGCGTAGGTGCGTTGTGGACTGGGGATTTTTGTCGCTTGGTGCTCTGACCGCGCGTCGGCGGGGCGTTGTGAAGCTGGGGAAAAGCTAGCCGGGGTCAACACGAATCTTGACACGCAGGCAGCATGACCATTTTCGTCAGCAGGTTCGGAGGATAAGCACGGCCGTTCCCCGGACCTGCCCGAGCCGGGAGTTTTCGCCACCGGGTGAGTTGGCACGCGCTGGGTGGCGGGGTGAATCACCGTTGCTTTCCCTAGACTGTGCAGACATGGGACTGCGTGACCTGCTGATAAATCATGGAATGGCCCAGGGAGGTCTTGAGCTTCCTGACGTTCTCAATATCCTCGCCAAGGGGGGAGTTCTCGTCGACGTCAGGACTCGTCGCGAGTATGAAGCCGGCCACGCTCCTGGAGCTCGGCTCGTCAATCCCAAAGAGTTGATCGCCGACCCGTTCACCGCGATCTATGGTGATGACCCGTTGGCTGAGCCCGACCCTCATTTCGTTTTGGTGTGCGATACCGGGTTCCGATCTGGCCACCTGGTGAGGCCGGTGCGCGAAAAGGGCTACACCTGTGACTTCCTCGCATCCGGGTTGCGGGCATGGCGGGCTGGGGGAGAAATCCTCATTCCTGGGCCGCCACGCGATCGCTGAGGTATTGCCACCGCTGGGGCGTCGCCCTAGCCCGGATGACATCCCGGCGCAAAACGTGCAATGACAAAGACGCGCAATGACACCCCGGCGCAAGAAAAGCACCCCTACAGCAGACCTCGTTCTCAGTGCGTCTTAGAAGCAAAACACTGTGTGAGGGCACGTGGTCGGAAGTATTGCGTGATAGCACACAACATTGCCCCCTCACCCATGGGCGAGGGGGCAATGCGCAGAGGCAATCAGGCACCACTGACGCACCAGCCCCTCACCCATGGGCGAGGGGGCAATGCGGTGTTTGGCCTCAGCGACGTGACTTGCGGATGGCCGCAATTGCCATGCTGACCAGCGCTCCCAGTCCGGCGAGACCGGCCAGGCCCGTCAGACCAGTAGCGGGGTCACCTCCGGTGGAAGGCAACTGGTAGTGACGGTGCTGAGCCTGCGAACCATGCGACTCATCGCTACCCGGCTTACTACCCGGCTCATTGTCATGGCCCGGTTTGGTGACCTGGCCTGGATTGGTGACCTGGCCTGGTTTCGTCTTGCCCGGGGTAGTCGGCTGGGTGCCGCCCGATTCGGCTTTCTCGGCAACGAAGTCGAGAGTGATCTTCGACGGCACCTTGAGGACGACCTTGCCGTCGACAACCTGGCCCGTCGCGGTGCCGACGACCGTGCCGTTCTCGAGGATGAGGATCTTGCGATCGGTCGGTACGTTGAGTGTCAGGGTTCCGGTGACGGTCGGCCCGGCGTTCTTCATGGTGACGAGGACGTCCCCGTCGTCGCCGGAGCGGCAGGTAATCGAGATCGAGTCGTCCTTGGCGAATCGACCTGTCATCGTTCCGCACTCGCCGGTAAGGGTCCGTTCCGGACGTGTCATCGTGATTCGCACGGTCTTGGTGACGGCGTGGCCAGCCGAGTCGACCGCGCTCAGGACGACCGGGACAGCCTGGTCCATGACGAGTCCGCTCACGTTGGCATTGACGACGAGGTCGCCGTCGAGATCGTCAACCACCTGGTAGGCGGCACGAATCTGGTCGAGGATGTTCTCGTCGGGGTTAACAACCAAGGCGGCCGGCCCCTCGATGCGAGGCACAGCGTCCACCGTAAACGGTACGGCGACGTCGGTACGACGGTCAGCCCGGTCAGTGGCGGTGACAGCCAGTTGGTGGGCGCCAGCAGCCAGATCCTTGGTCGGCAGCTCTACCGTCAGCTGGGTGTAGTCCTCGCCGGTTGTGGCCGGCTCAGCGTCATCCTCGGCGGCCTCGTTATCGGCGGCCTGCTGGGCAGCAGCGGCCCTGGCGGCGACCTTCTCAATTGAGCTGGCGCCCGGGGCGCTGGCCGATGAAGTGGCAGAAGCTGCGGTTGAAGGAGAGGTCGACGGGGCAGCGCCGCCATCTTCCTCACCATAGAAGTCAACCGTGGCTCCCTCGGCGGGCACCACCTTCGTGGCTTTGAAGGCGACCTGCTTGCCATCGAGAGTCACCTTCATGTTGCGAAGGTGGGCGTCAGAAGCCTTGACGGTAATCGTCGTCGGCTCGGACACCACCTCACCGGCCTTGACGCCAGAAACCTCGACGTCGGGGGCTTCGGTGTCGCTGATGACCGGGATGATCTGCTCAAGTCCGTTGCCCATGAGGTCGTACAGGCCCAACAGAATGCGGTCGCCGTCAGAGGCAGTGACGTCCTCGGAGAATTCGCGCTTGTTGATGTTGGCGCCCGGGTCCCAGATGTTGGTGAAATTGCTGACGACGTTGCCATTGATAGCCAAGTTGTAGCCGAAGGCGTTGTCCCACACCCGACCGTCAAAGGTGACGTCTTGCGACGGCTTGGTGATGTAGATAGCACCATCCTGGGCGATGCGCGGATGATCGAGCTGGATACCGGGGACCCGGCTGTCGTAGAACACGCGCCACGCTCCCTCGACGGTCTGGGCATCCTTGGTGGTGTCAGTGACGGTGTAGCCGATCTTGGTCACCCCTTGGGTGATGGGGACCTTGACCGAGAAGTGCAGCTTGGAGTCGAGCTGAACCTCCTTGCCCTCGATGGTAAAGGACTTGGGAGCACGGTTGAAGGTACCCGAGATCGTGTACGTGCGCGGGTCGGCCTTGGTATCGATGGCGGGGTCATTGCCGTCGAGGAAGATGTTCTGCTGGCCGAATGGAAGGTCCGGAGCAGCCATGGCCGGGTTGTCGAAAGTAACCCGCAAGGCGTTGTCTTCGGTGACCGGGCGGTCGAGAGGCAAAGTGACGGTGGTCACGTTCACACCGTCATCGGCCGTGACGGCAACTTGGGTGGCCGACGCGCTCGGTGTGACGGTCGTCTTGAAGGTGCCGTCGGCGTTTACCTGAACCTTCTCGTCTTTGCCGTCGATCGTAACCGTCAGCGGACGGCGCTTGTCGCCAATCCTGGCCTGGTCATCGGAGACAGTGCCAGAGACGTCGACCGTCCCGTCATCTTTGATCGTGACGAGGCTTTGCGAATTGCGATTGGCGTCGGCGGTCAGCTGCGGCCCTTTGAGGTCGACGTCAATCCATGTCGTCGAGCGGTCGAGGACCTTGCCAGCGGCGTCATAGGCGACGATCTCGTAGGTGTTGTGACCCTCAGCCCATCGGACCATTGCCGTGAAGTAGTGGTCGGCGTCGATGGTCGCATCGACATCGTTGACGGTCACCTTGGCAACCTCAGCGGAGACCGCACCACGGACGGGTAGGGTCTTGTCCTTGCGTAGGAAGGGCTGGTCCGCCACCTGGTACAGGCTCGAAGAGTCGGGGGTTTCGTCGTTGACGACGGCTCCCGTCAGGAGGGAGTCGGGGGTTGCCAGGACGGCCTTGTCGAGCATGACGACCGAGGTCGTGGTGTTGAAAGCCCCGTCGGCTGCAGTTACCTGCACGTACTTGGCTGCCGCTGGTTTCGGAACGGTGAAAACAGTCGCGCCGGGAACGGACTTGGTGTCAGCGGTCAGCATGGTGCCTGAGCTATCCACAGCGGTAACCGGACCGGCACCGGAGCCGGCGTCGGCAACCTTGACGATGACCGAAGCGGAGCCGTCAGCGTTGTTACGCACCGAGGTGGTCGCCTTGGGGGCAGTGACGTCAAGAATGAAGGGCATCTCGACGGTCTGCCAGTCGTAGTTCGGCGACAGACGAGCCTGCACCTTGAAGGTGTAGTTACCTTCGGGGGCAGTGACGAAAGCGGCTTTCTTGGCGTCCCACACCTTGCCGTCCCAACTGCGGTCGGTATCACTATTGGCAGCGTTGGTTGTGATGGCAGCGAGTTTGTTCAGCAGGATGTGCTGCAGGTCGCGATCAGAACCGAGTTCCCGGACGGTCTTGCCCTGGGCGTCGACGATGGAGAATTTGAGCTCCTGAGCCGAGCGTAGCAGCAGGGTCTGGGCAAAAATGGTGTCGAACATGTCGTCGCCATTGGGGGAGAAGTAGTTGTCTCCCACACCACGTTCAATGGTCATTGCCCCGAGGATCGTGCTGGCAAGCACCGTTTTGTGGGGTGTGGTCTCTCCGAATGCTTGAGACATCAGCGACGGGGTTTTGTCGTAGACGGGGGTGTCGATGATGTTCTCAGCGTTCCAGTCGCCGACAAACCCCAGGTAGGGGACAGCCAGATCGGGCTGGTCTGGATCGGTCGACGCGAGGGTCAACCAGCCTTCGAGCCAGTGAGCTTCGCCGGGTTTGGGCGTCACCGTCCAGGATACGTTTGCGGTGCCGTGGGCGGGGACGGTGACGGTTTTCGTCGCGGTTGCAGCGTGTTCGCTGGTCGAGCATGTGGTCAGCGCTTGGTCAGGTTCGTGACTTTCATTAATGACGCAGGTCTGACCAGCGTCGAAGGTCTGCGCCTTGTCGCTGACGTTGGTGAGGGTGACGTTGACATTGCGTGGTGACGTGATCTCTTTGAGAGCTACGTTCGGGCTGCCGTTCACCGTAGCGAGCACGTTGGTGGCGACGGCACGATCAACCTGGGCCAGGCCAGCGCCAATTTGGCGGGGAGCCTGAGGTACACCGTCAGAGGTCGTCGGCCTTACTGCGGTATTGGAAAAGGCGGTGCGAATTCGGGCTGCGGCGTCGACGGGAGACAATCCTGGTTCCTTGGCGCGCAGCGATTGCAACATCAGTGACGTGAGCCCGGCAAGGTTCGGGGTAGCCATCGAGGTACCAGATTTGACGCCGTACTTGTTGTCGTTGAGCGTCGAGTACACAGCCCCACCAATGCCGGCGATCTCAGGCTTGAAATTGAGGTCCGGGGTGGCTCCCCAGGAAGTAAAACTCGAAGCGAGCAACGGATCAGGGTTGTCTATCACCTGATTGGATTTGGTGAGCTGAATCGATACCTCTTTGCCGGATTTCGCGATGTCGACGAGCTTTTGCCCATCGTCGTGGCTCATACCGGAGACGGGTACCTTGGCGTCCTCGATGCCTGCCATTCCTGGGATGTCGTTCCCACCATCAGCGTTGTTGAAGATAATGACACCGGTGGCACCTTTGTCGACGGCGTTCTGCACCTTCTCGGCGAAGGTGTTTTCGCCACGTTCAATAAGTGCCCAGTTACCCTTGACCTCAGCGGGGACTTGCTCGGGCTTGCCGATTCCAGCAACGACGAGCTTGTGGACGTCGGTATCGACAGGGCCGGCCTGCTGGTCGTAACCGACCACCGCTGAACCGTTCTCCCATGTGGCCTTGGCAGCGGCGACTACCTTGTGGGCATTGTTAATTGACGCGATAGACCACGCGGCAGGGGCGGTAGCTGGACTTCCCAATGACCCATTGTCGAGACGTCCCAGGGCGTCGTATTCGTCGCCGTCGATAGAAGTCGACAACCCATCGTTGCCGGCAGCGACGAGGACCTGGACACCGGCACGCTGGGCGTTGGCGATGGCGAGAGTGTCGCCTTGCTCGGAGGAATCGAGACCGTCGGGCGAGCCGAGAGACATATTGATGATGTCAGCTCCGCGACGCACCGATTCCTCGATGGCGGCGACGATGTCGTCGGTATAGGCGGACCCGGAGTCTGTCGGATTGTTGGAAAACACCTTCATGGCGAGTAACTGGGCCTCAGGGGCGGCACCGTTGACACGTCCGTTGGTTGTGGCGTCGGCGTCAGATCCACCATTGGCCGCCACAATGCCGGCCACATGCATACCGTGCTGTTCTGCGCTGGTGTCTTTGACGTTGGTGTTGTCGTCAGCGAAGTTGTAGCCGTATGGCACCTTGTCAGTGAACCCGGCTACCGCCTTGAGTTTGGCGTGTGCCTTGCCGTCGGCGCTAAGGCGCATGTCCTGATGCTTGATGTCGATACCGGAGTCGATGATGGAAACGACGGTGCCGCGTCCGTCCAGTCCTGTGGTGCGGGCTGCGGTAGCTCTGGTGGCCAGGTTTACCTCGTCATCGACGGGCTTGTAAGCGCGCACTGGTTTGACAGATGCGACTCCTGGCTGGGCCTGCAGGGTGGGGATGTCAGAAGCCTCGACCCAGGCCGAAAACCCTTTCAGGAGCATGCCGAATCGGCGATCGACCTTGATCGGAATCTTGGACTGAATAGCATTAACAGTCCGATTGAGTTCGGCGAGGTTCGTTCTTTCAACGCCGCGTCCTGTCGGCTGGCCAGTCAGGAGCACCATGACCTTGACCTTCTCGGACTGCGTGCGGGTAGCAGAGGCAGGAGAAGGGGCTGGCGGTGTGGGGTCCGGGGCAGCCATAGCAGCCGGGGTAGCTGCCAGGGCTAGCGCAACAACGCCTGCCAGCAGCCCTCCTCGTCGAAACGTGTGCATATGTGTGACCGTCTTTCCTTGGCAATGCGACCGGACTTCCCGGATTCGCACGGGTGACAGACAGATGGTCCATGAATCCGGCACACAGCCATGGGCTCATGTCGGACTGACGGACACAGTTCTTGTCACTTTGGAGAAGACGTTATCGAACAGTTACTCAGGGATGCGAGACCCTGCCGCACAATGTGATGAAACCGTTATCAATGGCTGAAGGCTGCCTTGGGAACTGACCTGGAGTGCGTTGTGGCTTTGCCGCACGGTTAGCTCTGTGGCGTTGCTGCACGGTTGGTTCTGTGGCGTTGCCGCCCAGTTCGCCACGCGCCGCGCGTGTGATTCCGGGAACGAAGGATGAATCGTCACGCCGTGTCGGTGTGTGTCGGGGAGGTGTACTGAGGCGAAGTGCAACGCGGTGAATTCGGAGAACGGCGAGTTGACCGGTATTGTTTTCATCTGGCTGTCAGCTGAGGCAGCTGGCCGATCGGGAAGATCCCGACCGGTGGCATTCGCCCTCCTGCCACGGGATGTACTTGTGGCCGTTGAGACCAGAGGAGGTGGAGTCAGCGTATGCGTAAGTACGAGGTCATGATCATCATTGATCCGACCGTCGAAGAGCGTCAGGTCGATTCCCTCGTGGGGAAGTACCTGAAGGTCATTACTGACGAGAAGGGCACCGTCGACAATGTTGACGTGTGGGGCAAGCGCCGCCTGGCCTACGACATTCAGAAGAAGTCGGAAGGCATCTACGTCGTCGTCAACGCGACCTGTGAACCCGCGACCATTCAGGAAGTGGATCGTCTTCTCGCCATCGACGAGAAGGTTCTGCGCACCAAGGTCATGCGTCCCGAGATCCACTGAGGATCGAGGACCCGTGTTCGCCTCTGTTCTCGGGTGATCCCGAAAACTGTCCTAGGCGAGCGGCACACTGGAACCATTGATTCGCAACATCCCAAACCGCGGAGAGTGACATGGCTGGCGAAACACCCATTACGGTGATTGGCAATTTGACTGCTGATCCTGAGCTGCGCTTCACCCCTAACGGGGTGCCTGTCGCGAATTTCACGGTGGCATCGACCCCGCGAACCTACGATCGGCAGACCGGTGAATGGCGCGACGGTGAGGCAATGTTCCTCAACTGCTCAGTGTGGCGTCAGTTCGCCGAGAACGTTGCCGAGTCGCTGTCCAAAGGTATGCGTGTCATCGTCAACGGCAACCTCAAGGCTCGCTCTTATGAGGATCGCGACGGCAACCGTCGTACCTCCTACGAGATCGACGTCAACGAGGTGGGTCCGTCGCTGAGGTTCGCCTCGGCCAAGGTGGCTCGCAACCAGTCCTCTGGTGGACGTAACTGGGGTGGCAATACTGGCGGTGGTCAGGGTGGCAACTGGGGCGGAAATCCCAGTGGCGGCCAGGGTGACTGGTCAGGTGGCAATGGCGGCCAGGGTGGTAACTGGGGTGGAAACTCCGGTAACCAGGGGTCCTACAACAACGGTGACGCCAATCGTGGTGGGGGAGTCGACCCCTGGGCTTCAGCCCAGACCGACGAACCGCCGTTCTGATCGGTAGATTCGCCGATCATCGCGCCATCGATACAAGAAACATCAGGTTCGGCGCCCCGTATGGGGCCACGGACAAGGCACATTCCGGCGAGAGCCGGGCTTTCATAAGAAGGAGAGCACCACAATGGCCGGTCCACAGCGCAAGTCTGTGAACAAGAAGAAGGTCGTCCCCATCAAGACCGTGCACATCGGCGCGGTGGACTACAAGGACACCGCCCTGCTGCGCAAGTTCATCTCTGAGCGAGGCAAGATTCGCGCTCGTCGCGTTACCGGGTTGACGGTCCAGGATCAGCGCAAAGTCGCCATCGCGATCAAGAACGCTCGCGAGCTCGCGCTGCTCCCGTACGCCTCGACGGCTCGCTGAGAAGGGGGGAAAGACATGAAGCTCATTCTCACTGCTCCGGTGGCCAAGCTCGGTGTCCCCGGTGACATCGTTGAGGTCAAGGACGGCTACGGTCGTAATTACCTGTTGCCGCAGAACTACGCGATCAAGTGGACGCGCGGTGCTGAGGCCCAGATCAAGGACATCACCCGTGCCCGCGAGGCCAAGGAGATCAAGTCCAAGGAAGATGCCGAGCAGATTCGCTCGCAGCTGGAGCACCTGGTGGTTCAGGTGACCGTTCAGGCTGGCGAGAGTGGTCGTCTGTTTGGTGCTGTGACTCCGAGTGACATTGCTCTGGCCGTCAAGAAGGCTGGTGGCCCCGCCCTCGATAAGCGGGCTATCGAGATCAACAAGCCGATCAAGACCATCGGTAAGCACACCGTCGGTGTCAAGCTGCATGACGCCATCAAGGGTCACGTCACAGTGGAGACTGTTCCTGCCGCGTGATCTGACACATACGCAGACGTAGGGGAGGACGCCCATGTAGGTGCCCTCCCCTGTTGCGTAGCCGTCGGTGAGAATCATGATCGGGCCATGATCTTTGCTGCCGCGCCTTGATCTCCGCTGCCGCAGGGGATTTCCCGAGTCCCATCGCTGTCGAAGACATTCATGGCGACGGACCGGCCTTGTACCGGCTGCCCGGCGCTGAGCCAGATGACGAAGGTGCCAGTAACGTCACTACATATGCACGGGAAGTGTGACTCTTCCCGCGGAGTTGTAACAAGATTGAGGCGCGAGGTGACGAAAAATAGCGACTGGCAGCCCGGCGTCGTGTTCACTGACACTTTGTCGCTCACCCTCGATGATGAGGCTCAAGAGGTTCTTCGCGGTATCCGTAATCAGCTTGTGGCGACCGCGATTCCGGTACTGCACGAGCCTGCCCACATTACGGTGGCGGCAGTATCGACCATGAATGGTGTTGATTCTGATCTTGTCGACGTTGGGTGGCCGGAGCGAGTGACGCTGACAACAGCGTGTCAGTTGCCGAACTCTGACAATGTGGTGGCCCTGTGTCCGCACGACTCACATCGCTCTCGCTCGGCCTGCTCAGAACCCACTGCCTGCGACTCCACGACGATTTTTGACACCTCGCAGGAGGTGGGTGCTAAATCGTGCTCAGCCCTGGCCCAGGGTGATGGTTTTTGCACCTCACGAATTCCAGAAGCGTTGAGGTGCCCCCATGAGCGGCTACATCGACGGCTGGCTGCGGTAGGCGTCACCACGTTCAACTATTACGGGCCGCGATGGTGGAATCCGCACGTCACGATGGGGTATCAGGTCCCTCTCGAGCTTCAAAGGCGCGCCGTAGAGATTCTGGCCAATGTGGTGCCCCTCGAGGTTGGGGTGACGGGGGTTTCTGTCTGGCACGTCGCAGACGGTCAGACATACCTCCTGTACCCCTGATTCGGCGGGGAAAATGGCGACGATCCTGGACCACTTACCTTCGACCACGGTCATTGATCTCAAGCGCCCCGACATATGAACACTTAAATTGTCAGTCTCGACGTCTATGGTGTTGTGTCCTGGACGCACTGGCGTAGATCAGCGCTTGTCGCATCCGCACGGCCCCCAATCGAGAGGTTTCTATTCGTGAACTGGCTACACGCCGTAATCCTCGGCATTGTCGAGGGCATTACCGAGTTCCTGCCTGTTTCTAGCACCGGCCATCTGCGCATCGTCGAGAAGCTGTTGGGATATGAGATTCAGGGCACCGGAATCACTGCCTTCACCGCGATCATCCAGGTCGGTGCCATCATGGCCGCCGTCATCTATTTCTGGTCTGACATCGTGCGGATCGTCGTTGCATGGTGCAAGGGCCTGGCCCACAAAGAACAACGCAGCGATCCGGATTACACCCTCGGCTGGGGCATTATCCTCGGGTCGATTCCGGTGGGCATCGTCGGTTTGGTGTTCAAGGACGCGATCGAGAACACCCTGAGTTCCCTGTGGGTCGTCGCCATCGCTCTCATCGCCTGGAGCGGCGTGATGTGGCTGGTTGACCGGCAGTCAGGTCTCGAGCGCGGCATGAATGACGTCGGCATTTTTGACGCCATCTTCATTGGTTGTTTCCAGGCTCTGGCACCGCTGTTCCCCGGCATATCCCGTTCGGGTGCGACGATTTCTGCCGGTCTGTTTCGCAAGTTCGATCGCGCGACCGCGACCCGCCTGTCGTTTTTTATGGGTATCCCAGCGTTGGTGGCCGCCGGCATATACGAGATCATCACGGCTTCCAGCCACATTTCCACCACCACCGGCGGCGCCGATGCGATTGGTTGGGGACCGACGATTTTGGCGACGGTGGTTTCTCTCATTGTGGCCTACGTGTCCATCGCTTGGCTGCTGAAGTTCGTGTCTTCGAACAAGTTCACCGGGTTCATCTGGTACCGCGTAGTTATAGGCATCATCATGATCGTTCTCATCCTGACCAACGTGGTCACTGCCTGATCGTTGGCGTATTGAGGGGCCAGCCTGTTCCAGCGGGCTGGCCCCTCAGTGCTGTGCACGGACTATTGCGGCAGGTGAACCTGCCTCATGCTCCCGGCTCGATTCTCAGTGATTTCTCGAGCTTCGCGGCCGTCCGGGATCTCAAAAGTTATCCACAGGGTTATCCACCAGCTGGGGATAAGTCACACGGATGTAATTCGACCGGTGTGGTTCGGCGGGACCTGGATCTCACCCCGAGCTAGACCATGGGCGCACCTCAGCTTCTCAGCGTGGGTCTCCCTCGTAATGTCCATCAAGGCTCGCTCACCGCGCCTCGCATCGTGCATCCCCCCGGATGTGAACCCCCTTGCTCCCTGGTGCGAAAAACGACAGTTGGGGTAGAGGATGGGGCACAGGAGTGCTCAGTGCTAACCTCAGCCGACAAAAATCGACAGGTACCCAAGATGGGCAGGCTCTGTGCAACCAGCTCGTGGAGCTATATGGACAAGTGAACGCACCTAAGCGCACCCTTGGCTCGTGGTTCCCCGTGAGCTACGGCTCGCACTCGATCTCGTTAGACAATGGATCAGCGTCGACACAGGAGGCTAGGTCAGTGACGGTTCCAGAACTCTTCGGCGACCCGGACCAATGGCCTGACGACGACCTCATCGCGATCACGGGCGCTCTCAGCCCCCACCTGGTGTTGGCGGCACTTCACGAGGGCGTTTTCCCCATGCCCATCACTGACGATGAGGTACCTGCGGAGTTTCAGGGGGCTACGGCGTGGTGGTCTCCCATGCACCGAGGAATCCTGCTTCCCGGCCGTGTCAAGGTCGCTCGTAGCCTGCGCAAGACGACCAAACATCAGACGACGACCATCGATCGCGCCTTTCACGATGTCATCGTGCGATGTGCTGATCCCGATCGCCCTTATGCCTGGATTGATGACCGCATTATCAAGACATATGAGTACCTGCATGAACGAGGCTGGGCTCATTCGGTGGAGACGTGGGACACCAAAGGTCGCCTTGTGGGCGGGCTTTATGGCGTCAGTGTGGGTGGATTGTTCAGCGGTGAATCAATGTTCCACGACCCCGATCACGGGCGCGACGCTTCCAAGACGGCTCTGCTGAGGCTGGTGTGTGAGCTTGGGTCAGGATTGCTGGACGTGCAGTGGAGTACGCCGCACCTGGCCAGTCTTGGCGTCACCGAGGTTGACCGCGCGGAATACCTTGACCTCCTTGACGAGGCCCTAGGCCGTCCAGCTCCGCAATGGACGAGTCCTGATGATCCGGCATGGAACGGCGTTCAGCTCCTCGAGTGTCTGCAGACAATGCCCGCCTGACGGAGCCGGTGCCGCCGTGGTGATCTCGCAGATAAGCTGACGCCGTGTACGGATATTTCGGCCCCGCAGGCACTTTCACCCATCAAGCCCTCAAGACCCTCGGCCACGTCGACGCCCGCCCTTACGGGACGGTTGGTGCCGCATTGCAGGGGGTTGTCGACGGCGAGGTCGAGGCGTCGTTGGTCCCGATTGAGAATTCTGTCGAGGGTGGGGTGAGTGCGACCCTCGACACCCTGGCCGCCCTGGGTGGTGTGCAAATTGTTCGCGAGGTCGTCATTCCGGTGCAATTCAATCTTTATGCCCGACCCGGGACGACCCTGCCATCGATCCGCAACGTCCTGACCCATCCTCATGCCGCGAACCAGTGTCGAGATTGGCTTGCCGCCAACCTCCCGCCGCACGCCGAAATCACCCAGGGTGGGTCAACAGCCGCTGCGGCGAAGGAGGTGTCTGACCCACGATCGCGTTTTGACGCCGCCGTGTGCGCTGAAGTCGCGGGAACGATGTACGGGTTGACAGCTGTGGCGCGAGAGATCGCTGACAATCCGGATGCTGTCACGAGGTTCATTTTGGTGGCACGAAGTGGTCAAATGATTCCTCGAACAGGGGATGATCGCACCACGGTTGTCGTCGTCCCCCCAAGCGATCATCCGGGTGCTTTGTTGGAAATCCTTCAGCAGTTCTCTTTTCGCAAAATCAACTTGTCGAGAATCGAATCGAGGCCGACCAAGGATCGCCTCGGTGAGTATTGTTTTTCTATCGACGCCATCGGCCACGTCTCGGACGAGAGGATGGCCGCTGCCCTCAAGGGGTTGTACCGGATTAGCCGCGAGGTGATCTTCCTTGGCTCCTACCCAAATGGTTCTACAAGGGGTTTTGCGCCGTCTGATGACCCGGACGTCATTCGTGGTTTCAGGGACGAGGATTACGTGGCTGCGGAGAAGTGGTTTCAACGGACCATCGGAAAATGATGGTGTACACATTATCGGCGCGAGCAGAGGGTAACATATTAATACTATCGAAACGAGGGTGTTGACAAAATTCGATTAACGCAACGAGACCTTTGTGCCGTTCCGAGGGTTCCAGACTTCCGGTGACCAGATCCGCACGCCCTACACCAAGGACAAGGTGAAGGACGCTCCAAACGTCAATCCGGACGGCCACCTTTCTGAGGATGAGACTGACGAGTTGTACCGGTACTACTCCGACGCTTTCACGGCTCATAACGATCCCGCCTCTGACGTAGCCGACAACGGCGTTGCTGGTGGCGTCGTTGGTCAGACCACCGGTGAAACAAAAAGCGCCGATGAGACAACCGACGCCAGGGCAAACCGGGGTGCGGATGGTGACGGTGTCTCTGGTGACCAGATCGCTGGCGTGAAGCCTCAGAGGGCAGCCGATACCGAGCCGCAAACTACTCATAAGTCCCCCATTGCCGAGGATGGCTCCGTTGTTCGTCACGAGGAGCGTCCGACCGTTGACAAGGAGACCGTTGCCGCCGAGAAGATCAAGATCGGCAAGGAAACGACCCAGGACACCCAGACTGTGTCCGGCAAGGTCGCCAAGGAACAGATCGACATCGATCAGGCCAAGCAGCCCAAGAACAAGTGACGTCAACGTCATGAATTGATCGCTTCACAACAACGTCGGCAGGGCCCGGGTGGACATCGCGGATCCTGCCGAGCTTTTTTGCCGTCCACTCCTTGCAGCCTCGACCGGTAGGATCGGCCACATGATCGATCCCAAGCTCCTGCGAACGAATCCGGACGCCGTTCGCCGTTCCCAGGTCGCCCGCGGCGAGGACCCCTCTGTCGTCGACGACATTGTCGCTGCTGATGAGGCCCGCCGGGAGGCCATCGCCGCCCACGAGAACCTGCGTGCTGAACAGAAGGGGCTGGGCAAGCGCATCGCCAAGGCGTCCGGCGACGAGAAAGCCGAGTTACTGGCCCGCACCAAGTCGATCGCCGGGGAGGTCTCCGACCTCAAGAAGGCTGCTGACGAGGCTGACGCCAAGTTCGTCGAGCTGGCCAAGACCCTCGGCAACATCGTCATTGACGGTGTTCCTGCTGGCGGCGAAGACGAGGGCGTCGTCAAGGAGACCATCGGAACGCCTCGGGACTTTGCTGCTGAGGGATTCAAGCCCAAGGACCACCTGGAGATCGGTGAGTCCCTCGGCGCGATCGACATGGAGCGCGGCACCAAGATTTCTGGCTCCCGTTTCTATGTCCTGACCGGTGTCGGTGCCCAGCTTGAGTTCGCCCTGCTCAATCTGGCGATGTCCAAGGCGGCACAGTGGGGATTCACCCCCATGATTCCACCGGCCCTTGTCAAGCCCTCAGCCATGGACGGAACCGGATTCCTCGGCCAGGCCGCCGACGACGTGTACTACCTGCCGAAAGACGACCAATACTTGGTGGGGACGTCGGAGGTTGCCCTGGCGGCTTTCCACTCCGGCGAGATTCTTGACGACGCTGAGCTCCCGAAGCGCTACGTCGCGTTCTCTCCGTGTTACCGACGTGAAGCCGGGTCCTATGGCAAGGACACCCGGGGTATTTTCCGTGTCCATTGGTTCGACAAAGTTGAGATGTTCGTCTACTGCCTGCCTGAGGAGGCCGAAGCGTGGCATGAGAAGCTGCTGAGCTTCGAGAAGGACTTCATCTCGGCCCTGGAGATCCCGTTCCAGGTGCTTGATGTTGCCTCCGGTGACCTGGGTCTGTCGGCTGCTCGTAAGTATGACTGCTATGGCTGGCTGCCGACTCAGAACCGCTACCGCGAGATCACCTCGACGTCGAACTGCACCACCTTCCAGGCCCGTCGCCTCTCCATCCGTCATCGCGGACCCGACGGGGTTGAGCCGCTGGCCACCCTCAACGGCACGCTGTGCGCGATGACCCGCATCATCATCATGTTGCTCGAAAACCACCAGCAGGCTGCTGGTTCGGTGCGCGTGCCTGCGGCACTGCGTCCTTACTTGGGTGGCCGCGAGTTCATCGAGCCGTCCAAGTGAGTGAGGAGCCGTACTACCGGGAACTGCCCGACGGCACCATCAAGCAGGTCAACCCGTTCACGGGCACGAAGGTGTGGACGGTGCCCGGTCGGGGAGCTCGTCCGCTGAGCAAACCGCCGGAACATATCCGGGAACTGACTGAGCATGATCGTCGGGCAGCCTGTGCCTTCTGCCCGGACAATCTGTTGTCGACCCCTCCGGAGAAGACTCGGCTCGTCAAGCGCCCGGGCGGGTTGGTGTGCGACCACGACCTCATGCGGTGTGTCCCTGCGGATCAGCTCAATGCCACTGTTGCGGAGTTCCGACGGGTCCCCAACCTCTTCGAGATCTTGTCGTGGCAGTACTGGCAGCTCAACTGGGGGATGGACCTGCCTCGAGCGTCACGAGAATGGCAGGAAGAATACTTGTCCAATCCGGCGGGGGAAGCCCACGTCCGGTCGGTGCTCAACGCCAAATTCACAGCGATCGGATCCGATCAGCGTGCCGAGGATCTCAACCCTCAAGAGCTGCGGGCGGCCTCTGCGGCGTTTTTTGCTGGTGGACATGACGTCATCATTGCCAAGCGGCACTACACCGACGACGGGACGACGACCGCCGACCTCGCCGGATCGGGGAGTCTGAGCGTCAACGAACATCGGGCGTTCATGGCACTGACCGTCGACTCGATGGTCCAGCTGCACCGTCACAACAAGCACGTTCGCTACGTGGTGGCGTTCCAGAACTGGCTCAAGCCGGCTGGAGCGTCTTTCGATCATCTGCACAAGCAGCTGGTGGCTATTGACGAGGTGGGTGCCGACAACGAATCGGTGCTGCCCAAGGCCGTCCTCGACCCAGATCTTTTCAATCGCTGGGGGCCAGATTTCGCAGTTGAGCATGGCCTGGTGCTGGCCCGCAATGAGGGTGCTGTCATGACGGTAGGGTTCGGGCACCGCTACCCGTCGGTGGAGGTGTGGTCGACCAGTCGAGCCGACCAACCCTGGCGAGTTGATCCTGACGGTATCGACGCCGTTTCCGACCTGTTGCACGCCGCCCACGTCGCCGTCGGTGACGACGTGCCAGCGAACGAGGAGTGGCATTACCGTCCGCTGAGAACCGGTGTGCCGGTGCCGTGGCGAATCATCCTCAAGCTGCGAGTTTCGACATTGGCCGGGTTCGAGGGCGGAACGAAGATCTACGTCAATACCATCTCGCCGGCAACACTGGCGGCTATGTTGTTGCCAAAGCTCTTTGAGGCGCGGGAAGCCGGACGCATTGCGGCTATGGATTTGGGTGAAGAATGCGTCATTCCGCGCGGGGTTTTGGCCTCGACAAAGCTGGGATGACGCTGACGCGTCGTCGTGGCTGTAATTGTCATATCCGTCGTCTGCCCACTTCAGAACCACCGGGCCAGCTCAACTGCCGTGCCGCCGTCGGCAAAACAGGGAGCTACGTCGTCAGCAATGTCCTTGACGAAGTCGGGCGCGTCACCAATAGCGACTCCGCGCCCCGCCCACTGCAACATCTCGATGTCGTTGTTGCCGTCACCGATTGCCAGAACGTCTGTGGGGTTGATTCCTTTGAGACGGCACAGGTCGTCAAGGGCGGAGGCCTTCGTCACACCCTCTGGAGTGATGTCGAGCCACGCCGACCAGCCGATGACATAGGAGACGCTGTGCAGGTCGAGGCTGCTGGCTAGATCACGGAAGGAATCGGCGTAACCGTTCGGGTCACGGATGATGACGCGCGGAGTCGGGCGGGAGCGCAACTGGTTGATCGTCTCAATGTGCAGCTCGCCCTGTAGCTCCCCTGCGGGGAAGAGCTGGTTGAGTCGATATCCGACGCCAACCTCCTCGACCGCGATGAGCGCCTGGGGGTACACGTCCATAACGTGATCGATGATGGGTTGCGGGTCAAAGGTGACTTGTGACTCGATGTCAACGGGGGACATCGTTGCGGTGACAGCTCCGTTGGACACGACGGCGTGTCCCTTTTGCAGGCCGAGAGCTTTATGGACGGGGATCGCCCCGAACAGCCCTCGCCCGGTCGCCAAGACGACGGGAACGTCAACTTTGGAGACCGCCTTACGGACTGAGTCCGGGAGTTCGCCCTTGATGTCGACGAGGGTCCCGTCGATGTCAAGGGCCACCATACGAGGATGAAATGTCATGGTCGACAGCTTGCCACCGTGTGATGAGCACGCGGTGAACAGAATGTGTCTTTCTCAGGCAGCCAACCTGGTTCGCATAGGGTGAGGGCGTCCGGTCACGGATTCGTACGCGGTGGCCAATCTGGTCGTGCTCACCTTTGCGGAAGCCTTGCGGCGCGGGGCCGGCGAGCTGTCGCGAGCCCGCCGCAGATGGCGCTTCACAGTCGACAAGGAGCAGCCGAGACGGTCCGCAATGAAGCTCAACGGCTGGTCAGCGTGGGCTTGGCGGAGTCTGACCACGTCCTGAGTGCACACTTGGTGTCCGCGACCGACAATCCCGGCGAAAGACTCGAAGTCATCGGGACGGATTCGAACCCCTAGGCGGGAGCGAATGCGGGAACGCTGGCGCGGCGTTGTGCCAGCAGCGAATCCAGCGACGTCGTGGTCGAGGATGGCGCTTTCAAGGCATTGCTCAAAGAAAGGGCAGGTGGAACAGGCAGCTCGGGCGCGGGCTTGCAAATGACGTTCCAGACGCTGTTGATCGGGTGTAGCGGCACTGCTGTCACCCTCGAGCAGGGGATGTTGGAAGACCGCTCTGAGGTTGGCGCAGGGCGGGAGGGTGCAATCGTTCGTCCGATTCACGGTGGCTCCTTTCCAATGGGTCAAAGCGGCGTAGTCGGCGTCAGTTGACTGTGATGTTACAAGCGCATTTCAGGTTTTGATTTAACGTTGACAGTGACCAAATAGGATGTCTGAATAGCCTTGTCAGAGTGGTGTACACGTGACCATTTCGGGATTTCCGCTGCTGAGGTGAATCTCATGGGTGAATTCTTGCGCCACACAAATCTGTACGTTTGTACAGGTCGGTATCAACCAATTCGACTTTCGTCTATACCCCGACGCTGCTGAGGGGGTGGCTGGCAGCTGACGCTGGTGTCGCGGACAGTGTTGGGTATTCCGGGGTACTGGGTCTCCCGGGTAGCCGGTTTTCCCAGGGCGCTGGGTCTCCCGCGTAGAAGAACAGGCGTTGTCCCGGTTAGAGTGCCCAGGTGGATGCAGCAACATACATGGCACTCGTACTCGCGCTTGCGGTCGGTGCTCAGTGGCTCGGATGGCGTTTGCGCCTGCCCGCGCTGCTGTTCCTCCTGGTGATCGGTTTCGGACTCGGACAGTGGGTTACCCCCGATGAGATCTTCGGAAAGCAGCTCCTGTTTGATGGTGTGAACCTCTCAGTGGCAATCATCCTCTTCGAAGGGTCACTTGGACTCAAGCTCCGCGAGGTTCGGGACTTGGGAAGACCGATTTTCCGGTTGTGCACCATCACGGCAGGAATCGCGTGGGTTCTCATCACCCTCGCGGCGATGGCATTGGGGTTTGACGGTCGGGTGTCCCTGTTGCTGGGCGCGATACTCATCGTCACGGGTCCGACGGTTATCAACCCGATCCTGCGTCAGCTGAGGCCTACCCGGCGGGTGAGCGCCTTGCTGAGGTGGGAAGGTATTGTCGTCGATCCGTTAGGTGCGATTCTGGCTCTGTTGGTCTACCAGGCCATCAGCAGTATCGACGGGTCCTCGATCGGACAAGGTGTGCTGGACCTGGGGTTGACCCTGCTCGTCGGGTTGATTTTCGCGGCACCAATCGGGTGGGTCGTCACCACCATGATGAGACACCACCTCATCCCGGATTTCCTCCAGGGTGTGATCTTTGTTGGGATCGCCGTCGGTACCTGTGTGGGGGCGAATTCCTTGCGTGAGGAGTCAGGGCTGGTCGCGGTGACGATGCTCGGTATCTACCTCGCCAACCAGCGTCATCTTGAACTTGAACCCGTCATTGAGTTCAAGGAACACCTGCAAGTGCTGTTGGTCGGGGTGCTGTTCATCATGCTGGCCGGGCGAGTGACGCCCTCTCAGATTGTCGATGTTTTGCCTACGGGCCTGATCTTCGTTGCTCTGCTCGTGCTGGTGATTCGGCCGGTGTCGGTGGCATTGGGGCTGAGGCGGACCGAAACGACCCGGCAGGAGCGGATTCTGATGGCCTTTATGGCTCCCCGAGGAATCGTGGCCGCGTCGATCGCGTCGATCTTTGCGATGGAGTTCAGCGAGTCTGCCAGCCACCTCAGGGAGCAGGCCAATGAGATCGCCGAGTCTGACCCCGAGCGGGCAAAACAGCTGTTGTCGTTCGCTGAGCAGATCGCTGGAATGGCGAGCCAGGTCGATCGGCTGGTGCCGCTGGTGTTCCTTGTCATCGTGTGTACCGTGGCGATTTACGGCCTGGGTATAGGACGACTCGCGGAGAAGCTGGGGTTGGCGTCGGCAAGTCCGCGTGGCGTGATGTTTGCCGGGTCACCCTCCTGGAGTATTGACACCGCGAAGACACTGCGCGACCTCGATGTGCCGACGCTCATTGTCACCCGGCGTGCCTATGACCTTTACGCAGCCCGGAAAGCAGGACTCAGGTGTGAGGCTGCGGATTTCTTGTCCGAGTATGCGACCGAGGACATGGACCTCGCGGGGATCGCGTCGATGGTGGCATGTACTCCTGACGATGACACGAATTCCATCGCGTCGGTGCATTATCGGCGCGTCTTAGGGCGGGCGAATGTCTTCCAGCTTGAGCGATTGGATGAAGGTGACGCCGAGGATTCCACCACCGGCACTGCACAGATCCTCAAGGCCAGGACGGCCTTCGATCCACCGACGACCCACTCGGCGATGGACAAGATGTGGCGAACCGGTAAGAGAGTGCGTCGGGTTGAACTGGACGAGAACCGCACCTGGGAACGATTCCGCCAGACCATGCCTGAGGCAGTCGTAATGTTTGTCGTCAAGCCATCGTCGGTAAGTGTTGCGAACGTGGACATGAATGCCCCGAAGAATGGGGACACCATCATCTACCTGGGTGACGAGTGGAAGAAGGAGCCGGAACATGGCCCCGTCGAGGATGAGGAACCGAAGCGTCAAACAATGTCTGTGCCGTCCTCTGAGGAGGCAGTCCGGGACCGCATTGACGCCGATCGCAAGGTGCAAGGTGACAAGGCGGCTGGAGATGGAGTCCGGGCTTCTGGTCCCCCAGGAACCCACCTGGGCCAGGCTGGGCGCGGGTCGGATGGGCGCGCGCCTGAACCCGTTCGACCGCGTTTTGACCGGCTGAGTCCGGGACGACCGTCTCCTATGTCGGCGGACTCGCCGAGCGAATGAGGGGAAGGGCCTGAGGCGGCTGGGCTGTCTTTGGGCTCTTCTCTGAGGGACTGCAGTCGGGTCTCTGCTGCACCGCTCCCCTTGGTCCTGGGCTTCGTAGCCTGGTAATTCGGGTTGTCGGTGGGGGTGCTGCCACGTGGGATAGCAGCAAGCACGGTCATGAACCAGATCACCACCCATGTTGTGAGGTGCTGGCGGTGGCAATCCTGCCGAGCTTTTATCCACAGGGGTTCGAAGCCACCCAGGTTTATCCACAGATCCGAAATTGGGTGACAGAAACCAGTGGTCTCAAACGACAACTGAAAATATGAGGACCCTTCACGATCATCTCAATCACTATGGTGTCGCCCGGATTCACCGCTGGAGCCCGATCCGAGGCCAAGCCGACCGTGCCGTAGCGCGCGGCGACGCTGTCCGTATCCTGCCTGGTGTGGTGGCCGCTACTGGCTTGGCTGATGACCCTCGCACCATCATCCGCGCTCTGGTGCTATGGCACCGCGACATCACCTTCGTTGGGAAAACCGCATTGCTACTGCAAGGTTTGAAAGCCCCTGGCGCCGATCGCTACATGGACCTGAGCCGTATTAACTGTGTGGAGGCGTTTTCCATGACTCGGCGTGTGCACCGGCCCGGAATCCGGGTTCACCGCTGGCATATGCCCCATCGCTACCTCACCGAACGCGATGGTATACGCATGGCCGTTCCCGAGGTCTCGGTACTCATGTTGGCCATCGCCGGTGAATGGGAGTGGGTGTGTGAGGCGCTGCGCCAACGCCTGGTGACCCCTGCCTCTTGTCGCAAGGCCCGTAAGTCGCTGACGCGCCGATACTCCAAATCCGAGGTCGACGCCGCGCTGGCCGACATTGACCTGAACGCCTGGTCTATTCCCGAGTTAGAGGTGAGCCGTATGTTGCGCGCTGTTGGCGTCACCGGCCACAAACCCAACCGAAAAGTGTGGGCCGGAGAGCGCTGCTACTACCTTGACCAAGCTTTCGATGCTGAACATGTCGCGTTGGAGATCGACGGGCGGAGTGTTCATGGCACTAGGGAGGGCTTCGAAGACACCATGATGCGGTCGGCCCACCTCGATCGGCATGGGTGGACCGTGCTTCACGCCACCCCGACCATGGTTCGACGTAATCCTCGGTTCGTGCTGGACTGGTTGGCCTCACATCTTCATCGGCGCCATCGGCCCAAAAACATATATCCCGAGTCCGTGTTGCGCCGCATTATGAACGGTGCCCAAGTCGCCTAGCAGGAGCTCCCCGATACCGCCTCCGGGCACAGCTGCATTTCGGACGTCACCGTGTTCAGCGGTGGCAATACGGGTTATGAATGAATCTGCTGCCACCCCACCCGACGCCCGCGCCAGTCATCCACCACATCACCACAACGAAGGAGGAGTACATGCAAGGTGGTGGGGAGCAGCGATAAGCGCAGGGGACGGCGGAGAGGAAGCGAAGCTAGTGCTAGCGTCGGCGCATTAGCGATCACATGGTCTGCGTTTTCTCAGCACCTTGGCTGTTGCCCACACGATGACTCCAATGATGGCGCTGGAAATACCAGCCAGGAGGAACCCCCACTGCCACCCGTGAGAGTCCATGACGGCGCCGATCAATGGGGCCGCCATGGCTGTGCCGGCGTTGAGGCACGATCCCTGCCATCCGATGATGGTTCCCCGGGAGTCCGGTGGGACTAAGTCGGTGAGCGCGTCGATGGATGACGTAATCGTCGGGGCACAAAAGACGCCGCCCACGAACAGCAGGATGGCCGTCGACGCAGGAGTGCTGGAAATGGCGGGCAGCGCGCTGGTAGAGCCGAGGAAAATCAGGAGAAGTGCCGTGGACGCTCCCCGTGGCAAGGAGCCATACATGACCCCTCCAACGGCCGACCCCAGACCGGAGGCAGCAAGTACCCACCCGATTGCCTCGGGATGACCCATTGACCTCATTGCTGCGACGGTCGTTAGTTCAATACCGCCCAGGCAGAACCCTGCTGCAATGACGGCGAGCAGGATCGACGCCGATCTCGGGGACAACCACGCCATTTTTCGGTTATGAGCGGTTTGACCGACCGGCGCCGCTGACGATGGGTTCTGGGCTGCGGAAGGTGCCGGGCCAGTCTCGGACGGGTCCTTGGTCGCTGGGTTGAGGATCATCAGTCCTGCCGCACCGATGGTTGCGATGAAGCCACATGCGGTAATGGTGATCTGGGTTCCAATGGCCGTCGCTGCGATGATGGCGACGGTCGGGCCGATCATGTAACAAATCTCCACGGTCACCGAGTCCAGCGACAGTACGGCGCGGCGTCGGGAAGCCGGTACTGCCGCCATCAAGACTTGGCGTGGGATTGTGAAGATGGGGTAGTTCCAAAGGCCACCTATGGCGCACAGCGCGAGGAGTGGGAAATACCCTAGCCACGGTGATAATCCCCAGGTAAGCGTCGTAACGATCAGAGAGGGAAACATGGTTCGTCGCAGCCCTCTGCGGTCGACCATGCCGCCTCGCCACGGGCCTGAAATCATCGATGCGACGGTCACCACGGTTGTCACTGCCCCGGCTCGCACATAATCGAGATGTAGTGAGCTGACGACGTGGACACTCATGACGATCCCGAGGCTAAAAATCGGGATCCGTATCAGAGACGACAAGAGGAGGGTTGCCCACACCTCCCGGATGGCAATGACATCCCTATAACCGCGCATTCGAGTAGTCTATAACGATCTGACCATCTCGTGTCGGCTGCGAGTCCGGGAATGGAAAAGGCGGCACAACGTGAGTGCTGCGCGGTTTTTAAGATTGAGCCAGCGGTCCAATTTCTGGCGGATGTTGGAGGTGATCTCACTAGTTTTGGACACGGATAAACTCGGTTTGCATTCTCGCTCCGGTGATAAACAAGAATGCCAGAATCTACCCAAGTAGGGTTGTGAGCACGACGAGGACCTCGCTGGCGTGGGTGTCGTCGCCGCCAACACCAGCCGTGATGACCGTGCCGATCCACATCGCGACTGCGAAGATGGTGGCGAGGAGGCAGAAGATCTTCGCAATCTTCGGTGTCACGTAGTACTCGAACGACGGGTCAAAGAGAGACCTGAGAATCACTTCTCATCAGGCGAGGAGCGGAGGCCCATTTGAAGTTTGTAAGGCTGCGAGGGATAGCTCTCGTATGGTGAGTTTCCACCGGGATTGGTCCAGCCACTTGGGGGTGTCGTGTTAATACTCATTGTCGTCAGTAGGCTACCCGGGGGCCGTGGGAAGAGATCGCACACTGAATATTGGATAACAACGTGGAAAACTCATTCTGGCCGCCCGAGGTTACCCGGGCGGCCAGAATCAACCAGACTTAAGATGTTGCAGATCAGTCGACGCCGAATTCCATTGCCGCAGCGTCAAGAGCCTTCTGGCTGTCGTCATCGTCGGCGTATCCACTTGACGCGATAGCCGCTGCGCCGCCAGCCGCGAGCCGTCCGACGAGATCGGCGTGGTTGGTGAGCTGACCCTGGGCGGAGTAGAGCTCGAGTTTCTCGCGGGTGTCGGCGATGTCGAGGTTGCGCATGGTGAGCTGACCAATACGTTCGGTCGGGCCGAACGCGGCACCTTCGACCCGCTCCATCGACAGCTTTTCAGCGTGGTACGAGAAGTTCGGGCCAGTGGTGTCGAGGATGGAATAGTCCCAACCGCGCCGCAACTTCAGGGTGACCGACCCGGTGATCGCGCTGGCGACCCAATGCGTCAGCGACTCGCGGATCATGAGGGACTGCGGGTCGAGCCAGCGCCCCTCGTAGAGCAGCCGTCCGAGACGACGGCCCTCATTGTGGTAAGTCGCGATGGTGTCCTCGTTGTGAATGGCGTTGACGAGTCGCTCATAGGCGATGTGCAGTAGGGCCATGCCGGGTGCCTCGTAGATACCGCGAGACTTCGCCTCGATGATGCGGTTTTCGATCTGGTCGCTCATACCAAGTCCATGACGGCCGCCGATGGCGTTTGCCTCCAGGACGAGGGCGACTTTGTCGTCGTACTCCTTGCCGTTGATGGCGACAGGCTGTCCCTGTTCGAAAGAGACCGTCACTTCCTCGGCGTCGATCTTGACGTCGGGGTCCCAGAACTTGACTCCCATGATGGGTTCCACGGACTCGATCGAGACATGCAGGGACTCAAGGGTCTTGGCCTCGTGGGTGGCCCCCCAGATGTTGGCGTCGGTCGAGTAAGCCTTCTCTTTGGAGTCGCGGTAAGGCAGGTTGTGGGCGGTGAGCCAAGAACTCATCTCATCACGGCCGCCGAGCTCGGCGACGAACTTTTCGTCAAGCCAAGGCTTGTAAATGCGCAACTGTGGGTTGGCAAGCAGGCCGTAGCGGTAGAACCGCTCGATGTCGTTGCCCTTGTATGTGGAGCCGTCGCCCCAAATAGAGACGCCATCGGCATGCATGGCGCGCACCAGCAGGGTTCCGGCGACAGCGCGACCGATCGGTGTGGTGTTGAAGTAGGGACGTCCGGCGGATCGGACGTTGAAGGCGCCGCATGCGATGGCGCTGAGGCCCTCCTCAACGAGGGAAGCTTTGCAGTCGACAAGTCGAGAGAGCTCGGCACCGTAGTCGAGGGCGCGGCCTGGCACTGACGCGACATCGGGCTCATCGTACTGGCCAATGTCGGCGGTGTAGGTGCACGGGATTGCGCCGTTCTCGCGCATCCATGCGACGGCTACTGAGGTGTCGAGACCTCCGGAGAATGCAATGCCGACACGCTCGCCGGCGGGAAGCTGAGTAATGACCTTGGACACGTTCCTACTCTAGCGCATATATATGCAGTCGTTCAAATGGATATGCGGTCGGGGTTTGGTGGCGATCCGGCCACTGATGTCGGGTGGTGCCACCGTAAGTTGCAGAGCCTGTAGTCATAATCCGGATAACCACGGGGCCGGAGGGAAGCCGCAGTAGGGCAAGGGTGATTTCGCGCCGGGGCCCCGCGAGTCAGTTCTGGCACCTCTCGCTGTTGTGGAAATGGGGTTGCTGGGGTCTTCGGCTGCTACCAGACCTTGCGAGAGGACTCATAAGGAACCGAATCACCACCGCGAATCTGGCGATGAGTGTTTTGTTCAGATGTTTGATGGTCGGGCCAGGGTTGTCGGATGAGGCTGAGGTGCGTCCGGCTATCGCGCACACATACGACCTGCCGCAGCCGAAACCGTGGCAGGTCTTTTGGGAAGAAGGATCAGAGGGTCAGCGCGGCCTTTCCGAGTACCTCGCCGGACTCGAGCTGTGCGTGAGCCTTGCCAGCCTCGGACATGGGGAAGGACGTCACGGGGGCGGGTTTAATGCTGCCGTTGGCATAGAGCGGCCAGGCAATCTCACGAACTCGCTGGCAGATCGCAGCCTTCTCCTCGAGAGGACGTGGGCGGAGGCTGGTTGCGGTGACAAGTGCGCGCTTGTTGAGGAGCTTCCCGATGTTGAGTTCTCCTTTGACGCCGCCCTGCATTCCGATAATGTCGAGACGACCGCCAGTCGCTAGCACATCGACGTTCAGTCCAAGGTACTTTGCGCCCATGACGTCCAGGATGACGTCGACGCCGCGACCGTGGGTGGCTTCCTTGACGCCGGAAACCCAATCCTCGTGATAGTTGAGGGCAACGTCGGCGCCTAGCTTGCGGCAGAACTCCTGTTTCTCGACGGTGCCGCAGGTCGTGATGACCGTGCAGCCGAGTGATTTGGCGTATTGGATGGCAAATTGGCCAATGCCCCCCGCGCCGCCGTGGACGAGGAAGGTTTCACCCTTGGATAGGCCGACGTGGTCCATATTGGAGATCACAGTGGCAGCGACCTCGATGAGGGTTGACGCGGTGACGGGATCAACACCTTCGGGAATGGGGAGAAGCTGACCAGCCGGGACAATGACGTACTCGGCATATCCGCCGCCAGCGAGCAGAGCAACGACCTCGTCACCTTCGGACCAGCCCTCTACATGTGGTCCAAGCGAGGAGACGGTGCCGCTGACTTCCAGACCCATGGTGTCGGTAACGCCTTTGGGTGGCGGGTAGAGCCCCTGGCGCTGCAGGAGATCGCCTCGGTTAATACCGGCTGCTTTTACCTTGACGAGAACCTCGCTTGGGCCCGGCTCGGGGGTGGGGACTTCGGTCCATTCGATGCATTCGGGGCCGGGACGATGACGGCCTTTGGAGTCTGTCTTGTCAGTGGGGCGGACGGTGATGGCATGCATACTTCAAGCCTGCCACACAGCGAGACAGGGTTGGGTTTCGTCACATGACTGGGTGGCCTTGTCCACAGTTTTTGCGGGTTATCCACAGATTTTGAGTGCGAGGGTTCTCACCGGTTGTGTGGGCCTCCAAGATTGTGGCCATGGTGATGAATGGTGAGCATGTCGGACGTTGTAGACGGTGGGTAGCGACGATGGCTGTCTTTGCGGGGATGGTTGTAGGGGTGAGCGGGTGTGGTGGAGGGGGTTCGTCCGGGTCGATGGGCGGGGTGACTCCAGCTGCCAGTGCGTCGACGAGTTCGACTCCGGGGGCGGACAAGTTGAGGTTTGTGAAAGTGTCAGCGACGCCGGTGCCGGGGACGAAGGAAGACGCGCTGTTTTTGGAGGCCAAGAAGGTTTACGAAACGTATTTGGAGCAGGTGTTGCTGTTTGAGCAGAAGGGTGGAGGCGACACTCTGCCTCCCGACATGGCAGACGTCGTTGGTGGGGCTTGGGAGGAGATGATCCAGGAATACTACGTGAAGGTGCACGAGCGTGGTCACGTTGTCAGGCCTGATTCGGCTGACTATGGATCGGTCAGTATTGCTTTGAATGAGGCTAAAGAAGGTCATGCGGTAGCCATTGATTCCTGTGTCGATCAAAGAGGGTGGCAGTTTCTAGATGATTCAGGGGTGGTGGTTGATCACGGGACGTTGAAACGTGATCGGTTTTTCTTCGATCGGATCAGCGGTCAGATGGTGATTGTAGATGGATTCTCGGAAAGAGTAGAAAAATGCGAGGGTTGACGGTTGCTGTAGTGGCGCTGATTGCAGCGCAAAGTGTTGGGATGCAGCAGACAGGAGGAAAGATGCCTTCTGAGGGCCCCGTTGATAATGAAAGCACCGGTGTTATCAATATTAATAAGCGTATCGGTGGTTCTCATCGAAAGCCGGGTGTCGGTTTTGATCGGGGAGCCAAGCATGGTGCCCCGGGTAGCAGGGACTCTCATCATAAGCGTCATCGTTCTCGTGGTGCCGATGATGGTGGTGGTGCCTCGTCTGAGCCTGGGAAGCGGTGGGGACCTTATGATGATTCGCCGGTTGTTGTGGTGAATCGGATCCCGTATTGGGTTGGGTATAGCGATCCGGGGGAAGAGTCTCAATCCGGTCGTCGTTCTGCGCGTGGTAAAAATACAGGTCCGTCGGCTGAACAGGTGAGGGATTGGTCGGTTGATATTGCGGCGAATATTCAGTTGCCGAAACCTGTTATCGAGGTTGAGCCGCGTCCTTCGGCTAATAAGTGGAATATTACGGCGGTGGGGCAGCCGTTATGGTTTCATAATCCGGGGGTTGGGCATCGTCGAGCGAGTAATTCTTCCCATGGGATTGTGGTGTCTCTTGACGCACATCGGGTGAAGACTATCTATGACACGGGGGAGAAGGTTATTCGGTGCACGCATTCGACTCCTCGTCCTGCCAGTGCTGATCCGCGCGCTGAGTCCCCTGATTGCGGGTATGTGTATCAGCATCCTGGGGAGTACACCCTTGGTATGACGGAGGTGTGGACAGTGGGGTGGCGTGCGGGTGACCAGTCTGGTGAGATTGTGACGACACGGTCAGCGTCGAAACCATTCAAAGTTAACGAGCTTGTGGGATTGCTGACCAAACCCGGACAACAATAAGCCGAAGCGTCCGGGGTTTTGTTCCTAGGTGTAGTTGCGCATGACGTTGCGTACGCCTGTGAGTAGTAGTCAGCGGCGGCTGGTCTGGGGCAGGTGTGTGGGGGCGGTGGTAGGTACAGGGACCCCACTCTTGCCCAAGACGATGAATAACATTGGTGAATCTTGGCTAAGATGTGACCCACCGGGCTGAGTCCGGTTGGCGAGATCGCATAGTGGACGAGTGCAGCCGCCTTGAAAGCGGCCGAGGGAAACCTCCGTGGGTTCGAATCCCACTCTCGCCGCCATGAGGGTCCGCCCCTCACACCTGGTCAGGGGCCAAGCCCTTAGAACATCAGTTCTTCACAACATCAGTTTTGCGACGACGGGAGATTGGGATGGCCAAGAAGGACCTCGCGGATCTTCCGCCCGGCACGACCCGACACGTCATGTCGCCGGAGCCTCCAATCCGTGGATTCGTCTTGGCCGGCATTCTGTCGATCGTCGGTGCCGTCCTCATGGTCATCAGCATTGCCAACAGCTGGCATGAAGTCGTGACCATTGTGGGTATCGCCGTTCTGGCGTGCGGCATTGCCCTTGCCATCACCGCCGCCTGGTCAATGGCTCACATGAAGCTGTATGTCGACCTTGACGACAAGGGCTACCACATCCATGGCGCTGGACAGGACCGTCGTGGCACCTGGGACAAGGTAACCAAAGCGGCGCTTACGGAGTCGCGTTCCCGTCTCACCCTCTACCACGGCCAAGTCGGACGTACTCACATCGTTCGTCCAGGCGTCGGGGATCCCAAGGAGATGGACGACCTGGCCGTCGACGTCGCACACCGCCTGGATAAGTCGCGCGGTTACCGGCAAAACATCTGAAGACCAGTCAGTAAGGCCGTGGCGTCCAGAAAGCAGTTGTGGACGTCGCGGCCTTCTGCATGGGCATGTGTTCTGGCCTTTCGGTGAATAGCCCTGGACAATGACCGATAGCCCCGGACAATGAATGTGGCCGGACCGTGTGATACACGGCCCGGCCACATCTCAGCGCTGGTTTTCACACCAACTGCGTATCAGCTCTTTTCAGGTTGACCAGCGTCTGTTGTCTGAGCTGCCTCTGGCAGCTTGGTTGGGCGAGCTTTCACCCACACCAAGAACGCTGCTCCGGCAACGAGCAGGCAGATCCCCGCCCACACGTTGGCCCGGGCGTCAGCGTCCATCACCAAACCAGCAATCGTCAAGATGATTCCGTAGATGGCAAGCAATCCACCAATGGCGGTGCGAATATCCATCGCGCGGGCGACCTTGCGATTAGTGCTATCGACTTTGGAAGTTTCCTTCGACATGACAACCTCCTCAGAAAATGATGTTCAGAACGACGGTGACGGCAAGCACGATCATGCCGAGCGGAACAGTCCGGCGATACCACGGGAGGGTCTTCTCGTGTGGATCGATGAGGTGTTCTTTTGGCGTCTCCGAATACACCAAGCCGACAAGTTCCGTCGCCGGTTTCGGCGCTGTGAACAGCGAAACCACAACACTGACGAGGATGTCGACGACGAATCCGGCCAAGGCAGCCAGGAACGCAGTGCCCTGACCCGGCAAGGTGTACACACCAGCCATGCTCAAAGCCCATACCACCACGGCGCTGAGGGTACCGGCGACCAGTCCCGACCAGCCGGCGTGAGGTGTCGACTTCTTCCAGAACATACCGAGGATGAACGTCGCGAACAGCGGGGCGTTGAAGAAACCAAACAGCGTCTGCAGGTAGTCCATGATGTTGGAGAAACCGGACGCCATAACTGCGGTTCCAATAGCGATGATCGTCGCGATGATCGTGGCGATTCGGCCGACCTTGACGTAGTAATCGTCAGACTTGCCCTTGATGACGTAGCGCTCCCAGATATCGACGCTGAACACGGTGTTGAACGCCGACACGTTTGCGGCCATACCGGCCATGAACGCTGCCAGCAGGCCCGTGATTGCCAAGCCCGTCAGGCCGGTCGGCAACAGGTCACGAATGAGGAACAGCACCGAGTCGTTGTACTGGACCAAGTTGCCCGATGCACCACCGGCGACCTCTTCGCCTGCCTTGGTGCGAGCGATCTCCGGCACGAGCACTGCGGCCAACATACCGGGAAGAACGGTGAGGAAGGGCACCAGCATCTTCGGGAAAGCGCCGATGATCGGGGTCTTGCGCGAAGACGACAATGAATCGGACGCCATGGCGCGCTGCACCTCGACGAAGTTCGTCGTCCAGTAACCGAAGGACAGTACGAATCCGAGGCCAAAGACGATGCCGAGGACCGACAGCACCGGGTTGTCAAATCCCGACAGCGCCTGACCAGGCCACGAGTGCAACTGCTGAGCAGCGGGGGCGATGGTGTCAGGATGGGCATTCGCTGCTTCGGTGATCTTCGCCTTGAGGCCATTCCATCCGCCGACACGGTGCAGGCCGATGATGACCAGTGGTAGCAGGGAGGCGACGATGACGAAGAACTGCAGCACCTCGTTGTAAATGGCTGCCGACAGACCACCAAGGGTGATGTACACCAGCACGATGACTGCAGCAACGATGAGGGCGACCCACAGCGGCCATCCCAGCAGCGCGTGGACGATGGTTCCCAGCAGGTACAGGTTGACACCGGCGATGAGCAGCTGGGCGAGCGCGAAGGAGATCGCGTTGACCAAGTGAGCAGCTGGCCCGAATCGTTTGAGCATGAACTCCGGCACTGAGCGCACGCCAGAGCCGTAGTAGAACGGCATCATGACGATGCCGAGGAAGATCATTGCCGGGATGGCACCGATCCAGAAGTAGTGAACGGCCGGGACGCCCATCTGCGCGCCGTTGGCCGACTGACCCATGATCTCCACGGCACCAAGGTTGGCTGACACGAATGCCAACCCCGTTACCCAACCAGGCAAGCTTCGCCCGGACAGGAAGAAGTCAAGGGACCCGGACACGTGACGTTTGGCGGCCAGGCCGATTCCAAGAACGAACAAGAAGTAGATGAGCAGGATCACATAATCAATGAATCCCGCATTGATAAGTGTCTCTAACGGCATAGTGTAGGGTGGTCCTTTCTGTCGTTACGAGGGCGGTGATGGCATTGTCGGCATCGCTCTCGGGAATCATAGGCCCCCGGTTTGGTAGGTCCACATCCCGACCCGCTATTTTGGACTATGTAAACATTTTCAGTGAGCGAAGAACCCTGCAGTTGTGGTCAACCGGCGTACGGTCAGTGCTCACTGACAGGGATTCTTGACAGGCAAAGGAGCCACTGATGTCGCAGACAACCGACGCCTTCTCAACGGATGACGACACCCCCACGATCGGCACGGCATGGTCGGCTGAGGATGGTGCGGCTCGCGCTCGAGGACTCTTCGCCGAGCACATTGGCGGCACTCCGGACGGAGTCTGGGCCGCCCCAGGACGGGTCAATGTCATCGGCGAGCACACCGACTACAACAACGGTTTCTGCCTGCCCATCGCCCTGCCTCATCGTACCTACGTCGCCGCTCGACGCCGTGACGACGACAAGGTCGTCCTTTTTTCCCAGCTCGGTGACACTGTCCTCTCCTGGGAAGGAACCCTCGACGAGATTGCTCCGGGGTCCGTCAATGGCTGGCAGGCCTATACCGCCGGTGTCGCATGGGCCCTGCGTGAAGCCGGTCACAAGATCGGCGGATTCGAAGCCGCTCTGGCGACCTGTGTCCCGCTGGGTGCGGGGCTGTCCTCCTCGGCGGCCGTGGAGTGCGGCGTCGGGCTGGCTATCGCCGACCTGTATGACCTTGGAATGTCCGACTCCGACGCCGGTCGCGCCGATCTCGTCAATGCCGCTCGCGCTGCAGAGAACGACGTCGCCGGAGCCCCAACTGGAGGCCTGGACCAGACGGCCTCCCTGCGCACCACTGAGGGCCACGCCCTCCTCCTCGACTGCGACGACTGGTCCGTCCGTCAAGTTCCCTTCGACCTTGCGGCTTCCGGACTGGAGCTCCTCGTCATCGACACCCGAGCCGCACACAGTCTTGTGGACGGTCAGTATGAGGCCCGCCGCCGTGCCTGCGAGAACGCATCCCGTATCCTCGGCGTCGCCAGTTTGCGCGAGGTTGGCGACCTCGGTGCCGCTTTGGCGGCTCTCGATGACGAGGAGATGACCAAGCGTGTGCGTCACGTAGTGACCGAAAATGACCGCGTGACCCAGTTCGTCGAGCTCGTCGACGCCGGACGTATCCGCGAGGTGGGGCCACTGATGAACGCCTCCCACGACTCTCTGCGTGACGACTACGAGGTCACCTGCCCGGAGCTTGACACCGCAGTCGATGCGGCCCGCGCGGCCGGAGCCCTTGGCGCGCGGATGACTGGTGGCGGGTTCGGTGGATGTGCCATCGCGCTGGTTGATCGCGACGTTCGCAACCAGGTCGCCACGCAGGTCGTCAAGGCTTTCCGCGATGCCGGGTTCACCCATCCTGACCTCTATGTCGTCACTCCTGGGCCTGCTGCCAGCCGAGTGCAGTGACGAATGTGAAGGCTCTCGTCCAGCGGTGGACCAGGCAGTGTTGATGACCGGTGTTGGCCGGTGTGTGACCGTCGGCCCGGCTGGCGTCGTCTGTCAGGGTTCCTGAGGGTTGTAGGCGCAGGCATCAGTCACTGACTGGGAAACGTCCTGGCTGGTCGGCGAGGGACTCGAGACAGCGCTGTGCGAGGGCTTGTTTGACGGGGCCGTCGGCGTGGCGGTTTTGCTCGGCTTGGCCGCCGAGGCCCCGGTCACCGGCTTGTTCTTGTTCTTGGACTCCGCGACGCCACCGATGGCGGCCTTCACCTGCTGGCGGACGAGATCGTAGTCTGGATGTGCCGAGATGAATCCGTGCTTGCCGTTGGTGAAGACGACACGGTTGATGTTGGCCCCTCGCATGGTCGCGGCCAGGTCGACGAAGGCTGGCAACATTCCCTGCGGGATATCGGAAACCACCATCTGGCCAGAGGCGTCGGCAATCGACTCAAAACGTGTCAATACGTTCTGAGGACTGGCTTGGTCAAGGACGGCCTTCATGAGGCAGGATTGACGTCCCATTCGGTCGTAGTCGGTGCTCTCCGATCGCGACCGGGCATACCACATAGCGTGGTATCCGTCGAGGCGCTGAGCGGGGCCAATTTCAAGGTATCCTTCGGGTTCCTTGCCCTCGGTATTGCCGGCGATGGGGAGACGCTCGTTGATATTGACAGTCACCCCGCCGAGGGCGTCGATGAGTTTCTGGAGGCCGTCGATGTCGAGCATGACGAAGTAGTCAACCGTGAGACCGAGGGCTTCGCCGGTGGCCAGTTTGAGGGCGTCAGCGCCGGGATAATCGGTCTCGCCCATCCGATCGACGTAATCGGCAGAGACCGTCGACCAGATCGCGTTGGCCATGTAGTCGGGGTTGGTGCCATCGTCGTCCTCCCCGATGAATCCATTGGGGAAGTCGTTGTGCAGTGGTGAATCGGCCGGGAAAGGCATTCTCGCGGTGTTGCGCGGGATTTGGAAGATTGAGGTGTCACCGTTGGAGGTGTTGATCGACGCCACCATGAGGGTGTCTGTACTCATGGAACCCGCAGCGCGATAGTGGCGAGCTTTGTTGTCGTCAGCTCCGACGAGAAGGACGTTGACTCGTGGCTTGGAAGCCCAAATGTCCTTGACGCTTTGGTTGTAGTCAATGGCAGGACGAGTGCCGGAGCGCTTGTCGGTGAAGATCCGTCCGAGCATGTGCGCCTCGTCGTAGGCGTAGCGTCCTGCGACGGCCAATGGGGTCGCTAAGGCAGTACACAACACGGTGACGAGGATGGTGGAGAACCATCGCTGCCCCCGCGTTATGCCGCGAGGGCGAAGGTCCAGGTGGGAGAAGGTCAGCAGGGCGACGAGAACGACAGCCAGGATAGGAAGTCCCCAGGCCAGTGCGGTGAGCGGTTTCGGTCGTACCACGATAGACGCCGCGAGTGTCGGGTTCGCCAGGATGAAGAAGACGGCGACGGTCAGTGCGATCAGGAGGATACCGGTAATTGTGAGGCCTGCGACGTGGCGGCGTGGGGTGCGGCTGCGAGACAGGGTAAGGCCGGGAACGATGGCTCCAAGGATGGTCCATTCGATGCAGGAGCGGAAGGCATGATTGCGTTTGGCTTCCTCGTTCCACCGCGACGGGGTGCGCCGACCCCAGCATGCCTTTGAGGTTGCAGCGGCTCGGCGGGCGGGACTGGGACGCGGGCTCGGTTGGCGGGTCGGCTGGGGAGTGTTGATGGGCGGCTCGGTGGCTGAGCGTCGGGGACGGGGAAAGGGCGCGGATCCCTGGGCCGCTGCATTGAGGTCCGCGCGCCGCAGAACGTGGGTGTCCTCGTTGGCCTCCGGATCGTTCATCCAGTCAGGGTTGGCGGCGTGACGTGGATACGGCGAGTTCATGCCGTGTGACTCGTCAGCCATACCCGTGCCTTTCTGCAAATGTTTCATGGGGCGCCCCCTATGGTAACCGCTGGCACTAGGTGGACGTGGGCGCGGCTGACAAGGCAGTGTAAATTGCGGCTGTCATCGGGAGGGCCTCGCGAGTGAGTGTTCTTGTTGTGGATGGTGGACGGTCGCGAGGAACCCGGAATTGGTGGGAGAGGGGCTAAGACGGTAGGCTGACACGGCAATTGGAGGTGTCGCCTAGTCAGGTCTATGGCGCCCGCCTGCTAAGCGGGTTTGGGAGGTAATCCCATCGCGGGTTCAAATCCCGCCACCTCCGCTGACGCCCGGTGACTCCTTTTCGGAGGCGCCGGGCTTTGTGTTTTCTTGGTTTTCCTGTTGTGGTGTGTCTTCTGGCTGGGCGGTGTCATCCAGTTGCTTGGTGTCAACTGGCGGAGGGGTCGCGGCGGATGGTCCGAGTGCCCGGTTCCGCAGCCCACCCTCCTCGACTCAAAACCGCTGTTCAGGCAGGTTTGACAGGTATGCGCCACGTTAGTTTGCGTCGCGGAATTGAGAGCTGTAATGTTTGTCAACGCGCGAGGCGCTTAGCGCCCGTGGCTCAACGGATAGAGCATCTGACTACGGATCAGAAGGTTGGGGGTTCGAATCCCTCCGGGCGCGCAAGATCGCAGCCCCACCTTTGTGGTGGGGTTTCGTCGTTTCTACCGGCGGGTCATCCGTAGCATGGTTGATGGGCGTCAATATCGAGCTCAAAAACAGTATTGAGCGCTACCCCGGTCTCATCGAGGCCGTTTCCCGATCCATCGACGGCCACCACATCGCCGACCGTACCGTCATCTCTTCGTTCAACCATCTCGTGCGCACCTGGACTGTCGACGCTCCCAACGACCTGCGCGAGGCCCAGACCGTTGGCGTTGATGCCGTCATCACCAACGACCCGGCCACTGCCCAGCAGGTCTTTGCCGGGGACTGACCCCGGTGCTCTGGCGTCGGGGCGCCTCAGGCGCGCGACAGGATGACCACGCTGTAAGGCGGCAGAACAACGGTCGCCGACGCCGGGTGGCCGTCGTAATCGTCCTCAACGGCGTCAAACCACGCGGGGACGTTCACCCCGTTGAAGGCGTCTGAGTACACCTTCGCGTCGGAGTTGAACATGGTCGTCCAGCGTCCAACAGCCGGCATTCCGATGGTGTACTCGCCCCAGGTCTTGGAGTCGAGGTTCACCGCCACCACGACGTCGTCGTGCGGTCCACCGTCAGCCCAGCGGTGGAAGGCGTAGACGTGGTTATCCGGGTGTAGGTGCAGAGTGTCGACGTGCTGGCCGGTGAGGCCTTTGGTGTGGCCTTGCTCGTTGAGGCGGAGACCGACGAGATCGCGGTACATCCGGAAGATGCCCTTGAACTGAGCCCCTTGGTCCCAATGCAGCGGCACGGTGTCGCGGAACCACTCGCCTTCCAAGAATTCCTGGCCCTGGAAGATCATCGGCACACCCGGAGCGGTGAATACCAAAGCCGCCCCCAAGGTGGAGCGTTTCTGGGCATAGTAGCCGGTCGGATCCTCGTCGTTAACCTCCTGGGGGACGCGAGCAGAACCGTTGGCGACCTCGTCGTGGGACTCGGTGTAGATGACGCGGGAGAAGGCGTCACCATAGGAGAATTCAACGGCATCGCGGACGGCATCCATGTCGCGGGCCTGGTCGGACGCGGCGATGACAGCGGCTCGGATCGGATGGACGAAATGGTTGTCCCACTGGGCATGGAATGCGGCACCGTCGTCAGCGGTTGAGACGACCTTGGGTTCACCGTGGAGATCCTCGGCGATGGTGATGGCGCGCGGGAACTTCGCGCGGATTTCGGTGTTTATCCAGCGGGTGAGACTCCAGCCGTCAGGGATGTTCATCACAGTTGCGTCGACGCTGCGCATGTACGGGGTCATGTCGTAACGCAGACCGTCGGCGTGGAACTCCTCCAGCCACATCATGGCGTTGTCGCGAATAAACTCGCGGACCTCGCCGCGGCCATAGTCGGGGCGGGTGTCACCCCAGGGCGTCGAGGACCTCCAGTCGTTGTAGAAGTAGATACCGCCCTTGTTGTTCTCACTCCAGCCGTCGAATTGCCACAGGTTGAGATCTGAGGGGCCGAAATGGTTGTACACGACGTCGATGATGACCGCCAGGCCATGCTTGTGGCAGGTCTTGACAAGATCGCGTAGCTTCTCCGGTCCGCCGTAGGCGCTTTCGACAGCGAAGATGTGCGCAGGGTTGTAACCCCACGAGTAATCTCCCGCGAATTCCATGAGGGGCATGAGCTCGACGGCATTGACGCCGAGGTGGACGAGGTGGTCGATCTTGTCCTCGACGTCGCCCAGGTCGGCAGGCTTGCCGTCGTCTGGGTGCTTGTCAAAGAAGGTGCCGGTGTGCATTTCGTAGATGACGAGCTCGTTCAGGGTCGGGGGAGTGAAGTCGTCACCCTCCCAGTCGTAGGCGTTGGGGTCGGTGATGATGCCGTTGCCGACTGAGTTCGTCACCTGGCGGGCATAGGGGTCAATGCGGGAGATCACCTGGTCACCATTGACGAGGACGAAGCGGTACTCGTCGCCCACCTTGGCACCGGCGGCATGGCCATACCAGTAGCCGCTTCCCTCGTTGACAAGCTGGAATTTCGACGAGCGGACCTTTTCGGCGTCGTTCTGGTCACCTGTCGGTTGTGCCTGCCAGTTGTCGAAGGTCCCGGTGACGGCGATGGCCTCGGCGTGCGGGGCCCACAGGCGGAACGCGGCACCGCCGTCGATGAGTGAGACACCCATGCCCTTGGCACGGTCGGCGTAGTCGGCAGGAACGGGATCGGTGGCATTTGGGCGAGATTCGCCGTTCACTGCCGTCGTATCGTGAGTCATCGTTCTCCTTGTCGTCGAAAAACCACGCTCAACGGTATCCGTTCATGGTGTGAGAAGGGATTCCGTTATGTGGTCGACGGTGGCTACTGTGGCTTGCATGTACGACTCCGTTGAACATCTGCCCGCTGCCGATCACCCTGAGCTGCTGGCCGCGACGGTCGCCGGTCGAGCAGCCGAGTTGCCCTCGGCAGTCGTTTTCAGCATTGATCCCGAGATCGCCGATGACGACGCCTTGTGTGAAGCCTTCGGTGAGGGACTCGAGACGTGTGGTAACTGCGTCATCGTCAAGGGCAAGCGCGGTGACGTCGAGAAGTACGTCGCATGTGTGGCCTTGGCAACGACAAGGGTTGACGTCAACAAGGTGGTGCGCAAGAAGCTCGACGTCCGCAAGGCCTCTTTCGCTCCTGTGGATGAGGCTGTCAGCATGTCCGGAATGGAGTACGGCGGTATCACCCCGGTCGGGCTGCCTGCGGAGTGGCCGATATGGATCGACCCGCGAGTCGCCGAGGCCGAGGCCCTGTGTATCGGATCAGGGCTGCGCAGCTCCAAACTGATCGTCAGCGGGGCTGACTTGGTGTCCCTGCCGGGGGCTGAGGTCGTCGAGGGATTGGCGAACTGAGGTCGGTGTGCTGACCTGGGTTTGTCGGGACGTGCCTGAGACCTGGGTCAGAATTCCGTGAGGGTCGAGGTCGCCGTCACTGTGCCGTCAGGGCGACGGACCTGGGTCCCGCCGCCATCCATACTCAGTCGGGTCGGGGCCGTCGCCGGGGCGCGGAAACGGTAGGAGAATTCCTTGCCGACGACGTCCTTGACCTTGTTCTCCAATGCCTGCGCCATGAGGAGGGCCTGCAGCGGTCCGTGGACTACCAGCCCGTCGTGGCCGTGACGGCGACAAAAGTCACGGTCCCAGTGAATGCGGTACGGGTTGGCCGTAAGAGCGGAGAAGGTGACGAGAAGAGGCTCGGTGACGAGGAAGCCGTCCCCATCGGTCTGCCCGGCGCCCTCAGGTGAGGGGGCAGGGGAGGAGTCCGGCACGAAGACGTAGTCCTGGTCGTCAATGAGACAGTCCTGGCCGTCCTGGTTCCAAGTAGATCTCATCGTTACGAAGCGGAGAGGGCCTCGCCGCCCCTGCTTGTCGATGACCGAGGAGACCTTGGTGGTGCGGGTGGTCTCGCGGTTAAGGGACAGCGGGGCCATGGTGCGCACCCGACCCCCAGCGAACATCCTTGTCATACCCGGGTTCGGGGTGATCGGGGACCCGATGGTGTACCCGTCCTCGTCGAGGTTGATGGGGTCGACCGGGTTGAGCAGGAGCACCCAGTGCCAACACAGCGGGACGATGGTGTCGGGTTCGGGGGAACCTAGCAGGGTCGCTAGACCGCGCAGATCTGCGGGGCGGAGATTGCCGGTGCGCAGGTCACCTGTGTGCAGGCCGTCGGGGCGATCGTCGCTGGGGCGCGCGTCGTCCGGGTGGGGTGGCGTCATTCGGCCAGGCCGTAGAGACGGTCACCGGCGTCGCCGAGACCAGGGACGATGTAGCCGTGTTCGTTGAGGTGGTCGTCAACCCCGGCCACGACGAGGTGGCAGGGAACGTCGAGGGAGCTGACGAGCTTGCGGAAGTTCTCGATACCTTCCGGGGCGGCCAGAATGCACAGGCAGGTGATGTGGTCGGCGCCGCGTCGGACGAGGAACTCGACGGTTCCGCCTAGCGAACCGCCGGTGGCCAGCATGGGGTCGAGGACGTAGCACTGACGCCCGGAAAGGTCCTTGGGGAGACGTTCGGCGTAGGTCATCGGCTGGAGGGTTTCTTCGTCACGGGTCATGCCGACGAAGCCGACCTCAGTCGAGGGGACGAGGCGCATCATGCCCTCGAGCATTCCGAGGCCGGCGCGCAAGATCGGGACGACGAGTGGCTTGGGGCGGGCCAGGGCAACACCTTCAGTGGTGGTCAGCGGGGTGGTGACGGTGGTCGGCTCGACGCGCACATCGCGGGTGCCTTCGTAAGCCAAGAGGGTGACGAGTTCTTCCACAAGGTGACGGAAAACCGGGCTGGGGGTGTCCACTGAGCGCAGCAGAGTCAGCTTGTGAGAGACGAGGGGATGATCCATGACGGTGAGTTCCACGAGACCAACTTTCGCACATGACGGGCATCGGTGGCGCAGGTGGGCAAAACTGGCGCAGCTACCGGGAGGGGTGGCGCAGGTGACGGTCGCGGCCCATACAGGGGTTTGGCACTGTCGGGACACCTACTTTCACTGAGAAGATCGCACTCAAATCGGCCCTGCGACTGTTTCCGGCGCCAGATGTCTGCAACGATGGAGACGTTCGCCCCCAAGGAGGTCGTCATGTCCCGGTTCAGCGATGACGAGTTTGTCCCCGACGATGACGTCAAGTCCTTCGACGTCGATGACGTCGATGACTATGACGATCTCGATGAATACGACGAGTTGCCCGATGATGAGGACGACTACGACGACGATGATGACTATGACGATGACGATCTCGAGGACGCCGGTGAGGACGAAATCGACTTCGTGGTAGCCCTCTACAACGATGATGGTGAGCGGGTTGCGGTTCCCATGGAGCCAATACTTGCCAACGACCTGGACGAGCTCATCACCCAGCTGCGTCGTCTCCCCGGCGACGCGGGAGCCGTCGGCATGGTGTCGATTGACCACCAGTTCTACGTCATCGTTCGGGTTCGCGGCCGTAACGTGCAGGTCTTCTTGTCCGACGCGACCCAGGCCAACGATTGGCCGATCGCTCGTGACGTCGCCGATTTCCTCGGTGAGGACATCCCGGACCCTGACGACGACCCCGAGACCATGGGCGACGGTGACATGCTCGCTGACGCCGGTTTGGGTGAGTTCGACATGGAGGCATTCGCCGAGGCCGACGAGGACTCTGACGAGATTTTGACTGACATCGCTGCCCGGGTTCATTTCGGGCCGCAGTTCGAGCGGGCCGCTAATACGTCGGTGCGCTGAGCGGTGGCTGGTCCGATGTCGGGTTGGCGTCAGGCCATGACCCGAGCCCTCGACGTGGCGAGACGCGCGGCGCAATGGGGTGACGTCCCGATTGGCGCGGTGATTCTCGGCTACGACGGCAAAGTTCTCTCCGAGGCCGGAAACGAGCGCGAACTCACTGGGGACCCGACCGCCCATGCCGAGGTGCTCGCCATCCGACGCGCGGCCGAGGCCCGAAACGGTTGGCGTCTGGACGACTGTACGATTGTTGTCACCCTGGAACCATGCACCATGTGCGCCGGGACGATCGTCGCGGCGAGGATTCCAAGGGTGGTTTTCGGGGCCTTCGATCCTAAGGCCGGTGCCGTCAGTTCCCTGTTCGATGTCATGCGCGACCCGAGACTTCCGCACCGGCCCGAAGTGGTCTCTGGCGTCATGGCTGAGGAGTCGTCCGCACTGTTGGGCGAATTCTTTGCTCGACATCGGGTCTGTACTGTGGACGAGTGACCAACACGCCAACGGAATCGGTGCCGTCGGGGCCTGGGGAACAGACGCCACCCGCAAAACCGACGACGACCGATGAGAAACGAGTGCGCTTTCCGCGTGCTCACGCCTATATTCAGCGCCACGAGTTTCTCGCCTCGGTGACGAAGGTTATGAGCGGGACCGGCTTGGCTCAGCTGGTTGCTGCTCTGGCCACCCTCTATGTCACCCACCACATTGACCCGTCTGACTGGGGTATTTACGGGGCCATCATGGCCGTCTCCCAGTTCGTGATCCCTGCGGCAGCCCTGCGCTATGAAATGGCCATTGTGCTGCCGCGCGACGATTCTGAAGCCAAGCGGGTATTGCGGTTGGCAACGCGGATCAACGCAGTCGTCTCGACGTTGGCAATGCTCGCGATGATCCCGATGGGCGGATTCCTCTCGGGGCTGCTCGAGAAGCCGGAGGCTCGGTGGTGGCTATTGGCGGTCGGCCCGATCGTCTTCACGTATACCGAGGTGAGCGTCGTCAATTACTGGGCGAACCGACGCAAACGGTTCGGCGTTATTGGAACCAATGCCCTGTGGTGTCAGTCGACGACAGCTGTTGGGCGTATCACCTCGTGTGCCATTACTGCTGGTGCCCTCGGCCAGGTTGTCGCAACCTTCCTGGGCAAATGCCTGGCCCTCAACAACTTCCGACGCCGCCTGGGCCCTGATCTGCGCAATATCAAGGAATCCGATATGCCGATGCGCGCGGTGATGCGTAAGTATCGGCAGTTGCCGCTGTTGACGGCGCCGAATGCCATCGTAGATGCGATCCGGCAGCAGGGGGTCAACATGATTATCATGGTGAAGTTTTCCACTGCTGGCTACGGGCGATTCAGTATCGCGTGGACGTTGATGCAGATGCCGGCGGCGGTCATCAACCAAGCGTTGTCCCAGGTGTTCTTCCAGAAACTGTCGGTCTCGGACGCTGGGAAGTTTTATCAAACCGTCAAGAAATCGGTAGTGAGGTCGCTGCTGGTCGGGATTGTGCCGTTCGGGCTGCTGTACGTCCTTATTCCGCCGGTGCTGCCGTGGCTGCTGGGCGCGAAGTTCGAGCAGTCGGCCGACATTGCGGTGGCGCTGGTGCCATGGCTGTATGTCAATTTCGTCACCTCGCCGATCTCGAATATGTTCATCGTGACTCGTAACAACGGGATCGCCCTGATCTTCGCGATTATCTACGCGGTCGTGCCTTTGACATATCTGAACCTCAGTGATCTTTCGATTGTGGGGACGATTTACCAGATGTCCTTTATCATGGCTGGGCTGCTGGTGTTTTACATCGGGTTGGCTCTCGTGGTCGCCAAGAGGTTCGACAAGAAGAATGCGCAGGTCGGGGAGAAAGCTGAGGTCAGCGAGGACAGCCGTCTGTGACCCCTGTGACGACGTGTTCCCAAATTTTGGCCGCACGCAGCGGATTCGCTACGCTTATTAGCGGTGACGTGTCTGAGCGGCCGAAAGTGCCCGCCTCGAAAGCGGGTGTAGCGAGAGCTACCGAGGGTTCAAATCCCTCCGTCACCGCCGATGAAGCCCCGGGAGCAGTGTGAACTCCTGGGGCTTCGCCTCATGTGGGCTTGTGTCTCGCCTTGGCTTGTGGGGTTGGCGGCAGAAATGCGCGTATGCGTGTCGACGGGTGGCCGCTCCGCTTGTCGTGATGTCCGCTTCCCGCGAGACAGCCGCGCTCATGGTGTCCAAAATCGCGGCGGACGCCGTTGCGCTGGGATAATGCTTACGTGCAACCCTCTGACCTCGCTTTGTTCCTTGGCGCCGTCGTCGTGTTGCTGGCCGCATACGCGGCCCGGATCGGCACCCGTCTGGGATTGCCCGCTCTGTTGCTGTTCCTGTTGGTCGGGATGATGCTCGGCCCTATCGGTTTCGGCATTGACTTCAACGACCCAGGCACCGCACACGCCATCGGTTTCGCTGCTCTCGTGCTCATCTTGGCCGAGGGTGGGTTATCGACGAACTGGAAAGACATAAGACCGGCCCTGGGCCCGGCAGGTTTGCTGGCGACCGTCGGTGTCGCCGTCTCTTTCGGTGTCATGACCCTGCTCGGCCACTATGTGCTCGGTATGCACTGGAGCGTCGCAGCCCTCCTTGGCGCGGCGACCGCTCCAACCGACTCTGCGGCGGTGTTTTCGGTACTCCGCGGCGTCTCATTACCCGATCGCCTCAGATCTGTGCTGGAGGCAGAATCCGGTCTCAACGACGCCCCGACCGTCCTCGTCGTCATTGCATTGACCGGAGTGGCAACCGGGGAGTCGAATGTCGGCGTCCTCCCTTTGCTTGGGTCCATTGCCCTTGAACTCATCGGTGGCATTCTCGTCGGTCTGGTTGTTGGCTGGGCGGCTGTCAAGGTTGGACGACGCACCACTCTTCCGTCGGGCAACCTGTACGCCATCGCCGCGATGGCATGGGCCGTCACCGCCTATGGCGTCGGCGTGTGGATCCACGTGTCCGGATTCGCTGCCGTCTATGTCGCCTCGGTCATAATCGGCAACGGCGACCTGCCATACCAGCACACCACCAGGTCCTTCTCCGAAGGTGTCGGCTGGATTTCCCAGATCGGCCTGTTCGTCATGCTCGGTCTGTTGGCCAATCCTGATCGTCTCACCTGGGCCTCTGTCGGTTCGGGCGTCGCCGCTGGTCTGTTGCTGACTTTTGTCGCCCGTCCCCTGGCTGTTCTCGCGTGCACGACCTGGTTCGGGTTCCGACGGCGTGAGCGGTTCTTCTTGTCCTGGGCTGGTTTGCGGGGAGCCGTGCCGATCATTTTGGCCACGATTCCCATGGCTTCTCACATGGACCGGGCCGACGAATTCTTCGATGTCATCCTGGTTCTCGTTGTCGTCTTCACTTGCGTCCAGGGTCCGACCTTGCCGGGGGCGGCGAACCTGCTCGGCGTCGTCGATTCCCAGACGGCTAAGGACGTGACGATCGAGGTCGCTCCTCTCGACGAGATCGACGCGGACCTGCTGCAGGCTGACGTTCCGGAAGGATCGCAGCTCGCCGGCGTGACGGTTCGCGAATTGCGACTGCCGCGAAACTGTGTCGTTTCCCTCATCATCCGTGGCGACCGTTCTTTTTCCCCGCGTGCAGAAACCAAGCTGGAGCAGGGTGACGAACTCCTCATCGTCGTCCCGCAGGGACAGCGGAGGAACGTCGTGGAGAGGCTCACCGAGATTGGTCGGGGTGGCAGGTTGGCGCGCTGGTACGGGCTGCGCTTCCAAGCCGAATAGCCGACCGGCAGGCACCCAACCGACTAGCGGGCACATGCCGACGGACGGTCAGGACTGCTTTTCCCCTGGTGTCGCCAGCATTGACGGAGTAGGTGACGGCGACGGCAAACACACTGGCCCGGTAACCTTCACGGACTTTGCCGCGTTTGTCTTGAACTCCGGGTTGCGGTCGCCCACGACCACCTCAACCTCATGGTCGACGCGCTTGGGGTCAGACTTCAACACTGCCCCGGGGAAGAAGCCGGCAACCAGCTTGACTTCAGGGTCCTTGGCGTTGTGGCCGATGATGGTCACCGTCTTGACGATGGGCTCACGGTTGTCTACCGCGTCAATAACGAACCCGACGTTGGCAAGCTGCTTCGAGACGCTGCTTGCCAGCCCGCGGGTATGGCCGGAGTTGTATACCGAAACCGTGACGTTCCCCGTGGTCAGATTGCCCTTGACGTCTTGGTTGACGCATGGGGTGATTGGTGGCGGCGGGATGGGCGCGCTGACGGATTTCCACCCGACATGAATAGCCACCGCGATGAGAATGACAAGGGCCAACAGGGTAATCGGGGTGCCTGCCATCCTCCGATAGCGGCGACGTTCATCAGGGGTCATGATGGGTTATCAGTCCAGTTCGAGGACCCGGGCATGGAGGGTTTGACGCTGCTGAAGAGCGGCACGCAGGGCGCGATGCAGGCCGTCTTCAAGATAGAGGTCGCCATGCCAAGACACCACGTGGGCGAAGAGGTCCCCGTAGAAGGTCGAGTCATCCTCGAGAAGATTTGCCAAATTGAGGGTGCTCTTCGTCGTGACGAGCTGGTCCAGGCGTACCTGAACCGGAGCCAGTTGGGACCACTGCTTCTGGGTGTACCCGTGGTCAGGGTATGGGCGTGAGTCACCGACACGTTTGAAGATCACGTGACGATCCTACAAGCTTCTCAACGGTGATCCCTAAGACGAGTTCGTCGGCGATGTGACAAGCTGAGACGAAAGGGCATGTTTCCGGGCTGCCGTGCGCTGCTATACCGTGCGAACTACCGGGGGCAGTGCCCCGACGGAAGACCATGGAAGGATCGCAATGACTGATTTTGACTTTGACAGTCCCACTGTCGAGTGGTTGCGTTCACGCGGAACGGCGAGGTGGGAAGACGTCGCCGAGGGGGTTATCCCGCTGTGGGTGGCCGAAATGGACTTCCGCGTTGCCCCACCCGTTCAAAAGGCTATTGAGGACACGGTCGCCAAACACGCCTACGGATACCCCCGCGAGAACGGACTGCGCGATGCCTGGGCCGCCTGGGTGAAGAAGATTCAGGGGCTGACAATCGACCCGCTCAAGGTTCGTTATCTGCGTAACGTCCTTTGTGGTGTCCAGCTGGCTATCCGCGCCTTCAGCGCTCCCGGCACTCCGGTAATCGTCCCCTCCCCGGCCTATATGCCCTTCTGGGAGGTGCCAGGCCTGGAGGGGCGCGAGATCATCAGCGTGCCGATGGTCGATTCCGATTTGGGGTGGACCCTCGATCTCGACGGAATCGACGCGGCTTTTGCTCAAGGGGCTGGGTCGATCATTTTGTGCCAGCCGTACAACCCGCTGGGCCGCGTCTTCACCGCTGATGAGCTGCGGGGGCTTGCCGAGGTCGTCGAGCGGCATCACGGATTCGTCATCTCTGACGAGATTCATGGACCTCTCGTCCCGGCGTGCGAAAAACGTCAGGCCTCGGTGCCTTATGCCAGCGTCAGCGACGAAGCCGCCGCCCACTCGGTGCTGGTGTCTTCGGCGTCAAAGTCGTTTAACATCCCCGGCATCATGACGGCATTCGTCACCCTCTTCACCGACGAGCAGGCCAAGCTGTGGGACAAGAAAGTTCATCCGCTGGAAGCCGAGGGTGCCACCACGGTTGGCATGGCCGCCAACAAAGCTGCTTTCACGTCCGGGCAGGAATGGTTGGACGCCGTGAACCGCTACATCCATGACAACGCGGTGTGGCTGTCGGAGACCCTGGCTGACCAGCTGCCCGGCGTGTCATATCGGGTTCCCGAGGGCACGTATCTTTGCTGGCTCGACTTCTCCGCCTACGAGCTGCCGACATCGCCAGGGCAATGGCTGCTGCGTCATGCGCGTATCCGTCTCAATGACGGGCCGACTTTTGGACCCGGAGGTGAGGGACATGCCCGTATTAATGTCGCCACTCCGCGCTATCTGCTGGAGGAGGCCGTCGACCGGATGGTCAACGCGATCAACGATCGCTGATGGTCATACACCAGGGCGCGTGGCCACTTCGAGACGCGCCCGGCTGTGGTACACCAAGTGACGCTTACGGTGTGAAAAACTGAGATGAAGAGTGCGTGTATGCGCGTACGTTCTAGCCCCTAGCGAGAGGTCGATACATGGACATCAGCGCCATGGATCCCAAGGACATCCCCGGACTGTTCGACGCCGAGGTCATCGGACCGGACGGTGAGAAGGTCGGGACGATCCAGCAGATCTTTGCCGACGAGGTTACCGGCGCCGTAACTTTCGTGACCGTGCTGTCGGAGGGCCACGAGTATTTCATCCCGGTACGCGGTGCCGATTACTCCAGCAGCCACGTCAATGTGCCGTTCAGTCGCGACATCATCGAGACCGCTCCCGAGGCGTCCGAGGAAGATGACCTGTCTCGCGACCGTGAGGCCGAGGTCTATGGCCATTACGGCTTGGAACCGGCCCGCCGTTCCGGCCTGTCGATTGCCGATGACGACGACAGTGTTATCGCCCAGCCGGGTCGCGGTGCCGTCAGCGAGTCCGACATCGTTGGTGCCCAAGAGGGTGACGCTGACTCCGAGACCGAGACGGAACCCGGCGACGACCAACCCAGCCAGGACGCTGCCGAGACCCCGGTCATCGTTCCGGCGGCTTCCCGAGACAATGAGGATTCTCCGGCTGGCCAGGATGGCGAGGAGAACGCCGAGGAGGACACCGAGGTGCGTTCAGCCGAGCCCGTCGCCATGATGGGGCTGCCGGCTGGCGCCAAGCTGCGTCGCTACGTCGTCACCGACCTGGTGACTGTCCAGATTCCGGTGCGCCGCGAGGTGGTGTGCTGGGAGGACGCTGAGGGAAATGTCCACGAGTTAGACGAGGTGGAGGCCCCCGAGGACGCCAAGAAGGTTGGCGTTCCCGGACAGGCGACGTGGTGGTTTAACGACGGTCCCCAGGCCCCTGTCGGCTGATCTGGGTTTAGAGGTTTTCTAGCCACAGATCGTTGGCCTGAGGCGTAGTAGACATGACGTCAGCCCCCGATTCGCACTGAATCGGGGGCTGACGCTGTTACGAGGACATTCACGAGTCTGGTCAGGAAACCTTCTCGTAGGTGACGTCGGCAACGCCAGCGCTGGGCGACGAGATCTGGTTAAAGGCGGCCGGAGACAGGTCGAGGCAACGGCCAGAGACGTAGGGTCCGCGGTCGTTGACGCGGACCACGACGGAGCGTCCGTTGGCCTTGTTGGTCACCTTAAGACGAGTGCCGAAGGAGTAGGTCTTGGAGGCAGCCGTCATGTCCGAAGAGTTGAAGGACTCTCCGGAGGCGGTTTGCGAATCGGAGTAGAACGAGGCCTCGCAGCTACCAGCGATACCACTGGTCGAAACGTCGGAGCTGGTCGAACGCTCGGAAGAACGAGAGGTGCGCGAGGATGAGTGACGCTGTGCGGACTCCTGGGCGTCAGCCTTCTTCTGAGCGGACTTTTCCTGGGCAGCTTTCTGTTCGGCCTCGGCGGCGCGCTGGGCGCCAGCTTTCGAGCGCAGCAGGCTTACAGTGACGGCGTCAGTAACACCGGTCTGCTTGAGGGCGTTGGCCTTCTGGAACACCTTGACGGCGTTCGTGGTAGAGGGGCCGTACGGCAGTCCGACCCACTTGCTTGGGAAGTAGTTGAGGGTCGACAGGTCGCGCTGAACAGCCTTGGTGCGAGCATTGTGGTCGCCGCGCTGGGCGTAGATGCCGACTGGGCGGGTGACCTTGGTGATGTAGCGGGTGGCAACCCACGAGGTCTTGCCGCGGTAGTTGACGGGGGTCCAGCCCTGGACATCCTTGCCGACGATGAGCAGACGGTCTCCGGGGTGGATGAGGCCATGACGCTTGTAATCAGTGCCGCGACCGGAACGAACATTGAGGTGGACGCGAGACTGGGCGAACTGAGCGGTGTACGTGGTGGCGCGCTTGGTCTGCTTAGCCGGCGTCTTGGTGGTTCGCTGGCCGGTGCTCTGCTGAGCGGGAGCTTTCTGAGTATGAGTCCCGGGAATTTCGGCAGGGGCGGCGTGAGCCTCCTCGGCGATGGTGCCCATGACGGCGAGTCCAGCCGCAGCGGTTAAAGCGACAGTGCGCGTGAGAGTCGTCCTAGCAGAGGTGTTAGTCATGTGATGTTCCTTCCGAGCGTTGCCGCAGGTTCAGGGGCTCGTTGAACTGTACGTGTTCCTGAGAGATTCTCAAAATTGGTACAGGGGGTGGCGGCTGAGATTTCCGCTGGGAAACACCGAATATACCTCTAGGACTAGGAGAGATGATGGCTGAGGTGAGGATCCGACCGGAACGGAAAACTGAGAAAAGACTGAGGGAATGATTCTTGGTTCTCAGGCTTCGCTGCGCTGAGAGCAGCGGTGGGTCCATGGCTCTGACCCCCGGGCGCTCCCAGCGGTGCTCATTTTTCACGCTACAGGCATGGATTGCGCACCGTTCGGGCGAGATCGTCTGGGTAGCGGGGATTATGAGCACCGGTACTCAGCCGAGGGCGTCGCGACCTCATAGGCTGAGGTCATGACGTGGAACCGCAATATTCCTGGCCTGCTGACTGATGACATTCGCCTGAGGGTCCCGTTGGACCACAACAGTCCTGAGGACCTGCGCACCATTGAGGTATATGCGCGTTTGGTCGCCACTCCCGACGGGACCGACAAGCCGTACTTGATCTTTCTGCAAGGTGGCCCCGGGTGTGAGTCCCCCCGTCCAACCCTGCATGACCCTGGATTCCCCGGTTGGCTGGCCCGTGCGTTGCAGGACTACCAGCTCGTGCTGCTTGACCAGCGCGGTACCGGATTGTCTTCGCCAGTGAGTGAACCGGTGGGGGATGCTGCCAGTCAGGCCGAGTACCTTACCCACCTGCGTGCTGACGAAATTGTCGAGGATTGTGAGGACATCCGTCGTCATCTGGGTATTCAGACGTGGGCAGCTCTGGGCCAGTCCTTTGGTGGGTTCACCCTGTTGAGATATCTGTCCACCTACCCGGAGTCGCTGTCGGCTGGGTACTTCACGGGCGGTCTGTCGGCGGTCGGACGTTCTGCCGACGAGATCTACACCGCCTGTTACAACCAGCTACGCACCAAGTCGCTGAAGTATTACAAGCGTTTCCCGGAAGATCGGGAGCGGTTTGCCGCGCTCGTGAGGCTGGCCGAGAACGGCGAGATCACTACTCCAAACGGTGACCTCGTGACGCCCTCTCGGCTGAGGTCATTGGGGCACCTGCTGGGTATGTCGGGTGGGGCTGAGAAGCTGCACTATCTCTTGGAGTACCCGCACACCTCGCGGTACTTTCGCCATGATCTGGCGGACCTGCTTCCCTATGGGGGACGAAACCCGCTGTACGCCGTCATTCACGAGTCGTCCTATGCCGACGGCGTGGTCACCGACTGGGCGGCGGCGCGAATGCTGCCTGAGGATTTTCGGGAGGACCCGACCTTGCTGACTGGCGAGCACGTCATGCCGGAGTGGTTCGACACCGACCAGGAGCTGCGTCCGTGGAAGGAGGTCGCCAACCTCATCGCCAACCATCCGTGGCCGAAGCTGTACGACCCTGATGTGTTGCGAACCGCGAAGGTTCCGTGTGCGGCGGCGGTGTACCACGACGACGCCTACGTGCCGCGCGATTTCTCGCTTGAGACGGCGGCTCTGCTTCCCGATATGCACGCCTGGGTGACGACCGAGTACGAGCACAACGGTTCGAATGCCTCGGGTGGGGCGGTGCTCGACCGCCTCATCAAACTCGCCAGAGGCGAGATCGCCAGGTGATATTTGGGGCACCGGGTTCACGGGGCGTCTGGGAGACCGGGCGTCCTGTCTCTGTCGTCCCCACCTGTACCAGGCGTGCCAAAAACATCACCCGGAGTGGGGCGGGAGCAAGATTTTGCAACAATGTGTGGCTCGGTGGCGGAGTGATCGTGTGTCCCGGCGTGACCATCGGGGACGACTGCGTTATCGGGGCGGGGGCTGTCGTCACCACGGATATCCCCGCCGGAGCCATCGCAGTTGGGAATCCGGCGCGAGTTACCGGTTCGGTCTACGACAAGAAAGGCGAGTGATTATGAGTCACATTCCGAGTACGTGGTGCGACCCCGACGCGGTGGGGGTCACGTTGCCAGAGAGTGACGACGTTGAGGCCGATCCGCAAACTGTGCAGATTCCGTCGGCAGAGTCCTTTGAGGTACTGCGCCGGGCTAGCGAGGAGGAGTTGCGAGCTCAAGAGCGCGGGGAGTCGATCGATCCGCTGGAGTCAGGACGGGCCGCGATTTCCATTGCCCTCACTCCGCTGTGCCAGCTTGAGGGCGCGATCATGCTCGGAGTCAGCCTGCTGGAAGCGGCGGTCAAACGGGTCGAACAGGTCAATGATGAGGCCGTCGAGGTGTACCTCCCCGACTGGCTTTTCGATCACGAAGGACTCACTGCGGGCGAGGTTCCCGACCTCCTCGTTGAGCGGGTTCGACACGACTTGGCTGACCCGGTGGTTGTCTCGACCATGGGAGAGGAAGCCGTTGAGCAGCTGCGCAGTGGTCTGTCGGCGATCATGGCTGCTCAGCGCCACGACGCTGCAGGGTTTTCCCGGTACGTCAACGCCGATGTCGCTCCGGAGTGGATCATTGATGGCTGCCAGGAGGTGTGTGTCGCTTTGGCGGCTCACGCTGCGACGATTGGTTGGCAGCGTCCCGAGGTTGACGTCTCCAACGTTTTTGCCAGCTTAGACATGGCCGATGAGCCAGAACTTGTTCGCACTCTGTTGAGGCAAGCGCGCCGGTGACCGGGGAGATAGAACGGCTGGCCAGCTGGGTCGACGAGTCCACATCGACGGTCTTTTTTGGCGGGGCCGGAATGTCCACTGAGTCGGGTATCCCCGATTTCCGGTCGGCTGGCGGGCTGTACACCACCCAGCATGACGTGCCCTTCGCCCCTGAATACCTGCTCAGTCATGGCTGTTTGGTCGATCATCCGGCGGAGTTCTTCGACTTCTATCGGGCTTACCTCGTCCATCCGGAAGCCAGGCCCAATGACGGTCACCGCGCCCTGGCTGCTCTGGAACGGGCCGGGAAACTCTCGTCGATCATTACTCAAAACATTGACGGTCTGCACCAGGACGCCGGGTCGCGGCAGGTCGTCGAGTTGCACGGGTCGGTTCACCGCAATCACTGTCTGAAGTGCGGACGCCCTCATTCGTTGTCGGTGATTATGGACTCTCCTGGGGTGCCACGCTGTTCGTGTGGTGGCATGGTGCGTCCCGACGTCGTGCTATACGAGGAGTCACTGCGTCCCCAAGACCTTGACGCCGCCATTGGCGCTATCAGTCGTGCCAGCCTCCTCGTTGTGGGCGGTACGTCGCTCAACGTGTACCCAGCTGCCGCTCTGCTGAGGTTTTTCCGTGGTCGGCACCTCGTTGTTATTAACCGGGAGGTGACGGGTTACGACGGGGTGGCGGATGTGGTTATCCATGACGGGTTAGGAAAGACGCTGTCAGCAGTTCAGCGCGCCTGCGCTTCTGAGGGACGCGCATAGCGTGTTCAGCCGCCAACCGACGGACCTGCTCGGTGGTGTGTTCCATAGTATCGGGCCAAAAGACCTCGGGTACTGGCCATCACGGTGTCGTCCATCGGGAGAAGCGGGCGACGTCTCAGACAGGTCAGTCGGCTCATCGCTCGGTGTCTGCGTATGCTCCCGGTACGAAAGTCTCGTGGCGCACGTCGCAGCAAGTGATGGTTGCCGACCGCACGTCAGGCTCTCACGGCACGTGGGCCCGCTATCAGTGGACGGGGTCGCAGCGTGGCTGGGAGAAGGTGTCCGCTGGAGGTGTTGAGGCTCATTTCGGTAAGCATGGTGTCACGGCTGGGTCTCGTCGTGTTGAGAGGGTGACATGACGACCCCGTCAGGTACGTATGGGTTCGTGATGGCGTTCGGCTCGGGCGATCCGGGGACGAAACTGCCGTACCGGAGGATTGATTCGTGCTCGTGGTGGATTGGGGATTCGGCTGCGAAGGATTACAACCGGTGGCGTCAGGACTGTAGCAAGCTGTCGCGGTCGAAGAATGAGCACCTGGCCGACTATGTGGGCCGCCAGTATCAGCAAGCTGCCGCCTTGGACTTCAACTACTACTCGCCGGTGCGTCACGGTGCCGGGTCGGGGTCGGCGATTTTCTTGCACTATGCGACGAGCTATACCGCTGGCTGTGTGGGCTTGGACTCGCTGTCGGAACTGACTCGCACGCTTCGGTGGATCGACCCGGACAAGAACCCCCGCATCGTCATCAAAGGTTGAGATCAGGGAGTTGTCGCTGGGGCGATTCGCGTACCTGGGTGCTGTTGCTGTCGTGCGGCTGACTCTTCCTGTCGTCTGTCACCGCCGTCTGATGCTGCTCAGGCCGATTGCCAACATCGCAATGTGTCACATAGGGGACGGAAACTTTGACAGCTCGCAGAGGTTAGGGCAGGCTATGCTTACATTGCGCGCAACGCTTCATCGTGACCTTTTGAGAGGACTATCCATGGCCAAGCGTCACATCTTCCGTAAAGCCCTCGCTTGCATCATGCTCAGCTCTGCCCTTGCGATATCTGCCTGTTCATCCGACACCACGCAAGGCACTTCCGATACTTCAGCCAAGTCAACTTCGGCAGAAACCAAGACGGTTACCGATATTGCGGGTAACACCGTCAAGGTACCGACCAACCCGAAATCTGTGGTCGTCACCGATAATCGGAGTTTCCAAATTCTCCAGAAGTGGGGAATTAAGTTGTCGGCAGCCCCGAAGAAGATTATGAATAAAGACCTTCATGGCGACTACATCAAAGATAAAAGTATCATCGACCTCGGAAATCATCGTGAGCCTAATATGGAAGGCTTTGTTGAAGCTAAGCCGGATCTCGTGATTAATGGTCAGCGATTTTCCAAGAAAGCCGATGACATCAAGGCATTGATTCCAAAGGGAACGGCCTTTGTCGACATTAATATGCCAGAAGGTGCAAATATCTCCGATTACTTCACCAAGCAAGTCACTCTTCTTGGGGACATCTTCGATAAGCAGCAGGAAGCTAAAAAACTCATCTCTGACTACAACGACGCAGCAAAGCGAGCGAAATCGGCCTATAACTCAAAATGGACCGTCATGGGTCTGGTGGTTTCCGGTGGTGAAATCAACTACGCAGCACCGCGCGAAGGCCGAGCGGTTGGTCCGCTCTTCCCAATCCTTGGGCTGACCCCGGCGCTTGAGAAGGAGGGCACCTCCGATCATCAGGGTGACGTCGTGTCGGTCGAAGCAATCGCCGATTCAAATCCAGATTGGATGCTTGTTCTTGACCGCGATCAGTCCGTTGCCGCAGATGATCCATCCTACTCGCCGTCGATCGAGGTGATTAAGAAAAACCAGGCGCTAAAGAACGTTAAAGCAGTGACCCAAAATCACATCATTACTGCCCCGAATGGCTTTTATGTTTCTGAGGACATCCTGCTTTACACGGAGTTCCTCAATGACATCGCCGACGCATTCGAGTCGGCAGGTCGATGACGGTTTCATCCGCATATAGAGAACCGAGGGTTAAGCGCCGAACCCAAGAACAGCTGTTCTTGGTTATCGGAATTGCGCTAACCCTCGGTCTCGTTGTCTCGTCTCTTTTCATCGGCGTGTATGACATCGCTGGTGCCGAAGACGGCTGGGATATGTTTTTCATCACCCGTGTTCCACGCACGGTCGCGTTGGTCCTCTCTGGTGCAGCTATGGCAGTGGCTGGGCTGATTATGCAGCTCATGACGCAAAATCGCTTTGTAGAACCGACGACGACGGGCACCATCGAGTGGGCAGGTCTCGGACTTCTTTTCGCCATGATTGTCTTGCCTCAGCCTTCGATCCTTGAGCGTATGATTGCCGCGGTGCTCTTTTCGTTCATCGGGACGATGGTGTTTTTCCTGTTCCTCAGGAAAGTGACATTGAAATCGTCGCTGATAGTGCCGATTGTCGGCATGATGCTCGGCGCTGTCGTGTCGGCGCTATCCACCTTCCTCGCGCTGCAGTTTGACCAACTGCAAAGCATGGGGATTTGGTTTGCCGGTTCCTTCAATCTTGTGACACGTGGACGTTACGAGATGATCTGGGTGGTCCTGGCGATCACAATAATAGGATTCATCATTGCCGATAAGTTCACCGTCGTTGGCCTCGGTAAAGACATAGCCACGAATGTCGGCCTAAATTACAACCGCATAATATTGACCGGGATAGCCATGGTTTCGGTTATTACTGGAATTATCGCCGTTGTGATCGGATCGTTGCCATTTCTCGGATTGATAGTTCCGAACATTGTCTCCATGTTTCGCGGCGATAACCTTCGTACGAATCTGCCGTGGGTGTGCATAGCTGGGATCTGGGTAGTTACGGTCTGTGACATCATCGGACGTACCATTATCATGCCATTTGAAATCCCGGTTGCAACGATACTTTCCGTTGTCGGTTCTTTCGTGTTCATTGTCCTCCTCATGGTCAGGAGGAGGCGTGGCTAACTCAGCATTCAGTTCCGTGAGTCACCGACGGCGGGTATCGATCTTCATAGCTGTCGCTGGGTTCGTGGCACTCGCGGCCTGTTTAGGTATTCTGTTGTGGAATAATCCAATGCCATTCGCATCGGAAGGGTGGTGGCTGGTAGCGAGAATGCGTGGCAAGTCCATTGCGGTGATCGCCGTCGTCGCGGTCTGCCAAGCTGTCGCAACAGTGTCTTTCCAAACGGCGACACAGAACCGAATTATCACGCCGTCTATTATGGGATTTGAGGCCCTCTATACGTTGGTCCAAACCTCTCTCGTCTTTTTTCTTGGCATATCCGGTATTAGTGTCATCGACGGTGCTCCAGCATTCTTACTGCAAACGCTCATCATGGTGGGTTTCGCGGTCGGCCTTTATATGTGGCTGCTTTCTGGTCGGCTCGGCAACCTTCATATCATGCTGCTGGTGGGTATCATTCTGGGCTCCGGGCTTGGCGCACTATCGCAGTTCATGCAGCGTATTATGGACCCATCGACGTTCGACGTGCTTACGGCGCGTCTGTTTGGCAACATTTCCAATGCCGATACCACCAACCTGACGATTACGGTGCCGATTGTCGGAGTCACTGCCGGGATAATAGTCTTGCGGTCGCGTGTCCTGAACGTGCTCTCTCTTGGCCGTGAAACGGCGACGAATCTTGGTATCAATCACAAGCGTCAACTCATGATAACGCTGTTTCTTGTCTCGATTTTGATGGCGATGACAACATCACTCGTGGGGCCGATGACGTTTTTCGGTTTCCTCGTCGCGACGCTTGCGTACTCTTTGACCGATACCTACGATCATCGTGTTATCTTCCCGGCAGCCATGGTGCTCGGCTTCGCTGTGCTGTCGAGTGCCTACTTCATACTGCGTCATGTGTTCTATGCCGGGGGAGCGGTTACAGTCATTATTGAGCTTGTTGGCGGTCTGGCCTTCCTTATTGTTGTTATGCGAAAGGGTCGTCTGTGATTTCCGTAAAGAACCTTGTTCGGCAATATTCATCGACGGTAAAGATCGGGCCGGTTTCCTTTGATATTGAGCGCGGGGGAGTGACCGCTCTTGTCGGTCCGAATGGCGCAGGTAAGTCGACGATTCTTACGATGATTGGTCGTTTGCAGGATAACGATGGCGGCGAAGTCACCGTGGGAGATTTGGATGTGTTCCATGCGCCGTCGAAGCAGATCGCACAGACGCTGTCAATTCTTCGTCAGGAGAATCACTTCATCACGCGGTTGACGGTGAGGCAGCTTGTAAGTTTCGGGCGCTACCCATATTCAAGCGGGCGCTTGACTGCAGAAGACGAGGCTTACGTCGATGAGGCGATTGAGTTCTTGGATATGCAGGAGCTCCAAGGTCGATTCCTTGATGAGCTTTCCGGTGGGCAGCGACAGCGAGCTTATGTCGCGATGGTTTTGGCGCAAAACACGGAGTATGTTCTGCTAGACGAACCGTTGAATAACTTGGATATGCGGCACTCGGTGCAGATGATGAAACAGTTACGTCGTGCGGCGGACGAGCTGGGCCGGACCATTGTCATTGTTCTCCATGACATTAACTTTGCTGCGCGCTATGCTGATCGAATTATTGCAATGAAAAATGGTGAAATCATTGAGCAAGGCACCGTGGGGGAAATTTGCACTACAGAAATCCTGACGCGCATTTTCGGCACTCCGGTTTCTGTCGTGAAAGATCCGAACGGCGGCTTGGTATGCTCCTATTTTTAAGCTCGTTCATTCGGGGATAAGACGTAAGCGGAATCTGACTGTTCCGGCCTGTGGGTGCGTATTGGTCTGCTGGTGGTGGTGCGAGGTGACGAAGCGGGCGGGCTGGTTTCTAAGGGTGATACAGGCTTCATCCTGGCCAGGGCCTGTCCCCTCGTCATTCCGGCAGTGTGAAGAATCTCATGAGCCGCAACAATTAGGGACGGCCAGTGCACCATCCTTGCCCTGTCTATCGGGCATAGACGTTACGTCTACCGCTAAGACCATCCGAGGGTCACGCAGCGAGGTAGGCGGTCAGGGCGTCACGGATATGGCGTCATGACGCCGAATTTTGCCCCCGATGTGGTCGCGAGATTGCGTCGACGAGTGGACCGGGACGGCCTCGCAGACTCACCCCCGTGTATGCGGGGAAGATTGACGCGAGACACGATCGGGAACCCGCCACACCGACTGCACTCGACGGCAACGACACACGTGGCCACGCCAAAGAATCAGCTTGCTTTGAGGTTGTGTTGGGTAAGTTCACGAGTGAGGGCTTGACGGGTCCACGCCGAGACACTCATGCCTTGCCGAGAAGCGTCAGCTTCGATCAGCCGCCACACTGTCGCACTCACTCGAATTGTGCGAGGTTCCAGCGGCTCGGTCTCTACTTCTTCCCACGCTCGACCCTCAAAGGGGTCTACCTGCATCCCCTCAAAACCCGATTCGGCTTCACTAGCCCACCGACACACCATCTCATCAGTGACCCGAACGCCATTGTCGGCAACAAATTCACTCATCGTGTCCTCCTGATCTGAGCCAGAAAAACTTTCGTCAACCAATTCGCGTGAATCACCAGCACGGATCCGTCAACACCACGAACAAACACCACGGATCACCCCCGCGTAGGCGGGGAAGACCGCCGCCGCATTGCACGTACCGAAATCGACAGTGTTGCGACACTGGAGACCAGGACACCGGTGTGGCCCGGTCGTGCCCGTGTGGGGCTCCCGAGAAGCTTGGCGACAGGCCCACGACGCTATTTGGGCACATGACGAGACCGAGCTGTCCGACACCTTCGTGCCGTGGGCATGGGATCAGAGCGGCAGCCAGAGGACTGTCCGTCGGCTGCCCCGAGGTGTCGCTGTTGTCAGACGCTCATGACAGCACCGAAAGCATGAGGGGCGTATCACTATCGCTTATTTCAACTGAGATGACTACCCAACTGGTCTGGGGCAGTGACGCCCCGGACCACCACCCAGAAGAGGGGGCACTGACAGGCGCCCGAGTGGATTGGGGTGGGATCAGGCGGGTAGGTAGTCAGCGAGGGCGTCTCGGATGATCTGGGAGACGCTGGTGCCGGTTGCGGCTGCGTAGGCGTCGAGTCGGGCGTTGGTGCGTGCGTCGAGCCGTACCTGACGGCGGGGCGACCGGCCCTCCCCGGTGGCGTGGTCCGCGCCGAGGGTGGGCCGTCCTCGGCCGAGGAATGCGCGGCTGGCGCGCGCGGCGTCCTTGCCCCGGAACACGGGGCTGGTTTGCGGGGTTTGGGTCGCCTCATCGCTCTCGGCCCACTTGGCCAGAGCGTCGAAGTCGAACCCGGCAGGGGTGGTGCTCATGCTCGCTCTCCATTCAGCTTGGCGATGGTCGTGGCTCGCACGTCCATGCAGTGGAAGACGGTAACCGTGTCCGGGGGAACCAACGCGGCGAACACCTCGATGGTCCTCCCTCCCCTCGCGGGACCAACCCATACCGCGACATCCGGGCCGCCGGTACGGGAGTGGTCGAAGTGGGGCGTGAAGACCTCAGGGGTCTGCATCGCATGGATTGCGTCCTCGCGAGTGAACCCGTGCTTGCCGGCACTATCGGTGAACTCGATGGCCATACCAATATGGTAGTACAAAAAACGGAAGGCGCAACCCGAGGGAAGGGACTCCTGTGACGATCTTGCGGGCTCTAGCTGTACAGCGGACCGAGGCTCACCCCCGCGTAGGCGGGGAAGACTTATCGGGGTGATATCGGATAGACCGCAAAGTGGGTTCACCCCCGCGTAGGCGGGGAAGACCGACCAGCTCAAGTGGCAAGGTAGCGAGTGAGGGCTTCCTGAATGATCCCCAGTTCACTGCGTCCCTCAGCATGAGCACGTTCGGCCAGCTGCCTGTTCAACCACACCGGTAGCCCATCAGACACCGCAGGACCCCAAGCACGCCGAGCAGCAGCAATACGCTCAGCCGACCACCCCTGCTCGAAATCAGCAGCAGCCGCCTCATCACGAGCATCCATGTCCGTCATCACAGGCCTCCCCTCAGATCACATCGGTGTACCGCTTACGTGCAGGCATCGCATGAAACACAACCACCCTGCCCTCATCTTCCAACGTATGCGCCCCGATTTCCAACAACCGGCCCGCCTGATCGAAACCCAGCCGGATCACCTTCACCGGATAGTCATCCTCAATGAAATCCGTAAGCCACCGCTGCCACGCCGTCTCGATGTCCTGGGCACTACACCCGTGCCGAAACGCCGACGACGGCTCCACCCCCGCGTAGGCGGGGAAGACGCGCCGCCGCCTGCACATCCACACCGAGGCCCCGGTCCACCCCCGCGTAGGCGGGGAAGACGCATATACCCTTGCTTTTGTGGCGGCTAAGGCGGGTTCACCCCCCGCGTAGGCGGGGAAGACGCATATACCCTTGCTTTTGTGGCGGCTAAGGCG
>NZ_JAUNEJ010000002.1:0-287854 GCF_030525615.1 Cutibacterium sp. | reverse complement strand
GCGGGGAAGACGCATATACCCTTGCTTTTGTGGCGGCTAAGGCGGGTTCACCCCCGCGGAGGTGGGGAAGACCTGATCGCTGCGGTTGTCGGACTTGATTTCCTGGCACCCTGCAAGGCAGCCATGGGTCTCTAATTAAAAAAGAGATGCAGGAGGGTTGACGTGAAGAGCAAGCTTTATAAGGCGGTTGTGCAGCTGCTGGTAGCAATCTCTATTGGAGTTCCCGTTATCGAGTGGCTGGCAACGGGAAGAATGATCCAGCTGTCTCGTTGGGAGCATGTGCTGTTGGGGCTTCTAGCGCTTGGTTTCTTGTACGAAGGAGGCAAGAACATGAATCATGCTATTGCCGGTTCGCGCGAGCGAGGCGAAAAGAGACTATGAGCTCTGACTAGTAGGATTGAAGAGGATGATTCACATTAGAATCGACCCTATTGAATAGGTGCGTTGTAAGCCTCGGCTTACAACGCACCTATTTCGCCCGGGGCGCATGTTGCGCGTGTGTTGTGATGATGCAGGGCGCTGGTTCGAGTTGGTTGGGCTGGTGTTCGATGACGAGCGAGTGCTGGTCATCCCATGCGATGCAGCGCGCTCGTCCTGGACGCCCTCCAATGGGGAAGGGACCTTCTCGTACAGTCGCAGTACGACTGGATCCAGAACTAGACGCTGCGCTGACGGCTCGACAGCACGAGAGTGGGCAAACCACCTCGGAAATTATCCGGTCGGCTATCAGCGCGTATCTCGCTGCCCCCTGCCCTACCACCCGCCCCCTGAGCCCCCATCACCCGGCACCTGGGAAAAAGCACGCAGGAGCCCCCGGCAAGGCGCTGAGAGGGGTACACAGAGACGCAAGCAAGCCCGAGGGGCACACAGAGAGCCGGGGAGAGGCATTCGGGGGTAAGCCCCCTGGGGACGCGGCAGTGGGGGACGGATTTTCACCAGGGGTGGCCGGTGGGTTCACCCCCGCGTAGGCGGGGAAGACTCGATCCTGCCGCCCTCTCCCGCCGCGGTCATGGGTTCACCCCCGCGTAGGCGGGGAAGACACCCCGGTCACGATCAAGGCCCCATCATGAGCTGGGTTCACCCCCGCGTAGGCGGGGAAGACTCCATACCCCTGATACGTACTACGCGGGGTCGAGGAGCGGACTCCCCCACCCTCGTGTAGTACACTGTATTACAGACGTCTTAAGAATAATCCCGAGGTGACATCATGAGTTTTTCCATCCGTTTAACCGACCATGAGCGCCGCTTAGCTGATTCTTACGCCCACCTACACTCGCAGTCCCTGAGCGATGCGTTTAAACAAGCCCTCTTCGACCGCATCGCCGACGAGTTCGATCTGCAAGTAGCCCGTGAGGCACTCACCGACTACGCCAACGACAACTACCAGTCTCGTCCCATCAGTGAGCTATGGGACGAGTGTGACCTATGACTTGGCAGATCGAAACCACTAGCCGGTTCGATAAAGAATTCAAAAAGCTGGACCGCTACACCCAAAAACTCATCCACGGCTGGATCACGAAAAACATCGACAACACCGACGATCCCCGCCGCCACGGCAAGCCCCTCACCGGTGATCTTTCTGGACTGTGGCGCTACCGGATCGGTGATTATCGCCTCATATGCACACTCAACGATGACCGCCTCATCATCCTTACCCTGTCCATCGGTCACCGCCGCGACATCTACCGATAAGCCCCGATAGAAAGATACATAGATACTCATACATCTATCATCATGTACACCTATCTACATTGCTGGGTGTCGGTGCCCTTGTGGGCGACGTCCTCAAGCATCTAGCTCTCGTGCAAGGCACCACGGCATAAGTGGAGGACTCACAGAAGCCAACTAAAATTGTAAATAGGGGGTTGTCTTATATGTAAAGTGGGACTCTACTATAATAGATGAAGCCGCAGAAAACCAAGGACGTCTTCAAGCTGCTGCGTTCCCAGGGATGGGGCTATCTGCGTGACGCGAAAGGAATTCATGAAATCTGGGGGAGGTCTAACGAGGCCGGGCGCGTATCGATACCAACAGGTCACCGGCTCATGTCCGCTGGCGTCCTGGCGCAGCTGGAGCGAGCAGGCGTGACGATTCCGAAGGAGTGGAAGTAATGAGCATGACAGCAGAAGCTGAGACGGTCTATGACGTGATCGCCCATCGTGAGGTCTCACCTGAGGCGAATTTCTGGGTATTCGAGATTCCGGCCCTCGGGGCGGTTGGGCAAGCAGTGAAGTTGGGTCAGGTCGCAGACGAGGCCCGCGGAATCATTACCGCCTGGGATGAGGATGGACCCGATGAGAAGGCGTTTAAGGTCCACGTTCGCTTGGATGGTGAGGCCGACGCCCGCCGCATGTGGGAAGAAGGTGAGGAGGAAGAGCGCCAAGCCCGGAAGGTGCTTGATCACGCGGCCAAACGCAAGCGTGAGGCCGTTACCCTGCTGAGGGTCGAGAAGAAATACAGCGCCAACGACACCGCCCGCGTGCTTGGGGTGACCCGCCAAAGGGTTTACCAACTCACCCGCTGATACCTCTCTGCCTACTTACCAGCTGCTCGAAAACCACCGGAACTGAATCGCATGTGGACCCCCATCTGGCACCAGGCCCACACCTACCGATCGGCAACCAGCACGACTAACGCCGCTCCCAGCACAGGGGAAGGCGGCGCACCAGGTGCGCCGCCGGTTCACCCCCGCGTAGGCGGGGAAGACACAGCGTTCACTAACGATCCGGTGTTCGGTGACGGTTCACCCCCGCGTAGGCGGGGAAGACTCCGGGGGACGCGGGGGTGGGGGCCATCAGTTGGGTTCACCCCCGCGTAGGCGGGGAAGACATACAAGTTCCTCATGTCCCTAGACCATAGTAGGGCTCACCCCCGCGTAGGCGGGGAAGACGGAACGCTCTCGATGGCCTTCCTTTCCTTGGCGGGCTCACCCCCGCGTAGGCGGGGAAGACAACCCGGCTATGGGTATTCGTATTTCTGGCGATGGCTCACCCCCGCGTAGGCGGGGAAGACGGAGATGAGGTCATAGAGATCTTCTCTCTCATCGGCTCACCCCCGCGTAGGCGGGGAAGACTTGGTGACCACGAGATTGGATCAGTGAGCCGCAGGCTCACCCCCGCGTAGGCGGGGAAGACAGGGGGCGTCTCCCCGGGCGCAACGTAAATGACGGCTCACCCCCGCGTAGGCGGGGAAGACTGTCTTCGCGAGTTTTTGCGCCCTGCACGAGTGGGCTCACCCCCGCGTAGGCGGGGAAGACACGCGCGGTGTCGGGGTTCTTAATGGTGGGTAATGGCTCACCCCCGCGTAGGCGGGGAAGACGCCGCAGCAGTGACGTTTCCACATCGGCGGCTGGGCTCACCCCCGCGTAGGCGGGGAAGACATCCGCAATCACGGCAGATAGGGAGGTGGGTTCGGCTCACCCCCGCGTAGGCGGGGAAGACAGCCCGTACTTCGTCGATGGTGAGGAACCCGGCTGGCTCACCCCCGCGTAGGCGGGGAAGACGTAGGCCGTGAGTAGGTCGCGGGCGGCGTCGTCCGGCTCACCCCCGCGTAGGCGGGGAAGACCGCCGACTCAGCTGGCGGGATCCATTCCCCGAGGGCTCACCCCCGCGTAGGCGGGGAAGACCAGGGTGGTCCAGGCTCTCGCGGCAGGGGCTAGGGTTCACCCCCGCGTAGGCGGGGAAGACGGTCCGTAACTGTCCGGCCGTAATACCGAGTCGGGTTCACCCCCGCGTAGGCGGGGAAGACAGGCTTGAACGCCTAGAAGACCTTGTTCGGCAGGGTTCACCCCCGCGTAGGCGGGGAAGACCATTCCATGCACCGGTAACAATTTCCCGGAATGGGTTCACCCCCGCGTAGGCGGGGAAGACACCCCTGCTGTGACGTGTCAACTATCTAGGGGGGGTTCACCCCCGCGTAGGCGGGGAAGACTTTGGGCCGATGGCGGCAGCCGGGCTCACCCAGGGTTCACCCCCGCGTAGGCGGGGAAGACTTCCAGGTAAGATCACCGCTGCGCTGGGTAATCGGTTCACCCCCGCGTAGGCGGGGAAGACAAAAGCCGGCACACATCACCTTGTCTTGACACGGGTTCACCCCCGCGTAGGCGGGGAAGACGACCGACCCCCGATCGGACCGTCTCGAAGACCGGGTTCACCCCCGCGTAGGCGGGGAAGACACCAGCCGACTACGACTGATGCAGGAACCTCAACCAGATATAACTGTACTCGATTTAACGTCTTGCCGCTCTACGACGTCGCGCAGCTGAACTCCACCCTGGCCGCAGCGTTGAAGTATGCGTCTTATTGTTCGGTCTTCTAATGAGCTTCAGCCCATCGAAATCAACGACGTTCCAGTCATGACGGTGAACGCGGAAATCGAAGTGCTGTTCCCCATGAACTGTGTACACCAATATTGCTCGCCCGTCTCGGCACATTTCGACGGTGCGTTCCCACAGCGCATCCCTGACACGAGCCGGAACGTGCCCGACGAAGACACCTGGACTGATCTCCAATAACCATCGAGTGAGGTGGCCTCGTAGACCTGCTGGACATGCGGTGAGGACGAGCACGATCATGACTACCCCCAGGACTTTCCTCCGGCCACAGCGCCTTCCCGGTCGTCCCACAGCTCCACGATGTCCCAGCCGTACCCCTCATCAGGTTCGCCCGGGGCACCAAGAAACGCGTGGATGTCCTGCACACACCTGGTTAACAGTTTCGACTCGTGAAAAGCGTCACGCATGGCCCGGCGCGTAATACCGGCAAGATCTTCGATATCTCCGGTCGCTGCACATTCGAAGGCAACGGGTACCGCCAACGACGTCTTGTACAAGTCAGCCACGTCGTAGACGAAGGATCGGTCATGTCCGGTGTGGACGAAGCCGAGTCCGGCCGATAACCCAAGCGCCGCGATCACCGAATGAACAACTCCGTAAAGGCACGTCGTGGCTGCTGTGAGGGCCTGGTTCGCTGGGTCTGACGAGGCGAAGTCGTCCACCTTGTAGCTACGTTTATCCCAGTTGACGCCGAACTTGGTCGCAGCGTCCCGATACGCCTGCCGGACCCGAGCCCCCTCATGGCCTCGCAATTCCTGCAATGTTTGTCCCGTGGCCACATCATCGGGAAACCTCATCTCGTACATGCGCCGCGCAACTGCCAACCGCTTCTTGCGATCAGTGACGGCCTCGGCCTGGAGTTGGAGTAGCCGAGTGGTTCGCGCGAGGGGACGCCCGTGGGCGTAATAACGAACGCCTTGCTCACCGACCCACAGTGTCGTCGCGCCAGACTCGGCCAGCAGCATCATCGCCTGGTGCGTGACGTTCGTCCCCGGCCCCAGCAACAACGCGCCTATCATCGACGCCGGGATGTGCACCGTTCCCTGCTGATTTGACGCAGTAATCGCATTGGAATCTCGGTTGACGACGCAATGCTCCATATAAATAAAGCTCAACCGGTCTTGGACGCGCGCCAATTCTTGGACCTCGGCCGGCCGCGGCCCCGGAATTGGCTTGGCCATCGGTCACCTCGTCAGTGGTGCCAGAGTCATGAGTCCGCAGCCGTAGCTTTTCGCGGGCCCGATTCCTTGCACGAGTGCCAGTTGTGCGGCCTCAGCGTCCTCAATCTGGATAACGCCGTCAATCTGGGCCGTCGCCAGCGTCACCTTTGCCCCTTGTCGCCGGAACCGCAGCACGTCACGGCGGGTCACTTGGGCCGAAGGCGTGCTCTGGTCATCGACTGGCAGGGTGAAACCATGACGCTGAACCCGGTCGATGAACCAGGCCAGTTGCTGCTCACAGGTGACTTCGGCGACGCGCTTTCCCCGTGCGCCTGCCGATCTGCGGACAGCAGTTGTGGGATTGATCGTGCATCTGAAACGCCACGTCGAACCCGACCGCAGCCCCTGTAGGAAGGGGTCGTAATCGGCGGATCGGCCTGAAATACCGGTGGACCAGCCCGCCTGTTCGTTGAGCGCTGTCAGATCCGGTCGTAGCGGGCTGACGATCATGAGCCGCACATCGTGGCGAGCCGGCCCATGATCCAGACGCCACAAAGTGCGTGCATTGTCAGAGGTGGACTGGCCGGGAGGGAATGCGGTGAGCACGGCGGCATGGAGTCGTTCCGGAGACGCCAGTAGGCGCATGGCGTCGCGACGAGCGACGTTGATGTCAAACTGGGTGAGAAACATCAGGCTCCTTCCAGACCTGCGAACCAGTCGGGTTCGTCGGTGCCGTTGGGATTATCGACGACCTTTATGATCGTCGCGACGTCGCGCCAACCGTATTCGCGTCGTTCCGGGTTGAAGCTCAGCGGGATGTCACGGACAGTATCGATGTCACGGACAGTATTGCCGGGCTGTCCTGGAGCGGCGTCGTAGGCGATGGGAAGCCGGACAGATCGTCCCTGACGGCGACGGTGCCACGTCTTGGCGTGCCAAGGTTCATCCTTCAAAGCCTCGACCAGATCGCCGTCCCGAACTCCCAAGGACACCTGTCCTTCCGTGGGGCAGGACCTGCGGCCGAGGTACAACGGGAACTGCGGATCTTTGATCGCGTCATCCAAGCCATGAACCAAGGTTGGGTCGCCCTCGACCCCCGCCACAAAAACTGCGTCGGATAGGTAATAGCGGTTCGATAACGGCATGGGTTTGACCTTTGCCCAGTCTATTGCGCTATGGAAGTCTCGGATGACCGAGCCCGGCTGGTCGGTTCGCACGCCGAATCGAAGGGTGAGTAAGTCCTCGATACTGTCGGTGCGACGCCGTCCCTGCGCCGCCGCCAACAGACCGAGCACACCTGACTTCGTCGGTTCCCGTCGAGTGGCTCGGATCGTGAATCGGCTGGAATCCCCCCAGGACTGTAGGGGTCCAGCGAGACGCAGGAGCAGGACGGTCACGACTCGTCCTGGAGAAGTGAGGTGACCTGGTCGCGAACCGAAGCGATGAGGTCGTCTATGGACATTTCGGTGCCCATCGACCCGACCGCCTTGGTGCGGGTTCCGACACGGGTAACGAAGGACGCCACCGGCTCACCGAGAAACGCCTGCTCGCACTCGTGGGCGTAGTCGGCCAAGGCTCGGCAGGATGGCTCGACGTAACCTCCACCGTCGGGCTGGACGGCATCCTCGAATGCCCCGACGAAACTCGTCGATCGCCCTTTCCGGATCTGGACGACGACGGCGTCGGGGATCGTGTTGTTGCCGAAGGTGTTTTGCTTACCGGTTGGCATCGACAGGACGAACCCACGGACGAATGCAGACGCAGCTTGGGCGGTCAAGTCGACGTCGCCGAGATTGCGGTTCAGGGTAGAGATCGCAACGGTCGCGAACCGATACAGCGTCTCGGACGTGAATTCGATGGTACCTATCATCCCGGCACCGGCGTCGTCTTCATCGAGTTTGTAGTCATCGACCGCAGTGAAATAGTCGGACTCGATGTCGACGGCGTGGGTGCTCAGGGCGTGGGCAACCTGCACGGCTGAGTCGACGTTGAGATCCTTCGAATCGGCTAGCATGCGTCCGAACAGCGCCACTTCGATCCCATGATCAGAATCAGCCGCTTTCTTCACGTCGGCTGCTTTGATCTCGTCCTTAGCAGCGATCTGCGCCAGCCGGTCGAGCTGCTGGTTTGAGAAGAAGACGAGGTATTCCGTGTACTCGATTCCCTCGCCACCGGACTTGCGAGGTGCCTTGACCTTGAGCTTGAGTGCCTTGACGACCTTGAGAGCACGCTTGCGAGCGTCGTCCTCATCGAACTCATACGGAGCCGCCGTGAGCCGGTTCATGAGCAGCTCGACGACGCGCTGGGTTCGGGAAGCCAGCTGATCGGTGGGCAGATAGTCTTTGAAGGACGTCCGCACGGCTTTCTTCCACGCCTGAGAACTCACCCGTGCCCGTCGCACGCCGCCGTACAGCGCTGTTTTCGGAGCGCCGGTGTCGTCGCGGTTGACATTGGAAGGTGGGACGCTCTGGATGACGTGGATGTCGACGTAGTTCATCGGGTTTCTCCTTGGTCTGTCGGGGTGTCAAGATTCTGGTCGTCGGATGGAAGGTGGTGAAGTTGGCGTCCCCAGTCGAGCAAGACTCTGTCAGACGCCGAAGTTTGGATACGCCACAGATCTGCGGCGAGTCGTCCGTGGTCGAGGGGCACGTTCTCCGATCGCATAAGGGTGATAAGTCCACGGAGGCTTTCGACGCGGACACCCCATTGCTGGGCACGGCACAGGTGTTGGAATCGAGACAGCGTGCCCGGGTCCCACTCGGTCCCGCCGGAGCGTCGGGAGGACAGGCTGCGTACGGCCTGACCCAGCCCGACTCCAGGCACGTGCATGGGTTCGGAGCGTGACTGCTGGTGTATGGCATATAGGACGATTGAGGCATGGACAGCCCGCTCGGCAGCCGTGGCCGGGGCGGCTCCGTGCCCTAAGAGGTCGTCGGGAAGGCGTCCCAAAGTGACCTCCCACAGCTGGGGGTCGGTTCCTGGTGTCGCGGCGTCGGCACGGCGCAGCGCAGCCATGGTGCGCACTGACCATGCGTCACGGGGACTTGTTAGGTACCCCCGTTGCAGGCGACTGACAACGTTCAGCGTCGCACTTTTGACCTCATTCCACGGTTCTGGCATCACTGCCCCTTTCGGCTGGTATGACGTTGTGGGTCTTCTGGAAGCGGGGCCGAAGTGCGCACACGGGTCACGAAACGCTGCCAGGCGCGGGCGAGATCCATGAGATCTTCCCGGTTGGTCTTGGGATCGGTCACCATACGACCCGTGAGGGCCGCCGGCCCGGCGTCCCGGCATATCTGCTCGCCGACCGTGCGTATGACTTGGCGGGCACGTCGCCGCCAGGACAGTGTCGCAGCGTCGACGTCTGTGGAGCTGGACAGGCGGCTGAACCAGTCTCGGTATGCCAGGTCGAGGGCTGCGTAACCCATCTCTGCGGCGCGAGGACGTACACCTTCCGATTCACTTCCGGCCGCGACGTTCACATCAGTGGCAAGGTTCTGGAGTGCAAAGACGAGGGAATCCGCTGTCCGGGCACAGTCGACCGCCAGTCGCCCAAGCCGCTCATTAGCGATGACGGCAACTGAGGTCGGCATGGCGTCGTCGATCGTTGTAGCCACAACTGAGCTGTTCGTGCCGTACTCCATGCCGATCGTCCGTAACCGAGCCACATGGTCCTGCGATAGCACTCCTTCGCTGGAGCAGGCTGCGAGCTGCTCGAATATCTCGGGTCGTAACCATGGGTTGGGTTCTCCGGCTTTCTTTCTGCGGCGGTCCTCGGCGGTCGGCTCGTGGACGAGCAACGGCTCCAAACCGCGCCACATGGTCTTCGCGGAGTCGTGGCCTCGGGGCATATACACAGTTTCACCGGCGGTTTTCGTCTGCGGAGCGCTGAAGCGCCAGGCGGTGGCCGAGTCGTTATGGAGGAGGTACTTCCACTCGACCTTGTCGCCGTTGCACAGCAGGACGTCGACGACTCGATGGCCGTCGGTGATGAGGCGCACTCGTCGGCTCTGCCAGGTGAACAAGTCAGCGCATCCGGTGGGCACCGGGTGTTCTTCATCCGGTGCGGCAGTTTGCGGGGTTCGCTCCCAGACCGGGACGTCCTTGCGTGGGTCGGTTTCGAGAAAAAGATTGAGCAGGATGGTTTCAGCCAAGGATGTGCCCTCAATGATGACGATTCCCATCGCACCACTCATACCGGTACCAATTGGGAAGCCTTTACCGCTCTTGACTCGGGGATCTCCGATAGCGCCAGATTTGATGCCCGAAACGTCGAAAGCGTGGGCGTGGACCAGCCAGCGTGCTGCCTCGGCAAAGCTCAGCGACTCGATCCCAGCGCCGTCCCGCGTCGTGAAAAACTTGTCGCCGGCGGGGACTTCACTGATGATCTTTTCCAGTCCGGAGTATTCCCCCTTAGCGGTGCGAAGGTCGGCGACTTGCATGAATGGGACTTTGTCGTCAAAGAGGTTGAAACGGTCATGCCAGCGGTCCAAGTAAGGGTCGATGTCCTCGAGCGGCAGCCCGGAGTTCCACCATTCGCCCCAGTCGTCGATCTTGTCGTCATCATTACGGAATCGTGCCGTTGCCCGAATGACAATGGCCAAGAGCAGCCGCAAAACCGCAGCCTCCTGGGTAGGAATCTCGCCAGCGAGTCCACGGAACTCGGTTGCCCGATGAAAGGCGTCCCGGATCGAGACTTCTGTGACGTTGTTGTCTATGGTCCTGGCGGATATCCACGGCTCATCCACGAGGTTGAATGCGCTTGTCATGCGGGTACTCCATTCTGGAGGGGGGACTCAACCGTGAGTCCGTAATAAGAATCGTAGTGGATCTGACGGTTGCGAAGGGTCGTGTTGCCATCGGGGTCAAGGACAAGGACGAGTTGTCCACGCAGCCACGGTGACGACTGCCAGGGGCTTAGATCGATTGGTGGGTTTTCGAGCTCGGCGATCGTCTGGTCGATATCCCATGGGGTCGATAGGGATCTGGGCAGCGTGACTGTGCAAGAGGCGACCGCTCGGGCGAGATCGCCATCGGGGGCACCGTTGAGTGGCAGGTCAGCTCTGGAGAATTCCCCGATGTTGTTCAGGAGGCGATACTCGTCCGAATCAGTCTGCTGCACGACGATGACCTCGATGGAATCTTCCGAATCCCGCACGGAAGCGTGACCACGGGCATTCTCAGGGTCGACGGTTCCCATGTCGGTGATCCCCTTCATGAGACTCGAAGCGCTGAAAGGATCGGACAGTCGGTACGTCTCAGCCCGTTGTTTTGCTTTTTCGTGACGCGTTCGGGATTCGCGGGCAGCTTCATTGCCGCGTTGCGCCCATGCGCTCGGTCACGCGAAGTGCTCTTCGTAGGCTTTGCGGACCAGTCGCGGAATGTCCTGGGGAAGGGTGACGAGTCCACCAGGCAGGTCGTCGAGAATGGCGGCGGTGCGCAGCAGGCATTCCGGTTCGTACACCAGCTCAATACCTCGGCTGAATTGGGGGCCGTCCTCCTGCCAGGTATCGACGCCGGTGACTAAACAGGTGGCCTCGCGCATGGGTTCTGGGCGGTCCCGATCATGCCGATGGAGTCGACCGACGCGTTGCAGCAGAAGATCCATCGGAGCGATGTCGCTGACAAGCAAATCGAAGTCGACGTCGAGGGACTGCTCTAGAACCTGCGTTCCGACGACCACTATCCGGCTGGGACGGTCTTTTCCGGAGCGCCCCAGACGCCGGACTAAAGCGGCTTCACGACGTGCCCGCTGCGGGGCCACGAAACGGGAATGGACGAGCACAACCTCGCAGTCGAGGCGGGTATTGAGGACATCGAAAGTCTCCTGAGCCCGGGCAACAGTGTCGCGAATGAAGCCGACGCAGCCGCCATGGGACATTCGGTCGGTGATGAGGTCGATGAGCTCGTCAAGAGAGTCCCCGATGGGATCAATGACGATTTGTCGAGCCGGTGCCGAGGAGGTTCGCTGGGTAACGTCGCCAGACACCGAGGTAACGAGCGGATATCCGTCGGTCGACGGGAGAGTCACCTTTGAGTCTGGTGATCCGTGACGTCCCTTGTCATAGGCAGACGTGAGTTCCCTGCGTTGGGACGGTGGCAACGTTGCGGACATGAGAATGACGGGTGTGCGGTAGGCACCGAGCCATTCCAGGACAACCTTGAGGTACTCGCGCATGTAGACGTCGGCGGCGTGTACCTCGTCGATAATGACGACCTTGCTCGCCAGGCCAAGATGGCGCAGCACGACGTGTTTAGCCTTGAGGCCGGTGAAGAGTGCCTGGTCGATAGTCCCGACCACATGATCGGCGAGGATTGTGCGCTTACGGCCAAGGAACCACTCGTGGACGATTGCCGACGCTTGCTGTCGGTCGACGCCCTCGTCATAAACAGCCATGGTGTCGTTCCATGGCATGAGCGCTGCGTAGTCCTTGTTGAGCGCTGCTTTCGAGTGCGCCAAGGTGATACTTGACGGGTTGGCAGCCGGCACTGCGTCCAGCCACTCACGTACCCGATCGAACATGGGATTGGAGGTCGCCATCGTCGGCAGTCCGAAAAAGACCCCGCCAAGTCCGAATCTGTCGGCGAGCACATGGGCGCACATGAGTGCCGCTTCGGTTTTGCCTTGCCCCATGGGGGCCTCGAGGATGAGCAAGCCGGGTTCGATCATGGTGGACGCAGCCTCAACCGCAGCGCGTTGCATGGCATTGGGGGAGCCATGAGCCAAGGAAGGGAAACTGGTACAGAACAACTCGTCCACGCAGTCCGGGTGGGCGGCGGGCTGCCACGGGGGCGGTAGCCGGAGGGTGGCGACGGCCCTTCTCACTCGTTCGGCTGTCGGCGTGCTGAAATCGTAGCGGAATAAGGATTCTGAGCTGGCAATCCAGTCGGCGATGATGACCAGAGCCTCGGAGAGGACCTGTACCTGGATTGGAATCTCGGTGCCCATCCAGACGGGCAGGAACTTGTCGGCACCGGTATGCGCGGCCATGGTGTCCAAGACCTCATCACGGGTGGCTGCCCAGAGATGGTGTTCGCAATCCAGTGACCGCTCGTAGTCCTTTATGTCACCGTTCGTCGGATTCGTGCCGTGGTGACCGCCGATGATGGAAGCGATATTCCGGGCACATCGCAAAGCAATCTTACGAGCACATCGGGACTCGGCGTGGAGGTAGCGGTCGAGCAGCCAGTTCTTGACGTGAATCTGGCCCAGTGCGCCGTGCGGGACGGGATCCTCAGGGTTCTTGATGACAAACCCCCGCCGTTCCATCTGATCGCACAGGTAGCTTGTTGATGTACCGTTGGGGCGGGGAAACCGCGCCTTGTAAGCGAAGTCGGCGCTGATCTTGCCAACGTCATGGATTCCTGCCAGAAAGCATTCGAACGTGCGGGCGGCGTGTTCTCCGCCGAGGCTGTCGGCTAGGAGTGAGCGGATGGATTGCGGCTGGAGGTCCCACACCACCGCGTCCATGACGCCGGCAGCGTCTTCAAGGTGCTGAACGACCGGCAACCAGTCCCCTGACTCATTTGTCTTACCCCAGCAGGACCGTGCTGCGGCAGACCACGTGTTGAGCACCCGCGCCTCCTTGCGGTTGATGTTGACACCGACATACTACTGTGGTTTCCCCACAATAAGTTCAATGGCGTTTGGGGGTACATCCAGTGGCGCCGATGACAGCCCCGCAGAGGACGACCCCGGCAGGGTCAACCGAACAACGGCTGGTAGGACACCTCCGACGCTACCGGCACCAACGAGCGTGGAAGGGTCAGCGCACCCGCGCTTTCTGACGCGCCACTTCAAGGAGTTCACCAGAAGCGACCAAGCGGTGAGCTTCGTCGATTTCCGGGGCCAGGAAGCGGTCTGGTCCGGGGCCGGGGATCGTCTGACGCATTCGTTCGATGACGGCAGCCACTGGCGACGATGGCCTCAAACCGCGCATCTGAATGGCCTTCGCGGCGGTGAGAATCTCGATACCAATGACCGCTCCCATTCCATCAATCCCACGGCGCAGTTTGCGGGCAGCCGACCATCCCATCGAGACGTGGTCTTCCTGCATGGCCGACGTCGGAATGGAATCCACCGACGCAGGGACGGCGAGCCGTTTCATTTCCGACACAATGCCGGCCTGGGTGTATTGAGCAATCATGTGCCCCGAGTCGACGCCAGGATCGTCGGCGAGGAAGGGGTGTAAGTCGCGGTTGCGTGCCGGGTCGAGCATACGGTCGGTGCGACGCTCACTCATCGACGCCAGGTCCGCCGCTGCGATCGCCAGGAAGTCCAGCACATATGCCACGGGAGCACCGTGGAAGTTGCCGTTGGACTCAACCCGCATGTCGTCAGTAATGACGGGGTTGTCGACGGCTGAATCCAACTCGACCTTGGCCACCTGCAAGGCGTGGGCCATCGTGTCGCGGACCGCACCATGGACCTGCGGGGCACACCGCAGCGAATAGGCGTCCTGAACCCGCTTGGCAGCACCCTCGCGACCGGCCTGGATGAGGTCGGAACCCTCCAGCAGGGCGAAAATGTTGGCAGCCGAGACGGCTTGGCCAGGGTGAGGTCGCAGAGCCTGCAGATCGGGGGCGAAAACGCGGTCAATACCACAGAGAGCCTGCACCGTCATCGCAGCGGCCAGGTCGGCCGTAGGGACGAGCACGTCAAGGTCAGCCAGCGCCATTATGAGCTGGCCGAGCATACCGTCGGTGCCGTTGATGAGGGCCAAACCCTCCTTCTCGCGCAGGGAGATCGGCTTCAGCCCGGCCTGGTCCAAGCCGGTGGCAGCGTCAACTTCGTCTCCGTCGGGTGTTAGCACCGTCCCCTCGCCGGTGAGGGCCAGAGCGCAGTGGGCCAAAGGCGCGAGATCACCCGAGCAGCCCAGTGACCCGTACTCGCCGACGACCGGAACCAGACCCGAATTAAGCAGGTCGGCATAGGCGGTGACCACCTCCGGACGCACCCCGGTGTGCCCAGACGCCATGGTCTTGAGGCGCAGTGCCATCATGGCGCGGATGACCTCGGTCTCCACGTGAGGCCCGGTGGAGGCGGCGTGGGAACGAATGAGAGAGTGCTGCAGGGCGACGCGGTGGTCACGCGGCACTCGGGTGGAAGCCAAGGCACCGAATCCGGTGGAGATTCCGTAATGGGGATTGGGGTCATCCGCCAGGCTTGCCACCAAGTCAGAGGCCCGTTTGACCCGCCTCATTGCCTCCTCACCGACCGTCACCCGAGCACCAAGCCGGGCAATGGCGACGATGTCGCGGGGAGTGAGTGGTGCGCCGACGTCAACGGTGGTTGGATTCATAGTCGTCCTTCCTGATGGTTGTCGCGTTCTGATCGTTTGCGGCAGCGCTCGTGCTTGTCAGCCGTCGAGTCGCAGCCTCGGCTGGTCCCGCCTCAGCAATCGTCCGCCTCGGCAGACCTTGTCGATGAGGGGAACTCCTGGGCGATACATGAGATGTAGCCACGACGGGGCCGCCAAACTCACCAAATCTGCCCGGGCCCCCGGCTTGATGACCCCCACGTCGTCCCGGTGAAGGGCTGCTGCGCTTCCTGCCGTGGCCGACCATAGAGCCTGCTCCGGCGTCATACCCATCTCCCGTACTGCGATAGCAAGGCAGAACGGCATGGACGAGGTGAAAGCAGTTCCCGGATTGCAGTCAGTGGCGAGGGCCACCCTTACACCGGCGTCAATGAGACGCCTGGCGTCAGGATAGGGCTGCTTGGTGCTGAACTCGGCACCCGGCAACAGGGTGGCCACCGTGTTCGTGGCCTTCATGGCGTCAATGTCTTCGTCGGACAGGAAAGTGCAGTGGTCGATCGACGTCACACCCAGTTCGCACGCCTGCGGGATGACCTCGGAAGGCCCCAATTGGGCAGCATGGAGACGAAGCCCCAGCCCAGCCTCCTTACCTGCGTGCAGGATTTGCATGGTTTGGTCGGGGTCGAAGGCCCCGGTCTCGCAGAAGACGTCAATCCAGCGCACATAGGGGCGTACGGCCTGCAGCATGTCCCCACATACCAGCTCGACGTACTCGTCAGGTTGGTATTCGGGTCCGACGACGTGGGCACCCAGGAAGGTCACTTCGTCGGTGTGAGAGCTGGCGATCCGGGCCAACTTGACCTCGGTTTCGACGTCCAGACCATAACCCGTCTTGGCCTCCACCGTCGTGGTTCCACTGCGAGCCATCTCGTCGAGAATCCCGGTCATGACGGCGTCGAGTACCCCGACAGACGCCTCCCGGGTGCATCGAACTGTGCGCAGGATTCCGCCGGCCTGATATTTCTGCCCGTTCATCCGCGCGTCGAACTCATCGCTGCGGTCACCGGCGAAGACCGGGTGACTGTGGGAATCGACAAAGCCGGGAATGACGCAGGCTCCCGCCATGTCGGCCTGGTAATCAGCGGCAGGAGCCTCAACGCCGTGGCCGACCCAGGCAATTCGGTCTTTGTCAATGATGACGGCCGCGTCACGAATCTGCCCGAGATCGTCGTTGCCGAATGATGGATCATTGGTGACCAACAGGCCGATGTTGTTGATGATGACGCTCACGAGTCACGACCTCTCAGCTCGTCAAGTACATGGCGTAGATCCTCGGCGGTGGTGTCGCCGCGTCGGATCCACTCGCCGGCGATGATGGTGGCGGTGACGTCCTCGGCTGCTGCCACCAACGGCCAGCGAGTCGGGTCCACCCCGGCCAGACGCGGTGACGAGGGATCGACAACAACGATGTCAGCCGGGTCGCCCACAGCCAGCCCGGCACCGCCGCAAGCAGGTGTGGAAGTTTGGTACGAACGCGGCCCCGCTGCCGGATACAAGCTCTCCACCCCATTCCGAGAGCCGATTTTCCACAACACGTCGCAGTCGATGACTCCTCGCGTTCCGGATACCAGCCGCGCAGTGGACTCCACCATCCGCAACTCGGCGAAGGGGTCGGTGACAACATCCTCATCAGTGCCGATCGTCAGACGCACCCCGGCGTCGAGTAGGTCCTTGACCCGCGCGATACCGTCACCCAGATCAGCCTCAGTGGTCGGGCAGAGCGAGACGATGGTGTTGGACCGCGCGATCATGGCAATGTCGTCGTCACTCAGGTGGGTGGCATGGACGACCGTAGTTCGGTCGGACAGCACCCCGGCACGCTCCAGAACGGCGGTGGGCGTCAATCCGTAGGCGACCTGACACTCCTCGTTCTCGCGTGGTTGTTCGGAGACGTGGATGTGAATAGGCGCCCGCTCCGGTAATCCAGACACGGCCGTGGCCATCTCGTCAGGACTCACGGCCCGCACCGAATGCAAGGCCGCTCCCAGCCTCACCAAGGGGGACTCGGGCATGGCCTCCCTCAGGGCGTGCCAGCGCTCCAACCAGCCCGCGACGTCGCCGTCACTGAATCGTGCCTGCTCCTCGCCCAGCGGGACTCCCGGACCGGCGTGTAGGTAGCAGGTGTCGAGCAGGGTAATCCGGATACCTGCGTCCAAAGCAGCGTTGACAAGGGCCAGCTCCATGTCGTGATGTGGGTAAAGGGTGCCGTCGGGCTGGTGATGAACGTAGTGGAACTCGCCCACGCTGGTGTATCCAGCGGCCACCATTTCGGCGAAGGCTGCTCGTGCCAGCCGATAGTAGGAATCTGGGACGAGACGGTTGGCGAGCCGGTACATCTCCCTGCGCCACGACCAGAAATCCTCGCCCTCTCCTGCTCCCCGCAGCCCGCGGTGAAAGACGTGAGAGTGTGTGTTGGCGAATCCGGGAACCGCGACGCCGTTGAAGGTGTGGCGATCGGGTTGAGTATCGACTGTGATGTCGGTGATGACGTCGCCATCGCTGCGAACACGCACATTGTGCGCAATCCTCCCCGCGACGAGCACCCTGGGGAAGAACCATTCACTCATCTGACCAGCTCCTCCAACACTGCTCGCAACGCTTCCGCACCCGCCTCGCAATCCTCGTCGCTGGCTGATTCGTCCCGGCAGTGGGAGGCCCCGGTGGGATTGCGGACGAAGAGCATTGCGGTGGGTATCGCCGTGGCCAAGGTGGCGGCGTCGTGGCCAGCCCCCGTCGACAGCTGCGGGGTGTCCTCGCCGAGAACCTGGAGTATCCGGTTGCGCAGGCCATCGTCGAAGACGGTGCGATTTGTCCACGACTCACGGGTCCAGACGACTCGACATCCCTGCTTGTCAGCGGCCTCTTGCGAGGTTTTCTGGATGTCCTCGACGACTCTCGTGACGGTCTCAGGGTCCTCGGCTCGACAGTCCAGCCACATCGTCGCGGCGGAAGCAATGACGTTGGTGCCGCCCGGTTCGACACTGATCCGCCCGACGGTCGTCACGCAGCCCTCCCGCTCTGCGGCCCCGCGGGCTGCCAGGATGGTTTCGGCCACCGGGACGACGGGGTCGTGGCGATCGGGGATGAGGGTGGTTCCGGCGTGGTTTCCCTGCCCGGTGAATTCGGCGCGCCAGCGTCCGTGTGGCCGCACAGCCGTGGCAATCGCGACCGGATAGCCCAGATCAGCCAGCCCACGGCCCTGTTCGACGTGCAGCTCGACGAAGCAGAAGGCGTGGAGCAAAACGTCGTCGGGTGCGATGAGATCGGGGTCCAGGCCGGCCTCCCTCCAGGCGTCGGGAAGAGGTTGTCCGTCCCGGGCGATGAGCTTGTGGGCGTCAGCCTTGGTGAGTTTGCCCGAGGCCAGCCGCGATCCCAGGCAGGGCATTGCGAATCGGGCACCCTCCTCATCAGCCATTGCGACGACGGCAAAGGGTTTCGACGGCGTGACCCCGGCTTGTTTCATCTTTGCCACAGCCACCAGGGAGGAGACGACACCGAGGGGTCCGTCGTACGCCCCGCCGCCAGGAACCGAGTCCAGGTGGGAGCCGGTCAGGACAGCCATCGGGCCGGGGATTCCCCACCACGCCCAGATGTTGGCATTCATGTCCGTAACGATCGTTAACCCCAGCTCGGTGGCTTTTGCGACGAACCATTCCCGCAATGCCACTTCGTCAGGAAGAAGACAGAACCGTGAGTAGGACCCATCCGGGTTACGTCCGATCTCGGAGATGTCGTTCAGAAGGGTTGCCGCAGTCCAGGTCGTCATCACCGCACCAGTCCGTCGACGAGGGAGTCATCGACCAGATAAGGCACGGTGATTTGAGCGTCGTCGTGGTCGCGGTTGAACTCGATGGCTGTCTCAATGGAGTGGTCATTGCGGGCCCAGCCGCGTCGGGCCACACCGCACATGACGTCCCACAGCAGGGAGCTGCGGATAACCCCGTCGACACGTTCGGAACCGTCGAGAACCAGACCGAATCCGCCGTTGATGGCATTGCCGATACCCGTTCCGCCGCCATTGTGCAGGGTCACCAAGCTCATGCCACGAGCGGCGTTGCCGGCGAAGCACTGGGTAGCCATATCTGCCATGACGTTCGAGCCGTCCTTGATGTTGGCGGTCTCACGGAAGGGGGAGTCGGTGCCCGAAACGTCGTGGTGATCGCGTCCCAACATCACCGGTCCGATCTCGCCGTTGCGTACCATCTGGTTAAACCGTAACGCGATGTCCATACGACCCTTGGCGTCCTGGTAGAGAATGCGAGCCTGGGTGCCGACAACGAGGTTGTTCGACTCGGCGTCACGGATCCAGATGTAGTTGTCGCGATCCTGGCCGCGGCGATTCGGGTCGATACAGTCCATCGCGGCACGGTCAGTGGCAATGAGGTCTTCGTGCTTGCCGGATAGACACACCCAGCGGAAAGGTCCGTAACCGTAGTCGAAGAGCTCGGGTCCCATGATGTCCTCGACATAGGACGGCCAGATGAACCCGTTGCGGGAATCCCCGTCCTTGGCGATTTCGGTCACCCCAGATTCAAAGACGGTGGCCATGAAGGCGTTGCCGTAGTCGAAGAAGTAGGTGCCGCGTTCGGTAAGAGTGCGGATGAGCTCGAAGTGCTTGCGCAGGGTCTCGTTGACGCGACGGGCGTATTCGTCGCGGTCGCGGGCCAGCAGCTCGGTGCGCTCCTCGAAGGTCAACCCCTGTGGACAGTAACCGCCGTCGTAGGCGGCATGGCAGGAGGTCTGGTCGGACAACAGCGGGATGTCAATGTGGTTGTCGACGGCGTATTGCAACAGATCGACGATATTGCCGTGGTAGGCGATCGAGATCGGGGTGCGCTCGTCGATGTGCTTGTTGGCCAGGGTGAAAACCTCGTCGAGGTCGTCGGACACGTGGCCGACCCAGCCCTGGTCGAGCCGGGTTTGGATACGCGACATATCCACCTCGGCAATGACACCGACGGCGTGGGCGATCTCGGCCGCCTTGGGCTGGGCACCGGACATACCGCCCAAACCCGAGGACACGAAGAGCACACCGGACAGATCGCCGTCAGCGGGGATTCCGAGACGGATACGTCCGGCATTGAGAATGGTGTTGAAAGTGCCATGGACGATGCCCTGCGGGCCAATGTACATCCAGCCACCGGCGGTCATCTGACCGTAATTAGCGACTCCCATTTCCTCGCAGATTTCCCAGTCCTTCTGGTTGTCGAAATGGCCGACCATGAGGGAATTGGTGATGATGACGCGCGGGGACTCCGGGCGGGAGGGAAAGAGTCCCAGCGGGTGGCCGCTCATAACGACCAAAGTGGTGTCTTCGGTGAGCTGAGTGAGGTACTTCTTGATGAGTCGGTATTGCAGCCAGTTCTGGCAAACACTGCCAGTTTCGCCATAGGTGACGAGCTCGTAGGGATATAGGGCGACATCAAAGTCGAGATTGTTGTCAATCTGTACCTGGAAGGCTTTTCCTTCGATACAGCGGCCTTGGTATTGGTCGATCGGGCGGCCTGTGATGTGTCCAGCGGGACGCCACCGGTAGGCGTAAATACGACCGTAGGTGCGCAGTTCTTCGAGGAATTCCGGGGCGGCCTTCTCATGTAGTTCCGGGGGAAGGTAACGCAGGGCATTGCGCAGCGCGATCTTGGTCTGATCGGGGGTGAGGTGGAATCCGCGCGACGGGGCTCGCCGGATTCCGGGTTCGAAAACCGGGTCGGGTGGGAACTCGGCGTCGAGCTTGATCGTCATGGCTGCGGCAGTGCTGCTGTTGTCGTACATCGATGGCCCCCAGATGTGTACTCATGTGGTGTCGTCATGACGCGATGACAACGGTGAAACGGCACGCGCAACTGCCCTGTGTGAGGCGAATCGCGTCGGTGTGATCGCCGTGGGTCGTCTCGTCAATGAGACATATCTCGACGGTATCACCACAGGTGGTGCACAAGGGGAGATGTCGTTGTTAGTTCATTGTGACCACATCGTTGGCACGGGTCTTGGTCGGGCGGACACGGGTCTTGGCTGGGCGGATGAGTGCGGCCTTGCGTTCATCGTGGCGCGCGTCGATCGCAATTCCTCGTAGAGAGCGTGAGTGCCTGCTCCTGGTTGGCCTCACAGCCCGATTATGCGACGACGCCCGGACCCTGTGAGGGTCCGGGCGCGAGCGAGTGATCTCAGATGACGTTGACAAGGTCGCAAACGAAAACCAGCGTCTCGCCGCCAGCGATCACGCCGGGAATACCTTGCGGGCCATAGGCGAGATGAGCAGGGATGACAAGTTTGCGTCGTCCGCCGACCTTCATGCCCTGAACACCGTCATCCCATCCGGGGATCACCTGGCCAGCACCCAGCTGGAAAGTCAGTGGTTCGCCACGGTTCCACGAGGAATCAAACTCGCGGCCATTGCTGAGGGCTACTCCGACGTAATGGACCTCGACAAGGTTACCGGCGGAGGCTTCGGGGCCATCTCCGAGTGTGATGTCCTCGATGACGAGGTCGTCAGGGGCGGAATCGGGCAGGGTCACTTCTGGCTTGCTCATGACAACAACCCTACGGGGTCAGCGCCTTTGTGAGCATGAAGAAGGCGGCTGTGCGGGGGTGTGGTCGTGCGGACGTCGCCCGAGCGGACGCGCAGGACCGCCCGGGTTGCGAGGGATGCAAGGGATGCGAGGGGTGCGAGGACTCAGTCCTCGGGCTGGATCAGCCCAGAGTGGTAGGCCTTGACCAGATGTCGCGGGACCCGCAGGACCCTGCCCTCAGCGCGGATCTCAACCAGTTGTGTTGGCGTGGCCTTCCACTGGGCCCGCCTATGACGCGTGGTCGAACGGGACTTCTTGCGCTTCGGTACTGCCATGGTCTCACCAGCTTGATTTCGTGATTCCGGGGAGTTCGCCACGGTGGGCCATCTCACGGAAACGGATACGGGACACACCGGCCTTGCCGACATAGCCACGCGGACGTCCGTCGACCTGGTCACGGTTACGCAGCCGCACGGGGGAGGAATCGCGCGGCAGGGTCGACAGTTTACGCGATGCCTCCATGCGTTCGTCCAACGAGGACGCTGGAGACTTCACGATGGCCTTGAGCTCAGCGCGCCGCTCGGCGTACTGGGCGACCAACTATTCGCGTTTCTTCTGGGCGGCGATCTTGGATTTCTTGGCCATCAGATCTTCTCTCCTTGAGCGAGCATTTCAGCGACGACGACATCGATACCGCGATGGTCGATTTCTTTGATTGCTTTGGGCGTCACGGTGAGGGTGAGGCGTCTACCCAATGAAGGCGCCCAGTAGCGCTTCTTCTGGATGTTCGGGTTCCAGCGTCGCTTGGTGTGGCGTTGGGAGTGCGAGACGTTGTTTCCGAATCCCGGCTTGGTGCCGCGGACCTGACAGCGTCGTGGCATGGGTCTCTCCAATCATGTTTTGCAGGTGAGAATCATTATCATATACTGCAAAAGACGAGATACGAACTCGCTAGCAGGCACGCCCCCGAACGGGCACACCCCAAGGCCGGAAGGAGATCGATGAAACAAGGCATCCATCCCGACTATCACCCCGTGGTCTTCCGGGACATCTCGGCAGACGTGACCTTCTTAACGAGGTCCACTGCCACCAGCTCGAAAGAGATCGAGTGGGAGGACGGGAATACCTACCCGGTCATTGACGTCGATGTCACTTCGGCGAGTCACCCCTTCTATACGGGCAAGACCAAGATCGTTGACACCGCTGGACGGGTCGAGAAGTTCAATCGTCGCTACGGCAAGAAGTGAGACCTCGGAGCCGCACACAGTGCGTATCCCGGAATGGACGAAAAACTGGAACTGGGGGTGATTCATTGACTCGCTGATGACGCGGGTCGACCTGGACACGATCGGCAGTGAAGAGTGTGCCGTTGCTGATTGATATGCCGACTGATCCCTGGCATGGGTCCGGTCCCTGAATGCGGTGCCCGCCACCTTGGTGATCTTCGGGGTGGCGGGTGCTGTGTGTTATCAGCGGGTGGGCGTAGCTGACGTCACAGCGACTCGGGTGCTGCTCAGGCGGCGAAAAATGCCTTTCCCAGAAATAGCGAGACGAAGACCCCGGCGACCAGGGTCAGCGGCATGAACCTGGTAGCAAACTTGCTGCCGAAGGCCCCAACCTGCATAGCGAAAAGCTTGACATCGACACTGAGGCAGCGACCACACCGTGAAGTGTCATCTCAAAATGTGAGCACTCACGGCGCATTGCGGTAGGCTCAAGCCACACGACTAGACGGATGAGGAGGGAGTTCATGAAGTCACAGATGGCAGCTCCCTGTCCGCTGCGAATGTGTTGTCGGTGAGCTTAGTTATCTAATACGTGCTCTCGCTACCTGCGAACTGTCACTTTATCTTTCTAAGGACTCCCGTGCATTTCACTAAGACCGCTACTGCTACACCCACTGGTACCGGTGCCTCCTGGGCATCCGCATACGGTAGGGGAAAGTCAAACACAGCGGATGGCTTTTCTTTGGGAATATTCGTCAGTGATAAAAGTGCAGCAAGCACGCCTCAGGCTGAGATTAATAGTATTGGTTACGACGATCGCGTAGGTTTTCGAATGCGCCGGTGTAGCTGTTTCTGAAACATCTGAAATTCAGCGTACAGCAGCCGTTAAGCCAATCGAATCGACCTAGGATCAAGCAATTATGAAACGTATTGGGATTGTTGCCGGTGAGGGCGTCCTGTTTTCAAAGGAATACCACAAAGCGGTACGTGCCTGCGATGCGCAACCTGTAACACTGACCCCGACGAGTTACGAAGAGCTGTTGCCGACACTTGATGGTGTCGTGATTCCAGGCGGACCCGACATCAACCCGCTGCGGTATGGCCAAAAAAACGTAGCAGCCGAAGATGTGAATGACGCCAATGACTCCTACGAGTTGGAAGTCATCGATCAGGCACTCCATCAGAAGCTGCCGCTCTTTGGTATCTGCCGTGGTCTACAGTTACTCATCGTGTTCTTGGGTGGTTCTTTGCAACAGGATATTGACCGAGAAGTACACACCTGGACACCTCATGGTGATCGCATTCATGAGACTTCGGTCAAGGCGCATAGTTTTCTGTCGTCGATCTATACTCAAAGGGTGAGAGTCAACAGTGCTCATCATCAGGCCATTCGTGACCTTGGGGATGGCTGCGTTCCGGTGCAGTGGAGTGACGATAACGTGATTGAGGCGGTGCAACACAATAAACTTCCCATTATCGGAACGCAATGGCATCCCGAACGGATGAGAGGTCGGTATGCCCGTCCCGACATGGGTGATGGGACTCGCGTCTTCCAGTACTTCATTAAGGATCTGTGCTCGGCCTAAGTTCAGATTCCTATGCTTACTTTCATCTGCGCGTAAAGCCGAAAGGTATGGGAGTAGGTCGTATGGTGGGGTATTGTATCGAATGCAACTGTTCTCGAGGCAAGCGGATTCAGATCTGGCCTAGGTCTCTTGCGAGACGAGTGGAGTTGGCGATCATAAGAAGAATTCGGATACAATAGGGCTATAAAATGACACTCAGATCACTGCTGGTACAAGAAGATATACGTCCCTACGTGTTCGATGGACGTTATGGGGTTGAACGTGAGGCGCAGCGCGTCCGTTTGGACGGGCGCTTCGCTGGAACGGACCATCCCAAAGCTCTGGGTAATCGCAGCTTTCACCCATACATACAGACCGATTTTGCTGAAAATCAGTTGGAATTGATTACGCCAGTTGCCGATGGCGTGGAAGAGTTGTTTCGTTACCTGGCTGCGATCCATGATGTTACGTATCGGTCGATGACACCCGGCGAGATGCTGTGGCCATTAAGTATGCCGCCGACGTTACCCGAACAAGAAGATGATATCGCAATCGCAAAGCTGGATCGTGATGAAGACGTCCGATACCGTCAGTTCCTGGCAAAGACGTACGGGCGGCGCAAGCAAATGGTCAGCGGCATTCATTTCAATTTCGAATTTGGCGATGGGCTTTTACGAAGACTATTTGCTAAGTCGGATGAAGCAGATTACGTAAAGTTTAAAACAGAGCTGTATTTGAAGGTCACGCGCAACTACCTGCACTATCGTTGGTTTTTAACGTATTTCTTCGGGGCGACGCCGCAAACAGAAGCCAATTACTTTGTTGGGGATTCTGGGCCACAGGAGCCTGTGCGCAGTATTCGTAACAGTTCGTATGGATATACGAACCATGGGGATGTGAAGGTGTCGTATGCGTCTCTTCAGGCCTATTTGGGAGATATTGCGCGGTTGGTAGAGACTGGCAAGCTCTCTGAAGAAAAGGAGTTTTACTCACCAGTTCGTTTGCGGGGCGGCCAAAAAGTGGCTGACTTGGCGACTGCCGGAATTCGCTACATTGAATTGCGCAATGTTGATATAAATCCCTTCGCTGAGTATGGAATTTCTCAAGCTCAGGTGAAGTTTTTGCACCTGTTCCTATTATATCTAGCCACGAAAGAAGAAGGCGCTGATGCTGATGCGTGGGTCGAGGCGGGGGACCGCAAAAACGAGCACGTAGCGTTGGAGCACCCACTAGCTCAGACTGTCTATCTTGAAGAAGCGCGAGTGATCGCGGACGAACTCGGTACATTCGCCAAAGAGATTGGTGTGTCGACGGTTCCTTTGCTAGATCAGTTGCTGCCGATGTTGGCGGACCCGAGTAAAACCTTCGCTGGTCGGTTATATCAGGCAAGTCAAGAGTCCAGTCAGGCCCAGGTTGCAACTGAACTGGGGCTGTCCTACCACAAAGCTGCGTGGGAGAAGCCGTATCAGTTGGCGGGCTTCACCGATATGGAACTATCGACGCAGAGTTTGATGTTTGATTCGATTCAAAGAGGAATCAAGGTGGAGGTATTAGATGAATCGGACCAGTTTTTGAAGCTGTCCACCGATGGGCATGTTGAGTACGTCAAAAATGGCAACATGACGAGCAAGGATCAATATATTGTTCCTTTGATTATGGCCAATAAGACCGTCACCAAGAAGATTTTGTCCGAGAACGGATTTCGGGTCCCGTTAGGGGCAGAATTCAACTCCGTACAAAAGGCACTGGGAGCATATCCGCAATTTAGCGGAAAAGGATTTGTGGTTAAGCCCAAGACAACTAACTATGGTGTTGGTGTCTCGGTTTTTGAGGAAGGCGCCTCGTTAGAGGATTATCAAGACGCCGTTCGGCTGGCCTTTGCTGAAGACCAGTCGATTTTGGTCGAGGAATTTCTTGCTGGGACGGAGTATCGGTTTTTTGTGATTGATGGTCGGGTTGAAGCGATTTTGCTAAGGATACCCGCGAATGTCGTAGGAGATGGCCATCATACAATTAAAGAATTAGTGGCGGAGAAAAATGCAGATCCGTTGCGGGGAACCCACCATCGCTCGCCGTTGGAAAAGATACAACTAGGCGAGTTGGAACAGTTGATGTTGAGAAAACAAGGCTACGGCATAGACTCTGTGCCTGAAAAAGGGCAGGTTGTTTACTTGCGGGAGAATTCTAACATCAGCACGGGTGGTGACTCGATCGATGTTACCGATGAGTTTAATGATGAGTACAAGAAGGTCGCTACCGAAGCGGTGGCGGCATTGCACGCACGGATCAGTGGTATTGATTTGATTATTCCTGACAAAGAAAAACCTGCGGATGGCGCGGAAGCGTACGGAATAATCGAGGCGAACTTCAACCCCGCAATGCATATGCATATCTATCCTTACCAAGGGAAGAGTCGCCGGTTAACCATGTCGGTTCTCAAGTTGTTGTTCCCGGAACGATTTTGAGAATAGGGGGCTTTTTCACTCATGAGGTGGTGTCAAGCTGCTGGGTTCTGCGTCGTCTGAAGCCTTGTCAAAGATCTGGGCGAAATGACATCGGCAGGCATGCTCTCCCTGGCCATCTGGGTGCATGTCTAAGGAGGTTTCTTTTTCCGAGCACAGCGGCGGTGCTCACCAACACCGGGTGTGGAACCGGCATCCGGCGGGCGGATTGGCGGGGGAAGGCACGTCTCCAGTTAGCAAAACCTGGTGTTTTTCACCGCGTAAAGACGGGTCGCATACCAGCACCTTGGGCTGCAGAGCAATTCCGCGAGCGATACCAATGCGCTGCCGCTGACCACCAGAAAACTCGTGCGGATAACGGTTGATGTGTTCCGGGACCTACCAGGTCCAGGAGTTCCTTAACCCTCTCAGTCCGCTTGCTGCGGGAAACGGCCTCCGGGTGGGTGCGGAAAGGTTCGCTGACGATGTCGCCGACAGCCATACGCGGATCCAACGAGGTGTATGGGTCTTGAAAGACGATCTGGATATCACGACGCAGCTTGCGCATCTCAGAACCCTTGAAGTGGGTGACGTCACGTCCCTCGGAGGTAATCGTGCCGGCGGTCGGTTGTTCTAGTGCCACCAACAGCCTTCCCAAGGTGGACTTGCCGCAGCCGGATTCTCCAAAGATACCGAGAGTTTCCCCTGGGTAGAGGTCGTCCATAACGGGATGGTGGGTGGGTTTTCGGCCAACATCTTCTCGGCCTCTTAATAGAGCTTGTTGGCCTCTTCAGGGTTCGTAGCGGCAGCGGCTTCCTTGAGCTGGCATTTCAGACCGAGGTCGTTTTTCCACCCGAGTTGTCGTCGCTGCGCACGCAAATAGGACTCTCACCGGAGGGTGAGAGTCCTTGTCATGAGGTGAAGTCAGGCGACTTCGTCGACCAGTGCCTTGGTGAAGGCCGGAAGATCGTTGGGGTTGCGTGAGGTGATGAGCACCCAGTCGTTGCCAGGGCAGCGGACAAGCTCCTCGTCCACCCAGTTCGCCCCGGCGTTCTCAAGATCGGGGCGGATGGAGATATAGGAGGTCAGTTTCTTGCTCTTGGCTACGCCCGCGTCGATGAGGACCCACGGTCCGTGGCAGATGGCTCCGACTGGCTTACCAGCAGAGGAGAACTCTTTGACGAGACGGCGGCCGTCCTCGTCGACACGCAGGGCATCCGCGTTGACGGTGCCGCCGGGGATGACGAGCAGGTCGTAGTCGGCTGCTTTGGCGTCAGACAGCTTGGAGTCGGCGTCGACGGTGGAGGCCCAGTTCTTGTCGCCGGTAACGGTCTGGATGTTTTCGCCGCTGTTGGAGGCGACGGTCACCTCGATACCAGCCTTCTTGAGAGCGTTGAGGGGCTCAACGATCTCAGCCTCTTCAACGCCGAAGTCGGTGACGGCGATGAGTGCGCGTGCAGTCATGTATATGTCCTCCTTCAGTCGTGTTCAGTGACGACAACGACTCTGGAGACGGAAGTATTCCGGTACCGCGTGACGAGGTGAAAGAAGATACCTACTGACGATCACTGTCAGGGAACAGAAAACCGAATGGTCGGGGTGACAGGATTTGAACCTGCGACCTCTTCGTCCCGAACGAAGCGCGCTACCAAACTGCGCCACACCCCGTGACCACGGTCACCCTCCTCAGTGGGAAGACCATCGAATACTTTAACCTAGCTTGGGTGAAAGCGCCAAGCCGATCGTCATCACGACCGTGAAACAAGCGTCAAAAGTGTAACTTCCGGACGGCAGAACGTCCGATATGGAGCGAAGGGGGAACACCCCACTCCGGCCGAGACGTGTAACCATCCGGTGCGTCCATCGCTGCTGTGTTGTGACAATCCTTTGACCCGTCCGGTGTCCAGGTCGCAGTTGGTGATAATGGCTCCTTTGCCGGGAAGACACACCTGTCCTCCGTGGGTGTGCCCGGCGAACACGATGTCCATGCCGTCGCCGACCATGGCGTCAAGAATCTTGAGGTAAGGCGCATGGGTGACGCCGATGTTGAGGTCTGCGTCACCATCTGCGGGTCCCGCGACCTTCTCATAATGGTCTCGGTCGTGGTGGGCGTCGTCGGTACCGCGGAAAGCAAGCCGATGGCCGGCCACCTCCACCTCGCCTGCCTTGTCGTTGAGGTCTAGCCAGCCTGCGTCGGTGAACGCTTGCCGCAACTCCTCGTGAGGAAGCTCCGGTGCAGGTCTCTCTGACCCTTGTGAACGCCCATGCAACAGATACGACAATGGGTTCTTGAAGGCGGGCACCAGATAATCATTCGACCCAAAGACGAAGGCTCCGGGACACCCCAAAAGTCCTTTCATGTCATCAAGGAGGGGCTGTAGGGAGTCAGCCGAACAGAAGTTGTCGCCGGTGTCGATGACGAGGTCTGGTTCGAGGTCAGCCAACCCACGAATGAACTCCCGCTTGGCCTTTTGACGAGCCAGCATGTGGAAGTCCGAGATGTGTAGCACCCGGAGGGATGAACTACCAGGCGTGAGCACCGGAACCTCGACGTGACGTATCACGAATCGATGGGCCTCAATGACGCCATAGGTCGCACCAGCGACTCCGACTCCACCGACCCCGACAGCCACCTTCAGAAAAGGTCTCATGTCAGCGTGGTCTTGTCGAGGCAGGGGGCTGCTGGCCGCCGCGATTCCCCCCGCCGTTATTGCTGCGGGGCTGGTTCTGCTGGGCGGGAGGACTCTGCCTAGGTTGGGCGGTAGCCGAGTTCTTTGGCTGAGTTTGCCGCGTCGGGGGAGCGTACGTCGGCTCTGGTTCTGGCTCTGGACCCTTTGACACCTTGAGTGCGACGGTTTTCCCGGCATGGGCCTTACTCTCCGGATCCGAGCCGAGGTACGTTCCCGGTTCGGAGTCGTCCCAGACACGCCACCTCTCTGTTCGGAATCCGGCCTTTTCAATAGCAGCCTTGGCCTCGGAATACGTCATGTTGTCGGTGTTCGGGATCGTGATGAGCTTGCCATAGCTGATCTCATCGCTGGGAGAGACAAAGTCCGTCTTGGGTTTGCCTTTGAGGACACCTGCCATGGCAGCCCGGTAGATCTTGCCGGCATCACTGCCACCAGAACCATTCAGGTAGACCCCAGTTGATGTCTGAATTCCCTTGATGGATCGCGAATCGGAACCTCGGAAGTAAGAGTTGCCGCTGTCAGCGGCGATCATGGCTACACCAGCAGCCTGCGGCGTATAACCGTCAAACCAGGCAGCCTCGCCATCATCGGTCGTACCAGTCTTACCAGCCTGCGGGTAACCGCCCGGGATCGTGGCAGCTCTGCCGGTGGCGTCCATCACGCCGGAGAGCACCGAGTTGACGCCGTCTGCGACCTTCTGCGGCAGGATTCGTTTGCAGTTGCCGGTCGGCACTTTGAGAGCAGAGCCATCACGGTTCTTGACCGACTTCAGAATGATCGGATCACACGTGATACCGCGCGAGGCAAAAGTGGCGTAGGCCGAAGCCATCGACAGCGGTGACACGTATGCGGTACCAAGGGTAAATGACGGCACATTCTGGAAACTGCTGACGATGTCCTTGCCGTTGGAAAGCTGGACCCCAGTGTTTTGAGCCATCTTGGTGACGTCACACATGCCGACTTCTTGTTCCAGCTGGACGAAGTAGGTGTTCACCGACCACGCCGCAGCCTCACTCAAATCCATGACCCCTGAGCGGCTCGTGGAGTTTTTGACCGGGAAGGGACCCGACTTGAAGTTGCCCTTGCAATTAGTGAAGGTCTCTCCGGTGAAGTCCATTCGGTACTCGGCGTCATAGCGCTTGTTGATCGGTATCCCCTTTTTGAGGGCTGCTGCCGCCGTGAAAGCCTTAAAAGTTGAACCTGCCTGAAAACCAGTGGCTCCACCCATGGAGGCGGGAGCCATGTAGTTGTAATAGGTTTCTCCGGGCTTCTGGCCCATGACAGGACGCGACTGAGCCATCGCCATGATTAATCCGGTACCAGGCTGAACAATTGCCGTGCCAGCAATGACCGGGTCCTTGGGGCCAACGACCTCGGAGACGGCCTTCTGGGCGGCATCCTGAGCCTTGGGGTCGATATTCGTCTGAATCGTCAGACCACCACGTTTGACCATCTTGGCCCGCTCGGAAGGGTTCTTGCCCAAGCTGGGCATCGTCAGTAGGGAGCGGTAGGCATAGTCACAGACGAAGGGATACTTTGAGGAAATGCAGCCGTTCTTCGGATAGGCCACCTTCGATTTGTCGAAGACGACCGCCTCCGCCTCGCGAGCCTCGTCGGTGCTGATGAGTTTGAGTTGAGCCATGCGGCCTAACACGATGTTTCGGCGGTTCATGGCGGCCTCGGGGTGGTTCACCGGATTATAAGCGACCGGGTTTTGCACTATGCCAGCGAGCATGGCTGACTGCGCAAGGTCAAGATTGGCAGCCGTCGTCCCGAAATAATGGTGGGCCGCCGCCTCGACGCCATATGCGCCGTCACCGTAATAGGCAATGTTGAGGTAACGCTCCAAGATCTGCTTCTTGGAGAGTTTCTTTTCCAGCGCCACCGCGTAACGCAGTTCCTGCACTTTTCGGGTGATTGTGGGCTCTTGGGCGGCCTGGACGCCCGCCTCGTTGCCAGCCGCGACGGCTGCCTCAATGCGTATCTGCTTGACGTATTGCTGGGTCAAGGTCGACCCACCCTGACGGGCTGATCCGGCAAGATTCGTCACCAATGCGCGGGTGGTGCCTTTGAGGTCAATCGCACCATGAGAGAAGAAGCGGTTGTCCTCAATGGCGACCTGAGCGGTCTGCATCTGCGTGGAGATTTTTGACAGCGGAACGTACTCACGGTTCTCGTCGTAGAAGGTGGCCAGTACTGAACCGTCTGCCATCAGGATCTGGGACTTCTGGGCCTGCGAAGCACTCATCAATTCCGCAGGCAGATCTTCCATGCTGGTGGCCACCAGCTTCGTGGTGCTGCCAGCCACAGCGGCGACAGGCACGACGAACCCGGCTGCCAGCAATCCGGCCAGGATGCTGACGATTCCGAACATCGCCAAGGAATAAAGCTTGCCTTGCCTGTCTGAGCGCATGACCTTAAGAATACGTGAGAGTTCAGACACACCTGAATGCCACAGGCCGGTCGTTCGCAGGTTTACCTGTGTGTTCCTACTATCGTGGCAATCGCGCCTGACGGTTCCGGTCACGTCATGGTGGTTCAGCAACAGACCGGGGCGCTCCCGTTCTGACCACGGAGGGATCGCTGTCTGACGCCGGTTACAAACCTGGCAGGAGGGTAGATGACGCGAGTCGTCCAGAAGTTCGGCGGGTCCTCGGTGGCCGACGCCGCCTCGATCAAGCGCGTAGCGCGCCGGATTGCAGCAACCAAGCAGGCCGGAAATGATGTTGTCGTCGTCATCTCTGCCATGGGTGATACCACTGACGACCTGATGGACCTGGCCCTTGAGGTGTCACCTCAGCCAGCTCCGCGAGAACTCGATATGCTCCTGACAACCGGTGAGCGTCAGTCTGCCGCGCTGCTGGCGATGGCCTTGTCCGATCTGGGGATCCCGGCACGTTCCTACACTGGTTCACAAGCTGGTGTCATCACGACCGCCGCCCATGGCAATGCCCGCATTATTGACATCACCCCTGGACGCATAGTGACGTCCTTGGAAGCCGGGGATGTCGTCATCGTGGCGGGATTCCAAGGTGTTTCACAGACGACGAAGGATGTCACCACTTTGGGGCGCGGTGCATCGGACACCACTGCGGTGGCGCTCGCCAGCTCGCTGCACGCTGATTATTGCGAGATCTACTCCGACGTCGATGGGGTGTTTACCGCCGACCCACGTATCGTGACCGGTGCTCGCCGTATCCCCGAGATCTCCTACGAGGAAATGCTCGAGATGGCTGCCTGTGGCGCGAAAATTCTCCATCTGCGTTGCGTCGAGTACGCCCGCCGCGAGGATGTGCCGGTTCACGTGCGCTCCTCGTTCTCTGACAAACCCGGCACCTGGGTTAAGGACCTTGCCGATATCACGAAGGGATCTGACATGGAAGAGGCCATTATTTCAGGCGTGGCCCATGACCGCTCGGAGGCCAAAATCACCATCGCCGGTATTCCCGACGCGGTGGGTCGGGCCGCCCAGATCTTCGACATCATCGCGCGCGCTGACATCAACATCGACATGATCGTCCAGAATGCTTCCCGGGTGATGAATGGCCGTACCGATCTGTCGTTCACTTTGCCAATGAGCGATGGTCCGACCGCTGTCCGTGCTCTAAAAGCTGTCAAGGATGAGATCGGGTACGAGCAGATTCTCTACAACGACCAGATCGGCAAGGTGTCTGTGGTCGGCGTCGGCATGAGATCCCACCCCGGCGTCACCTCGACCTTTTTCCGCGCCTTGGCAGACGCTGGCATCAACTTGCAGATGATCTCGACCTCGGAGATTCGGATCTCGGTGGTCGTCGATGCCGATCAGGTCGACAAGGCCGTGCGTGTAGCCCACACTGCCTTCGGGCTGGACGCTGAGGGAGAAGCCGTCGTCTACGCCGGGACCGGCCGCTGAGGCGACGATGGCTGGACCTAGCGCCGACGATGTTTATGACCTCCTTCACCTCCCGGAGACGGCTCCACCAGTCGACGTCTACGACAGTCTTGACATCGACGCCACGACCTTCGGCGTCGATTATTCATCCCATGCGCTGACCCATCTGGACCCCGAGGACGACATCGATCGCACTCGGGTCATTCCACGGATTGACGCTGAGGTTCCGACAGCTGCCGCGAATGTCCCGGCAGAGGGGTCGCTGCTTCGGGCAAGCGCGGTGATGGCGGCTGGAACAATGGTCTCGCGAATCCTCGGATTCGTCCGGACCTACCTGCTGACCGTCATTGCCGCAGGTACCTCGTTGGCCCTCGACGCCTTCCAGGCCGCCAACACACTGCCGAATGTGGTGTTCATCCTGCTGAGCGCGGGAGTTTTGAACGCCATCCTCATTCCGCAGATCACTAAGGCGATGAAGCAGCCTGACGGCGGTCAAGAATTCGTCGACCGATTGCTGACGGTGTCCTTTTTATCGGTCCTCGTCGTGACGATCGTGGCGACTGCGGCGTCGCCGTGGCTGCTCGATCTCTACTTCTCTTCCAGCGGGGCGACACGTCACCTGACGGTGTTCTTCGGCCTTATCTGTATGCCGCAGATCTTTTTCTACGGCCTTTATGCGATCCTTGGGCAGGTCCTCAACGCGCGAAACCAGTTCGCCTCGTTCATGTGGAGTCCGGTGCTGGCAAACATCGTGCAGATCGCCGGTCTGGTGTGGTTCCTGGTGCAGTTTGGTGCCCATCCGGACCCGGCTTCCTGGACGCCGGAGATGGTGTGGGTCCTGGCCGGTACGACAACCCTGGGTATTGTCATTCAGGGGTTGTTCCTCATTATCCCGTTGCGCCGAGGCGGGTTCCGCTGGCGGCCTCGGTGGGGTATTCGTGGCTACGGGCTGGGAGCAGCGGCGCGTATCACGGCATGGACCTTCACGGCATTGGTCATCGCCCAACTCGCTGGCATCATTATGAAGAAGATGCTCTCTCATGTGCGTCTCATGCATCCCGAGGTGTCGTCATCAATCAGTGCCTACGACAACGCCTTTCTCATCTTCATGCTGCCGCAAAGCTTAATCACGACGTCAATCCTTACCGCTTTGTTCCCCCGGATGAGTCGAGCCAATGCTGACGGCAACGACACCGCTATGAAGAAACTGCTACGACAGGGACTGGAAATGCCCGCCTTGGCGATCATTCCGTGTTCCCTGGCTATGGTGGTGCTGGCTCGCCCGGGAGTCCAGACGGTCTTCTCCCTGGAACCCAGCCAGGTCGATGGGCTGGCCGGGGCAGTCGCGATTATGGGTATTGGCCTGTTGCCCTTTGGTATTACGACTCTGCAGCAGCGTTACTGCTTCGCTCGCGAGGACGGCAAACTGAACCTCATTATGCAGACGGTCGCTACCGGCACCCAACTCATCATTCTGGTGACGATGTTTCTTTTTCCCCCGCAGGCAGCCTTGCTCGTCGTGGCAGCGGCGCAGACCCTCGCCAGCCTGGTGGGAGCGGTCGCGTGGATCATTGTTGCTTCTCGCCAGCTTGGCGGGATTGGCATGGGGAGGGTCCACCGGCTGTGGCTCAAGCTGTTCCTGGCGTCGATCGTTGCTGCCGTTCCCACCTACGCCGTTGCCCACGGCCTTGACGCTGCCGGGCACGGTGCCTGGATTGGCCACGCTGGCGGAACACTCGTTGGCGGTGTGCTCTTCATCGGGATCGTCCTCGTTATGGCAAAGGTGCTGCACATTGATGAGGTTATGGACCTACTGAGGCCGTTCTTGCGCAAGGTTGCGCGCAAGGCCTGAGCTAGTCAGCGGTTCGGTAGCCAGAAGTACGTCGTCAGAGAGACGGGGGATGTGTGCGGGTGCTCAGGAAGACTCGCAGCCAAAGCCAGTTTGATTGACGGCAGTTCCCCGACAGTAGACCTTGCCGGCCTCCAAGCCTCCAGTGTTGACTGTCAGCTCAGAAACGGTGACGAGAGTCAGGTCTTCCTTGCGTAGGGCATTGATGAGGTCGCTGGTGGCGTCAGCCGTCGAGGGATAGGTGTCATGGAGCACGATGATCGGCTGGGTGTACGTAGTCGCGTATTCGGTCACGGTCTGGGTGATCTTGGCCGCGTCACGGTCTTTCCAGTCGTTGGAATCCGCCGTCCAGTTAATCATCGCGAGGTTTTGCTCGGCCATGGTCGCGTCGACCCGCTCGTTATGCGCGCCATAGGGGGGGCGGAAAAGCATAGTCGGACGACCGGTGAGCTTGCTGAGTGCATTCGCTGCGTCAGTGATTTCGGAGGTTCGCCCCTCAGAGCCGAGCTCCGTCAGAGTCTGGTTGCTCGCCGAGTGGCTGCCAACCTCAAAACCTGAACCGGCAAGCATTGTGGTGGTGTCCGGGTGGGCTTCGACGTTAGTTCCGACTTGGAAGAAGGTGGCCGTAGCCTGGGCCGACAACAAGCTTTGCGCGACCTTGTCCGTGGTGTCGGCTGGGCCGTCATCGTAGGTCAAGGCGACGCATTTCTCGACGATGCAGTCGACGCCAATCGCCGTCGAGGGATGAGAGGGCTTACCAGCCGACTTGGCAGGACGACCCCCCGGAACAGGTTTGGTATTGGGCGAATCCGCTGGCTTCGGGTCGGTCTTGAGCTTGGTGAACCAGGTCACATCCGTTGAGGGGGTGCCGGTGAACGGGGTCGGATGGAGGGACGCTCCCAATGCCTTCTGACCAAGTTCGCTGAGCATGGGGGAGATCGTGTCGGCGTCGATCATGATGGTGCGCTGCGCCTGGTCGATAGCCCCCGCAGGGAAGCGGACGAGCATATTTCCCTTGCTGTCGAAAGACAGGGCGGGGCCGGTTCCGTAGGGAGCCTGCTGCTGCTGAAGGGCAGCCTCGGCTTTTTTGCCGTCAAGGCCGTCGGCCTGGGCAACCTTGACGACCTGTTGGCTGAATTTCGGCCAGTCGGGCCAAGAGATGAGGGCGCTGGCGGACAAGGTCTGCTTCATCGTGGCGTCGTACCACAGGGTCGTCGTGGCTGTGGAGGTCTTCTTGTCCTTGACGACATCAGCGTGCAGCTCCACACCGAGCAGATCAGTCGTCGACGACGTGAAATGGCCTGTCATGGTCACCTTGGATGCTGACTGCCATGCGGCTCCACGCAGTGTGCGCTCCCGGACGACCTCGATGGCCTGGCTAAGATTGCGTGCCTTGGTGATGGTGGGCACCTTGACAGAAATCTCGGATGGCGTGTCCAAAGAAGTCGTCGTCATGGAGGCACCAGACACATTGCTGGCGGGGACCGATGTGGACTTCAAGGCAGCATGAATATCCGACGGTGAGGGCGTGGGTGAGCCGTCGTGGTGAGCGCACGCTCCAAGCGGGAGAAGGGCCACCAAGGCAATGGCCAGGGCTCGTATCGAGCGACGCGGGTAGACACTCACGCTTTTAGATTAGGGCCGACTTCATGCGGGGAAAAACGCAACGCCGGGGGCGGCTGACATTCTGGGTGAGTTCTTCGAATTCTCAGGTAGCGGCATTGCCAGGCGCAGGGCTCCGTGGCCGCGGTGGTCGAAGCGGTAAGTGGAGTAGCCGGCGTCATTAAGGCGCTTGACCAGGCAGTCATAACGGCCAGAGTGCTCAGCGGCACCGTGGACGATGACGACAGCTCCCTTGGCGTTCGGGACGATGTTTTTGCGGAAGAAGAGCTTGGTGCCCCAGTGGTCGGTGCTGGTGACGTACCCGGTGGTGAGTTTCGGTTGGGCAGAAACTGCGGCGACTGGTTCCGCAACTGCGGATGCTGGAGCGATGGTACGCGGTGGAGAAAAGACAGGTAGCGAGATGGGCACATAGCGAGGTGGGGCTGCAGATTACTCTGCAACCCCACCTGGCCAGGCGACATGAATCACATGCGGTTGTGCGCCGTCAGAATTCAGTTGTGCGCAGTAAGAATTCAGCGGACCTGCTCGGCGGGAAGCCAGCCAGCGCTCTGGAAGTCACCGAGGTTACCGACGTGCTCGGTCTTGTTCAGGCCGGGCAGATTGATGGTGAAGCAGACCTTGGCGGCCTTGAGGTTAGCGGCGATCTCCTGGGCCAGCGGCTTGAGCTCGCTGAGGCTGGAGGTGTCGCTGAAGGCCTCGCGGGCATTGTCAACAACGATCTGGATGACCTCCTTGACGAGGGCATCCTTGTTGGCCAGCAGAGCCGGGTTCTTCAGCACGGTGCTGACGATCTCCTTGGCAGAGTCGATGGCCACTGACTTGGCCTTAACGGCACCATCCTGAAGGAGGATCTTGGCGATCTTGGCCTCGATCTGGTGACGCTCCTGGGCGTTGTTCTTGAGGCAGTCGAAGTCGATCTGAATCGGGAGCTTGGAGGTGTCGATGCTCGAGGCCGTGGCAGCCGGGGCGGGAGTAGGAGCGGCAGCCTGGGCCGGGACGGCCATCAGTGCGGTGCCGGTTGCAAGGGCAGCAGTTGCTCCAGCGGCGACGAGACGGTTCTTCATCATGGGGTGTCCTCCCTGTTGTTGATGGGGTGCAGGCGCCGGTTAAGCCCGGCTGACACCGATAAATTACGAAGGCCCGTCGCAGCCGGTCCACCCCACAGCGCAGTTGCTGTACTTTCGTCTGACAGCCGGAAACAAAAGGGGTTGAGGCGGGTGGAGGACCTGGACAAGTGGTCGTCAGGAGATCCTCCGACCCTGAAACGAGAGCCGCGCGGCTGCCTGGTCCAGGTCCTGAGCCTTCATCAGAGTCCTGGTCAGGGTAAGGATTGACGTCTTGCTTCGAGGCGGGGGTTGAGACTGGTGTGACGCCGGATGATTTGGAAGATATGGAAATAGCAGCGTTGGACCCGGGTAGTTTTCCAGTGCTCACGCACGGCTGAGTGAAGGCCAGTGCCATCGAGCAGCCAATCCAGAAACCACGGGAGTTCGCCTTTGCGGGCGCTATCGGGGCGGCGGTGCGTCGTCGAAGGCCCGCAGGTGCGGCAACGCCATCGAGTTCGTCCCGGGCTGGTGGTCCCGTTCTTGACGAGGACCCGACCGCATACACCACAAACATGACGATTACGAGGAGAAGACACCAGGCATGCTTCCAGGGTATGTCAGACGCCACATTATGGCTGGTTAATCACTAGAGACTGACCGATATATATATAAAATTCTGACCTATAACCCCTAAGTCTGCTCTGCTTTGTACTTTCGGATATATCAAGTTTTCCCACTCCTCAGAGTGAGGGTGCTCTATATTAGATTTGCATAAGGGTGACGGCCCTTCTTGTCAACGGGGTTCCATAGAAGGAGAGACGCTGTGAAGGCTAACCTTGGGTTGATGGGCTACCGTCGTGCGGGGCTGGGAGTCATGAACATCAGTTCCGGGAATAATGACGCGATGTCGTCGTACGAGAACAAGTCGGGTACCAACGCGCGTTGGTATCACAATATCAACGGTCGTGGAAGATGTGTCAACATGCTGGCACACCGTTCGGACAATGACATCAACACCTGGGACGACAACAAGCTGTCGTCGTGGGCCACGAACGGTTCCTGCTGAACAGGTTTCGAAGGGACGAGAATGATCTCTGCGATTGGTGTGTCCAAATCCTTCGGTGTTGGTGCGGGTCGAGTTGAAGCGCTTCGAAGTATAGATATTGAGTTTTCGTCTTCTGGTCTACACGCTCTCATGGGGGAGAGCGGATCGGGGAAGAGCACTCTGATTAATCTGCTCGCCGGTCTGGACGTCCCCGATGCCGGGGTAATTGAGGTGAACCGTAAACGTGTCTCCGAATTGGATGAGGCGGCACGGGCTCGGTACCGGCTTGAACACGTCTCGGTCATTTTCCAAGACAACAATCTCATCGCGGAGATGACAAACATCGAAAATGTGGCTTTACCACTGTGGGCGCGTGGCCAAAACCGTGCCCAAGGTCGCAGGGCTGCTGAAGACGCCTTGGCCCGCCTCGGGATCGACCAATTGGGTGACCGTCGACCGGCAGAGGTGTCGGGGGGCCAGCGCCAGCGCGTGGGTGTCGCCCGTGCGTTGGCTGGCGGGCAACGAGTTCTGCTGGCCGACGAACCAACCGGAGCGCTGGACTCAGCTAACTCGGAGGAGCTTTTCAAGGTCTTCGCCGCTCTGGCGCACGAACAGTCAATGTGCGTGGTGGTTGCCACCCATGACCCGATCGTGAGCCGATTCTGCGACTCAATGACAGTGCTGCGTGATGGGCAGGTCATCAAGTGAGGCACAGTCTGAACATCGCACTGTTGAGGATTTGGAGTCGTAACCGCAGCCGCTTCACCGTAGCCGTACCGTTGCTGGTTGTGGTGGCAGCGTTCGTGGCGTTGTACATCGCTGTGTCGTCTTTCACGCTCAGTGGTGCTCAGGTTGCCGATCGCGAGCTTGGCCCAAGCAGCGCCTCCGTAGTCGTCAATCAACAACAGGCCACCCGCTACCCGGATCGCGCTGTCCTGGAGGCGATGACGGCAGCTGGAGCCAAGAATGTGCGCGTTGCCGTATCCGGATCAGATTTCCAGATCGATGGCTTTCGCTCCACAGGTCTGTCCAGCGGTCCGCAGGATCGTGTCGAATACACCGAGTGGCTGCAAGGGAGCAAGCCCTCCCGCTATGAGGTTGCGGTGGGACGGTGGCCTAGTCGATCCGGTGAAGTCATGCTGTCGGAGAGGCTCTCGGTGCGTCTTGGTAATCCCTCCACCATCAGAGCCTTCAGCAACTCGACTCGTCTCACCGTGGTCGGAACCTTTAGGGATGTCTATGCCACCAAGGGGCTGGTGGTTGTGGGCGCACCGGGGACTTGGCGGCAGATGTCGGCCGCTGCGTCAACGGGGTACCCCGACCTCACCTATTCGACCCAGTACCTGTGGGACGGGGTTGAGCTTGACGTCATGATTCCTGTGATTGCAAAAGCATCTGGTACGTCAGTTGATGACCTGCACGCGGGGGCTTTCAGCCGTGCGTTCCTGCAGGGCCTCGCCCAGCGGTCCTTGTTCGCGCGTAGTTCATACCTGACCGTGATCCCCTGCCTTCTCCTGTGCGGTGCCGTTCAGCTGACCACGATCACTCGACTGTCAAGGTCTCTCCAGGTAGAGCGCGCCGCAATGCTTCGCATGGGTATCCCCATGTCGGCGACCCTGATCTCCACTCTCGGTGTTGTTCTACTCGTCTGTCTCGGAGCATGCCTGGTTGGCGTCGGGATCGGCTGGATCGCCGGGCAAGTGATGCGGTCCGCAGTTTTGCCGCACTTTATGACCCAGCCACTCAGCCCTACAGCGCCGGTGGTTCTTCTGGGATTGGCGCTCTTGGGGCTCACCGTCATTCTTTCGCTGCTGAGTATCGCCATCTTCCAGAACGTATCGTGGCGTCCGAGACCGGGGTCCGCCCGATTTGCGTCGCTGTTGAGTTGGGGCCGACGGATTGGGGCAGCGGGGCTGCTGGTGACTGCCTTAATCATTGTCTATGGTGCACGTCAGCTCGATGGTGCCGTCAAAAGCGTTGTTTTCGGCGCCCTGGGTCTGGCTCTGGTCGTGCCCGACATCCTCACAGGACTCACCGCCGTGCTACATCTGCCATCCCTGTCCGGGCAGCTGGCGCTGACCAATATGCGCGCTGACCGGCCCAGGGTCCGGGCCCTGGGGTCAGCTCTGTGCATGTGCCTTGCGATCCCAGCGAGCGTCACTGCGATTATGGCGTCCTACCTGAGTTCTAGCGCCGCGCTCAGCATGGCGATCCCCGGACAGTTAGTTGTCCAGTCTCCCAGTGGCCAACCACTGCCAAAGAACCTGCCGCAGCGGATACAAGCCGGTGCGGGGCTTCCTGCCCCCATAGCGGTCCACATGCTGGGGGGCCAGATTTCCTCCACCGAAATTCCGGGGGCGTACGGAGTGATGGTAGTTTCCCAGCCATCAGAAGCTGAACGTGTTCTTGGCGTCACGTTGGACCAAGGGCAACGCGCCGCATTGCAAGACGGTGCGATGTTGGGGTTCGATGAGCTCCCCGAAACCGTGGAACTCTCCTTGGACAATGGGCGTCGCGTTGACGTGCCGACTCGGCATGTGACGGTTCCCCCGACATGGAGTTTCATATATGGTGGAGTCTTGCTGGAGGGTTCTGTCAAAGCACTGCATGCAGCATCCATGCCCGATCGATGGGTGTATGTCGATCTTGACGAGGCCCAGATCGCGAAAGCAATCGAGTTCGTTCACACTCAGAAGTTGGACCCGCGTGTCCTGACCTACTATGAAGCCCCGCCGAAGCCGGAACTTCCACCCGTTTTGTGGGCGGTATGCTTGGCGCTGCTTGTCATCGGAGTCACCATCACCATGGGTGTGTGTTCTTCCTTTGGCGAGACGGCGCGTGGTCAGAGTCGACAGCTCCTGGCCATCGGCCTGCCAGCGAAGTTCTGCCGTAAGGTTCCCATCATCCAGAGCCTGCTACTGGTGGTGACCTGCGGACTTCTTGCGAGCCTCGTAGCTGTTGGCCCCGTGGTCCTCGCGCACGGAATGTCCCACTCGCTTCACTTGTCGGTCCCACATGACTGGGTCCTGGGTTGGGTGGCTGTCCTCGGTCTGCTGGCATTGATCGGCCCGTTGATGGGGTTACGGGGTATCCGCGCTAAGGATCGCCTCGCCGATGACTTGGCATGATGTACGTGCGCAGGGGCCGGTCCCCTGGTGGGCAGCGACGTCCCCAAGTGAGCCTGTACTCCCAGATCAATGGCGGAGGTTTCGGTGAACAGATAACCCGCCTAGAAAGCAAAACTCCTGGTCAGATGACCTCTGACCGGGAGTTGCGTGAAGTAGTCGGACTCACTTGCGTGAAGTGCTCGTTGTGCGCGAGAGAGGAGTTGAACCTCCACGTCCCAAGGGACACTGGCACCTGAAGCCAGCGCGTCTGCCATTCCGCCACTCGCGCATCGGGTTCGTTCGAGGAACCCAACTCGGAGACGGTAGCACGGAATACGCGGTGAAGTGAAATTGGTCGGCTTATGCTGCACCACAATCGGAGCGGCAAGACCCCCATATGTACTAAAAACCACGTAGCAGTTGCCCTGCTCGGCGGCGCTATCAGTGCGCTGGCGGCTTTCGGGCTGGGATTCTTCAGTGTCAGCGGTGATGCCGCCTACGCCGTCGTCCAGCACGCCCAAGAAGCCATCCCAGTGCCAGACCAAGTACCCCAGAGCCAATGGCGACCCCGATCTGCAACGGACCCCATTCGCGAGTCGAGACGGTCACCGTTTGCCCGTGGGGGATCGGCGCTCCTTTCGCCTCGGCAGCCGCTACGGCATTCGCGCGCTGGGCGACTCGATCCAGGCTGGCCTCCAGCACAGTGCGGGTGTACCCCATGTGGACGGGGCGGCCTTGATTGAGCTCGTCCTGCCATGTCGATTGCAGGGTGAGAATGCGCGTCAGGGCCGGTGCAGTGTCACAAACCGGATCGCCCTTCATACACACCGAATAGGTTTCTGGGTACGCCTCGGGAGGAATTGCCGCGCCGACCCGGATCATGTCAGCCTCCAGAGCTTCCTGATCGATGGACTCCTGACTCAAGCCCAGGGTCGCTTTGATGATGGACCGCATTTGGGCATCGCGATTAGCCCCTGGAGTCGCGTTGGCTCGCTCGCGCAAATAATAGAGGATGGCCGCCATTCCGATGGCTGACTGACCGGCGTCGCCACTGAGTTCCTGGACGTTTTGGCCCGGGTAGTGATCGGGGTTTCCGGCCAAAATGGCACCAGCTAGACGCTGAGGGGTGTCAGTCTGGGCGAGGGCCTGCGTAATAGCTTGGGACCCTTGCGAGAATCCGGCGAGGATTACCCATTCCTTTGGACACTGCTTCTTCTCATCGTTGAGGAGGGCGGTGAGTTTCTTGGCTCCCAGGGCGGCCGAGTCGAAATACTGCGTCGCTGGCATGGTCGCGTCGAAGAGCAGGCTGCTCATCGACGCTCCTTGCAAGGTGTGAGGGTCAGCTGCGGGGTAATCCAAGTAGACCTGACGAACAGTTCCCCGGCCTTTCCACTTCTGGGCCAGGGCGTCGCGGATCGACGTGATCGTGTCGCCGTAGGGAGGGGTTTCTCCCGAGCCACGGACCCCGACGAACATCACGGAGGCGCACCGCATGTGGGACGCCTGCTCCGAGGACACGGGGTTCGCGTCCCAGCCCATTCCTGCCCCGGGGGTGATAGGGGCCACTGGGGCAGACGATGGTGCGGATTCGGTGGCGTAGCTGGTGCTGGTGGTCGTCGGGGTGGGCGTAGGCGGCTCGGCACGGGCAGGAAGAGGTGTCGAGACGAGGGCGACGGTGATGAGGAGTATGAGCAATGCCTGCCGTAGCTTCACGACGTCAGTCAAGCAGGCGCCGCCGACATAGTGTCGACGGTGCCTGTTCGGTTTCGGTGTCGTCGGTCAGGGCTGCTGGAAAGTCCCTGTGATCGACGCGGAATCCAGCTCAGTGGTGTGAATGGCGAAGCGCACCTGGACGTTTGCGGCGTCGTCGGGAATGTCTAGGTGTTCGCTGGGCATGGCATGGACAGTATGGATATAGCGGTGGGCTGGTCCAGGTGGCGGGCAGGCGCCGGAGTAGCCGTCCTCCTGGTAGTCGTTGGTCCACTCCCGCGCGCCGGCCGGAAGCGGGCCGCCTTCGTCGAGGGAGGTGACGTCGGCTGGGATGTCGGCGAGAATCCAGTGCCAGAAACCGGAGCCGGTGGGGGCGTCAGGATCGTAGATGGTGATCGCGTAGGACTTGGTGCCCTCCGGGCCGGGTGTCCAGCTCAACTGGGGACTGACGTTCTGGCCGCCTGCGTCGGCGTGGGCGTAGGTCAGGTCGATCGGTTGACCGTCACTGATGGACGTGCTGGTGATCTCCATGGATGTGTCCTTTCCCTGGGCGTGAGTCCATCATGCCAGTCAGCTGCGCGAACGGAAGGGCATGGGTGTGTGGCGCGCGGGGAAGCCCCGGGCAGAGCGACGAGTCTGTTAGTCGAGCCTGCTGAAAGCCCTCGTCCGCAGCACCAGGTCCTCGGCCTCGTCACATTCGTCGAGGTCGACGGTTGCGGTGATCGACCAGTCGTGATTTCCGGCTGGGTCGTCGATGATCTGACGAACGAGCCAGATACGGCTGTTGCGTCGTCCCGACTCCTTCTCGATCATGAACAGACTCGGGGAGCGGGCGTCAGGACCATCGTTGATCTCGTCGTGTTCGTCCCAGTAGTCGCCCAGGGTGTCCTCCCAGATCTTGGTTGTCATGGCAGAACCGTCAGGTTCAAGATGTCCTAGGGCCTCGAAGTCGTCGTCGGCAGCCAAGATAACCTTGCGGAACATGGCATTGCGCACCATGACGGTGAAGGCTCGCTGGTTGGAGGTGAAGGTGCGTACCGGGCGGACCTCATCAGGCTCCTCATCGACCGGATGGGTGAGTTCTTCCCACTCGTCAATGAGGGAGGAGTCGGTGGAGCGGACAACCTCGCCCAGCCAGGAGATGACGTCCGCAAGGTCCTCGGTGCGTTCGGACTCGGGGACTGTTTGACGCAGCGCCCGGTAAGCGTCGGTCAGATAGCGCAGCACCAGACCCTCGCTGCGCTGCACCTTGTAATGGGCGCAGAACTCGCCGAAAGTCATGGCACGTTCATACATGTCGCGCACTATTGACTTGGGCTGCAAGGCGTCGGCGGGAATCCAGGGGTGGCTCGGTGCGAAAACCTCGAACAAGGCATTGAGGGTTTCTTCGAGAGGCCGGGGCCACTCGATGTCCTCCACGGCGGCCATGCGGTCCTCGTAGTCGTAGCCGTCCTCCTTCATCTGCGCGATGGCTTCGCCCCGAGCCGCGTGCTGCTGGGCGATGAGAACGGTCATGGGATTGTCGAGGGTGGCTTCGATGACGCTCACGACGTCGAGGGCGTGGGTGGGGGACTCCGGGTCCAGGGTTGCGACGGCCTCGCTGGCGAAGGCTGACAGCGGTTGGTTGAGGGCGAAATCGTCCTGCAAGGCCTCGTTCATGGCGAACTTGCGGCCACCAGGGGTCGGCTTGTCGAGGCGGTGGACGACTTCGGAGCGCAGCAGTGATAGGCCGATCTGAACCGCGCGGCGGTAGAGACGACGACGTTCGGCCATGATTGGGGTGGCGGAGTCGACGAGATGTTGTACGGCCCGGGCGGTGTCTTCGTCGCGTTGTAGCAGGTTGAGCAGCATGGCCTCGGTGATCTTCATCCGGGCGTGCAGGGTCTCCGGGGTGGACTCGATGAGTTTGGTGAAGGTCTCCTCAGAGTAGTTGACGAACCCCTCCGGGGGTTTATGACGCTGTACCTTGCGCCTCTTCTTGGGATCGTCCCCTGCCTTGGCCAGGGCTTTTTCGTTGGCGATGACGTGCTCGGGTGCCTGGGCGACGACATAGCCAACGGTGTCGAATCCGGCGCGGCCAGCACGTCCCGCTATTTGGTGAAACTCACGAGACTTCAGAACTCGTGTCCGGCGGCCGTCGAATTTCGTCAGTGAGGTGAACATGACGGTACGGATCGGCACATTGATACCGACCCCGAGGGTGTCAGTGCCGCAGATGACCTTGAGCTTGCCCTGTTGCGCGAGAGTCTCGACGAGCCGCCGATATTTGGGGAGCATTCCGGCGTGATGGACGCCAATACCGGCGGTGATGAACTTCCGTACCGTGGAACCGAATCCTTTGGCAAAGCGGAAGTCCGCGATCTCGGCAGCGATGGCGTGACGCTCCTCGGTGCTGACGAGTTTCATCGACGTCATAGATTGGGCGCGTTCCAGCGCCTGTTTCTGAGAAGGGTGGACGATGTAAACCGGGGCTTTCTGTGCGGCTACCAGCTCCTCGATAGCCTCGTGGTCGGGTTTCATTGACCAGGAATATTGCAGCGGCACTGGCCTGACGACGCCGCTGATGACGCTGGTGGGGCGTCCGGTGGTATTCGTCAACCCCTCGGACAGATCGCTGACGTCACCAAGGGTGGCGCTCATGATGATCTGCTGGGCCTGCGGAAGCTCGGACAGCGGCACCTGCCATGCCCAGCCTCGGTCGGGGTCTCCAATGAAGTGGAACTCGTCCATGACGATCTGGTCGACGTTGGCGTGCCTCCCCTCGCGTAAGGCGATATTGGCGAGGATCTCGGCGGTGCAGCAGATGATGGGAGCGTTGGAATTGACGGACGCGTCGCCGGTGACCATGCCGACATTGGCTGCTCCGAAGGTCTCACAGAGGCTGAAGAACTTCTCGCTGACAAGAGCTTTGATAGGAGCGGTGTAGTAGGAACGTCCGCCTGCGGCCACACATGAAAAATGGGCTGCGGTAGCGATGAGGGATTTCCCAGACCCGGTCGGGGTGGTGACGATGACGTGATTGCCCGACAAGATCTCCAGTATCGCCTCCTCCTGGTGTTCATACATGGAGATGCCGTCATGAGCGACGGCTCGCTCGATGTGGTCCAAGGCCATGTCGGCATCGAGGGGACGGGCACCAGGGGAGTCCCAGCCCTGTCCGCGCTCCCCGCGGTCGGTGGTGACGGGGGCGCGGCCGTCGACCATGTCGTCAAGGGCTTCGGCCAGGCGCACGGTGTCTCCTCAGATTGGGGCGGGCAGAACGGGTTCCAATCTAGTGGTGGGTTCGGACGGGCGTCGTGCTTTCTGAGGGCCGGTGCCTGTGGGGCGGCGTGGTGCCCGGTCAGTTCGCCCTCCGGTGCCGTTTCCAATTGCACAGACCTGGCGCAGGTAGGGGCTAGGTATCGCAACAGACCAACCGGGCACCCTAGGAATCAACGCGCGGTCGGAGTACGGGTCTCGGCGCTGATGAACCAAGCCTGCTGTTCGAGCTGCTGAATGAAACCGTGCAGGATGTCGGCGGAGGTCGGGTCCTCCTCGTCAATCTGGTCGTGAACCTCACGCATCGTCCCGGTGACAGCCTCGATGGAGGCAGTGATGACCTTGATGGCGTCGTGGGTCAGGACTTCTCCTTGTGGGGATTCTGGCAGAGAAGTGGTGGCTGCGACGACGGCAGGACGACCGTCCGGGGAAGCGTGGAGGGCGCGCATACGCTCGGCAATCTCGTCAGCACCCGCGCGGGCCACGGCGACGACCTCGTCGAGATTCAGGTGGAGATCACGGAAGTTCGGGCCGACGATGTTCCAGTGAGCGTGCTTGCCGGCCAATTCCAGCGCGATGAAATCGACGAGAACTTTTTGAAGGTTCGCAGCGAGGGTCTCGGACGCCTTGAAACCAGACTCGGCGTTCTCAAGTTTGGTGGTGGTCTGTCCGGCGGGGGTCGGAACGTTCACAGTGTCAGCCATGTGAAATCTCCTTTGTTCGGGGTGGCCACGCGTCGGCCACCGGCGTACATACAGAGCAACACGAGGCAAAGTCGGACTATTCCATGTTTGCGAGGCAAAACGTCGACGTGTCACCTCCTCGGGGCGGGCCATCTGACTCCAACGCCTCGATGGGGCATGATGTGGTGCATGAGCGCAGAGGTTGACGAGTCTGGTTCCATCGACGCCCCCACCGATGGACGACTGGTTTTCCCCGACGAGGTGGTGTCATCCAAGATCATCGCTGTTCTTCCGGACGTCCCGTCGTCGGATCTCATGGCTCCAATCGAGACCATGATCCAGGAAAAGGTCCGCGTCTTCACCCTTCCTGCTGCCGACGTCGACCGGCGGCGCGAGGTGCTGAAGATCTACCGTCGGCGTGCTGTTATCGGCGTTCACGGGGTCATGACCGTCGACGACGTGGAAGGTCTTGTCGACGACAAGGTCGCCTTCGCCCTCCCGGTTGCCGCTACTCCTGATCTTCTTACAGCCCTACGGGAGGCCGGTATTCCTGCCGCCCCCGACGCACTGACGCCTGCCGAGGTCCGCGCTGCCTGGGGTGCCGGTGTCGACGCAGTACAGGTCGCTCCAGCTGACATGGGTTCAGCCAGTTATGGCGAAATCCTCACCCGGATGGCACCTGGAGCTGTCCTCATTCCACGCGGCGGCGTCGGTTCCTATGCGCTGCGTCGCTGGCTGGCAGCTGGTGCTCTGGCGGTTTGCCTGGACGACGTGCTCGTCGGGGATGCGTGCCAGGACGGAGTCATCTCGGCGCTGCGAGAGCGTTGCCGTTCAGTCCTGCAGGTCGTTGTCGACGCCGACGCCTGAGCTAGTTCCTGCGTCCTCAGGTGGCTGCATCCTCAGCTTTGGTCCGAGTGATCCCAGTCATCGAAGAGGGAACCAGCGTTGTCGTCGCCATCCGCGTGATGGTCGTCGCCCGGGTGACCTGCGTTCCGCTTGTCGTGGTGATGGGTCATTGGCCCGATGAGTACCCCGAGCACCAGAACGCCGACAACCACCACGAAGATCAGCAGCGGCGTGCTTCCGCCGAAGGACTCCAGCAGGCTGCGTTGCGGTACCGGTACCGGGGTGGTTGAGGTCTGCGGTATCCGACCGTCTCTGGACTCGTCATCCGTAGTGTCAGGAGTAGGTGTCGGTGTCGACGATGGGGTTGGGGTTGCAGACGTTGGTGTGGGGGTAGGAGTAGGGGTTGGGGTAGGAGTCGGCGTCGCTGACTTCACCTGCACCGTCACGGTTTTCTGAGACGTTGCGTATCGGGAATCGACGAGCTGGACCGTCACGGTGAAAGGGCCGTCGGGGGCGTCCGATGGCACCTGGACCGCGGCCTGGTAATTGCCTCGCGAGTCGATGGGAGCGGTGAGAGCAGCATGGCCGTCATTGCCAAGAAGAATCGTCACCTCGCTGTCAGTGACGGCTTGACGGTTTGAAAGGCTCACCGTCCCGGTGACGTTCAACAGAGTCCCCGGGGTTGCGGTTGCTGGTTTCGCGGTCGCCGTCACGACGGTGGTCTGCGGGGCGAGGCTGAAACTACCTCTCGATGAGGCAGCGCCAACCCCAGCAGCGCCATCAAATGTTGCTGACAGGTCATGGCTGCCGCCATGGATTGAGGCCGGTAACCGGAAGGTGCTGGTCCACGCGCCAGTGTTGTTCGTCGTTGCGACGGCAAGATGTGTGCCATCGACCGCCAGATTGATCCGAGCTCCCGAAACCGCTTGTCCGGTCTGGGTTTTCAAGGTTCCCCTGGCCTGTATGGTGCCCGCGCCGTCGACGGTTGCATTCATCGAAAGGCTGCCAGGAGGAGTCGCACCCGGAGGGGCGGCATAGGCCGTTGACGCCGACCAGGGCGTCTGGACTGAGCACAATGACGCGGTTAGCATCGACGCAGCAGAGACGACGAGAACCGACATCAGGGCCAGAGCCCGGCGATATTTCGCGGCCACGGGTCCTCCTTTTCGTCGATCGCGAACATGATAGGGGAAATTCCCTCATCATGGTGTCGGTGTCAACACGTTCACCCCATCTCCTAGGCTGGGAGTATGCAGATTCCCATTGATGCTACGAAGACCCCCGCGTGGGCAAAGCTCACTGATCTGAAGTCGGCTTTCGCTGACGGACCGCACAAGTTGCGCCGCTTGTTTGACGCGGACCCCAAGCGTGCCGACCGGTACACCCTCGACGTCGCTGACCTGCACGTCGACCTGTCCAAGAACCTCCTCACCGACGAGATCCGTGACGCCCTGCTGGAGCTTGCCGATGAGACCAAAGTCGCCGAACGCCGCGACGCCATGTATTCCGGTGAGCACATCAACGTCACTGAGGATCGTGCTGTTCTCCATACTGCGTTGCGCCGACCCGCGTCCGACTCTCTCACCGTTGACGGGCAGGACGCCGTCGCCGACGTCCACGAAGTGCTCAAGAAGGTGTATGCCTTTGCCGACAAGGTCCGCTCTGGAGAGTGGACGGGAGTCACAGGCAAGCCGATTCGCACCGTCATCAATGTGGGTATCGGTGGCTCCGACCTTGGCCCCGTGATGGCCTATGAAGCTCTCAAGCCTTACGTCAAGGAGGGCCTGGAGTGCCGGTTCATCTCCAACATCGACCCGACGGACGCTGCCGTCAAGACCGCTGATCTCGACCCCGAGACCACCCTGGTCATCATCGCCTCCAAGACGTTCACGACCCTGGAAACCCTCACCAACGCCCGGTGTGTGCGTGCCTGGCTGCTTGACGGCTTGGTCTCGGCTGGGGCTATCGAGGACACCGAGGAGGCTCGTCGCGCAGCCGTCGCAAAGCACTTTGTTGCCGTCTCGACCGCTCTGGACAAAGTTGAGGAATTTGGTATTGACCCGGTTAACGCCTTTGGATTCTGGAGCTGGGTTGGGGGTCGTTATTCGGTTGACTCGGCCGTCGGCACCTCACTGGCCGTAGCTATTGGCCCGAAAGGATTCGAGGAATTCCTGGCTGGTTTCCACGCCGTCGACGAGCATTTCGCCACAGCCGCTCCGGGCCAGAATGTCCCACTTCTTATGGGAATGCTGAATATCTGGTATGTCAACTTCTGGAAGGCTCACTCTCACGCGGTGCTGCCGTATGCCCAGTATCTACACCGTTTCCCGGCCTATCTGCAGCAGCTGACGATGGAGTCGAATGGCAAGTCGGTGCGCTGGGACGGTTCGGCTGTCACTACCGACACCGGTGAGATCTTCTGGGGTGAGCCGGGCACCAACGGCCAGCACGCGTTCTACCAGCTCATTCACCAGGGCACTCGCCTTATCCCCGCTGACTTCATCGCGGTGGCCAACCCGGCCCATCCGACTAAGGACGGTGAGACCGACGTTCATGAGCTGTTCTTGAGTAACTTCTTTGCCCAGACGGCTGCGCTGGCTTTTGGCAAGACTGAAGACGAGGTGCGGGCCGAGGGCACTGATGAGGCCATCGTCCCGGCCCGGGTGTTCCCCGGTGACAAGCCGACAACCTCGATCATGGCTTCCGAGCTGTCCCCGAAGGTTCTTGGCGAACTTATTGCCCTCTACGAACACATCACGTTTGTGCAGGGTGCTGTATGGGGTATCGATTCCTTCGACCAATGGGGCGTCGAGCTGGGTAAGAAACTCGCCCTGCAAATCGCCCCTGCGGTGAGCGGGGACGACAAAGCGCTGGAATCGCAGGATTCGTCGACCGCCTCACTGGTGACGTGGTATCGCGAGCACCGTCGATGACAATGAGGGTGGTGCTTGGTGGCAATGGTGCTGCCAAGCACCACCGCGCAAATCAGACATCTGTACTTTTGTACTGAGGAATTCATCCCAGCTTCGGAAATAAGATGAAATACATGGGTACGGTACTGATGTCGAGTGAGTCGTGGATTATCTCGATACTGATCGTCGCAGTCGTCATCCTCGTGGTGATTATCGGCATGGTAGTGGCAATTCTTCAGAAAGTGAATAAACACGGTCGCTGAGAATGGCCAGATCCGACGCCGGGACGCTGAGGTGATGAGGTGGTGTAGACATCACCGCAGTCATCGGTGACCGGGGGTGTAAAAGTGGCCTATAGAGTGGGGACGTGAGTTCGCGCCGTCGCCACCCAATTCGCACCATGATTGCGCTGTTATGTGGCGTTGTCCTGATCGTGCTGTTGGGGCCTTGGGCGTTGGCTGGAGCGCTGTCATACGGCAGGATTCACGACGTCGATTCTGCCCCAGATCGCGATGTCACGATCGTGCTCGGTGCGCAGGTGCTGCCCTCCGGCCAACCGTCGGCTTATCTGCGAGGACGTCTCGACGTCGCAGCGAACCTCTACCGCACGGGCAAAACGAAGGTCATCCTGGTGTCGGGAGACAACCGGGAAATCCATTACAACGAACCCAAAGCGATGAAGAGGTACCTCATCCGCAGGGGAGTTCCAGCCGGGAGAATCGTCGAGGACCCCGCCGGCCTTGACACCTACGACACCTGCGTTCGGGCTCGACGGATCTTCGGAGTCGACCAGGCCATCATGGTGACCCAGGACTACCACGAGATTCGTACCGTTGCGACGTGTCGAATGACTGGTCTGGACGCCACCGGTTCTCCGGACCGATCGCAACACCGCGACGAGGTGTGGTGGAAAGGTTGGATTCGTGAGTTCGGGGCACGGGGAAAGATGGTGATGGATGTGGTTTCCCAGCGCGACCCGATCTTGGGCAAGCCCGACGACGGCGTGACGAAAGCACTCAAGGGGTCCTGACGAAGAATCCCCACTCTGTGTAGACCATCAACGCGCAGACCATCACTGTAAAGACCATCAACGACGCGGGAGAGTGGATCATCCCCCGCGTCGTGGTATTGCGATCAGAAGTCGGCAGTAGCAGGGTCCCCGCCAATGCGGTTGCCGTGATCGAGACCGTCAATAGCGGCGATCTGCTCATCAGATAGCTCAAAGTCGAAGACGTCGAAGTTTTCGATAATGCGCGATGGGGTCACTGACTTCGGAAAGACGATGTTGCCGATTTGCAGGTGCCAGCGGATGACGACTTGGGCCGGGGTCTTCCCGGTTGCTGCAGCGATGTCGGCGAGTACTGGGTTGTCGAGGTCCTTCGACTGGCCCAGCGGACTCCAGGCCTCCGGATGGATGCCACGGTCGGCCAATACCTTGCGGAAGGTGGCCTGATTGAACGAGGGGTGCATCTCTATCTGGTCGACGCTCGGGGTGGCTCCCTCGATGGCGTCAAGGTGCTCGGTCTTGAAGTTGGAGACGCCGATGGAGCGGGTCAGCCCTTCAGACTTGAACTCCTGCAGGGCGTTCCAGGCCTCGATGTAGGCGTCACCGTACTTGACTTTTGCCGGCCAGTGGATGAGGTAGAGGTCCACGTGGTCGAGTCCCAGCTTCGACAGGCTGGTCTCGATGGCCTTGCGGGCGTCGTCGGCGTGGTGAGCGTCATTCCACAGTTTGGTAGTGACGAAGAGGTCCTTGCGGTCTATGCCAGAGGTCGCGAGCGCACGGCCCACACCTTCCTCGTTGCCGTAGATCGCAGCGGTGTCGATGTGACGGAACCCTGCCTCCAAAGCGGTGCTGACAGCTTTTTCGGCTTCGTCGGCGGGAACCTGCCAGGTGCCGAAGCCGAGCTGCGGGATGGTAACTGCGTCATTGAGAGTGATGGTGGGAACGCCCATGGGTCCTCCTAGCGAATCAGTGATCGCGGGTCGGTCAGTGGTAATAACGCGAGAACGGCCTCCTGTGTTCCCCATCGGTGACGGCAGCCCCGGTTTTGTACCCATCTGCCACGCCCGGGGCTTCACGATGACGGTGACCCATGACTGTGGGGAGGCATGGGTCGGCGGGGTTTCCGAGGATGTGGACGGCTGACCTATGAGTGTGAGGTTGCAAGGCAGGACTGTTGGGGTTGTTGTTGGGGTTGCGGAACATCGTGGGATAATGCCGCCATGTCGTCTCTTCCCTCTCAACTTGCTGCTCGGATCCAGGCCGTTACCGGCGTCGATCCCCAGTTGCGCCCAGCCACAAAGCCTCAGTTCGGGCATTTTCAGTCCAATGTCGCCTTGCGGTTGGCGAAGGAAGAAGGGCGTCCACCTCGCGACGTCGCTGCCGATATCGTCGCCAAGCTGGACGTGGAAGATCTGTGTGAGACCCCAGACATTGCCGGCCCGGGGTTCATCAATCTGCGGCTGCGTTCCGACGTGCTGGCCCGCGTTGCCTCCGATCTCATCACTGACCCCAACGTGGGCATTGCCCAGGTCGAGCAGCCACAGCGGGTCGTTATCGACTATTCGGCGCCTAACGTCGCCAAGCAAATGCACGTCGGTCACCTGCGTTCGACGATCATCGGCGATTGCTTCAACCGGGTGCTCAGCGCGCAGGGACACACCGTCATCCCGCAGAACCACCTCGGTGACTGGGGTACGCAGTTCGGGATGCTCGTCCAGTACATCGTCGAGAAGCGAATCGACATCTCCGAGTTCGACCTGCCTGAGGTTGAGCAGCTGTACAAGGACTCCAAGAAGACTTTCGACGCCGACCCCGAATTTGCCGACCGCGCACGCCGCCGCGTCGTCAAGCTACAGGGTGGTGACGAGGAGACCCTGCGCATTTGGCGTGCTCTTATTGACGTGTCTCTGGCAGGATTCAACGCCAACTACGCCCGTCTCTCGGTGTTGCTGACTGACGACGACCTTGCTGGGGAATCCACCTACAACGACGACCTGCCGAGGATTGTCGACGAGCTGGAAGCCGATGGCCTGGCCGTCGAGGATAACGGGGCCTTGTGCGTCTTCGTCGAGGGTCAGGACGCTCCGATGATCGTGCGGAAGAAAGACGGCGGTTTCGGCTACGACGCCACCGACCTCGCCGCCATCCGTCGACGGGTCGGCAAGCTCAAGGCTGATCGTATTATCTACGTCACCGACGTCCGTCAGAGCCACCACTTCGAGGTGCTCTTCCAGGTGGCCAGAATGGCGGGGTTCCTGCCTGACGATGTTGAGGCTCAACACGTCGGCTACGGCATGGTTCTTGGCCCTGACGGCCGTCCGTTCAAGACGCGCGAGGGTGGCACGGTCACTCTGGCAAGTCTCCTTGATGAGGCCGAGACTCACGCTGCGCCGAATATTGCCCTCGCTGCAATCAAGTACGCCGACTTGTCCAACGGCTTGCAGAAGGACTACGTCTTTGACGCTGAGCGGATGGTGCAGACCACCGGAGACACTGGTCCTTACTTGCAGTACGCCCACGCCCGGGTTTCCCAGATTCTGCGCAAGGCGGCCGCTGAGGCGAACCCGAACGTCGATCCCGAGGCCGATCTGGAAGCCATGGTGTGGGGCCGTATTAGCGTCCTCGATGAGCCGGCAGAGCAGCAACTGGCCCTGCTGTTGTCGCGGTTTGGGGAGGTCGTTGAGGTCGTCGCCCACGATCTGACTCCGCACAAGCTGTGTACCTACCTCTACGAGTTGGCCGGTGCTTACTCGGTCTTCTATGAGCAGTGCCCTGTGCTTCGTAGTACCGGCGAGGTGCGGGGGTCTCGCCTGGCCCTCTGCGCGGCCACCCGACGTGTGCTTGGTCGCGGTCTGGACTTGTTGGGTATTGATGCTCCCGACCGGATGTGATAATTGCACTCCATGACAATGACCTGTGGGAAGGATGGATGGTTGTGGCATTCAATCTGAAGAACCGTCATCTGTTGTCGCTGGCACATCACAGCACCGAAGAGATCGAATTTCTCGTCCGACTTGCGGCACAACTCAAGCAGGCGAAATACTCCGGGACCGAGCAGCACATGCTGACGGGAAAGAACATCGCCCTCATCTTCGAAAAAGCGTCGACCCGTACTCGGTGCTCCTTCGAAGTGGCGGCTCACGACCAGGGCGCTCACGTGACGTACCTGGGCCCGAGCGGCTCCCACATTGGCCACAAGGAGTCCATGAAGGACACCGCTCGAGTGCTGGGGCGAATGTTTGACGGTATCGAATACCGTGGATTTCACCAGAGCGTCGTGGAGGAATTGGCGGAATACGCCGGGGTTCCGGTCTTTAATGGCCTGACCGACGAGTTCCACCCCACTCAAATGCTTGCGGACGCCCTGACCATGCAGGAGCATTCCCACAAGCCGTTCCACCACATCAGCTTCGCCTACGTCGGTGACGGTCGAAACAATATGGGCCGTTCTCTTCTGCTGCTGGGTGCCAAGCTCGGCATGGACGTCAGAATTGGAGCCCCGGAGGGCCTGCAGCCGGACGCCGACCTCGTTGAGCAGTGTCAGAAGTGGGCCGAGGAGTCTGGCGGTCAGGTGTTCGTCACCGCATCTGCTGAGGAAGCCGTCCGCGATGTCGACTTCATCCACACCGATGTGTGGGTGTCGATGGGTGAGCCGGTGGATAGCTGGGCAGAGCGGGTCGACACTTTGGTACCGTTCCAGATCAACGACGACCTCGTGAGGGCCACCAACAACCCGCGCGTCAAGATCATGCACTGCCTGCCGGCCTTCCACAACAGTGAGACGACGGTCGGCGCACAGATTGCCAAGACCTACCCACAGTTGGCCAATGGCGTTGAGATCACCGAGTCGGTGTTTGAGTCCCCGGCATGTATCGCCTTCGACCAGGCCGAAAACCGTATGCACACCATCAAGGCGGTTTTGGTCTCATCGCTGGCTTGACGGTGGCTGGAGGAAGCGATGAGGATTCTGGTGGCATTGGGCGGTAACGCGTTGCTGCGACGCGGTCAACCAATGACGGCGGAGAACCAGCGCGCCAATGTCAGGATCGCGGCTGAGCGAATTAGGGAAGTCGCCGTCAATCATGAAGTCGTTGTGGCCCACGGCAATGGCCCCCAGGTGGGGCTGCTGGCGTTGCAGTCGACGGCCTATGAGGAAGTCGGCGTGTATCCGCTGGACGTGCTGGGTGCTGAGTCTCAGGCCATGATCGGTTACATGCTCGAGCAGGAACTGGGCAACGTCATGCCCAAGGATCAGCAGATCGTCACCATGATAACGATGACGGTGGTTGACGCTAATGACCCTGCTTTCGACAACCCCACTAAGCCGATCGGTCCGGTCTACGACAAAGAGACCGCAGAACGGCTGGCTGCCCAGAAAGGGTGGTCCGTCGCTCCCGACGGTGAGCACTATCGCCGGGTGGTGGCGTCCCCGCAGCCGCGCGACATCGTTGAACAAAAGGCCATTCGTCAGTTGATCGACTCCGGGGTGCTCGTGGTGTGCGCTGGCGGGGGTGGTATCCCGTGTGTCTTTGACAAGGAAGGCAACCTTCACGGTGTCGAGGCGGTTATTGACAAGGATCTGGCAGCGGCTGAGCTTGCGGTGCGAGCTGGAGCCGATCTCCTGGTGATCGCTACGGATGTGGATGGCGTCTACGAGAACTGGGGAACGCCTCGCCAGAGGGTCATCACGACGTTGCGTGCCGAGGATGTTCCCTACCTGAAGTTCGCAGCAGGGTCTATGGGGCCGAAGGTCCGGGCAGCCTGCAACTTCGCCTTAGCTACCGGGAAACGTGCCGTCATCGGGTCCTTGGAGGATATTCGTGGTCTCGTTGACGGCACTCGTGGCACCGCAATCGTTGCTGATTCGCCAGCAAGCACCGCGCGCGACTGATGGTATCGGGAGGAGTGCTGTGGGACGGGCGCGCTTCGAATGTTAAGAGAATAATAACCGTTATCACTAATGAAGGGCGATCCTGAAGATCAGGAACTCCTTGCGTTCTCTCAAGAACCAGCCCGGTTCCCAGGTAGTGCGTCGCCGGGGTCGCGTCTATGTCATCAACAAAAAGAACCCACGGTTTAAGGCTCATCAGGGCTGAGTTGGCGCTGATCTCGGCGGCGGTTGACAACAAGCGATCGCCCGTCCACAGGGGCGGGCGATCGCTCAGTCTCAGATGGGTCAGTCGTCTTTCTTGGCCTCTTCGGCCGCCGCGATCACTTGCTGCTCGGTGACGTCAGGGTGCTCTAGACGCCACTGAGCCTGCCAGGCCGCGCCAATGATTCCGGCGCGATTGCGCAGCTGTGCTGGGACGATCGGGGTCTCCAGATCGAGGTACTTGAAGAACTTGTCGTGATCCTTGGAGACACCGCCTCCAACAACGAAGAGGTCAGGGGAGAACAGCATTTCGAGTGTCGCGTAGTAAGGCTGCAGGCGCTTGGTCGCCCAGTCCTTGTAAGACATCTTTTTGCGGTCCTTGACCGAAGAGGCAGCGCGACTTTCGGCGTCGTGACCATCGATTTCGATATGGCCGAGTTCGGTGTTCGGCAGCAGTACGCCGTTGTTGATAACAGCTGATCCAATACCAGTTCCCAGCGTGGTGAGGATGACGAGGCCCGGAACTCCCTTGGCGGCACCGTAGTGGACCTCGCCCAAACCAGCGGCGTCGGCGTCGTTGAGGACGGTCACCGGGCGGCCAAGTGCGTCACTGATGTAATTCTCGGCGTGCAGCCCGGCCCATTCTTGGTCAAGGTTGGCGATGAAGGGGATGACGCCGTGGCGTGCCGGGGCGGGGAAGGAGATACCGACTGGCCCGTCGCCAATGGTGGGGGCGAAATTGTCGACGATCTCGCGCAGTACCGCGACGACGTTCTTGGGTGAGGACTTTTCAGGGGTGGTGATGCGAAGCCTTGGTTCGGCGAAGTCTCCGACTTCGAGGTCAACCGGGGCACCCTTGATCCCGGAGCCTCCGACGTCAATTCCCAGCACGTTGCTCATGGTGGATAAGTGTAATGGGTGGTGGCGGGAGCGGGGGTACGAGGGGAGAGGCGGTTACTGATGGTGAGCGGGTGGAAACCACCGGGTTTTCAGGTTGCGCCAGTTTGTGCAGTTGCGCCGTATATGGCCGGCGCAACTGGAACTGGTCAGGGGGCTAGGGTGACCGGGTGCTCTGTTGGCGATAACTCCCGGGCGCGGGCGGCGCGGGTACGGTCCATCTGACCGATGACGAAGGTCCGCGCGGCAGAGGCATCCAGGTTGGAACACGACACCGTCACCGGGCCCGACGAGGTTTGTACGTCGAAATCAGCCAGACCGAGTCGACGCTGCAGCGGGCCTTGGGACAGCCGCACCGATTGCGACCGGGCGTGCGGGACGATACTCAGGGTGCGGTTAAACAGTCCCTGCCGGGTCACGACGACCTCTTCGTCAAATCCCCAGCCGATGATTTTTTGGTCGAACCAGCGGAACCACCGGGCACGTTTCGGGATTCCGTTGAGAGGCACCGAATTAACCCGGAACCCTGGCCACAACGCATCCAGGGCGGCGTGGACCTGCGCGTCATCACCGATAGGCAGCAAAATCGTCGACTGCTCAACGTCGGACAGGTCAGCCCCGCCCAGTACCGTCATGGTGATGCGGGAAAGCCCCAAGGGGCGCCACAACAGCGGCGTGGAGATCTCCACTGCCTGCACCCGGCGTACCGGGACGGCGCGCGTCGTCAGGTTGGTGAGGCCGTGGACTGCCTTGAGGGCGCCAGCCGACCTCAGTAGGGAGAATTTCCACGCGGCGTTGAGCTGCTTCCACACCACACCAATCATGGTCAATGCGAAAGCGGCGATGACGGCAATGCCGACAGGTTCACCCGTGACGACGCTGATGACGGTTGCCGCAATGAAGATCAGCAGCTGGACGAAAAAGGTCATCGACAAGAACCCGGCTATCAGGGCTCGCTTGGCGGTGACGCTGACGATTTCTTGCTCGTCGCGGCGTCGGTCCCACCACTGAGACCCGACGCCGTCACCCGCGTTGTCGTCGTCAGGCTGAGTCTCTTCGTGGTGTGCCCGCGAGATGAGCAAGTCCCGCAGTTCGTAAGCTTCGCGACGCTTCAGGAACTCGATTTTCTTGGAATTGGACGCCCCGACGTCAATGTTGAGGCTTGCCAGGCCGACGATTCTGGCGGCGAAGGGCTGTACGACGTCAACTCCCTGAATCTTGGACAGGGCTAGCCGGTCGGATTCATGGCTGATGAAGCGGTGTTCAATGCGTACCTCGTTTTCGTCGATGTGGAATCTGGTGGTCACCCACGCGAAGAAACCGGCAACGATTTGCAGGATGGCGACGATGACTATTACGGTGCCGCCGATTCCGAGATCGCGGAGCGACAGTGATGTCAGCTCCTCGCCGTTTTCAAGTAACTGCTGAAGCACAATGACGGCAGCGGCAGTGATGATGATCCAGCCGCGTACCAATGGGGTTGCCCAGTGGAGGCGTCTTTCCACGACTCCCTCGGGCAGGGGTCGCCCTGGTGCCGGCTCGGGGGGAATGGTGATGTCGCCCCGGTCCCCCTCGAGGTGGTGCTGTTCCGGGGTCACAGGGCCGCGTCCTTTTCTTCGGCCATAGCCGTGATCCGGTCACGCAGGGCATTGGCTTCCTCGACTGGCAGACCATTAAGGGAGGCGTCTGTAAGCGCTGAAGCAGTGACGAGCTCCACGGATGCCAAGCCCCAGTGCCGGTCGAAGGGGCCAGCGTTGATTTCAATGGCCTGCATTCGGCCATAGGGGACGATGACCATATGACGGAACCACGGTCCGGAACGAATGCACAGGTCGCTTCCGCGTTCGCACCAGCCCATCGCCGCGACGACAGCGGGCATTCGCGAGAATCGCCATCCGGTAAAGATCAGGCCGACTACTGCAGCGATGGCCCCGGCCCACCACGTGACGATAACTCCCAGCACGACGGCAAGGACGACCGTCAGAATGCCCCAGGTTAGACAGACCATGAGCTTTTTGACGGTGACGAATTTCGGGGAAACTGGATGCCATTCGCCCCCGGGAGGGCTGAAAAGATCGTCCATGGCATGGAACCTTAACAAGGGACGGTATCAAGACCCAAAGCATATTTTTGAACCCGAAAACTCCAGTGGTAGTTGCGCCAGTTTTGCGCAGTTGCGCCACGTTTGCACGGCGCAGGTGTACATCCGTGGCGTAACTGGGGGCTAAAGGCAGCCCGTGGCCTCAGGGAGCCTAAAGGTGCAGCTGTGCCACGGTGCCGGTGCTGCGTCGTACTGTGGTGGCGAACCCGCGACGGGGGCCGCTGCGATGGCCTGCGGCCTTATTGACTTCCACTGTTGACTGCTCGGCGGTATGACGGGGCAGCATGTGGAGGTAGTAGGTCGTCTTGACGCCCATTCGCCACGCGGCGGTGTAGAGGTCCTCCATGTCACCGACCGACCGAGAGACCAGGTAGATGTTGCGGCTGATGGCCTGGTCCACCCACTTTTGCGCCCTGGCGGCCACGTTGAGGTAGGCCATCGGGTCTAAGGTGAAGGAGGTGCGGTAAAGACGTCGCAAAGAGGCCGGGATGGCGTCAATCTGGCTGGGATCGCCGTGGTGACGCAGTAATTCCTCACGAACCGTCTCCCACAGTCCCAGGGCCTTGAGGTCGTTGACGAGATTACGGTTGACCCCGACGAACTTCCCAGCCGAGGTGGCTCGTGAGAACATTTGGGAAAATCGCGGGTCCAGACCCGGTGTCGTGCCAGCGACCAGACCAATGGAGGTGGTTGGGGCAATCGCCATGACAGTGGCATTGCGCATCCCTCGACGCACCTTGGCACGCAGCCGGTCCCAGTCCATCCGCGTCGTTCGATCCACGTCAACGGGAACACCGCGATCGCGCTCCAAGACGGAGAGGGTGTCCAGCGGCACCATCCCCTTTGACCAGCCAGATCCCTCGAACATCGGGTACGAGCCACGCTCGGCGGCCAGGTCAGCGGAGGTGTCGATGGCGTTCCAGCTGATGAACTCGACGACCCGATCAACGATGTCGCAGGCCTCAGGGGAGTCGTAGGGCACCCGCAGCTGTTCGAGCGTGTCAGTCAACCCCATGACCCCCAAGCCGATGGCGCGGTTCTCCACATTGGACCGCTGGGCCTGCGGCACCGCAGATGTGGTGATGTCGACGAGGTTGTCCAGGTGACGCACCGCCAGCCGAGTGGTGGCGGCTAGCTGCGTCCAATCCATGCGGCGATTCCCCCACGGACCGACGAGGTGGGTGGCGAGGTTCACGGAGGCCAGGTTGCACACTGAGGTGTGGTCGCGATCCTGGGGCAGGCAGATCTCGGTGCATAGATTCGAGGAGTGAATCGTCCCGGTGTTGCGCGTCAATGCACGGGTATTGACGCTGTCTTTCCACGTCAGCCACGGGTGCGACGTTGTTTGCAGGCTCATCAGGATGGCCCGGAACTGCTCGCGGGCGGTGGTACGGCGGAAACGCTGGAGGTTTCCGGCCTTGGCCTGTTCGATGTAGTAGGCGTACCGCTTGGAGAAAGCTGACCCGGTCAACTCGGTGAGATCAGGGGTCTCGGCGGGGTCGAAGAGGTACCAGTCCTCGTCCTTGGCCACTCGTTTCATGAATTCGTCGGAGATCCACACCGCAGTGTCGGCGGTACGGGTGCGCCGGTACGGGTCACCTGTGTTCTGCCGCAGATCAAGGAACTGCGGGAAATCCATGTGCCAGTTTTCCATGTAGAAGCACAGCGCACCAAGCTTCTTACCGCCCTGCGAGACGGCTCGCAGCGTCGAGTCGATGGTGTGCATGAAGGGAATGGGTCCGGTCGAGGCCGTGTTGTCGGAGCGAATCGGCGATCCCTCGCACCGTAGGTCGGACATCGACAGTCCGATACCGCCGGTGCCTTTGGTGATCCACATCACGTCGTGGATCGTCTGTGCGATGTGCTCGAGGTCGTCCTCTGTGCGCATGACGAAACAGTTGGACAGCTGAGCCGCAGGTGTCCCCGCGTTGACGAGCGTGGACCCAGCCGGGAGGTGACGCAGGTTACTCATCGAGTCGTACAAGGCGAGGGCGGAAGACGTGGGATCGTCCTCGGTGAGGCTGAGTCCCATTGCCACCCGCATCCAGAAGTATTGCGGCACTTCCAACGCTCGGTTGTCAGAGGTGCGCAAAAAATACCGGTTGGTCATCGTGCGAACGCCGGTAAAGCCGATGAGGTCGTCACGACTGGGATCAATGGCGGCAGCGAGCGCCTCAAGGTCGAATATCTGTCCCAGACGCTCATCAAGATGACCCTCAGAAACGAGGTGCTCGATCATGTGTGGGAAGCAGGAACGGTGCAGATCACGCACTTGATCGGGCTTAATGCCACCGTCATGGATACTGCCGAACACTTCCTTGTACAGCTTCTTGACGGCGATACGGCTTGCGATGGTGGCGAAGGCCGGGTCGTTCTTGGCATTGCCCAGAGCGACCTGGATGACGGCCTCGTCCAAGGCGTCGGTGGTGATTCCCTCGAAGAGGGTGATCTCGACTTCGGCCTGTAGCAGAGTTACCCGGGCGACGGCGTCGTCAAGCCCACGGGCTGAGTCCATGATGGACGCGGCGACTTCGTTGCCGTCGTAAGGGGCTAAAGACCCGTCGCGTTTGCAGACGTGGATGGTCGAGATGGGATCGGCGCTCATTGCAATTCCTCCGTGCGATGCCGTGGGCACGCGAGCAGGCGGAATGCAGTGGGGACACTGGTCCCCAGGTACGCTGCGATACTTCCCGCGAGATCGCGAACCGGGCCCCGCGGTTGCGGGACCACACCTGGCAGGTCTTCGGGCTTACGAGCACTCGTTGCCTACTGGCCGTCGCTTCCCATGACGAAACACAGTGCGTTATGACGGCGGTCGTTCTCGTACACCGCTGCGGGGCAGCTCCGGATTCTCACCGGATTCCCTCTTGGCCCGTGCGAACACGGGAACCATGTGCACCAGCCACTATATGAACGGTTATGACGACGAGTCAACGCTAGATGCTGGGGATGTATGAGGTTGTGTATGTCGTAGACTCTCCGCATGGCAATCTCCGACGAATGGCGGATTGGTGATGCCGAGCGTGCCCGGGCAACGGGTATTCTTGACGAAGCCTGGGCTGTTGGAAAGCTGACTCGCGATGAGCATTCCGAGAGGGTCGAGGCCGCCCTGCAGGCCCACACCTATGGTGATCTGGGTAGGTTGCTCGCTGATCTGGGAGCGACCCCCGAGAGTGTCAGTGTCTGTGCGTCGCACGACAACGCGGGGATCGTACGTCTGGCCCCCGGCTCGGATACCGACCACATGACGTGCATTTTGGGCGATGCAGTTTGGGCATCCGGGCGGACCATGGCTAAGCACACCACCGTGCGCGCGTTCATGGGAGATTCGTGTTTCGACCTAACGTCCATGGCGTGGGCGAGCGATCACATCACCATTGATCTGACGCTTGTCATGGGTGACGCGATAATCCTGGCGCCCGATGGGGTCCGTATTGAGGACTGGGTGTCACGGGTGCTCGGCGAGGTCAAGATTCGAGGTCTCGCGCAGCCTGGCCGTGACGCCCCGGTACTCACCTTGCGTGGGGTGAACATTCTCGGAGACGTTGTCATTTATGGGCCCGGGTCCAAGAAGTTTGCAAAGTACCAGAAGAAGTGGAATCGCTGACGAGCGTCGTCTTTAATCACGGTATTGGTTGGTGTGTTTCCTGAGTCCGAAGGCGACAGGAAGGTGATCGCCGAGATCGAAGCTTAACCACTCAAGAAGAGGTATCTGACCAGCAGCATACCCATGTCCGTGCGGACCGACGCTGGCTCAGTGGTCTGCGACATACGTCCTCCCGGCGCGCCTCGGCAGGGCCGTGTCGTCTCGTCAGGTCCTGCTCGGGCGGACACGACCGACCGGCGACCAGATCGTCGATGACGTCGATACGTACGCGAAACGTCAATTCATAAGACGTATGATCTGGAGGGGATTCACCGGAGGTGAACAGGTTTCAGCGCCAAGCCCCTCGGAACCGCGCCGGATGCCATGGAGCGTCCTCAGCGGGAACCCCCAGTACGTGAGCGGCGCGCAGCGGCCAGTTGGTGTCACGCAGGGCAGCCCGGCCGACCATAATGGCGTCGGCGCTGTCCTTCTGCAGCAGCTCTTCAGCCAGCTCGGCGGTCCAGATCATGCCGACGGTGGCGGTGGGAATGCCCGCCTCAGCGCGCACTCGGGCTGCCAGATCAGCCTGGTAGCCCGGGGCGACTGGGATAGAGGCTGACGAATTGCCGCCCGAGGAAGCGTCCAACAGATCGACGCCGACCTCGGCGAAGCGGCGCGACAGCTCGACGGAATCGTCCACCTGCCAGCCGTCATCGCGCCAGTCAGTAACCGACAGGCGCGCCAGCAGGGGCATGTCGTCAGGAATAGCGCCACGGACAGCCCGGGCAACCTCCAACGGCAGACGGACCCGGGCGTCGAAGTCGCCGCCCCAGCCATCGGTACGGGTGTTGGACAGCGGCGAGTAGAACTGGTGCAGCAGGTAGCCGTGGGCGCTGTGAATCTCAACTGCGTCAAACCCAGCCTTGACCGCACGCCCGGCAGCGGCGCGGAAGTCGGCAATGACCTTCGCGATTCCGTCCTCGTCCAGAGCCTTGACTGGCAGGCCAGCGTACTGTTCGCCGTCGGCCGGTGCGTCCGTTGGGCCGACTGGAATCCAACCGCCCTGCTCGGGAGGCACCACCTCTCCGTGGTATCCCGGCCACCATTTCTCGGTGGAGGCCTTGCGGCCAGCGTGCCCTAGCTGGACGGCGATCTTGCCGCCCAGCTCGTGAACCGCGTCGGTGACGGCGCGCCAAGGCGCTATCTGGTCGTCATTCCACAACCCGGTGTCACAAAGGCTGATGCGTCCTTCCGGGCTTACTGCGGTGGCCTCGGCGATGATGAGGCCGAAACCACCCACGGCGAAGGAACCGTAGTGGACAAGGTGCCAGGTGTCCGGGACCCCATCGTGGGAATCGACCGCGTATTGGCACATCGGCGGCAACCACACCCGGTTGCGAACCGTCAAGCCACGAAGGGTGAGGGGTTGGAACAGCAGCGGTGACGTCATGACTCCATGACACCACGCCACTCAACCCCTGACTCCCTCAGAACTTGAAATTGGGTGTCCACTCCCGCACGGACGTCACCTGGACTGCTGTTTTAGGGTAGGGGTCGGCCTCGAGCAAATGGTCGAGGGTATCGCGGTCAGGGACGGTGTAGATGAGGACCGCGCCGCTGCCGTCGGCCAGGGGGCCAGCGTTGACCAGCTGGCCACGCTCGCGCATGACATCAAGGTTTTCAAGATGGGCCGGGCGGGCGGCCATGCGCTCTGCGGAATGGGCGGGATCGTAATGGGTTTCGACGATGAAAACTGCCATGCCCTCATGATATGGGGTCATGAGCCGGGGCTGAAGTGTGACGTGGGGTGTCAAAAATCGTCAGTTACCCGAGAAGAGCGGGCAATCGAAGAGGGCTCTGCTGGTTCGGGTGCCATCGAGGCTTGTCAGACGGCATATCAGGTAGTCAGGTGGGCAAATGTGCGCGGGCTGATTCGGTGGTGGGACCTTTGGACGCCCAAGGTTGTGGCGTCGGTTTTCGTTGGCGTTGCAGCGTTTGGTGTGGCGGCGCAGGGTTTAGCCGACGGCGCAGGGTCCGGTGGACGCTGGAGTGGTGTCGGCGGCCCCAGCGCGGATAAGTCGTCGAGTCTGGTCATTGGACAGTGCGTACCCAGTCCGCAGTTCGGTGGTTGACCGGGCGAAAATCGTCCCGGCGACCTTGCCGTCACTGGTCAGCAGCGGTCCACCCGAGTTCCCCGGACGCACCGTGCCTCGCAGCGAGAGGATCTCGCGAACAACAATGTCAGTGCCGTAGATGTTTTCTCCGCGGGCCCGGATCGACCCACGCACCGTCGCTGCTTCGAGGGTGTACGGGCCGTCGAGGGGGAATCCTGCCACGACTGTCGAATCCCCGTTGTTCACTGCTGACGCCATCGTCAATGCCGGGGCCTCAAGGTTGGGAACCGCCAACACCGCCAGGTCGATGTCAGGGTCGTAGGAGACCACCGTGGCTGGCAGCCGGACTCCGGTCCCGCCCACTTGTACGGTGACCCGGTCGGCCCCTGCGACGACGTGGGCGTTCGTCACCACGCGGTGTTGGGAACTCACCCACCCAGTGCCCTCAGAGGCCCGGTTGCATTGCGGTGACTGGGTTCTCACCTTGACGATGGATTTAACCGCCCGACGCACTCCGGGAGTATTGCTGGCCTCGCCGTCGGGGGCCGGGGCGGGCAGGCTGGGAGATTCGCCGGCAAAGACCTTCGGGAAGGCGTCAGCGGCTTGTCCAACCAGTCGGGCAGCGGCGTCGTTGACCTCCTCGGGGATGACGCGGTCTGCGTGCGTGATGACGGATGACTCGTCGATGGCCTCGGTCCATGACGGCGGCAGGATGGGGGAGAGCGCCGTTGCTGCCACCGTGATGACGAGAGTCGAGGCGATGACATTGAGTATCGAGCCGCCGAGGCGGTCCATGGTACTCAACCTCACCGAGGTGGATGCGCGCCGGATATGGCGGGCGATGTGGACGCATATGCCATGGACGATCTCGGCGATGACGACGATGGAGCACACCCGCACCGCGCCTGCGGCCAACCAGCTCCAGTTCTCCCCGAAGAGGTGGTCAGCAGCAACGGCGGAGCCCCACAGACCTGCCCATACTCCCAAGACCAAGCCGACGAGGCTGGCCACTCCGACGATGGCTCCCCTGCGCCACCCGGCCACGGCACGCATGGCGAGGTACACCACGAGGATGACGTCAAGTGGGTGTGGCATGGTTCTCCCGTAACAGCATCTCAATAGTGCCTTTGAGGCAGCAGTGAGCCTACGTCGGAGCGTTCAACTTCGCGGAATCCGTCGTTGTTGGTAGCTTGACGTCATGGACCATCACGATGGCGAGAGCGCCAGTAACTCGGACTGTGCCAACGACGATCTCGTCATCTTGCTCGACGACGACGGCAACCAGATTGGCACTGCACCCCGAGCGACTGTTCACAGCCGGCACACTCCACGGCATTTGGCGTTTTCCTGCCACGTCCTTGACGTTGGCGGGCGGGTGCTGATGACTCGACGGGCTCTGACGAAAGTGGCCTGGCCCGGGGTATGGACGAACACCTGTTGTGGGCATCCGCGAGTTGGCGAGTCGATTATTGACGCGGCGGTGCGTCGCACCCATCAAGAGCTCGGTCTCGACCTCGACCCGCGCCGAATGCGCGTCGTCCTTCCCGATTTTTCCTACCGCGCCACGGATGCTGGCGGGATCGTCGAGGATGAGCTGTGTCCGGTTGTCATTGCCCGATTGTCCCTGCCTGAGGAACTCGTCGAGCTTAATCCTGACCCCGAAGAAGTCGAAGAGGCGACCTGGGTCGGCTGGCAGGATATGTACGGCCTGGCACGATCAATGCCGGCCTTGCTGAGTCCTTGGGCTGTTGAGCAGATTCTTGAGTTCGGGCCGGAGCTGCCAATTGTGGGCTGAGATGTCAGCCTGCCAGTAGTCCGCTCAGGGGTCAGTGCTGGGAGTTCAGTGTTTGGGAATTCAGCACCATGCCGTGGTTTGGCTAAGCGGCGATGACGATTGCGGCGAGTTATCGGCAAGACGCTGGCGATGAGCGAAAGCGAGCTGTTCATTCAGAGCCACCTGTGGGAACGACATGGATGTGTTTTCCCCAGCCATGACGGTTTTCCACAGGCTTGTTGTGGATAACTTGGGGGTCGTTACCGCTGAGGTGTGGATGACCACGAAGCGACCATATGTCGACGGAATAGGAAAAAGGCACTGCACAGGGCGACAATGATGTTCACGGTGTAAAGGAGGGCAATCTATGGTGTCGCGACACGTGACCATCGAGCGCAAGGCCATCAAGACTGCCATCGCTGGCGGTGTTGGAGTGGCCGTCGTCGGGTTGTCGGTGGCCGCAGCGTGGCCGTCAGACTCCGGATTGCGAGCTGTCCCCGAGGAACAGCTTGTCGCTCAGGCCATGCCCACAGCTTCCAGTTCCTCTTCCAGTTCCTCAGCACCGCGACCATCGGCTGCCAAAGCACCCTTGCTGTCCAAACCTCTCAACGGTGCGGTCACGTCGCCGTTCGGTATGAGGTATCACCCCATCCTCAAAGTATGGAAACTCCACAGCGGCGTCGATTTCGGGATTCCCTGCGGCACTCCGGTAGGTGCGTCAGCGCCCGGAAAGGTCACTTTTGCAGGCCCTGTCGGCGGGTACGGCAACCGGGTCGAGGTCGATCATGGCGTGATTGCGGGCAAGCACGTTGCGACGACCTACAACCACCTGTCGGCGATCAAAGTCAGGGTGGGGCAAAAAGTCGCCGTTCATCAGATCGTCGCTACCTCTGGCACGACCGGGATGTCAACCGGATGTCACCTGCACTATGAGGTCATCGTCAATGGGCAGGTCACCGACCCGTTGCCGTGGTTCAACGGCAACCCGGTCGTCTCTGACCTCGGCAAGCTCAAGCCGGTCAAGGGAGCCACCGTCCCCGCTGATGAGTTGAATCAACCTGATCCGGTGCTGCCGACGGGTAATCCGAGTCGGCTGGCTACGTCGATGGGGACTCCCGGGGCCAAGGCACCGGTGAAGCCGAGTGTTCCCAAGCTGCCGGACGAGCCGGGCGTTCCTAAGCCTCCAGAGAAGTCGAGTGTTCCCAAGCCGCCGAGAGTGCCGACGACGGAACCGGTGCCGGAGCCGTCAACGATTCCGGCACCGCCGGAACCGACGCCGCCGCCGAAACCAGCGCCGAAGCCAGCCCCCGAGCAGCCGACCGCCCCGCACCAGCCTGCCCCCGGCGCAGAGTAACGATTGTGGCCTTTGACGTTGACAGAAATGAAGGTGGTGCGCCCCCGATAACAGGGGCGCACCACTTGTAGCCGATACGCTCAGCAGCCCGTTCGCGGGAGAGCTAGCGGGGTTGCCGACGTGCTCGGGTTGCCGCCCTGCTCACCGTTTCGGGTTGATTCGGGATGAGGGGTTGAATCCAGGTCCCCAGCTGGTTCAGGGCTTTGGGTCGGTTTGGGTGTCCCGGCAGGGCTGGGAGTCGGGGTCAGTTCAGGACTCGGTTGACTCTCGGAACCGACGACGATGGCCAACGGAACATCGAGCGTGCCGTCGGGGTAGGTGATGGTGAGAGTGCCGGTATACGCACCGGCGGGCAGCGCGGAATCAATCGAGAATCTCATCAGCGACGCCGCACTCCGGTTGTCCCACAGCTGTTTGGCGCCTGGGAGGAAGTCCCGTTCGGCCTTCACGTTCACCTTGGTGCTGACAGGCGTGCCCTGGTCGACGCTGAGCGTCGCCTTGGCACTGACGTCTGCCACCTTCACCTCGGGAATACTGGCGACGGCAATGTCTCCGGGCGCGGTGCCTTCGGCCACCGGGTCCTTTGCCAGGGCACGGGCGGTGGGTTCCCACTCACCATCTTCGGGGTAGAAGTTGCGATCTTGAATCGTCAACGAGTTCCCCAGATCGGCAACCCGCTGCCTGAACTCCTGGTAGGAACGCTGGTCCTGCGGGGTCCAACCCACCTCGGCGGTGGCGGCCAGACGGGGTTGGATCAAATACTCCGCAGACTTCCAAGACCGCAGATGCTCGCCCCAAAGCGCCGCTTCGACACCGAGAACTCTGTCTTCCGCGACGCCGACGCGAGTCGTCGGATTCCACTCGTAGAACGAATGGAGATCGCATGGCCCGCCGCACGCCCAGTTCGGCCCCAACAGGTCACCGGGTACCTGAGGTAGGTAGGCGTTGGCGGCTAGCGACATGATGACTCGTCCGTCATGCTTCTCAACGTAGTCCTTGACACCGTTGAGAGACGACCAAGTCTGGATCGCCATGCCGTCCGCCATGCTGTCAGCGGCACTGGCGGCGGCCTCGTTCCACACAATGCCGGTGGCTCCAAGGTCCTTGACGATTCCGGTCGCACGGCCCATGAACGTCTTGTAGTTGTTCGGGTTGACCTCATTCATCTTGTGGGTCTCGTCGCCACCGATGTGGAAGAACTGCTCGCCACGGACGGTGCTGGGGTACTCCTCCAACAGCTGACCCACGACATGCTTGATGAACTGGTAGGTGATTTCGGCGTTGGCGTCGAGGGCCGAATTACCGACGGCGCCAGTGGTCTGAGGCGGCACGGTGGTTTCACCGTCCTTCAACTTCGGAAGGGAGCCGTCAGTATTCATCTGGGGGATGGCGTGCAGGATGGCGTTGGTGTGCCCGGGCACGTCGATTTCAGGCACGACGGCAATCCCTCGGTCCGCAGCGTAGGCCAGGATGTCGCGGAAATCGTCGGCGCTGTAGTAGCCGGCTGTGCCCTTACGGGTGGTCCAATCGGTCGGAGCCATCGCGGTAGCACCGGAGACGCTGGTCAGCTTGGTGTAATCGATCGGGTCGCCTTCGGCCTTGCCCTCATTCGAGATGGCGATACGCCAGCCCTGGTCGTCGCTGAGGTGCATATGCAGCACGTTGAGCTTGTACTGTGCCATCTGGTCGATGGCCTGACGGACCTCATCGACGGTGAAGAAGTTTCGTGAGACGTCCAGCATGAAACCCCGCCATGCGTAGCGCGGGGAGTCCTCGATTGCGACTCCAGGCACAACCCAGTCCTGAACGACTGGTTCACTGGAACGAGACCAAACCCCCAACAGCTGCATGAGCGACTCGCCACCATATCCCAGGCCCGCCGTCGTCGAGGCGGTGATCGTCACACCATCTTGTCCGGAGTTGAGCGTGTAGCCCTCGGGATTGGTGACGGAATCGTCGATAAGCCAGCGGACACCCTCGCCTGATTCCCGGACGGGTAGGGCATAGCCGGTGGAGGTGCGCAGGTCGGCGGCGAACCGTTCTGCCACCTTGGCGGCCTCCCCGGTGGCGACAAATACGGTGTCTGCCGTCAGAGAGAAGTCACCGGATTCACCGGGCTGCTGTTTTGCAGGCTTCGGCGTGATGGCAGTGGCGAAGTCCGGGTCCAAGGTCTGTTCGACCTCGCCGTAGACCTCCAGTTCCCAGACCGACAGCGACCACTGCTGGGACTTTGCGAACGATTCGAGTTTCACGTAGCGCACACTTGGAGCATTGTTCAAGGAATGGCTGACCCATTCGCCCTTGGCACCGCTGGCCTTGGTCACGAGAGGCTGCCAGTCAACGCCATTCATGGAACCGAGCAGGGAGTAATTCGTGGAGAAGGTATTTCCCCACCGAATGCGCACCTGGGATGGCCGCACCTGAGCGGCAAGATCTACGGTTGCCCATACGTGATTGCCGGCGTTCGCAGACCACCGGCTGGCGGTTTGCTCGTTGTGGACGGCGGGCGGGGTGGCGTCGTCGGGGCCGGAGTCTCCGTCGACGAGTTTGTCGGGACCCCACCAGTCTGTTTCCTGCCCCGAGGCAGTGACGACTTTGCCGCGAGCAAGGTTTTCGGACGCCGAGGCAGGGCGTTCCCACCCCGCCAGGAAGCTGAAGAACAGGGCTAGCGCCAATGCCAACCCCGCGACAGATCTTGGTCGGACTACACGCATGAAACTCCTCCGTTGGATTAGCGCAGTGCTTTGGAGGTTAAAAATAATGCGACTCAGTGGGATCTACGCGCTTGAGGCTGGAAGCGCTCATGATGGTGTACCGAGTCTTCACAAACGGTGACGCTGAAGTCTCCGGTCTCGCGAGTAAGGAGGGTGACGCCGGGTGAGGTAGGGGGAATCTCGCTGACGGAACGGCACACAACGAGGTTTGTTTCAATCAGACCCTGGTCTTGGGAAAGCGTGGGTTCTACCCTCGCCGAGCGGATACGGTCCTGAACCGCCCAATGGAGCGTCAGGAAGCCGTCGGTTGCTCAACCGGAGGCTCTGTGCGCGGCAAATACATGGTGAACATGGCGCCGCCGCTGGCAGCCCGTGACGCCTTGATCCAGCCTTGGTGACTGGTGACGGTATGCGCCACGATGGACAGCCCTAGGCCGGTACCGGGAGTGTTGCGGGCCCGGTCGGAACGGTAGAACCGGTCGAAGATGTGCGGCAGGTCCGCCTCGGCTATCCCGGGACCCTCGTCAGCGACGATCACATTGTCACCTTCCATGGTGACCGTCACAGTGCCCCCGGCGGGGGAGAACTTGACGGCATTGTCGAGCAGGTTCGTCACTGCCCGTTCGAGGGTTGCCTCGTCCCCGAGCACCGGATGAGGCTCCAGGTGGACGTCGAACTCCAGGTTCGGGCCGCGCCGCTTGCCCCTCTCGACGGCTTTGGAAACGGCGTCTGACAAGTCGAAATACTGGGGTCGTGGGGGAGGGGCGTCCTCTCGGGACAGCTGGACGAGATCACCGATGAGGCTGGAGAACTCGCCGAGCTGGGCGGCAACGTCGTCTAGGATCTCGCTACGCGCCTGATCGGGGAGTATGTGGTTGTTTTGGTCGGCAATAAGCAGCTCGACGTTGGTGCGCATGGACGTCAATGGGGTGCGCAGTTCGTGGGAGGCGTCGGCGATGAGCTGCTTCTGGCGTTCCCGCGAGTTCGACAGCGACGACAGCATGACATTGAAGGAGTCGGCGAGATCGCCTAGCTCGTCATGGGAACGCACCGGGATGGGGCTGAGTTCGTCAGTCTTTGTCACGCGATGAACAGCTCTGGAAAGGTCGCGCAGCGGGCGGGTGGCAGAGGTGGCGGCCAGATATCCGGCGATGGCCGTCACCACAATGCCGACCAGACTGGTGCCGACCAGGACGATCGACAGCGACTTCAGAGTGGCATAGGTGCCGGTGAGATTCTGGCCTGCGACCAGGGCGTAGTGAGTTCCGTCAGAGGTGAACGGGATGGCAACAATGCGCACCGGAACCCCACGGGAGTCTGTGACGGTACGCGCCTTGTCGACGGTGCCGGTGCGGGCGACGGCAAGCTCTTTGGCCCCGGTGGTCACGGTGACGTTGTCCCCCGGGGCGGTGGCAACATGCCCGTCGGCGCGAACCAAGATGAGTGTGGTGTTCGTGGCTGCCAGAGAGCTGGCCTCCAGCCCGCCGAGGTTCTGAGGGTCTGAGGCGACGCTCGGAGAGATCGCGGTGGCCATCCGTGTCAGCTGGTCGTCAAGCTCGTGGTACAGCGATATGCGCGTCATGAACCAGGCAGACAGTGACGTCAATGCCACTGCGACGACGACTGAAATCGACACCAGGAGGCTGACGCGGTGACCCATCGTCATGTGAAGTGGACGTGGACGCCAACCCAGCAGCCTCCGCCACCACCTACGGCTCACGAATGCGCTTCCCTCAGCACGTACCCGACGCCACGGACAGTGTGGATGAGACGAGGTTCGCCATCGTGCTCAGTTTTGCGGCGCAGGTAGCCGATGTACACCTCCAAGGAGTTCGCGGTCGTCGGGAAATCGAATCCCCACACCTCGTGCAGCAGCCAGGAGCGCTCCAACACCTTCTCCGGGTTTTGCAGGAAGACCGTCAGCAGGGCAAATTCGGTGCGTGTCAGGCTGATGTGACGGCTGCCACGGGTGACTTCGCGAGTGTCTGGGTCAAGGGTGAGATCGGCAAAAGACAGCCGCTCGGGAACCCCGGCGGTCTCCGGGTCGGGGCGGGAACGACGAGTCAGAGCGCGCAGACGGGCCAGTAACTCGTCCAGGGCAAAAGGCTTGACCATGTAGTCGTCCGCCCCAGCGTCCAGGCCGTCCACCCGGTCATCGACAGCGTCGCGGGCGGTGAGGATGAGGATCGGAACGTCGTTGCCGTTGCTGCGCAGCATTCGGGTGGCCTCAAGGCCGTCGAGACGCGGCATCATGACATCCATGATGACGGCATCGGGGTGGCTGGCGGACAGGTGGGCGAGGGCCTCTACGCCGTCAGCAGCACTGTCGACGTCATAGCCGCTGTACTGCAGAGAACGGGCGAGGGATTCTCGCACCGCCCGGTCGTCGTCAACGACGAGAATGTGCATATTCATGGCTTGACGTCCTCCGTCGTGGACTCTACAACCGATTCAGCGGCGGGGTTTGACGGCGTGGGGGCTGGCGAGTCTGCCTCCTCGGAAGCGGTAGCAGCGTCATCTTTCTGCTCCCGGGCGCGGTGTCTCTCCTCGGCGCGCTGCCGGGCTGCCTTCTCGCGTTCTTCCTTATCGTGGGCGGCGCGGGTGGCTGCGGCTACCTTGGCCAGACCTTCGAAGCGCGGCCGGTGGGGGGTCGGCGTCGGTTTCGGTGGGGCGGAGTGCTGGGAGCGGACGAGAACTCCGTTGACTGCGCGTGTGAACCAGCGGACCAGGCCGCGTCCCATCACCTCAGTGTGGCCACTCGAAGCGTCGATACGCAGGCAGGTGGCCTCGTCGACGGCAACGGCGCTGGAGAGCAGACCGGACTCCAGAGCGGAGATGATGAGACCGTCTCCGGAAAGGGTGTCGTTGTGGGTGGTGACGGTCAGGCTGACCAGGCCAAGGCCCTCGACGAAGGTGACGTCGTTGAATCCCTCCGCCCCCGCTTGCTGGCCGACTTGGCGTTCTCCCAGTTTCCAGCCACCTGCCAGAGCAGTGACGCAGGGAGCCATCGCCCCGGCTGAGAAACCGAGCCACGGCGCACCGCCGCGCACAAGTAGTGAGAGCTGTTCAGCGGCCGGGGCAAGACCGTTGACGTAACTGGGGACGGCACCGCCGCCGACGATAATGCCGGCCAGGGTGTCGAGATTGTCGGGAAGCTGGAACGACTCGTTTTCCTCCCACAGCGGGGTGGCCGGGTTACCCATCGTCGGGGCGGTGCCCGGGCCGTCGAGGTGAATTGTGAGGAGGTTCGCGTCGGCCCAGCGGGAGGTGACAATGCGTGTCAGCTCGGCGGCGTGGTCGGCGGACTCAGAGGCCGGACCGGCCACGACGACCGCGATGGGGGCGTCTGCATTGTGATGACGGGCCTGGGAGACGAACTCGTCGTAGACCTCCGTCAGTGAGTCGTCGTATCCTCCGCCGACCAAGAACAAACTCATGGGAACAGCCTATAATGCCGCGCCGGTTGGTCTGGGAAGACGAGCGTGATGGCCGGGAACCGATCAGGCAAGCCGGCGCACTGCGTCGACGATTCCAGGCATTGCAGCTTCGATGGCGTCGAGGGTGTCTTCGAACCCGTCGGCTGAGCCATACCAAGGGTCGGGGAGGCAGCTGCCGGGGGTGCAGGTGGGGTCGTAGTCGCGGATGAGGTGGAGGTTGTTGGCGTCGGGGGCCATCTGTTTCATGATCTGGATGTGATGCGGCTCGGCGGCGATCACAAGGTCGGCGGCCATGATTTCGCAGGCGTCGATCTGGTGGGCATGGTGGCCCGAGCAGGCGTAGCCGTGTGAGGTCAAGACGGACGTGGCTCGCGAGTCCATCGGGCCGCCGTGCTCCTCATCGCTGACCCCAGCACTGCTAATACGGGCTGTGACACCCTCATCGGCGAAGACCTTCTTGGCGACGAATTCAGCCATCGGGGAACGGCAGATGTTTCCCCAGCACACGAAGATGACGGAGGGGATGTTCTGGTTGCTCACAGGGGTCCTTCCACAGTCGGTGGGTCCAGTCTGCATGGTGTGAGAGAATTCTGTCGACGCCGGTGCCCGCTGGACACTGTGCTGCGTTGTGCCGTGTCGGGCTGTCATGGTGTCGCGTCGCCATGGCTCTGTGTTGTTGATGGCGCTGGGTGTCTCGAATCCCAGAACGACACCTCAACTTGCAATATCCTCAAACCATGAATTCCTGAGTGAGTCACCGCCCTGAGCGGTTAGACCAGCGCGCGACACCAACTCACCGGGAGATCCATGCCCATCATGACGTCAGAACACAACAGCCAGGCCGTTATCAGTGATGAGGTTCGTACCCTTTATGGCGACGCACTGACCCGTGAACCGGCCCTCGCTCCTCCTCCGCGTAGCGGCAATCTTCTGCGTAGTGGCAATCATCTGCGTAGTGGTAACCGTCTTGCCAATTTGTGGCGTGCCCGCACCTATATGCGCCCCTATATTGGTCGATTTACCGCGATGGTGGTCTTCGCCTTCCTCTCCACGATGGCCGGCATTGTCACCCCGCTGGTGACTCAGCGCATTATTGACGGGCCGGTCGCACATTCCGATCACCGTGGCCTGTGGGTGCTGGGCAGTGCCGCGATCGGGGTTGGTGTCGTCGAGGCCCTCTTCATGTTCCTGCGACGATGGGTCGTGGCGCGGGCTACGTTGGGCGTCGAGGCGGGTATTCGGCTGGATATGTACGCCAAATTGCAGCGTCTGCCGTTGGGATTCCACACCCAGTGGGAGTCGGGACAGCTACTCAGCCGCATTATGAACGACCTGTCCACGGTGCGTCGTTTCCTCGGATTCGGGCTGCTGTTCATCATCATGAACACTTTCCAAATCGTCATCGTGGCCATCCTGCTGCTGCGGATGTACTGGCCGCTGGGAATCGTCGTGGTGATCTCGGCGGCCCCGATCGTCTGGCTGTGCTTGTGGAATGAGCGCCGCTACGTCAAGATCTCCCGCACCATTCAGGATCAGACCGGCGACGTTGCCTCAGCCGTGGAGGAATCAGTTCACGGCCTGCGCGTCATCAAAGCGTTTGGCCGTTCCGAGCACATTTATGACGGGTTCAACGACAAGGCAACAACCCTGTGGCAGACCAGCCTGGACCGAGTGAAATTGGTCTCGGCGTTCTGGACCTTCCTTGAGGCTATTCCAACCCTGACCCTCATCGTCGTCCTCGCCATCGGTGCCTACGCTGCCGCACACGGTCACCTCACCCTCGGTACCCTGGTCGCGTTCATCACCCTCATGCTGAGTCTCATCTGGCCGATCTCCTCGCTGGGATTCCTGCTGTCGATGACCCAGGACGCCATGACGGCCTCCGACCGTATCACCGAGATTTTCGACGCCCCCGAGACTATTCATGACGGTCCGCGTTGCCTTGACGACCCCCGGGGCGAACTCGTCTTCGACGACGTTTCCTTCCACTATCCCGACTCCGACGACGACGTGTTGCGTGATGTCAACCTCACCGTGGCCCCCGGTGAGACGATCGCCTTGGTCGGCGGCACCGGCTCTGGCAAAACCACTCTTACTGCGCTTGTCCCGAGGCTGGCTGACGTCACCGGCGGAGCGATCCGCATTGACGGGGTGGATGTCCGCGACCTTCGCGTCGAGAATCTACGCAGTATCGTCGCCACCGCTTTCGAGGACGCCACCTTGTTCTCGATGAGCGTGCGAGAGAACCTCACTCTGGGTCGTCCCGAGGCCACCGAGGAGGAGATCGCCGAGGCCATCGACGTCGCCCAGGCCGGGTTCGTCTGGGACCTGCCGTGGGGCCTCGACACCCGGATCGGCGAACAGGGCATGAGTCTGTCAGGAGGTCAGCGTCAGCGTCTGGCTCTGGCGCGCGCAGTGCTGGTGAAACCCCGAATCCTCGTCCTTGACGACACCCTTTCGGCCCTGGACATGAATACCGAGGCCCTCGTCGAGGAAGCCCTGAAAAGGGTCCTTGTCGGGGTGACGGGAATCGTCGTCGCCCATCGGGCCTCCACCGTCTTGCTGGCCGATCGGGTTGCCCTGCTGCAGGAAGGAACGATCACCCACGTCGGCACGCACCCGGAATTGCTGGCGACCGTCCCGGAGTACCGCGAACTGCTGAGCGCCGACTACGACGCCGAGCAGGGGATGTCTGGCGGCGCTGTGGAAAATCGGGGAAAGGAGGTCGATCATGCCTGAGGAGATGGCAGAACACGGCAGAACTGCCGAAAAGACCACGCCGGGCGAAGAGACGGCCACCCCTGAAGACTGGCGCGGCGTGGCGAACGAGGAAGCCAACGAAATCTCTGCCACGGCGGCTGGCCTGCTCAAGGCGCGCTCCCGGGCGTTGCTGTGGAATTTGCTCAAGCCCTATAAGACCGTGGTCTGGGTGTTGCTGGCGGCCATCGTCATTGAGAACATCGCCCGACTCGCGTCCCCGGCGCTGGTTCGACGCGGTATCGACCTGGGTATCCCGCCACTCATGCATGGCGGATCGGCGCGCAATCTGGTGGTCACCGTCGTCACCATGCTCATCGTGCTCACGATCCAGGTGACGACTCGGATCTATTTCCTGCGGGTCTCGGGGCGAATCGGCCAGGATGTGCTGTTGGAGCTACGACGTCGGGTTTTTCGTCACTTCCAGAGCCTTGACGTTGCTTTTCACGACAAGTACACCTCGGGGCGCGTCGTTTCCCGCATGACCAGCGACATCGACGCCATCGCCGAGCTGATGGGTCAGGGGTTTGACGGTCTTGTCTCCGCCGTGCTCACCCTTGTTGGAACCGGCGTCATGCTGCTGGTCATGGACTGGCGGCTGGGCCTCATCTGCCTGGCGTCCCTGTTCTTCGTCTCTCTGCTGGTCAAGTGGTTTTCGGGGGAGTCGACCCGGACCTTCCGCAAGGTGCGCAACGCCTCAGCCCAGGTCATCATTCAGTTCACCGAAACGATGACGGGCATTAAGGCGGTTCAGGCGTACCGTCGGGAACCACGAAACCAGGAGATCTTCACCGAGCTGGCTGACCGGTACCGTGGTATCAACGTTCGGTCAATGCGGCTGTTCGCGATCTTCATGCCGGGTATCACCTTGACCGGCAATATCACCATCGGTCTCATGCTCCTGGTCGGCGGCTACTTTGCCCTGCGCGGCTGGACGACGGTTGGGGTTTTGACGGCCTTTCTGCTCTACCTGCGCCAGTTCTTCGAGCCTCTTGCAGACATCGGCCAGTTCTACAACACGTTTCAGTCGGCGTCCTCGGCGTTGGAGAAGCTGTCGGGAGTGCTTGAGCAAGAACCGGCGGTGGCCGAGCCGGAAAAGCCGGCGAATCTCGGTACAGCCGACGGGGCGGTGGATTTCGACCACGTGACGTTCGGGTACAACTCCGAACGTGAGGTGCTGCCTGACCTTGACCTGCATATTCCTGCCGGTCAGACGGTTGCCCTGGTCGGGACGACAGGCGCCGGGAAAACGACGATCGCCAAACTCATCTCGCGGTTCCATGATCCCGTCAGCGGTGAGGTGCGTCTCGACGGTCATGACCTACGCGACCTGTCGGACGCCGACCTGCGTCGTGCGGTGACGATGGTGACCCAGGAGAACTTCATTTTCGCTGGCACCGTCGCTGACAACATCGCTTTTGGGCGCCCCGACGCTACCCGCCAGGAGGTCGAGGCTGCTGCCCGTGCGGTGGGTGCCGACGAGTTCATTCGCGCCTTGCCGGCAGGCTATGACACCGACGTTTCCCAGCGCGGCGGACGTCTGTCGGCCGGTCAGCGTCAGTTGGTGGCCTTTGCCCGCGCTTTTTTGGCAGACCCTGTGGTGCTCATCCTTGACGAGGCGACCTCGTCGCTAGATATCCCCTCGGAGCGTCTGGTGCAGCGGGCACTGCGGACAATCCTGGCCGACCGGACCGCCGTCATCATCGCTCATCGTCTGTCGACGGTGGAGATTGCTGACCGAGTGCTCGTGCTGGAGCACGGCCAGATTCAGGAGGACGGTTCCCCGGCGGAACTGGAGGCTCAGGGCGGACGCTACGCCGAACTGCACAAAGCCTGGCAGGAATCACTTGCCTAAAATCCCAGCTGCGCCAGTTTTGGTCACCTGCGCCAGGCAATACCGGCGCAGGTGACCAAAACTGGCGCAACTGCAGAAGTGTCGGGGTATCAGGTCAGACGCCGGTCCTCGGTAGCCCAGGCTTGACATTGCCGGACCCGGGGGTGCTCGGGTTCCCGGTGCTCGGGTGACCTGAGGCACCAGCTTGACCAGGGACTTGACCGGGGGCCGGGGTTACCGAACCGCCAGGCTGATCGCCGGAGGGCACCGACAGTGTGGCGGCAAAGCGCGCTGTGGTGCCGGAATCCGGGAAGGTGAAGACGATGGTGGCTGCACCGCTGACCAGACCCTTGTCGGTCGGCACCTGGACCGTCACAGACGACGAGCCGTCCTTGACCGGGGCGGTAGCGACGTCGACGGTCTTGTCGCCCTGCACGATCTGGGCCTTCATCGTCTTGTTGACAATGGCGTCCTTCGACGTGAAGTCGACGGTATCGGGAGCGACAGCCTTGTCAGCTGGCTTGCCAACGGTGAACACGGCCTGTTTCGACATCCCCTCCTTAAGAGAGGACGTCAAGGAGACGGCGCGCTTGGCGAAATCAGGCTTGAGGGTCTTGCGGGCCTTGATCCAATCGACCCAAGCGGATAAGTCGATCTTGCCGCTGTCGACTGGCTTGGACCCCTTGGCAAGCTCGGTGAAGTTGTCACCGCCGGCGATGAGGAAGGAGCCAGACCCGACGGTGTAGGTGCCGTTGGGGTCGATCGGCTTCCCGTTGATCCACACCGAGGTAATGCGGTCGCCTTCCTTGCGGGACTCGTCGTAGGTGTAGGTGACGTTCTTGGAGACGCCGAGCTGCAGGTATGGACGGGACGGGACGTTGCCGTCACTGTCACGCTGCCATTGCTGCTCCAGCACCTTCTTGAACTGGGCGCCGGTGATCTTGGTGGTCGTCAGGGTGTTCGCGAAGGGGAGTACCTGGGCGGCCTGCTTGTAGGTGATGTCCTTTTCGAGCAGCGAGGCACGAGTGCCACCAGGGTTCTGCAGACCGATGAAGTTCGGGTCATCCTTGCCGAGGGTGTCTTTGAACATATCGGCGACCATGTTGCTCATGGTGGATTCACGGTCACGGACGTTGGAGGAGAACTCCTTGTCCGTCTCGTTCGACGGGGTGGTGATGGGAGCTGACGCGTGACCGATGACATCGGCACCGACCTCATCTGACTTGGCCTTCGCGTCCTGGTAGATCGAGGAGATCTTGTCGATGGTCGGGTCCTCAGCCGGGTTCTCGGCCGGATCGATGATCGATGCGTCCGTCGAGCAAAGCTTCTTCTGCTTGGAGTCCCAGGCCACTTTCACCTGAGCCAGGTGCTCACCGTAGGAACCAGCCTGCAGCAACGGGGCACCAGCCTTGTCCTTCCACGAGTACACCTGGTGGGTGTGGCCGTTGAAGACCAGGTCCACATCGGAGGAGGTATCAGCGTAGATCGGTGCGAAGTTACCGCCTTGGCTAGCCGGATCAGCGGAACCGTCAGCTGCTCCTTCGTGGTACTCGGCGACGACAATATCGGCCAGTCCCTCGTTCTTGAGCCGCTGAGCCTCGGCGTTGACGGCCTCAACCGGGTCACCGATGGTCAGGTTGGAGATACCAGCGGGGGAGACCAGAGAGGGTAGGTCCTGGGTCACTGCGCCAATGACTCCGATACGCACACCATCCTTGACGATGACGGTCGACGCCTTGAGGGGAGCGGCCACCTTCGTGGTGCCTTTTTCGTAGACGTTGGCTCCCAGGTAGGGACTCTCGAAGTGCGGCACGACGCGCTCGGCGAGATCCTTCCAACCCTTGTCGAACTCGTGATTGCCGACGGCATTGGCCTCGACCCCAGCGGCGTTGAGCATAGTGATGGTCGGCTCGTCATTGAGGGAACTCGACTCGAAGGTTGAGCCACCGACGTTGTCGCCGCCGCTGAGTAGCAGGACATTGTCGGCACCGTTGGCATTGCGTGCCTCGACGACTGGGGTGAAGAGGTTGGCGCCCGTCTCGATACGACCGTGAAAGTCGTTGATGTTGAAGATGTCGAGGTTCGTGTCGCCGTTGCACGATCCGGCTGATGCGGACGGGGCGTCACTTGCGCTCGGTGCGGCGGTGGCCGGCGTGGCGATGAAGCTGCCACCCATTCCGGCGATGCACAGCACCGACAGGCCGGCAATTCTAGCCCTGCGTCGGTGATTCATGGGTTCTCCTTGTATTAGTGGTGCGTGCCCAAAGGCATACACCGGTAGCGTCGCCTATTTTGGACTCAGCCCGCAAGAAGTTGGGGGAACTTCGTCATGAAGAATTCAGCTAGCCGACACCTCGGCGACCAACGACGCCCCGCAACCAACAACCTTGTGAGACTACAGAGCCACAGAGACACAGCGTCGTTACAGCGAAACGGTGTCACAACGCCATGAAGCTCAGCCCCTTGGCAGCCCGCCAGCAGGGACTCCTTCAGGCAGCTCACCGTGGTAACCCGGCGGCACGTAAGCGCACGACGGATCGGAGGCCAGGTAGTCTCCGGTCATGGCGTAGGCGGTCGAGCGGGACCCGCCACAGAAATGGTTGAAGTTGCAAGCCCCGCATTTTCCGGAGAACCCATTCGGGTTTCGCAACCCCTGAAACACCGGGGAGGTCCGGTAGATCTCGGGGAATGGCTTCTCCTTGATCGACCCGCAGTGGATTGGTAGGAATCCCGACGGATAGACGTCGCCGGTGTGGTCGATGAACGCGAACCCGGACCCGGAGTTGATGGCCAGCGGGGTGCGCGGCGGACGCGGGTCCTCGATGACCTCGCCGAGCAGGTCGTTGGTTTCACGAGTCAGCCACTCATAGAGCTTGCCGTGGCGAACCGGACGCTCCTTACCCTGACGGACGGCTTCGCGCTGGAAGGCGATTCGTCGGTACTGCGGAGCCTCAGTCGTCTTGACTGCAATGCGCGTGGAGTTGTCGTGCAGCCAATACAAGACGTCCTCGCGTTCCAAGGGAGAAAGCATGTCGAGCTGAGCGCCGCGTCCAGTCGGCACTAGCATGAACGTGTAGAACATCACTGCCCCGAGGTCGATGGCGTTCTTGAGCATTTGCGGCGCCTCGTGGATGTTCTTAGCTGTGAACACCGTATTGAGCTGAAACCTCATCCCCATCTCGCGGAGCATATGGCAGGCCTCAACGGTGCGGTCGAAGGTGCCTGGGAAACCACGGAAGGCGTCATGAGTCGCGGCCGAGCCACCATCCAACGACATCGACATCATGGACACGCCGGCATCCTGAACAGCCTTGACTCGCTCGTAGGTGAACAGCGGCGTCACCGAGGGCGAAATGGACACGTGGAGACCCTTGCTGACGCCGTACTCAATGAGGTCAACAAGGTCGGGACGCTCAAAACAGTCGCCCCCGGTGAGAATGAGCATGGGGTAGGGGCGCTGGTAGCTGGTCAGCTGGTCGATGAGCTGGTGGCCCTGGGCGTTTGTCAGCTGGCCGGGGGCCGCGTGGTGCTGGGCCTCGGCGCGGCAGTGCTGGCACACCAGGGCGCAGGCGCGGGTGACCTCCCAGATGACGATGAAGGGCTTGTCATTGAGGTCGTGCTTAATCTCGCGGACCAGTGGGCCGTGGCCTGGATGGCCTCCCGGGTGACCTCCTGGATGGCTTCCCGGGTGACCTCCTGGATGGCCTCCCGAGTGACCGGTGGGATGGCCCGTGGACGCCCCCGGATGTCCGGGCTGCATGGTCGGATGATCGGTGGTGGTCACTTCTCCTCCTTCGAGGTGATCTGACGGGCAAGACGTCGACCGGCGGCGATCGCGGTGCCAACTCCAGCACCATCAATCCCGGCCCCGCCGACGTGGAGACCGGTGCCGTCAAGGGTTGCGGCGAGGCGAGCCATGCGCTCCCGGTGTCCGGGGGCTGGCTGGGGCATAGCGCCGCGATGACGTTCAACAACGTAGTCGCGCGGGTCAAAAGCCAGCCCGAGGCGTCTCAGCTCTGCCACGGTGATGGCGACGAGGTCGTCGTCGGACAGATCGTCGATCGGGGTTCCCCCCTGCCGACCCATGGTGATTCGCAGCGTGGGTTCGGCAATATGCCACGTCGTGGCGAGGTTCGTCACTTGGCGTACCAGCTGGGACCATGTTGAACCAATAAACCACGTCTGGGCCGTGGCGATGGGGTGATCCAACTGGTCCGTTCGTGCCACGAGTGTGGCAACCGTGGCGCTCTCACACTGGGACAGCAGATCGGACGCGTCGGGACATGAGATCGACAGCAAGGCCGCAGCGACCCGGGCTGGCGTGGCAATAATGACCTCATCGGCGGCAATTGCCCCGATATCTCGTGGACCTGTGACATCGACAACCCACTCGTGGCCGACTTGTCGGATTCCCGTGGCACGAGTGTTCAGATATACGGTGAGTCCCTCGGCCAGTGCCTTCGGGAGGGTCGCCAAACCGTTTTGCCACGACGCGGCGGCGGGGGTGCGAGGCCCACGGTGCCCTCGGCGATGACGAATACGCGAGGCATTGCGTTTGAGGGTCCCGGCGACGATGGAATTGCCATCTCTGACGGTCTGTCCCAACGCGGGAGCGGCTGCCGCCAGCGAAAAGGTGGTGAGGTCAGCGGCATGGATACCGCCCAGCAAGGGGTCGACGATGGCCCGGCCTACTTCGTCACCGAATCGTTCCGAGATGAACTGGCCGACGCTGACGTCCTCACAGTGCGGGCGAGTTGTGAAAGGTTCAAGGCCGGCTCTCAACAACCCTGCCGGAGACAGAATCCGCGAGGTAATGGTGGGCAAGAACTTCGTGGGGCCAATCGGCGTTACTCCTGCCGGCATTTCCACGACCCCGCGTCGGCTCGACAGCAGGGTGCGTCCGGGGGTGGGGTGACGCATTGAGTCCGCCAGGCCCAGTTCGGCCACCAAATCAGAGACTCCGGGGTCACGCAGTGGCACAGCTTCAGCCCCCAGGTCAACCACGTCACAGCCGAGGTGACGGGAACTGACTTGTCCACCGACACGTTGGCCAGCTTCCACGACGACGACTCGGCAGCCGTGGTTGCGCAGGTGGTGTGCGGCTGTCAGGCCGGTCATTCCGGCACCGATGATCGCCACTGTTTTGCTCACCAGTTGAGAGTACGCAAAACCTGGGAGAGCCAAAGACAGGGGGTCGAGCTGTGGACAACCTACTGAACAGTAACCTCGTCTTTGGTGGTTACCTACGGAACGGTAGGTTTCGCTTGGAAGTGGATTGGCTGACGTCCACAATGAAGCACGGAATATTCGACCAGGAGGAAGCTGTGACCGAGACCATAAGCGCCGACGAGGGTCATGCGGACCCGTTCGTCCCGCCGGCAAAGCACCATCCTGTCAATCGTCCTGACCCCGCAATGGTGCGTATCCTTGACGCCCACGGACACTTCAACCCCCACCCAGTTTTTCCGGTTGATCTGAGTGACGAGGACCTCCTCAAGGCTCTCGAGATGATGGTCATGACTCGACGTCTTGACGTCGAAGCCACCGCCCTGCAGCGTCACGGTGAGCTCAGTTTGTGGCCCCCGCACATGGGTCAGGAGGCCACCCAGGCCGGCGCGTGGCTGGCATTGGGCGACCAGGACCAGGTTTTCCCCACCTACCGGGAGCAGGGCTTGGCTCATGCCATGGGGGTCAGCCTCGCTGACATCTTGGATTCGTGGAGCGGCAAAGCGCATTGCGCATGGGATACCGTCGCCACGCACTTCAGCGCCTACCCGGTGATGATCGGCTCGGGCACCCTGCACGCCGTCGGTTATGCCATGGGTATCCAGCGCGATGTGGAGGCCGGTGGCACTCCGGCGGCTGTGCTGGACTTCCACGGCGACGGTGCGATGAGCGAGGGTGACACCAACGAGGCCTACGTCTTTGCGGCTTCGATGAACGCTCCCGTGGTGTTTGTGTGCGTCAATAATCAATGGGCCATCTCAGAGCCGACGACTGTGCAGTCCCCGTCGTCCCTATTCCGCCGAGGTATCGGTTTTGGGATTCCTGCGGTGCAGGTGGACGGGAATGATGTCGTCGCCATGACGGCTGTGTTGCGGGCGGCCCTCAACCATGCCCGACGTGGCAACGGGCCGGTGTTTGTCGAAGCCTGGACGTATCGGATGGGCGCTCACACCACCACCGACGACCCCACCCGCTACCGCACCGGTGAGGAAGAAGCGACGTGGGCAAAGACCGACCCCATCGTCAGGCTAAGAACCTATCTGCATGATCGCGGGGCCATCGATCAGCAATGGCTTGACGGTTTGGCCGAGCGGGAGGAGACCTTCGGTGCGCAGGTGCGCGCTGCTGTTCACGAAAACCCCACGCCCGCGATGGCCGATCTGATGTCGGACGTCTACGCCGAGCCGACTCCTGATGTGCTGGCTGACGCCAGGGAGATCGCCTCCTGGGAGGAGGATCGTTGATGAGCCAGAACAGCGCACGCCCACAAGGTCAGACGACGTTGGCCAAAGCCCTCAACGCTGGGCTAGCTGACGCTCTTGCTGCCGACGACCACGTCGTCATCATGGGAGAAGATGTCGGAACCCTCGGCGGTGTTTTTCGTATTACTGACGGTCTCAAGGCACAGTTCGGTGGTCGTCGGGTCATTGATTCTCCGCTGGCAGAGTCCGGCATCGTCGGAACCGCCATCGGCATGGCCATGCGCGGATATCGGCCGTGCGTCGAGCTGCAGTTCGACGGCTTCAACGCTCCAGCCTTCGACCAGATCGTCTCCCAGTTGGCGAGATATCGCGCCCGCGTGGGAGGACGGTGGTCCCTGCCGGTGACAATCCGTATTCCGTTCGGCGGTGGCGTTGGCTCCCCGGAACACCACTCAGAGTCCCCAGAGGGTTTCTACGCTACCACCCCGGGCCTCAAAGTGGTCACGTGCTCCAACCCTGACGACGCCTATTGGATGTTGCGTCAGTCCATCGCCAGTCCCGACCCGGTGATCTTTTTCGAGCCGAAACGTCGCTACTACACCCGTGGCGAGGTCTCTGAGAGTCCCGAACTTGGCCTTCACGCCGCCCGTATCGTCCGCTCTGGCACCGATGCCTCCGTGCTGTGTTTTGGCCCCCTCGTCGATACCTGTCTGGAGGCTGCAGAAGAAGCCTGGCAAGAGGGACGTCGGCTGGAGGTGGTCGATCTGCGTAGCCTCTCCCCACTCGACATGGAGACCGTCTGTGAGTCGGTGCGGCGTACTAAGAGGGCGGTCGTGGTTCAGGAGGCACCCCGGACCCAAGGTATCGGTGCAGAAATCGCAGCTCGCTTGGGCGAGCAGCTTTATTACGTCATGGAGGCTCCGGTGCTGCGGGTAGCCGGATGGTCGACGCCATATCCGCCGGCTCAGGCTGAAGGCGATCACATTCCCGACGTCGACCGGGTACTCGACGCCGTTGACCGGTCCCTGGCCTACTGACCAGTTTCGAAATCAATCACGAGGTATTCACGTGAAGAACTACTGCATGCCCGACCCGGGCGAAGGACTCACTGAGGGAGAGGTCGTCTCCTGGCGGGTTTGTCCTGGCGAGACCGTCAAGATCAACGACGTGCTGTGCGAAGTCGAAACGGCCAAGTCGATCGTCGAATTGCCCAGCCCCTTTGCTGGAACGGTGGCGAAACTGTGCGCAGCGCCCGGTGAGACAGTGGCTGTCGGGAAGCCGTTGGTGACCATTGACGACGGCTCCGACGACCAGTCAGACGACGAGCCAGAATTCCTCGTTGGGCATGTGGCTGCAGAGTCTCGACGTCAACGCCGTCGTCGCCGGCGAACTGTGGGACCGGGTTCGGGGTCCAAGCCCACCCGTCAAGACCCACCGCGCATGGACCGCAGCGAGCACATTCTCGTCAAACCGCCAGCCCGACGCCTTGCTGCTGACCTTGGCATTGACGTGTCTCAGGTGCGCGGCACTGGACCGCAGGGAGCGGTGACAAGGAGTGACGTCAAGGCAGCAGCTGAGGCCGGACGTTCGGGTGCCGCAGAGCCTCTGGTTACTGGGGTCTCCGGGGGTGACGCCGAGCTGGCGGGCTTGTCAATAATGTCGCGTCGTCTCCTCGGTGGCGCTCCGACCGAACCCGACGGCCATACCCGCAGAGTCCCGGTTCACGGGGTGCGCAAGGTGACCGCTGCGGCGATGAAAGACTCTCTGGACACCAAGGCGCTCGTGACGGCTTTCTTGACGTGTGATGTTACGCCGACGATGGACCTCGTGGCTCGGTTGCGCGCCGACCGAGGGTTCAAGGGACTGCGGGTCTCCCCACTTACCATCTGGTGCAAGGCGGTATGCCTGGCGATGGGACGCACCCCAGTCGTCAACGCCCGCTGGGACGACGCCGCCGACCAGATCGTCTTCCGCGACCAGATTAACCTCGGCATTGCCGCAGCCACTCCGCGTGGCCTGATGGTGCCGGTGGTGCGCAATGCCCAGGACATGACCATGCTCGAGCTGGCGTCCGAGATCACTCGTATCGTCGCTATCGCCAAGGAGGACAAGCTCCAACCTGCTGATTACACCGGCGGTACCTTCTCGATCAGTAACGTTGGGGTCTTCGGGCTTGACGCCGGGACACCGGTCGTCAACCGCACCGAGTCGGCGATTCTCGTCCTCGGCACCATCGCCCGTCGTCCGTGGGTCATCGGAACCGGTGCCGACGAGAGGGTCGTTCCCAGGTGGGTGACGACCATGAGTCTCGGGTTCGACCATCGCCTCATTGACGGCGAGGAGGGCTCGACCTTCCTCCATGACGTTGCCGAGATCCTCTCGGACCCGGCGTCGGCGATGTTGTATTGAGGTGTGATGTTGTATTAGAAGCGCCTGAATCGAGTGGCAATCGAGTGGCGACGCAAACGCCTTTCCTCCGGCAAGGTCCCGAAGGTGTTCCAGAATTGGCGATGGCTTAGTGGTTAAGAACGCAATTCGCTATCAATGAATCAATCCGGCGCACGTCTATCATCTTGCCGAGCTTAATTGGGATGTGGCCTGCACGAGTCCAGAGTTCAACCTCATCTATCGCCCCTTTCGCTCGACAATGACGCTGGTAGGTGTCCAAACATCGTGGGTGTCCAAACATCGTGGGTTCGAATGGAGATCAGTTTAGCTGCTTGACGATCGTTGCAAAACTCTCCGGGTAAAAGCTATCGCGACATTTATTCTTAATCAGATCGCTTTTGGTCTGATTAAAGAAATGCCTCATGAACTTACTGCGGCACGACAGTAGAATTTGGCGCAACTTCGCCAAACAATGATGGCCTCAGCTGCGCGGGCGACGGGTCGGGAACTGCTGCGGGCGTAACGAGCAACGTCGTGCCCAACTGCATCTAGCCTCAAGGGCTGTTGATGGGGTAAGGTACTTAGTATGTCTTGGGTGGTGGGTCGCAACGGCTCCACTGATGCACGGAAGGTGGTTGAGATGAAAACTTGGAGGGAACCAGTTACCGCTCATGCTAAGCATAATTGGAAAGTTTATATAAGGACTGATAGTTCAACTGGGGCTCAGATGAAATCTAGTTACGTTAGAGTTAAGTAAATGATCGAGCTTAAGCATATATCACACCGTTACCGTCATCGGCGTAGCTTGGTCGATATTTCCTGTGAGTTTGGCCCTGGGATATGGGGATTGCTTGGTCCGAATGGGGCGGGAAAGACGACACTTCTCAGTATCCTCGCGACACTTCGGCAACCGGAATCTGGATGCTTTCTGGTAAATGGTATCGATGCCAAGGATGACCGTGACGCCATTCGTGAGATTATCGCGTTTTTGCCTCAAAGGTTTTCTCTCCCTTCACAGTTTCGCATTCTGAGAGTTGTGGAATATGCGGCCTGGGCGCGAGGAATTGAACCAGAAAAATGCTGTGCGAGAGCCTGTGCAGCCCTCGATCGTGTTGGGCTTCTCGACCGAGCCGATGAGCGTGTTCGGGCCCTTTCAGGCGGAATGCGTCAGCGGCTTGGAATCGCGTGTGCGACTGTCGGGGATCCGGCTTTACTCCTTCTTGACGAACCAACGGTAGGTCTCGACCCGGCATCGAGGATTGGGGTTCGGTCCCTCCTCGGTGAACTTGCTGAGGACCGGACGGTTATTGTGTCGACTCACTTGCTTGAGGATCTGCAAGGTTTCGTGTCGCAACTTGTTGTTTTATCCGAAGGGAAGCTGATCTTTCAGGGTTCCTACACCGATCTGGAATCTGTTGGCCGAGAGCATCGAGTCCGCGACGCCAACGATGCCGAGTCGGGATACCTTACTCTTCTTGGAGAGGCGGCATGATGTCCGCCGCGCCCGGGAGTGTCCGTCCGCTGCGTGGTTTTCGGCGCGTGGCATTTCCCTTTGCGTCATGGTACCTAGTTCTTATAGCTGTCGGCGGTGCCACGTGCAGCCTGATCGCGTTGCGGGACGCATGGGCGTGGGGCGTGTGGCAGGTGCAAGACGTCGCCGTCAGGCTCCGGGAATCCAGCGGGCTGGGCTATCTTGTCCGGTTTCATGGGGGCCGGGCTGGCGGCTCGCACGGCACCCTCGGACATGGTTGTGGGTGCTGCTCCGGCGCGCTCTATTCTCAGCATCCGCTGGCAGTGGTTTTGGCGTCAGGTTACTGCCCTGCTCATCGGGACCGTTGTCGTTGTGGCGCCCCTGGTCGTCAAGGTATGGCTCAATGCACCACCAGCGGGTGTCGAAATTGCAGACTTGATCGATGCCCTGCTGTCTTTCGTGGCTTTGGTGGCTGTTGCTCACGTGGTAGCCGCAGTGGTCTCCCATCCCATCGTGTGGATGTTGGCACCTGTTGTGTGCATCGTCGTGGTCTGGATACCGAGCGTGATTAATCAGAGTGTCATTTCCAACACGGGGTACAGTTCGGTGGCGTTTGCCTGGTCCTTAGGGATGGTAGATCCGAGCGGCACCTTCACAACCACAGCTGCGGCCGCGATCATGCGTGGTGTTTTCTTTGTCATTGTCGCGCTCTCGTGCATTCTGGCGGCCAGTCGTTGGTCCATGGTCCGCTCTGGCGGTTTTACGTGGCGTCGGGTGGCGCCATGTGCGGCCCTGGTCGCCCCACCGCTCATCATCGCTGCGATGGGTGTCGTGATGCCGGTGCCATTGTTTCGTGAGGGGTCATTAGCTTTTGAATGTTCGTCGTACAGCAAGGTACGGGTATGCGTGACATCACCCCACCGCAGTCTCGCACCTTCTTACGCCGAAATCGCTCAGCGCGTCATGTCGGTCATGCCGCAAACGGTGTCTTCTCGTGACATCCTGCTTGCTGAGTCCGGGTACCACGCACCTCAGGGACAACGTGTGATTAATCTCGGTCTACCAACCTCACTTGACTCTAGGCAAGAATTATCGAATCAGACCAGCCAGGGGTTGGCCCAGTCGATGTCAGGTGTAGACGCGTGTGAATTTATGCATACCAATGGGGAAATGACACCTCAGCAGATAGATGCCTCAGACGGCGTTAATTCCGTGGAACGCACCATTCTTCGGCTGGCTGGATTTCCATATGAAGACATGATGAGTTCGGAGAAAAACGACCTTGACAGTATGGATGCAGCCACGTTTGGCCAATGGTATATCGAACATCGTCAGATGATTATGACGTGTTCTTTAACTGATAAGGACCTTCGTCGATGAAAGGTTTAGAGGCTTTCCTGAAGGGGCGTTATGCCCTTGCTCTTGTTGTTGTTCCGCTTGTGACCTTTATTGTGGCCTTTTTCCTGTGGTTCACAAAGTTATCAGTGGCGCCGGGGAACGTATGGGATCGCCCTGTGATTGGTCTTGAGCTGACAGTTTTGGTGGGGTGTGCCGTCGCGATGTGGTGTGTCTCATCGGGTATGGACTGGGTTGAGAGGACCTCCGTTCGCGCGCTCAGAACCGGATATGCGTTGATGGCGCTGTGGTTATGTGGATGTGCCGCTGGCCTTCCACTGCTCATTGGGTGGATATTGCGGTCACTGCCTGTGAGTTTGATACCTGATGGTGACTCTTTTCTGGAGCCCGCCATTCCTGCACGCTTTCAGCTGCCGTGGATGCCCTTTATAGGGTTCTCGGTGATTTGCGTGCTGTGTACTGGCATTGGACTGTTTGTCACGGGAATGGTGTCGCGGCAAGGCGGGCCATTGTGCAGCCCCTTGGTGTATGTGCTCGTCATCATCGCTCAAGGGAATACCTTCCTGCGATTCCTCCCTGGTGGCTATCCCGGGGAAACGGCTGCTGTTGAGGGCAGCGAGCTGACGGTTTCTACCATGGCCATGGTGTGCGCGGGTGCCTGTGCCATCCTCGGAGTTATTGGATATGCATTGGGGTTGGGCGGGGTGAAATCCCTGCGTCGCTGAAGTACCGCCAAATCCTGTTACTGCGACCGGATGTTACTTCCTGTCTAGGAATCGTTCTGGCTGAATGTGCGGGCCTCAGCTGCGCGGGCGGCGGGTTGGAAACTGCTTGCGGGCGTAACGAGCAACGTTCCAGGTCGTGAATCCGTCGGTGGTGGCCCCAACCCCACCGCCGAGCACAGGAATACGTTTCGATACGAACACCGGCAGTTTCTTCCCGGCGACCTGTCCCATGAGAACGTTGATGAGGTGACGGGCCACGGTCTTCTCCAGATCGGCGTCACTGACCGGGGCGGTGGCAATGCCCATCGGGGTCGTTGGAAGCTTCTCCTCGTGGATGAGGCCGTCGACCTCGTGCTGTCCCATAAGGGTGGCGAGGATGGCGGTCCGAACGCGCTGATCGTCGAGGTCGTAGCCACGCAGGTGAGCGATGGCAGCCACCATGCGAGCCTGCACGATCGCCACGCCAGAGATATTGGCCGGGATCGTCACCGCCAGGGTTGCGACCCCGCCGAGGTTGGACACAAATCCCTGCGCGCCGGCCATAGCGATGTGCTGAGTGACTAGAGAGTTGATGGCCTGCTCAACGTCACCGTCATGCTTGGTGAGGGACTTCCCGGCCGCCTGACGCGCTCCCGGTAGCCCACTGACGCCATCGATGGCGAATCCCAAGATGCTGCGCAGCATCGAGACGGCCGCCCCGGGTGCCATATCGGGGGCTTGGTCCAGCAGGGCCTTGCCGATGTTGCTTCCGATTCCCACGAGGGTCTCCTCTCGATCAACTCACTTCAAGGGTAGCCGTGGGGACAGGGCGAGTCCTGTGGTGTTCGCGTTGAGGTGGTGACGGGCAATGCCCGTGGTGATCGCGCCTGCACGAGGCCGCGATTCCTCCGAACGTGGTGTGCCCTCCTGCGTCACCAGTAGGACCGCCTGTCTGGCCTGTGAGTGTCTCTCCTTGCCAGGACGTGAATGACTGCTATTTGTTAACGAGGATAACTAATGAGTTAGGGTTGCCTTATGAAATGTGACGAGGTGACCGTGGCCCGACAAGGTGACATCCACCCGCTCCCGATGGCCCGCGCCATGGCCGGAAGCGCGTTGACCACCACCCATCGGCCCCGCACTCGGGGGTTCCACGGCGCTGTGGACCCACGCACCCTGTTCCTCTATGTCATCGTCCTCAACGTCCTTCTCATGGGAGCGGGGTCGACGCCTCTGGTGCTGGCCTGCCTCGGTGTCGTCGCGGTGTCACTCGTGCTCACGACCCGCGCCACGACGTGGATCGGGTGGCTGGCCTTTGTCCTGGTGTGGGTCTTCTGCTGTTTCGCCCTTCCAGCCCTGTGGCACTCGGCTGTCTCCGCATTTCTGGTCTTCATCGCTTTCTGGATGTTCCGCTTCGCAGGAGTCTTCGGCTCGGCAGTGGCTGCGATCAAGGTTCTCGACGTCACCCGGGTTGGTTCAGTCCTCACCCAGATGCGTGCGCCGCGGGTCGTGCAGGTCCCGGTGATGGTCGTGGTGAGGTTCTTCCCGATGGCAGTGCGCGAGCTGCGGGCGATCGTCCAGGCCATGACCCTGCGAGGCCTGAGACCCGGCGCCCGCTCAACCATGCGCCACCCGCTGCGTACGGGGGAATACGTCGTCATCCCCTTCCTGGCCTCGGCTGCCCGGATCGCCGACGAGCTCTCCGCTGCAGCCATCATCAAGGGGCTGGGTGCACAAAAATCCCGGTCCACCCTGGACCCGAGTCGTTTCCGTGTCGGTGACGCCGTCGTACTGACGGTTTTGGTCGCGTTGATTGCCTGGCGCGTGACCGAGGTGATCGCATGAGCGTCAGCCTGACCGACGTCTCCTACTCCTACCCGGTCCCTGACCTCGACGGGTCCCCGTTCGACGACGGCCCCACGCCCGACCGAGAGGTCGTGGACCAGCTCCGGGACATCACCATGACGATCCGGCCCGGGACCCTGACCCTGCTCATTGGGGAATCAGGATCGGGGAAGTCCACCCTGCTGCGGACGATGAATGGCCTTGTCCCGAAGTTTTTCGAGGACACCATGCGTGGCAAGGTGGAGGTGGACGGCATTGATCTGGCCGGGGTCGAACTCCACGACGTCGGGCGCACCTCGGCGATGATCTTCCAGAATCCTCGCACCCAGTTCTTCACCTCCAGCGTGCGAACCGAGCTGGCTTTCGGGCTGGAGAATTACGGGGTCGACCCGTCTGAGATCCGCGACGCTATGACTCGGGCAGTCGGCCAGACCGGCATCGCACACCTGCTCGACAGGCGGTTCGACACCCTCTCGGGAGGGGAGTTGCAGCGCGTCGCGTGTGCCTGTGCCCTGGTCACTGACGTCGATCTGCTCCTCTTCGATGAGCCGACCTCGAATCTCTCTGCCGAGGGAATCGACGATTTTCGCCACCTCGTCGCCCAGCTGAAGGCCTCCGGGAAGACGCTGGTCATTGCCGAGCATCGGCTGCACCTCTTCCGTGGGATGGTCGACGTCGTTCATCGCATTTCTGACGGCAGGGTCGCCGAAACCATGACCGGCGATGATCTTTTCAGCCTGACGGACATGGAACGGACCGAACGTGGCCTCCGCGCCGTCGATGTCGTCCCGGTGGACATACCCGAGCCGCCGACCGCCGCAGCCTCCTCCAACACCGATGGCCCAAAACTCCCGACTGGGCTGATGGTCGAGCACCTGTCCTTCTCTTACGGGCATGGCCCGACGATTCTCGACGTCGACTCCCTCTTCCTGCCGGCCGGAGCGGTGACGATCCTCACCGGTCCCAATGGCGCGGGCAAATCGACCTTGGCCCGACTGATCTGCGGGCTCGAAAAGTCCCCGCCCAGCGCCCGTATCGGCATGGGAGAGCCGTGGAGCACCGGCAGGAGGCAGAAATCGTGCGGGATGGTCATGCAGGACGTCCGCCGTCAGCTGTTCAGCGAGTCGGTGGAGCGGGAAGTCACCCTCGGTCTGGACCCGCGCCAACGCGATGCCGCCAACGTCCCGGCGCTCCTGGAACGTCTCGACCTGGTCGGCCAACGTGACCGTCACCCCTTGTCACTGTCCGGTGGGCAGGCCCAGCGCCTCGTCGTGGCGGCCACCATCGCTCAGGACAAGGAGGTCGTCATCTTCGACGAGCCCACATCGGGTGTCGATTTTCGTCACCTCACCTCGATCGCTGACCTCGTCAGTGATCTCGCGACCGCTGGGAAGGTCGTCATCGTCATCACCCACGACCCGGAGCTCATGGCCCGATGTGGGGATTACCTCATCAACATCACCACTCTGAAAGGACAATCATGAAACCCCGTCTGACAACGCGTGACCTGGTGAGTATCGCCATCTTCGCGGTGATCTTCTTCGTCGTCTTCTACGCCTGCGGCATGATCGGTTTCGCCGGTCCGGCCTTCATGTTCGTCGGTTGGATCCTGGGCATCCTGCTGGGCGGCATCATCCTCATGTTGTCAGTTGCACGGGTGCCGAAAATTGGCACCATGACGATCACTGGTCTGCTCGTCGGGCTCGGTATGAGTCCGGGGCTCACCATCTGGATGATCCCGGCCGGAATAGTGCTCGGATTCCTCTCCGACATCATCACCAATGCCGGCCGCAGCACCCGTCTCACGATGAGCCGCGCGATGCTCGGGTATGCCGTGTTCGAGCTGTGGATGATCGTGCCGCTCATCCCGATGCTCGTGAATACCGACGAGTACTACGCCATGATCACCGAGCAGATGGGTGCCGACTACTCCAACAAGATGCGGGAACTCTTCACACCTGGCCTGGTGGCGGGATGGGCCGTCATCGTCTTCCTGCTGGGGCTGGCCGGTGGCTGGTTGGGCATCAAGGTGGGTCGCAAGCACTTCCAGCGGGCAGGACTGACGAAGTGAGCGAGACCTCCACGTCCCCGCAGGTGTGCCCCGGCGCTGCCGCACCGGAAGATATTCGCGACTACCAGACCAAACACCGTGCCGGTGGCAAAGCCCTGTCGTCGATCATGAAACCTATCCGCGAGTACGTCCTGATCGCGCGGATCCTCGTCATTGCGTCCTGCATCGTCGCTCTTGCCCCGTACGTCGCCCTGACGAGACTCGGCGCGATCCTGCTAGGTGACTACGTCGACCACGAGGCGCTCACCCGCACCGCCAATGTGCTGTGGATGGCCTTCTGCCTCCAGGCCCTGCTCTACGTGTTGGCCCTCGTCATCACTCACATCGCCGACATCAAGCTGCGCAACATACTCCAGGACCGCATCATCGACCGTATCTCGAAGGCCCCACTGGCCTGGTTCAGCTCGTCGTCAACCGGTCGGGTGCGCAAGGCCATCCAGGACGACACCGTCCAGATCCACACGCTCGTCGCCCATGCGCCCGTTGAGCAAACCGCAGCCGTGGGAGTTCCGCTCGTACTGCTCGTCTATGCCTTCGTGGTGGACTGGCGGCTGGGATTTCTCTCCATCGCCACCTTCCCGATTTACGCCCTGCTGCAGTGGGTGACGATGCGAGACATGGCCACCAGGACCGCCGAGATGGACGACAAGCTCGCCGACCTCTCGTCCTCGTCGATCGAGCTGACGGAAGGGATCCACGTCGTCAAGAATTTCGGACAGACCGGCAAGGCCCATCGTCGCTTCACCGAGGCCTGCGAGGAGTTCGCCCGGTTCTACTGGGACTGGTGTGGCCCGCTCATCAAGGCGTCGGCCCTGTCTCTGTCGGTGATCTCGGTGGCAGCTCTCATGGCGATCAACCTGGGATTCGGTCTACTCATGGCCAAGGCCGGCTGGGTGGGCGTCACCGACGTCCTCACCTGTTCACTCATCGCCCTGGTCCTGCCGCGCACCATCGAGGTACTGGGCAACATGGCATGGGGTTACCAACAGGCCGGCAACGCGGCTCTGCGTCTGCAGGACGTGCTGTCCATCGAGCAGATCAGCCATCCACAGGTCAGCGTGCGGATTCCTGACGACATGACGGTCACCTTCGACGACGTCAGCTCCTCCTACCTCACCCCTGACGGCGTCATTCCGGCGCTGAGTCATGTCAACCTGACACTGCGTCCAGGAACTGTCACGGCTCTGGTCGGGCCGTCGGGGTCCGGCAAGTCGACCTTGGCGACGATGCTCGCCCGCTTCCGCGACCCGGATTCCGGAGTGGTGCGCATCGGTGGCGTCGACCTCAAGGACCTCGCCCAGAATGACCTCTACCGGTTGGTGTCCTTCGTCCTCCAGGACCCGTACATGCAGCGTCGGTCCATTCGTGACGTCATCACCTTGGCTCGTCCCGACGCCACCGACGACCAGGTGCGCGAGGCTGCTCGTGCCGCCCACATTCTTGACGACATCGACGCACTGCCGAAGGGTTTCGACACCGTCCTGGGTGAGGACACCGATTTCTCGGGTGGTCAGAAGCAGCGGCTGTCGATCGCCCGTGCTGTGCTCGCCGACGCCCCGATCCTCGTGCTCGACGAGGCGACGGCCGCCACCGATCCCGACTGCGAGGCGGAGATCCAGCAGGCCCTGGCTGCACTGGCCCGGGGCCGAACTGTGCTCGCCATCGGTCACCACGCCGAGTCGGTGGCCGGAGCTGACGTCATCTGCGTCATGGAGGGCGGTTGCATCGTAGCTTGCGGTTCGTCCGAGGAATTGGCCGACCAGCCCTACTGGGCGCGTCTGTCGGCAGGGCGAGCGATGGAAGGAGACACTCAATGACCACGACCATGAACTCCCGCCTTTCCTGGGCGGGCGACATCCTGCTCCTGAACACCTTCAGGCCCCTTCTCACCGAGGAAGGGGCTGCCAAGTTCCGTCGCTCCCTGTGGCTGGCAGGTGTCCAGGGAGTCCTCGAGGGAGTTGGCCTGTTCGCCATCATTCCGACGATCACGGCATTCGTCGAGGGTGGACCCTCGATGGGACTGACCTGGCAGGGCTGGGTGTGGCTGCTCGTCGCCCTGGCCGTTGCCGGGGCCGTCGTGACGTACTTCCAGTCGAGGATCGGCTATCTCGCCGCGATGGATGTCATGGGAAAACTCAGCGTGCGCATCGGCGACCAGGTGGCGAGCCTGCCACTGGGATGGTTCCGTTCGAGTTTCCCCGGCCGCCTGTCCCGCCTTCTCACTCAGGGACTCATGCACATGGGCGAGGGGTTGGCACATTTCACCGCCCCACTCGTGCGCGGTGCCACGACCACCGTCGTCATGATGGTGCTCTCGTGGTTCTGGTCGTGGCAGTTGGGGTTGTCCCTGCTCATCTCGATGCCTGCGATGTGTCTGATCATGATCGCCTCGCGGGCCTTGCGGCTTCGCGGTGAGTCGGTGGTCCAGCCGACCGAGCAGGAACTGGCAGCCCGCATCGTCGAGTTCTGTGAGACCCAACCAGTGCTGAGGGCCGCCGGACGAGCCGAGGGCTACGAGCCGCTTCGGAATGCACGCCGGGCCAATGAACGCGCCGCTCGTAAGGGTCTGGGGCTGGGCGTGACGGCGAGCTTCCTCTCGGGTCTGGGTGCCCAGGCGGTCGCGGTCGTCCTTATCGTGCTGGCCGCGCGCATGGGCAGCAACGGCACCCTCGCCCCGGTCGCGACGGTTGCTTTCGTCGGCGTCTCGCTGCGCTACGCCAAGGTGTTGGAGGACGTCGTCTCGGCTGCTCTGTCCGTCGAAACCGCGCGCAAGCCGGTCAGTGAGGTCGACGAGATCCTCTCGGCTGAGGTGCTGCCCGAGCCTGCGCACCTGGTCGAGCTCTCCGCTCCCGGGGAGGTGTCCCTCGAGGACGTCTCCTTTGGCTACGACAAGGATCATCCCGTCATCCATGACGTCACCTTTGCTGCTCCCGCTGGGGGATTGACGGCCATTGTCGGCCCCTCGGGGGCCGGCAAGACGACCCTGTTCCGGCTCATGGCGCGGTTCTGGGACGTCGACTTGGGGACGGTGCGTGTCGGGGGAGTGGACGTGCGCGACCAGACGACCGAGCAGCTCATGAGTCAGCTCGCCATGGTCTTCCAGGACGTCTACCTCTACGACTCCACCCTGGCGGAGAACATTCGCATCGGTGACCCGAATGCCACTGACGAGCAGGTCTGGGAGGCAGGATCCCTGGCCGGGGTCGACGAGATCGCAGCTCGCCTGCCCGGTGGATGGGATGCCAGCGTCGGTGAGGGGGGTCGTCGTCTGTCTGGCGGTGAACGGCAACGGGTTTCGGTGGCTCGCGCCTTGCTGAAACGCGCCCCGATCCTGCTGTTCGACGAGGCCACCTCCGCACTCGATCCCGAGAACGAGGCCCACGTCGAGGCCGCCCTGGCCCAGCTGCGCGAGTCCTCGACAATCCTCGTCATCGCCCACAAGCTCGACACCATCCGTTCGGCGGATCGCATCGTCGTCATTGACCGCAACGGTAGGGTTTGCCAGGTGGGAACCCATGACGACCTCATTGCCAGCGGCGGTGTCTACGCCGATCTGTGGCATGCCCGGGAGCGGGCCGAGGGGTGGTCGCTCGTGGGCCGTGAATGATTAGCAAACGGCCAGGGCGCAAGCCTGCGTTCACGCGACGTCAGGCGATTGACGCGGCCCTGGCCGAGGGCATCGAGACCTTCACCCTGAGGGCTGTCGCTGATCGTCTCGGGGTGAAGGCCACCGCCCTGTACCGGGAGTTCAGTTCTCGTCAGGAATTGCAGTTGGCCGCAATTGCGGAGATCGCGGTGGACATCGAGCCGGATCCCGACGTCTCCAATTGGCAGGACGCCCTGCGCCAGGTTGTCGACCGCCAGTGGGCGTTGTGCGAGCGGTATCCAGAGGCTCCGCTGGTGCTCATGGCTCAGCCAGAGGCCTTCGGGGCAGCGATGCCTCGTATCGCGGCGATCGTGCAGAGACTGGCAGAGCTTGGTATCCCCGGAGGGGTCGAGGGGGCTGCTTTCGCCTTCGACTTCGTCGGGGACATCACCTTGGAGACCTTTGTGTCGATCCAGCCTTATCTGACCGCTGATGAAGGAGGACGGACCGGCGTTGAGAGGATCGGGGAGATGACGGCAGGGCATCCGGATGTGTTCGGGGTGCAGTCGATGGGTGAGCGCGGCAACCTCGATCTCAAGGTTGAGTTCATCATCGCCGGCATGGAGTTCGGGCTGTTTCCTGGCTCGGTCGCACAGAAGTGATCGCATTCCCAGACCGCGAATCCTCCTGCAGCATCCCCATCCCGCGATCCCGCCTCCACAAGTCGAGGGCGACGACGGCCCAGCTTGCGGAGTTGAAGGCCAGGGTGAGCTGACGGTCTCGGCCGGTCAGTACGACAGTGACGGCCTCGATCGATGCCATGGCCAGGCAGGCCCCGGCGAATCCGAGGATCGCGCGGTCGATGAGGGAGATCCATGTGTCGGGGCGGTGACACCGGTGATGACGTCGTTCCGTCAGAGACCAGGACGTCGCCAACGAGGGCGACGGCCTGGTCTCTGACGGATGGTATTCCTCAGGCGTGCAGATCGTCAGCGGTCTTGTCGGGTTGGACGCTCCACTCCGGTGGGACGTCGGCTCCGGACTTTTCGTCCTCCTCAGCCTTGGCGGCGGTCTCCTGGACGATGCCCGGGGTGTGGTGGACCGGGGCGTAGATGGCGTAGACCTGCATCGGCTCGTCACCGGTGTTGATGACGTCGTGCCAGGTGCCGGCCGGGACCTGGACGGACCAGCCGTCGCTGACGTCCTGCTGGAAGTCGAGCTGATCCTCAGCCGGTCCCATGACGCAGCGCCCCTTGCCGGAGTCCAGGCGCAGGAACTGATCGGTGTCGGGGTGGGCCTCCAGGCCGATGGACTCTCCCACCGGGATGGACATGAGCGTCACCTGCAGGTACTTACCGGTCCAGGCGGTGGTGCGGTAGTTCGTGTTCTCCTTCGTTGCGGTCTCGATGTCGAAGGCGTTCGGTTTGGGGCCGTTGTCGTTGATCTTCATGGTCAACGCTTCCTTTCCTGGTGAGATTCGTGCTGCAGGTGTGGGCCAGTGACCGGTCGCGCCGATCGGATTGGTATCTGCAAAGCAGCCATTGCCCCACAATCTCGATGGATCCAGCCTATGTGGCCAGTGTGGCCAGACTATCCTGCCCACCCACCTGACGACATGTTCGACAATTCCAAGGGGTCTAGGCCTCCCTAGAGGAGAGTACGTGCTGTGTTGGCCCACTTCGACATGGAGATCCACGACGACGAGTTCCAGTCCGGCGTTCCCGCGGACAAGCAGCCGACGGTCTCCGACGTCCTGAGCACCTGGCGTGAGAGGTACAAAAGGCCGCCAGGGAGGAGTCTCGGCGCTGCGATCATGGCGAGGGGCTAGGACTTCTTCTTCCGGGTGTCCCGGATCCCCTGGATGAGGATCGCGAGGATCCCGATCACCATGACCCACGCCATTTCCCCGACGGCGCCGTACCACGGTTGGATGAGGGCGGTGAGGGCAAGAACGATCACTGCCCAAGCGGCGAGGATGAGGGTCAAAATGAGCAGGCGCTCAGATCTCGTCCACCGCAGTTTGCCCTTGCTGCGCGGGAGTATTCCGTCCTCGCCCATGAGTTGCAGCAGAATTTCGCCGGGGATTCCGATGAGGAGGACTGCGACGAACATCCTCAGCGACCATCGCCAACCGATGAAGATCGCTACGATTGCGAATACCACGGCCATGGAGAGCGTAAACGCGATGGTGCCCGCAAGGATCCTCTCAGCGCGGGACGGTTCCTTATCCTTGACGGTCATGACTTCCTCACACTTGCTCGGCAGTGCGGTCCAACACTGAGCTGACGACTTGGTCTGACCAGGCTAAGTGTCCTCCCCACAGAACTCATGGCCAAACCGTAGGCGCATACACGCGGTTGTCGAGGAGACGCAGATGACGGTGAGGCTGATCGCGTGTTCGGGGCGCGGTCGTCCTGGTCTCAATCGCCCTGGTCGAAACCCTCGGGGTAAGAGCGCGACTATAAATGTCTGGCGGTCCAGACGGGCTCTATTCTGACGTCATGTTCGCACCTTCCTTGCCGGTTTTGCTTGACTGTGACCCTGGGATTGATGACGCCTTCGCGCTGGCCTATCTGGCGTGTCGCAGTGACGTCGAGACCGTCGGGGTGGTGACGACAGCTGGCAATGTCGGGCAGGACGATGTGCTGCGTAATGCCTTGGGTCTGACCGAATTGCTCGGTATGGACGCCCCGGTGGCGCGCGGGGCAGACGAGCCGTTGGTCGAGCCGATGATGACCGCCGAGGAGACTCACGGACCGCATGGTCTGGGCCACGCCGAGTTGGGGGAGTGCAGGCGTCGTCCCGATGAGCGCAGTGGCGCGCAGCTGTGGGTTGATCTCGCTCGGAAATATCCCGGGCAGCTCGTCGGTATCGTCACCGGGCCGCTGACGAATCTTGCCCTGGCGTTGCGTGTGGAACCGGAATTGCCTACGTTGCTCAAGCGTCTGCATGTCATGGGCGGGGCGATTAATCACCGTGGCAATACGGGGCCGACGAGTGAATGGAACATCGCGGTGGACCCGGAAGCGGGTCACGAAACCTTCCAGGCGTGGGGGAAGGCGTCCAAGCGAGTCGTGTTGGGAGCTCTGCAGGCCACTGAGGGGATCAGGCTGGAGGAGCGCCACCGTCAGGCCGTGGCAGATCTGGGAGATCACCCGATTGTTGCCGTGCTGGCTGACGCTTTGCGGTTTTACTTCGAGTTTCACCAGGCCGACGGGCTGGGTTGGTGCGCCTACCTGCATGATCCGCTCGTCGTTGCTCATGCGGTGACGGGCCGGTTTGCGACGACGCGCCCGTTAGCTGTTGACGTCGAGCTGGCCGGTACGCTGACCCGTGGCCAAACCGTGGGCGACGAGTTGGGGCGCTGGGGTAAGGAACCCAACGTCGATCTGCTGTGTGACGTCGACGCGGAAGGGTTTATCGAACACCTGATTTCAACCCTGGGAAAGGGGCTGAAAAATCTGCGCTGAATCCAAGGGCGGGTCGCGTCACCGAGGGTGAAAACCGGATTCAGAGGGCGGTGGGACACCTGACCCCACTACGAGGTAATGCATGGTACAGTGTTATCCAAGCTAGTGGGCTGAGGAGAGACATCGTGGCGGAATCGCAACTTCGCAAAGGGGCGCTTGAACTCGTCGTCCTCGGGTTGCTGGCGAGCAAACCGTCCTACGGCGGGGAGCTCGTGGACAGACTCGAAAATGAGGCGCGGCTGGGCGTTTCCCAGGGGACCCTCTACCCGCTGCTCAATCGGCTACGTCGCGGTGATTTGGTTTCAGCTGAGTGGCAGGAGTCGCCATCAGGACCTCCGCGCAAGGTTTATCGCCTTACATCCACGGGGCAGGACCATTTGAGAGAACTCATCGATGAGTGGTCGCGCGTTGCCACAGCCGTTACCCGTGCCACACATGTCATCCACAACACATCTGACAAGGAGGAGTCATGAAGATCTGGAGTCGAGACGACGAGGGTGTGCGTCGGCTGTTTGGAATTCCTGTCGGTACACCGTGGGGGAAGGATCCCCGGATTGCATTGCGCAGTTTCGAGCCTGAAAACCCATCACTGTTGGTGCCGCGAGCCGTGGGGATTGGGTGGGATCTGAACTTAGGCGCCGTCGCTGTGCGTATGGGACTCATTCGTCCCGATGATTCCCTGCCTGACCTCAACGAGTATGTTCCCGAGAACCTGCGTCGTGGGTTGGTTATTGCTCCGTGGGTGGGTGCGGGGCTTGCCAGCGCTGCGGCACTCGGGTTCGTCAAGGCAGATCGGGTGGCGACGTCGTGGTCTTTCGGTGGGAAACCCCGTACATACATGGGCGGTGTGGCAGCAGCCCTCACAATTACCGGAGTTGCCACGGTGGCGGCCCTTTACCCGCGCTGGGTCGGGAAAGATGACGGGGCTGACATCGCGGCGACGGCTCAGGCCCTGGGAATCCAAACTGCCGTCATCATGGCCAATCTGGCCGCCAGCAAGGAGATTCGTCACCCCGGACGTCGACAGCCCCTCGCAGTTATCGGTGCCGCTCTTGCGCCGGTGGTTATGGGCGGGGTCTTGGTCGGAACCGTCAAGGTCGCATTGGATGCGGTCGCAGTGTCGCTCACTCGGGAGGCAGGGGCGCGTCCGGGGGCATAGGCGCAGATTAAAATTCCGCCCGTGAAGAAACTCCGATTCGCTGCTGTGATTTCAGTGGTGTTGCTCATCGCTGTCGCGGTGGTGATATCGTTCAACCATTTTATTCCGGTTGTCAATAACACCATAATCGCTGTCGTCGATCTGTGCCTTGTCGTCCTCGCTGTGGAGGTCATCGCGGAGTGTGTGCGTATGCCCCAGCGGACGCGGGTGTGGCGTATTGGGGGTGCGCTCGCCACAGTCGCGGCTTTGGTGCTCAGCTGTGTCGTGGGATTCCTGGCGTTTGTGGGAAGCGTTTGGGAATGGGATGATGCTGGTTCATTCACTCGAGATGGTGAAAAGTATTACATTGAAGCGTGCTTTCCCGGCAACGTGGTCATGTACCAGAAAACATCGCCGGTTACTATGGCGGAAATCACGGCGGCTGACGACAGCAACGACTGGCTCGGCTTGGTACCCATGCCAGTTGCAATGGCGATCCACGACGGGGAGTACAGCGGAGAGTTTTCTCAGATCATGGCCGACGCACGGCGAGACCATCCTGAATGGTTCACTGAGCGATAGGTGGCTGAGGCGGTGACGTCGCCATGGATCCCCGTGTGGCCCAGGGCTGAGGGCGTGTCATAGGGGCAGCGGTCGTTGCTGCCGGTAGCTGCGTACTAGAATAAAGCCGTTTGCGTGGTCTTTGGAGGGCGTGGTGACTTTGGAAACATCGGCGCTCCGTTATTATGAGAGGGTTAGCGCGCTAAAATGTTATAGCTAGCCGCAGTGAGTTATCGAGGTTGATAGCACACCCAGCGATGGTTACCATCACAAGTATTCCCGGTGTTTGCTCAGGAAATCGTCGGATACAAGACGAAAGTCACTATATTATAGACGTTCTAAAAATAAGCAGAGAATTGTTAACGGCAGCCTCGCAGTAGTGAGAGTTTCGAAAGGATTATCATGGCAACCAAGCGGGTACGAGCACATCATTTAGCGAAGATGAAGCAAGCCGGCCAGCCGATCACAATGCTCACTTCGTATGACGCGCTGACTGCTCGTATCTTCGATGAAGCTGGAACTGACATGCTTCTTATCGGAGATTCGCACGCAAACGCAACTCTCGGTTATGACTCGACGATTTCTATTGGAATGCCGGAAATGACTGTGGCAACCGGTGCAGTTGCGCGTGGTGCCAAACGCGCTTTTATTGTTGCTGATCTTCCATTTGGTTCCTACGAAAGTTCCACAGCTGAGGCTATCTCTAACGCGGTTAAGCTCATTAAGGCTGGGGCGAACGCGGTCAAGCTTGAGGGCGGGATACGTATGGCGTCCACGATTCGCGCGATCGTCGACGCCGGGATTAACGTCGTCGCGCATGTTGGGTATACGCCGCAGTCAGAGAACGCCTTGGGTGGTCCGCGTGTTCAAGGTCGTGGGTCGGCGTCGGACGTGGTCAAGGAAGACGCACGCGCTGTTCAAGAGGCCGGTGCGATCGCTGTGGTCCTAGAAATGGTTCCAGCTCCGGTGGCGAAAGAAATAACTGACGAGCTGGTTATCCCAACGATTGGTATCGGTGCTGGTGAAGACACCGACGGTCAGGTGCTTGTTTGGACGGATATGGCTGCGATGACGGATTGGCAGCCGTCTTTTGTCAAGGTCTTTGGACAGGTCGGTAAGGCGTTGAAGGACGCGGCTACGGCGTACAACGAGGCCGTCCGCTCGCGTTCATTCCCAGACAGCGACCACCGGTTTGACAAGTAACTCGGTATCGTGAACAGCGAAATGATGGCATAGTAATTTCATTTATGTAGGTGTTGCGGTTCATGAGGTTGTTGATCGTATTAGGGATGGTGTAGGTGGCAGACATGATGGGGATTGGGAGTTGCTTAATGGCCTGTGTGTAAGGCCCTGGGTCTTCATGGTCTATGCTTACGCCCGTGTTTATGAAGAGCCATTATGAGTTAATTGCCTTGTGATATTTCTTCTTCTAAAGTAGGCAAAGACTGATCCTGTCAGATTATGAACCACGGAAAAGATGGCACCTGGCAAAGTAGCTAACGGGGTGGTGGCAAAATTAGCGGCAGCTAATGAGATGGCTAAGCCGCTATTCTGCATTCCGACTTCAATGGCTACGGCACTTGCCTGCTTGTAGGGAAGTCTGCAGATTTTGGAGAACACAAGCCCACAGGTTAGGCCAAGAAGATTGTGGAGGAAGACAACTCCGGTAACCATCAGGCCACTTTCCACAATCATGCCAGAATTTTGCGCAATGATTCCCGCGACAATCAAAATGATGGCGAGGGAGGACACCAGGGGGAGAGTCGGCCTGACTTTCGCCATGTTTTTCCCGAAGGCCCGGTTGATGATGATCCCTAGGATAACTGGGATGAGAATGACCTTGACGACGGTCAAAAACATCGATAGGAGAGAGACCTCAACGAAAGTACCGGCCAAAAAGTAGACGAAGAGAGGAGTGAGGAAGGGCGCGAGAAGGGTGGACACCGTCGTCATGGAAACCGATAGGGCAACGTCTGCTCCGTCAGAAACTGCGCTATAACCCCAATCGCGATGGCCTTAGGGTGCCGGACGATTTCCTTTAAGTCCTCAATTCGGATCGTGGTTCCCATCCCGAACATTGCGATGCCAAGGAAAATTGAGGTTTAATCTGTGAGCCAGGAAAAGTACCTCGGAAAGCTGAAGGCAATCAGTGAAAGGAGGAGAATCCATAGGATCAGGTGATTAACAATAAGGTTGGCAAATGTTTGGAATTTACTCATGGCTCACGGAGTAGATGAAGTTATCGATCAACCGCGCTGACCCCAGATAGACCGCCATGGCGACGAGGACGTCTCGATCGATGGTTTCAACGGCTTCCAAGGTATCCATGTCGACCACTTCAAGGTAATCGATCCTGGCTGAAGGGACCGTTTTAATGACGGCCTCCATGGCGTGGGTTAGGTCAGTTGCCGTCATGTCCTTTCGGATGAGGTGTTTACCTTCTTCGATTGCCCGGTAGAGGACCGTCGCGTCCTTTCTTTCCTGGTCGTTCAGGTAGCGGTTCCTTGACGATTTAGCCAGGCCATCCTCTTCTCTGATGATCGGGCAGCCGACGATGTCGACGTCAAAGTTCAAGTCTTTGACCATTTTCTTGATAATCAAGAGTTGTTGGGCGTCTTTTTGGCCGAAGTAGGCTCGATCAGGATGAGTAATATTGAAGAGTTTGGCCACTATGGTGCAGACTCCCCGAAAATGGATAGGCCGGCTGACTCCGCAGAGTTTTCGTGACAGGTCCTCGACCTGGATGTAGGTCTTGTGCTGTGTGTACATTTCCTCTGGGGCAGGATGGAAAACGAGATCGACTCCTGCGTCTTTACACTTGAGTAGGTCGTCGTCAAATACCCGGGGATAGAGGTCGAAGTCCTCATCTGGGCCGAACTGGGTGGGGTTGACGAAGATTGAAACGACAACGAGGTCATTCTCTTTCTTGGCCTGTCGAATCAGGCTCAAGTGCCCCTCGTGGAGGGCCCCCATGGTTGGAACGAGGCCAGTGGTTTGCCCAGTAGATTTGTGCGTCTTCAGAAACTCACGGACTTCGTTTACTGTTTCGGCAACCTTCATTTCGACTCCGATTCGTTCTGGCTCAACTGGCCGTGTTTTTCGTAGTGGGCGACTTGGGCAACATGGTTGTTTTCGTCAACAAAGACGACCTTAGGTGCGTAACCATCGAGGTCCTGCGGCTGATAGTGGCCGTAAGCCATGATGATGACCTTGTCATTGACGGCGGCGCAGCGGGCGGCGGCTCCATTGAGGCAGATCATCCCACTGCCCCGATCGCCGGCAATCGTGTAGGTCTCAAAGCGTGCACCGTTGTCGATATCGACGACCTGTACCTTTTGGTATTCCCGGATTCCTGCGGCTTCCAAGAGTTCCTGATCGACGGTGATGCTCCCGACGTAGTCTAATTCCGCTTGGGTTACCCGAGCTCGATGAATCTTGGCCTGCAGCATTTCTATGTCCATGCCTGCTCCTTATATAAACCTTCACCTATATCCGGCGAAAATATCCCTATTTTATGAATTGAACTACCGGGGTGTCGCGCAAGAGGAACGAAGAATGATAGTTCATTTTGCCTCTAATTTCCGGACGTAAGATATTTGTAAAGGTGTGTGCTATCTAAGTATGGTCCTTCCGATATCATTCTGGGAAATGGTACCACTCTGTGACTACAGTGTTTCGGAGGAGTCCAGCGTTCCGCTGACAGCTGGGTTATTGGTGTTTGGGCGGAGACGGGTCTGATTCCTGTCACCTCAGCACACCTCCGTCTACGGTCTCACGTGTGAGCAGACAGGTCTGATCGCCACGCCATCACCTCCTTACTGGTAAGAGCCAGGAAACCGGGCCGACAGATTCACCATGAGAAGGCGACTCGATGATTCTCAGTGACACGTCCGGCAGCACAGACACCTTCCCAGACCAGACACCGGATATCGCGGCGAGCATGATGGCGGGGCGAGACCACAGAGAGTCTCGCCCCGCCATTTCTGGTACTCAGCGGCAGCCGTCAGGCGTGTCAGTTGACCAGATCAGTTCCCGGTTCTGGGCAACTGAGTAGGACGCACGGTGATAGCCGCAGTGGCTTCCGCTGAAGGCCCCGACGCTGTCGGACCCGATGCGACCCCGGACGGTGCGTCTGAGGGTCGAACGGCACCGGGAGCAGCTGAAGGTGCTGACGACCCGGACACCGAAGCGGTGGGAGTCGCGGTCGGGGTTTGTGATTCCGTGGGCGTCGCCGAAGCGGTCCGCGTACCCGAAGCGCTGGGCGTCGCCGAAGGACTCGTCGACGGTGACTCGCTCACGCAGGTTCCCGAGAGGCGTATTTCTGCGGCACCTCCGAAAGCCTGGCCGTTCTGGGATGAGGTTTCCACGAGTTTGACGAACGGCCCAGCAGCCGGTTTAGCGAATTCAATGATTTGCGGGGTCGTCACATCTTTGAATTCTCCCTTGGCAACGGGCTCGCCCCAGTGCGTTCCGTCGGTCGAGACGTAGATCTCGTAGCCCTTGGCTCGACCGTTGGCCGCATTGCCGCGTGCGGTGTATTCCAAGCCGGCGATCTGGCAGGTCTTGCCAGTGGCGGCAGTGGGACGCACGACGATCTCATGCGGGTAGGGGACGCTGGTTGGCGACCATTGGGTGTGCCAGTACGTGTTCGGGTCGCCGTCAATGGCTGCGGCGGCTGGACCGCTGGGCGCAGGTTCACCGCTGGTCTGTTCGGAACTCGCCGACACCAAGGTGAGGTCAGACCCGCCGATGGCATTGTTAAGAATGCTCGATGGGTCGGTGGCGATGGCTTCGGTGGCTTTGCCAGCTGCGCTGTCGTGGACCCAAGTGGCGGTGACAGTCAGCGTGTTCGCAGCTGCCTTGGCCGGCATTGTGACGTTCCAGCTGGCTGTGACGTCCTGACCGGGCGAGACCTCCGTGCTGGTGGGAATTGTTACCGGCGTGACGGTCCAACCCTCCGGGCCAACCAAGGCGAGTTTGACCTCAGAGGCCGTCCCTTCAGCCAGGGACAGGTTCGCGGTGACCGTGATCTGTTTGTTGGCGGGGTCAGCAGACGACCCAACCTTGGTCGACACCGTCAAGTTCGGACGGATACCCAGATCCTCGACACGGAAGTTGTCAATCACCAAGTCGCCTTGGACGTTGCCGCCATTCTTGACGACACCGATGAAGGAGTGATCGTCAGCGGTGAATTCGGTGCTGAAAACCTGGGTGCCTTTCCCGGCGGTGGTACCGGACTTCCATCCCGTGCCACGGGCTTGGGCTAGGGGCAAGGTCCGGTCAATGGTGGTATTCCACGCCTTGTCGGCCCCACTGTCGTGGCCCAGAACAACGGAGTAGTCATCGTTGTAGGCAGCCTGGTAATCCATGCTGACGCGATAACTGTGGCCCTTTTCCAGGGGAACGAGGCCCGGGGTGGTGCGCAGGATAAGGCCACGGTTTTCTTCGTGGGCCATGAGCGACCATTGACCATCCAGGACGTTATCGAGGTACTTCTGGCCTTGTGTTGCTGTCCTGTCGTTGCCGTTGACGAGGCCGTACCACCCGGACTGGGAGTAAGGAGCGTGCTTTTCAGCCAGCTGGGTACGGGCGTCGCCGCCGGCGTTGGCCTTTCCAGTAACAAACGGGCCGTAGCCGTCGTCGATATGTTCAAAGTCCTCGTAGACGACCGTATTCGCGGTCGGCTTCGGGTCTGTCGGGGCTGGTCGGGCGACAATGCGCACATCGTCGACGCCTACCGTGGCCTGACCATCTGCGGCCCGTACCGTGAAGGTCACCGGGGAGCCGTCAGAAGTGAACCGCACTGGAACACGCTGGAAATATGTCCCTAGTTTCTCATCAGAGGCGGTGGCATTGACGGCAGTGGAGGCGTCGATTGCTGTGACGACTTCGCCCTTCTTGCCGTTCTGGTAGCCAGCTGGGGCAACCCCGTTACCACTGGCCGAGACCTCGACGTGGCGGGTCTTCCCGGGCTGGATTTCGACCCAAGCCCAGGCGCTCCACGTACCAGCGGGCAGGTTGAGCTGCTGTGACAAGGAGGACGCGCCGTCACCGAGCTGAGCCTGGAAATTCCCACGGTCGGTTTTGACGACCGAGACCTTGCCGGTCGTCTGGTAGGCCTTCGTCGTACCTGAGAAGAAGCCCGGGTCAACGATGTGGCTGCCCTCACCCCAGTTCGGAGAGACGGCCGCTGGGACTTTCGAGGTGGGGTAGAGCACGTAGGCGGTGTTCTTGTCGGTAGCCGGAATCGTCACGGAGCCGTTGTTGACCGCAAGATCGGCGACCTTGACTCGTCCGGTGTCGGTGAGTTTGTACAGGGTCAAGCTCTGTTGCGACGACCACGCCTTCGTCAACTGCCAGGTGGACTGCTGACCGGAGGGGTTCCAGTGGTAAAGACGGTCGGTTCCGCCGTCTTTCCAAGGCAGCAGGTACATACCGTCGTGGTAAACCGTCGCGCCATCAGTAGAGATGGTTCGGTTTGTAGGGATGGTTTTACCATCGATGGAGCTTTGTGGCGAGGTGACGGCGGTGCCGTCGGCAAGGGTCACCTTCTGATCCGACCAGGACATGATGGGCGAACGTTGCAGGAATTTGGTGGGAAGGTTACGTTCCCACACGTTCTTAATGAATTGGTTGTAGTTGTTGTGGCCCGTCCATCCTTCGAACTCGACGACGTTGGTGTTGCCGAGTTTCGGATCGGGGTTCCAGGTGTCCCGGTAGGTGTTTTCAACGAAACGAATGAGCTGGGAGTTCAGCCCCTTATTCGTCGCGCCGCCGTAGTTCTCGTCGTTGGACCAGTGCGACCAAGTGTTGAGCCGGGGCATGGCGTCGGACCACTCAGATCCTTGACGCCACCCTTGCTTGGCGATCTCGGCAGAGAATCGGTCGCCCTCCCAGCCGCGCGGGTAGTAGACATCCCAGTACAGCCAGTTGAGGTTGGAATCGGCTGGGAAATCTTTGCGTAGTTCTTGCAGACGTTTGAGAACCGCCCCGGTGACAAGGTCCTTCTGGTTATTCATGTAGTAGGCCTGGTTCATCCATCCCCAGGCTTTTGATGGGGGCATTTGCAACAGATCGGGGCCGAAAGCGTGGGCCTCTGAATAGGACTCGGTTGCGTTGACATGGATACCGAAAGTGGCATTCCAATCCTTGCCCTTGGAAACCAAGGTCTTGAGGTCAGTCAGGCCGCCAGCTTTTGTGTTGTAATGGCCGGCGTAGTCGCCTTGGGCTGAGTCGTGGCCCTCCGCCTGATAACCCTTGAGCAGGACCTGCTGGCCCAAGCCGTCAGTAGCCAGGGAAATTCGTTTCACGTCGTCAAGAGTTCGCAGGAACGGGTGAGTGGCTTGGGAAACGATGTTGAACGGAATGTGGGCAATGACGTAATTCGGCACATCCGAAGCTCCCACAATCGGAGTCAAGATCGAGCGAGTGGCGATAGCGCCGTCTTGCCAATTCACGGTGCCGTCGGCGTTAGCGTCATCGACCAATTTGACGGTGATGGAAGGATCTGGATCGGGTCCAATACCCGTGCCTTTGTCATAGGTGGCTACTGCGCCTGACCGGTACGTCCACTGCGCTGGAGAGACGGTCCCGACCATCGTGCCGTCAACGTTTTTTGTGGCGTGAGAGAAGCGAGCGGTCGCGTTGCCGCCATTCTTGCCGGTTTGGTCGCCGATCGCGTTTGTCTCAAACCCGGCAGCCAAAGACGCGGTGTTAGCGGTAATCATCCAGGCATTGCCAGTGCCGGCGGCCGCTTTGGCTACGTCGATGAGTTTGTCGCCGGAGTTCTGGCGATTAACAGAGATATTGGCGGCCATGATCTGGGACTGGGGTCCGGTGACGCTGACCAGATCCAGGTTGGGGATGGCGATGTAGTGAACCTTCTTGCTTGGGTCCTTGATGTCGGTCAGCTGGTACGTGAGCGCACCCTTGGCGACGCTGATACGCGCCGTCATCGACACATCAGACAGATCTGAAAAGGTCAGCGGATAATTGACGGCATCCTTGCTGACGACCGGCTTACCGACGGTGACCTTGTGGGCTTTTCCGTCGATATTGATAGAACTCAACGGTCCGCCGTACTTGCCGACGAGGGTCTTGTCGCCCAAGGTGTAGTCGATGACCTGGGGGAAGTCAGGACGCACTCGCACCGACAGCGTGCCGTCGGTAATGGTGACGGTGCCTTCAGGAACCTCAGGGGTGAGTGGCGAGGGCTGAGCAGAGGGGGTAGTCGGCTCGGGTTCAGCCGTTGCTTCGTAAGCGTTGAATTCAGCCAAAGAGGCCACCTGTTCTGCGGGGGAGACGTCTGTACCGCCATCTCCGCCCCACGAGGAGTCGTATTGCACCTTGACGCAGTTCGCCTTCGTTGGGGTGTTCAAGACGATGGACTGGGTTTGACCGCTGGTGGCAACCTTGCCGTCAAATTCTCCCGACGCCACCGGGGCTGCGGCGTTGAAAGAGTCGGCAGTACACGTCGGGGTGTTCACCGCGAAGAGCTTGTACTGATGGGCGCGACCCGATCCGTTCGAGGATTGACGCGGAGTCAGGTCAATGCGGCCCAGATTGATCGGAGCGTCGCCAAGTTTGACAACGAACCAGTGTGGAGGTGGAGCAACGGTACCGGACCATTGGGTGTGCCAATATGTGTCCTTGTTGCCGTCGAGGATAAGTTTCAGCGGGCCGTTGGGGGCCTCGGCTGTGCTTTCCACCGAGTCAGCTGCCACCGCAGTCATGGCGGACTGGTCGATGGGCTTGCCATCATTGGGAGCAGCGTTCGCCAGCTGACCCGACAGCGACATGGTCACTATCATGCTCGCGGTCACGGCTCCGACGCTCAGCGCTTTTATGCTTCGGTGCGACATCCGTACCTTCTTCCCGGTTATGCGACGAGCCGCCTCGCTGCGTCGGCTTCATTCGACGGTGAACACGTGCACAGTATCCGCGTTCGGATGGGGCCGGAAAGGTTTTCGCGCGAGACGCTCACGAATCCTGGTCGTCGCGCACAAGGCATACCGCTGCTCGGTGAATACCTGTCTCTTGGCCCTTAGCGACAGACCTCAGCAACGACACATCGCTGATTGCGCCGAATTCCAACGAGACATGATGAGCGGCGTCAGTAATTCTGCCAGCGGCTGGGCGTAGCGCACTGCGGGTGCTGTCGTCACCTTGTCCACCGTCGTCACCTTGTCCCACAGCAGGCCTGGCAGGGTGAAGAGAGGTGCCACAATGAGTTCACGACCGCGCTCGCGCGCTGTTTTTGCGGCTGCCTGTACTGCTGCGGGGCCTTTTGGCCCGGGGGCTGTACCCACGACGAACCCTGCGGTGACTTTTCCGGGCACTGTCTGTTGAACCCGGGCGGCGAAATCAATGACGTCCTGATTCGCTGCCGGATCGGACGACCCCACTGCCATAATCAGCACATCACTTGATGTCCGCTGCACCTGGTGAATCCGGGTAATAAGCGCTTGTCGTACACCTTCGCCCAATCCCAGACCGGCGGTCGTCGTCAAGTCGAGGTGGCCAATGGTGCCGGCCTGGTGCGGCACATCAATTCTGGCGTGAAACGCATCTGTGAACAGCAGTGGAACTGCTACTGCCCGGGTATGGCCCGCTTGAGCAAGTTCGGCGCAGACGCGTTCCAGGCTCGGCTGTGCCAGATTCAGCCAGGCCAGTCGGACTGGTTCTGGGCACACGGACGCCACCTGACGACGCACCTTCTCCAAGGCTGGCGCAGTGTCGCGGTGGCGTGAACCGTGTGCCAGCAAGATCAGCGCCATTAGCGCACCAAGCCCGCAGTGAGGGTGTCTCCGGTACCTGGTTCGATCAGGAGAAATGCCCCCACGCGCCCGCCTACGCGGTATGGTTCAACCGGTAATTCCTGTGCTAGCTCAACAGTCACTTCTGCGACGTCGTTGACCTCCAGGTGGTCCGAGGCGCTCGTTGGTTGACTCGTGTCGATGTCGATCAGCGCGTCAATGGAGGCGATTCGCCCGCGCACCAAGGCCGCGCCGTAGCGGACCTCCACAACTTTGCGGGTCGTCAGCGGCTTATCTGATAGGTGAACTGCTAATGCCGAGAAGCGACGTTTTGTCGTGACGGGTTGGTCGGAAATGAGATCGCCGCGAGCCAGGTCGATGTGATCGTCGAGGCACACAGCCACCGATTGACCGGCCACAGCTGAAGTGACGTCCTCTCCGGCAACGGTTATCCGTTCGACGGCAGCCGAACGGCCACCGGGAAGGGCAACGGTATCCCCAAGAGCCACTTTTCCAGTAGCGATCCGACCAGCGTAGCCCCGGAACTCCGAGGCGTGATCGCGGATAACGTAGTCAATGGGCAGGCGAAGTGGATATTTGCTGGCGTCGCGTTCCTCGTCAGCTGCAATGTCCAGGTTTTCCAGCAACTCCAGCACGGACTCGCCGTGATACCACGGCGTGTTGTCGGAATGCTCAACGATGTTGTCTCCGACCAAGGCGGATACCGGCACTATGACGGTGTTTTTCAGGTGTAGTCGTCGCGCCAATTCTTGAAGATCAGCCTCAATGGCCCGGAAAGCCTGTTCGTTGTAATCCAGCAGGTCAATCTTGTTCACTGCAAAGATGACGTGGCGTACCCCGAGTAACGCCGCAACAGTGGCGTGACGTCTGGTTTGGGTGACGACTCCGTTGCGTGCGTCGACCAGCAGGACGACCGCTTCTGCGGTGGACATTCCGGTGACGGTATTGCGAGTGTATTGCTCGTGTCCTGGGCAGTCGGCCAGGATAAAACTGCGCACATCGGTGGCAAAGTATCGGTATGCCACATCGATGGTAATTCCTTGTTCGCGTTCGGCACGCAGGCCGTCAACCAAGAGGGACAGATCTGGGTTTTCTTGACCTCGGGCATGAGAGGAAGCCACGACGGCCTCATACTGGTCTGCCAGAATATTCTTGGTGTCATAAAGCAGACGGCCAACGAACGTGGACTTTCCGTCATCGACCGATCCGGCGGTGCACAGTCGCAGGGTGCGACGTTGTCGGGTGGGGGCACTCATCAGAAGTAGCCTTCCTTCTTGCGGTCTTCCATCGAAGATTCGGAGAGTTTGTCGTCAGCTCGGGTAGCGCCACGTTCGGTGAGTTTGGAGGTGCGCAATTCCTCAATAACCTCGGCTGTTGTAGCGGCGGTGGAGTCCACTGCGCCAGTGCAGCTCATATCACCGACAGTGCGGTATCGCACGGTGCGAGTTTCAAGTGTCTCGCCGTCTTTTGGCCCACCCCATTCGCCTGGTGCCAACCACATACCTTTGCGTCGAAAAACTTGACGCTGGTGCGAGTAGTAAATAGATGGCAATTCGATATCGCGCGCCTGAATGTAGGCCCACACATCGGCCTCTGTCCAGTTGGAGATGGGGAAGACTCGCACATTTTCACCAGGCGCATGGCGGCCATTGTAGAGGCCCCATAATTCGGGACGCTGCCGACGAGGGTCCCAGCCACCAAAAGTGTCTCGCACGGAAAAGACTCTTTCCTTGGCTCGTGCCTTTTCCTCATCGCGTCGGGCGCCACCGAGTACTGCGTCATATCCGCGTTCGGCAATGGTTTCTACTAGGGGCACGGTCTGCAGCGGGTTCCGGGTGCCGTCGGCACGCTCGGTGAGAACACCGGAGTCAATCCAATCCTGTACTTTCGCCACGTGCAGGGTAATTCCCGGTTGAGCGGCGATCTTGTCGCGGAACTCAATAACCTCCGGGAAGTTGTGCCCGGTGTCTACGTGCAGCAATTCCATTGGCACTGGCGCCGGCGAGAAGGCGCGCTTGGCCAGCTCCAGGACCAATACCGAGTCTTTACCTCCGGAAAACAACAGAGCGGTGTGATCGAATTGCCCTGCAGCCTGGCGAATGATGTCAATAGATTCCGCTTCTAACTGTGCTAGTCGCGGGTCGAGCGTGGTCATTATCGTGTTTCTCCTACAAGTTCAAGTGCAGCCCGCACTCAGTCTTTTCGGTTCCTTGCCAACGTCCCGATCGTGGGTCTGCGCCCGGAGCAACCTTGGCCGTGCAGGTGGCACAGCCGATGGAGGGATATCCCTGCTTTGTCAGCGGATGGATGATGAGGTTGTGCTCGGCAATGAAGTTGTCGACGTCCTCATTAGTCCAGCTGGCCAGTGGATTGAGCTTAATTCGTCCGGTGTGGTCCAGCTCCAAGACCGGAGTGTTCCTGCGTGTCGGCGCGTCGACGCGCTTAAGGCCACTGACCCAGCCTTCATAGGGCAGCTTCGCTTCCGCTAATGGCTGCACCTTACGCAGGTCACAGCACAGCGTCGGATTGGTTTTGTATAGGTCCTTGCCGTATTGCGCATCCTGTTCGGCGCGGGTTTGTTTTGGCAAAACCCGCAGTAGGCGGTTCGAATAGCGATGCTCGACCGCATCGGCGACATCGAGTGTTTCTTGGAAATGGTAGCCGGTGTCCAAGAAAACCAAATCTGCTGACGGTGCATACTGAGACGCCAATTCTGCCAGCACCGTGTCCTGCATGGACAGGGTCACCGCCATAGGGGTGTGCAGGTGTTCTGCGCCCCAAGCCAACACCTCTCCGGCACTGTAGTTTTCCAGCTTGCTAGCCCAGTCCTGAGCCAGCTGTGATAGTCGTTGAGCGGTATCGGGATTCGCAAGCACGTCCGTACTCATTTACTGAACCCACCTTTCTGCTTCCCGGGCAATATGTCTATGCAATGTCACTGTGAATACGCGACAACACTCTTTACATTCCCATGCGTCACTGTTTTCTGCATTTGGCCAGAGATCCTGACCAGCGCAATAGGGGCAATACATGATGGCCCCGCTGTTGGGAGTGTCGTGAGGGGTCTGTTTGCCGATATCTGAGGTCACTGCAGATCACTTTCATCCGCGCGTGCCACCCAGTGACGGAACTGCTCTCCAGGCTCTCGCTGCTCCTTGTAGTGAGTAATTAGTCGCACAACATAGTCGCCCAGCTGCGCTGAAGTTACCTTGTGTCCGCGCAGTTTGCGCCCGAAGTTCGCGTCCAACCCCAGTGCGCCGCCGAGATGGACCTGGAAGCCCTCGACGCGGTTGCCGTCATCATCAGTAACGATCTGCCCTTTCAGACCGATATCGGCAATCTGGGTACGAGCGCAGGCATTTGGACAGCCGTTGAGTGAGATAGTGATGGGCACGTCCAGGTCGCCGATACGCTCTTCAAGCTCCTCAACCAGCGCAGCTGCTCGTTGACGTGTGGTGACCAGAGCCAGTTTGCAAAACTCCAATCCGGTGCAGGAAATAACGCCGCGACGAAAGGCCGAGGGGGTGGCGGACAGCCCAATTTCATCGAGGTCAGCCAGCAAGCTATCAACCTCGTCATCGGCAACGTCGAGCAGGATGAGTTCCTTCATCACTGACGTGCGGATTCGACTGACCCCGTGCTTCTCAGCGACGTCAGCAAGCTTGATAAGATCAGTGCCCGGTACTCTGCCAACAACTGCCTTAACGCCAACATAGTTGAGCCCGTCGTTTTGCTTATGGACACCAACGTGGTCTCGATCTTTCTCCCACGGCTCCGGGGCTGGCCCGTCAATGAGCTTGCGGTGCAGGTAGTCATCTTCGAGTACCTTGCGGAATTTTTCTACGCCCCACTGCGCCACCAGGAACTTCAGCCGGGCGCGGTTGCGCAGTCGACGGTAGCCATAATCGCGGAATAGCCGACATACCGCTGCCCATACTTCGGGTACTTCGTCGAGGGAGACCCACGCTCCAAGTCGCTGGCCCAGCATGGGATTGGTGGATAATCCACCGCCAACCCACACATCAAAGCCGGGTCCGTGTTCGGGGTGATTGACGCCGACGAAGGCGATGTCCTGGATTTCGTGGGTGACGTCCAGGCGGGGACTACCGGAGATGGCGGACTTGTACTTTCGGGGAAGGTTGACGAATTCGTTGTTGCCGTTTTCGTCGGGACGGAGGTATTCCTCCTTGATACGACGAATTGCCTGCGTACCGTCGATGATTTCGTCGGCGGCAACTCCGGCAACGGGGCTGCCGAGGATGACGCGCGGTACATCACCGCAGCCAAAGTTGGTATCGAGGCCAACTGTGGCCAGGCGATCCCAGATCTCCGGGACGTCTTCAATATGAACCCAGTGGAACTGGATATTCTGGCGGTCGGAGAAGTCTGCGGTATTGCGGCCAAAGTCACGGCTAATTTCCCCAAGGGTGCGAACCGCCTCAGTGGTGAGTTGGCCACCGTCGAGTCGGACGCGCAGCATGAAGTACTTGTCCTGCAGCTCGGCGTTGGACTTGACCCCGGTCTGTTCACCGCCCATGTCTTGGCGACGCTGGGTGTACAGGCCTATCCATTTGAACCGGGGGGCCAGGTCATCAGCGGGGATGGAATCGAATCCCTTCTTGGAATAGATGTCGATAACGCGCTGCTTGACGGCAAATCCAGCGTCTTCCTGCTTGATTCGTTCATCGTCGTTGAGTGGTTTGGTGCCGTCGATAAGCCATTGTCCTTGTGACTTCGGTGCGCGACGCTTGCGCGGTTCCTTGGTGGCGGTGGTCATGGTGGGTGAATTCCCTTTCCTGGTTTGTCCGGTGGCAGACAATCCGGTCTAGTTTTTCGTAAGCGGCACGTAGGACGGATTTGCCGATTGTATTCAAACTGATGCTGTATCGTTTTTATGTTCGCTAATAAAAGTCCTCTGCAGAACGCTCGGGGTTGAGAAGAATTGGTCGTCGGCGGGTGATGTGAGCCATAGCCTCGACGGGATCAGCGGCGTTTTTGTCGCCAACGTAGGAAGTCAAACGGCCTGGCAGGCAATTCCGGGCAATGGGGATGTCAGTGGTGACACCCGTTGCGGACACGGTCATGGATGGTCCTTGGTGATGAGGGGGCAGGGATACGCACGCGTGGATTGGAGCCGCTTGTCAGCGACAGCAACACATTCGCATGCGCATAGGTCCTCTTCTCCAAGGTCTCGTGTCACCAGCTCGCACCTGCGAGCCATCGATGATGGAACAGTACCATCCTGCGAGATGGAGTCTCAAATATTCAACGATACGCGCATGTTGTCGCCCCGAGCGGAGGGGTGTAGTTGACGTCGTGTTCCCGGCAACAGAGCTAGGTGTGGGGACCGGAGATACTTAGCTTCCTGCAGCTTTTCGCCCGAGTTGTCATCTGACTGCTTGCTGGCCTTCTCACTGAGTGCGGAACGATCATCTGGCGGTCTCATCAGGACGGGATCTGGCTCGGCGATCTGATCGGCACCTCTGAGAAGGTGACCGATCGTCGTGTCGTGAAGTCCATGGAGCTCGGGGAGACGCCGTCCTGCCCGGCATGCGGATGTAGGGCATCCTGCGGAAGAACCAGGCCAGCACCCTCAGTGGTCCTGAGCTTTGGGACAAAAAGAAGACCCCGTTCATTCAGTATGCTCATGACACTCACCTTGGCGTCGACGGCAAAGCTGTCGAGATCACGCGCAAGAACCCCACTCCGTCAGGGTGGCGGGACCCGTTCAAGTTCATCAACCACAGTAACGAGAAGTTCTACTGCGGGATTGCGGAAGGTATTGATCCCAACATCAATGTTGAGTTCATGTACCAGGACGTCAGCTGACAGGCATGATGCAGCAGCCTCGCGATGCCCGGCCCGAGCGCAAATGTGTCCATCTGATCGACACATCAATGGAACGTGTCGAAATTCGTCGCTTTCTTCGACACGTTCATTGGATCTGGTTACGTTGTGACCATGTGGAACTACCCTGATCGCCCGTATCAGGATTTGCCTGCGCTCCCACCATCAGGCGTTGTGGAGACGCCGACGGTGCTCAAGGCGACGAATCCCTCGCCGCTCGCCCCATCACCAGCAAGACCGCAGTCGAGGTCTGCTCCCACATCCACGCGCGAACGGCCATCATCCGCAACCAGCCCGGCACCTATATAGGCGATCCCATGACGGGGAACCGGATCTACACTCCACCCGAAGGCAGGGACGTCATCCTCGACCACCTGTCAGCCTGGGAGCGCTTCCTGCACAGCGACCACGGACTGGACCCGCTTGTCGTGATGGCGTTGTCCCACTACCAGTTCGAGGCAATCCACCCCTTCTTCGACGGTAACGGCCGCACCGGACGAGTGCTCAACATACTCATCCTCATCGAGACCGGCCTACTGCAGCTACCCATCCTGTACTTGTCCGGCCACATCATGCGCCACAAGGACACCTATTACGAACGACTGAACGCTGTGACTTGCGAAGATGCCTGGGAACCGTGGATCCTGTTCATGCTGGATGGCGTGGAGTCGACAGCACGCTGGACCCTGGATCTCATCGAGACCACCGACACCATGCGTGCCGCGATTCAGGACGAGATCCGTGCGGTGAATTCGAAGGTACCGGCTACCTCGCTCACCCGGCTCTTGTTTTCGCAGCCCTACCTCAGGATCGACAACGTCGTGGAGGCTGGCCTCGCCAAGCGCCAGACTGCTGCCCGGTGGCTCACTGAGATCTCTGACACGGGGTTGGTCGTCAAGGAGAAGGTCGGCCGAAACGTCGTGTTCATTAACACACGCCTGCTCCAGACGCTGTTCCAGACGCCCCTGCCCCCTTCGTCACCCCGGTAGCGGCAACAACCTCATGAACCGCAACAGCTAGCAGTCTGCCAGTTTCTTCCACTTCCTGATCTTGGCGCGAATCGTGGTAAACGGGGCGACCGTGTTGATATGCACCCATTTCCATACCGGCCACGCCGACGGTGTAGAAGATGCCCATGCTCGCTGTCCAGACTCAAATAACTCCGGCTCAGTTAGCCCACCCACCATCTGGACCACCTCACCAAGCACAACCCCGAACCTGTCGATCAAATCCTCAGTCGATGCCTGTTCCCAGCGCTGGTAAAACTGCTCGTATAGGCGACCTAGCTGATTCCACTTAAAACCCGGTGCCGGGGTCACCACGTCAAGACCGGCTTGTTCGTCATGTTCCCAACTGAGCAGTAATTCCATCCAGCCAAGCTGGTAGGCGATCATCTGCCGGGGCGTGCGGTCAACGCCGTCAACCATCCGGTCCCAACCGTCATCAGGCAGATCTGCGAATTCACCGACAAAAAGACCACCGCGCTTAGTAATCTCTGCAGCCCATGACCTAACCTGCACAACAAAACAGACCTTCCGTGTCACATGTCTTCGGTCATTCGATGGCGATAGGGTTCCGTCATGGGCCACCATGGTCTGGTAGCTAGTAGTATAATAGTAGGTCCGTACCTCGTATGATCCGAACGTAATAGTTCTGTGCCAGATTTACTTCCAATATCACCGACCACTGAGTTCCGGTCGCTGTAACAAAGGGGACGCACGGCGAGGTGCCCGATGCTTTCGGATTAGTATCTTGCACACTTGCCCACGTCAATGTATCGGGCACGGTGTCTCTAATTAGCTTACTGTCGCTTCCTTGGTCACGATTCGTACATCCCTAACCAGCAGAGGCACAAAGTGGAGGGTAATCACCGTGATCGCAGAAATCAGGAGTACCTCATGGGCGCCTACCAGCCGCGATACGGGGCCGACCAGAGCCTGTGACAGTGGTACGGTGGCAAAGGACAGCAAGTCATCGATAGATGCCACGCGCGACAGTTCGCTTCGAGGAACTCGGGTCTGAAGCGCAGAATCGTATGTCACCCCTGCGGCGGTAATTCCGAATGAAGAAACGAATACGATGATGAAGATGACGGCGATCGGGGCATTGATTCCGATCGCTAGGAGCGGTAAAGCAGTCATTGAGCCAAATATCAGTCCCGCCACTAAGGGATTTTTGAATCGCAATTTGAGCAGGACAATGCTGGCACACAATAGGCCGGCAGCGCGTACCGAAAGAATGATACCCCATACGGCTACGTTATGGTCTTGCCGAATTAGGTCGGGGCTAATTACCTGCCAGGGGCCAATGACGAATAGGTTGATCATGGCATAGCTCAAACTCAGCGTCCACACCCACCGTAGCCTGCGGAAAACAGCGAATCCCTCGGACAATTGCTTCAGCATGCCATCTTGATGGCGTTTAGCTGACGTCTGGCCTGGCAGTCGGCTGAAGAAGGCTGCGGCAAGTATGAAGGTAATGGCATCGATGACAAGTGCCATCCCGCCGCCGGCGAAAGCAACAAGCAGACCCGCTATCGTGGGTCCGAGAATTTTGCTGGCATTCTTGGCGGTAGCCAATGCAGCATTAGCGGTTTGAATGTAATCCTCATCGACTAAATCGGGCACGATGCCACGTAACGCTGGAGAAGAAAATGCACTGATCATACCGCTACATGCTGCAAGGACTGCCATGAGGATCAGGCTGAAGCTTTGTGAAAAGAGTGCGGCGGCCATAGCAAGTTGGACAAGTGCGCTAAGTCCACAAGTAATAATGAGGATGCGTGCACGGGAAATCCTATCCGCAACCACCCCACCCAACAGCATCAGAATAAGAGCGGGAAGAACATTTGCGGCAAGGACGACTCCAGTGTCCGATACCGAATTTGTTGCCTGCAAGACAGCCAGAGCCAGTACAACTGGGGTCATAGCGCTTCCCGCAAGATCGATCGTACGACCGATAAAGAAAAGAAGAAACTTTCGATTCGCACGAAACATTGAGCGTTCTCCAATACCTTTAGTAAGTCAGTAAACCGGCACTGATTCATTAGTACATTAGTTCGAGGATGGAACCAAGCCTTCGGAAACGCGCATCGTGGGTTGATTTTCTAAGCGCGATTCTCCTCCGCCCGAAAAAACTGATTATTATACAAAATTGCTAAAATATCTTGACTCACACCCCCCATCAGCAGCTTGACAGTTAGATCTTCTAATGTTTACAAATCGATAAACTTTCCACCCTATTCTACGTAGAAGCGGTCGTCTCAGAATCAAAGCGGTCAAGCGCCCTAAAGGACCGCTATTATAAAGTTCATATACCCACGCTCTAAACCCCCAGACTACCGTTCCATCAGATTGCACCACTGGAACTTCGTGTTGAGCCCTGACAAGATCAATCTCTAGCCCCGAATGACCAATGTCTTGAAGAGGTTGAAACTCCAGATTGCAACCAACTCTTTGGAGAAATAGGATTGATTTTAGACACACCTTGCAGCCGTCATCGTACAGAAATATCGAAGTCGCCGGATCGCTGCACGCCCGTGTTATAGAAGTTTTCCCCTGCATGTGTTGCCTCCGCATTGCGTCCCGGGTTTGGTTCGGACTGTCGCCTTTCAATGAACCCTTGGCTGCCTACAAGGGAAGCTTTGGATCATTCACGATCGACCATGTCGAAAGTCGTGGCAAATTCGCCAACCGTGCAATAATTGATCGTAAAACCCGCACGGTCTACGCGCGAAACCAGAGGCGCCAGCGGCAACTCTACCTACCATGATAACACGGTCACGGTCAGCCGTCAAGCATTGTTCGTGACGCGTGGCGCTAGAAGTCCGACTGTTGCCCGACATTTTGTTGGTAAGTTGCGGAGGTACCAGGACGAATTGCAAATAGGATGCTATACGAATGCCGCATTCAATCTGCTGACTTGAACGGTACCTCGTGATGTAAGTACAGGTGTCAGGAACCCAATCTCGAGGCTTCCAGGGTAGTGGAGCAGAACTGTTCGGCCCTGGTACTCGAGCAACAAGGAAGCGACGCTTAGCGCGTATTTTGTTCGTGGGCGATACTCACTTGGCTTAGCGCGACATATCCGGTTCTGTGGCAAGTTTTGTTACCTTAAAGCCGAGTGTCAGCATATCTACCGTCGTTCCCCGCCCTCATCAGGGAAGGGTTTTCAATTGTTGGTCATCAACGGTCTTTATGCGGTCATCGGAACTAGAGCCAACGTCGATTGACATCAAGCCTGCCATTATTGATTCGAATTTCGCAATACGCACGCACTAGGGTTTGCGCCGGTTTCGCGGTCAATCGCCCTCTAAGTGGAACGCTGTCATGTGGCCGATTTAGAACTCACATGCGTGATGTGAAATGCTTTCCCATGCTACTTTTTGACGCCAGCCCCATACCTTTTGACGCGAGGCCATACATTTTGACGCTTCCTGGCTCGATGCACCGAGTGGGCCCCTGAGATACCCCTCCGAGGGTCCGATCAAGCCGCACTAGGAGCCGCTCCACAGAGCCATGCGCCCGGCACCAACACTCCCAAAACCGCCCTAGAACAGCGAAAACGCCACCCTGGACACTTCCCGGCTGGGCCAGGATTCTTTGTATCCAAAGTGACGTGCTATTGGAGTGGGCGACGGGAATCGAACCCGCGTGTCCAGCTTGGGAAGCTGGCGCTCTACCATTGAGCTACGCCCGCGTATCTCTTGTGGAGACTCGCCGTAGGTTAGCGCACCTCGTCAGAACAGTGCGACTCACCTCGCCGGCTGGTCAGTAATGTTGCGGAACCGGTCCGTAGATGACTGGGCCGTCGAGGTGGTGCGCTTCTGGCGGTGTGGAACCATGCGAATCCATCCAACGGCGTACCGGCGGCAGCCAGACGATGATCCCAGCTGCGACGAGAAACGGCATACCCATCCATGCCACCCAATTTAGGGTAACGGCGGCACTTCCAACCACAACGCCACCAATGGCCCCCACCGCGCCCCAGCAGCGTCAAAAACCACATGAACCGCAACAGCTAGGGCCTCGGTATAGGCCAGGCGGGACAAACCGTCATCGGTGGAGTGCAGATAGGTGTAGCCGACTTTCTGCCTGCCTCTGGTTGCGGCGACCATGGACTCACCAGCCGCCACCATCGTGGGATCGTGGCGACCTTGTTGACGTCCATGTCGACTATGTGGCCCGGGTAGCCGGCGATGATCCGCCCTGGCTGGTGCAGGTGCTGTCTGTCGCGGGTGATGTCGCCGGTTGTGTTGGATGCGAGCCGGTCCAGCCAGTGGCGCATCGTGCGCACGCAGTACTGGAAATCCTGGCTCATCGGCGTGCCCGGGATGATCGCGAGCCGAGCGCTTCTTGGTCGGTCGTCAGTGTTTGATCAGCTCCACCACCCACGCAGGTAGCCGACAGGGGCGGTTGAGCGGAGCGCTGGAACGGTCTTCGAGGCCGGCGCTGCCGATCACGGTAGCAGGCTACCCACTTCGACACCGTGGCCCACCTGATGTGGAACTCGGCGACCACGTGGACGATTGGACGTCCACATTTGATGGCTTTGGCGACAACTCGCTGTCTTCCACCACTGGTTAAGGGGGGCATTACGGTGGGTCATCCAATGGGTCTCCCCCCTAGCAGATGAATGGTTTCGCCACCACCCATCGCACCGGTCAGGAGCCCGTTCCTTCATCCCACACCGTCACTACCATGTCATGACCCGCAACTACTGGTACCGTGATGAAGTCGAATCGATAACGGGAGTGTTTTATGGCAATTAACGTATGCTGTAAAGATGGGATTAGATACTCTTAAGTATGACCGTATAGTTTGTCGTTAAGCTGCCCAGTTTTGTTCGTTTTGAGTCCGTCAAACGTAAAACCTCAGGAGTCATCAGAATTATGAGTCAAAGTGCAAGGAGATGATGATGAACCCAATTATGAAGGCCATAGCCTTTATTTCTAGCTGCGCAATTGCTGCCACCTAGCTGTCTATTTCTATGGCTGGATTTTCGGAAGCTTCCGCCTGTCCGTCTCCTGGTTCTATGACCAGCATTGCTGCTGAGGTAAATGCGAAGTCAGGTATATTAACCGAGCAAGAGTATGCAGAACTTGTTTTAGTTTTTGAAAAGAGCGAGTGGGGTAAAACGGTCCGATCCTACGGGCAGGATCGTAGCGTCGGAACGGCCGCTATCAAAAAGGCGATCAAATGGGCCTTGCATCATGAGGATGACATCGTAAAAGGTGTCAGAAAATGGGTGGGAAAAGAACCAGCTCGGCGAGTAGAAAAGGTTATCTACGATATTAGTCCAACGTTGAATAGATTACTTAGCTATGAGGATCTTGTTTGGCAAACAGTGCAGGATCAGCTATCGCCAGTCATAGGTAGAGATCTTGCTTTTTGGATAACCAAAGTAATTGAGTGGGTAGCTCCCGTCTAGGAGGCGATTAAATGAGCGGACTTCTCAGGGATGAAATTGTCAATGAGTTGCGAGTTGAAGTTTCGTGGATTAGTGATGCTATAACAGAATTAAGCGATCACCTAAAACTCTCATCCTATACTTTTTGTTTACTGCGAAATAAAGTAGAACCGGAGGAAGCTCGTTCTATAGAGCGAGTCATATTTACCGAATGGAAGGAATTAGAATCAACTTCTTTTCGGACTTTGCGCTCACTTATCATTGATGATTTTACTGAGTCAACAGAAAAACCATGGTCACTGTCCGATGAAGTCCTCAAACAACTTATAGAGTTTAAGATTTCAGAACTAATGCCATAGCTTGTGCAACAAGCTGCGCATCACCCCTTATTTGTGATGAGCCACTTTGCCTTCATACTTGAGGAGGAGTGCTTTCAGAGCTTCGAGATTGTCACCGTGGATGATCATGTTCTCGGAGCCATTATCTTCTTGGTGCTGGCCGCTGGCCGGTCTCGTCGAAGGAGTACTGGCGGTCGAGGACGCGGTAAGGCACGTCGAGGTGATGGGTGATTACCTTGTCTTTGCCAACCCATGTAAGTTCAGCCATCAGCGTTTCTCCTTCACCGGCTGAGACATCCGCTTTGCCTGTTGTTGTGAATCCTTAGCGGCTTTCAACACGGCCTCTTCCAACTCTCTCAGAGTCCGGCCAGCCTCGTCTTTCCAGGTGACTTTGCCCGAGGTGGACGAACCGATGAGAAAGTTCGAAGCCGCTGATGGCGAGGTGAACAGGGTGTCTCGCAGTAGTTCACCAGAAGCGCTGATTCGGTCTGCGAAGCGTTGCCGGTTCTTCTTGGCCGACTCGGGTGCCGAATCTGTCATGCGTAAGCGAAGCTTGGCACCAGCTAGGACAACGAAACCGTCGGTGGTTTGTCGGCCATCACCTGAAGCAGAGGCACACTTCAGATGTAACAACGGTTCGGCATTCGGGGTGCTGTCCATCGGTGCAGGAATCACTGTCTTTGCATCATCGACCGCGTCGAAGACCCGGTAGCCCAGTGAACCTATGAGTATCTTCGAGTTGGCTATGAACTCGTCCAGCGCGGCTTTTTTCTCCTCGGTCACGTTGCCTGGGGAGGGGTCGTTGCCGTTGATCGTCTGGACTCGTCCGGCAGCCACGGCCTGCTGGTAGAAAGCGTTCTCAAGGTAGGAGATTTCCGTGGGACCAAGCGAGTTAGTGGAGTCAATGATGACAATGGCGTGGGTGAAGTAATCCAGCTTCTCCTCACCTAGGTGCTCTGCGATCCTAGCCAGTACTCCGTTGCCGTTTTTGCGCTCACGGGCTTGTCCAACATAGAGCTTCTCATCCCCAGTTTCAGTGTCCGTGCCGAATAACAGGTAGATACCGGTTTGGGATAAGTCAACACGGTCTTTGGAACGGGTGAGTTCGGTGCGCGGGATGAGGTAGACCTTGCCCGTCCAGTTATCCAGTGAGCACTTAATCCGCCCCTTGGGTGAGCCGTCCATCAAGAACAGCTGCACAGTTCTGCCGAAAGCCATCGGGTGCCTCACTTCTTCCTCGTCACACCGTGAATACCCGTAGGATATCCGGCGCACTGACCATCATGTCGGTGTCGAGTCTTGCTTTACCCCGCGACTTAACAGAAGGATTCCATCACTATCGGTAATCAGATAGCAATATATAACTCTTGCTAGGCCTTGGAGTAGGAGCAGTCCTTGGACTTCTCACCTACACACAACATTGGTTGTAAACCTTACCATAGAAGGATTACTTGGGGTTGCCCGCATATCGTGGACACGTAATTAAGCGGCTTTGGTGTTGGCCGCGGTTGTTGGGGTCTTTCCTTCGGTGATCTGGCTTTCGAAGCTAACGGGTGAGATCATTCCGATGGCCGAGTGCCGGCGCCGCCGGTTGTAGACCACCTCAATCCAGTGAGCCACCGCCTTGCGCGCCTGGTTCCTTGTGGCCCACGATTTCCGGTCATAGAACTCGGTCTTAAGCGTGGACCAAAACGACTCGCTCATCGCGTTATCAAAGTACACCCCGGTAAGGCCCACCGATTGAGCAATCCCCAGTTCCTGGCAGACCTGCCACATCTGCGTACTGGTGAACTGGCACCCACGGTCAGCATGGAACACCAGACCGTCGGGCACCTCACCACGCAGCGTGTGAGCCATCCGCAGAGCACGCTCCACCAAGTCCGTTGTCTGGACAGAATCCATCGGCCAGCCCAACACCCGGCGAGAATGCCCATCACGGATAACGCACAAATACAACCAGCCTTCACGGGTGCGCAGATAGGTAATATCCGATAGCCATACCCGGTTAAACTCACCAGCATCAAACAGGCGCTTAACCAGGTCAGGAAGGTTCGACCCGTGCTCAGACTGGATCGTGGTCACAGGCGCGAACGTCCGGGGCGAGATTCCTTCAATACCCATCAGCCGCATCCTTTTGGCAACAGTCTTACGGTCAACGATAAACCCGCGATCGGCTAGCGCCACAGTGATCCGTGGTGAGCCGTAGACTTCATCTGATTCATCCCAAATCTTCTTGATCTGCCTATCTAGGGCATCCAAGTCTATCCTCGCCACAATCGCGTTTGTGCTGTGCCTGGGCCTATTTGTAGTAGCCGGAACGAGACACCTTTACAAGCCTGGCCATGCGCTTGATGCTGTAATTTGCCTTCTCTCGCCGAATTAATTCGAATCGTTCCGCTGTCGTTGCTTCGCAGCGAAGAAGGCTGTTGCTTTTGACAAGAACTCGTTATCTATCCGAGCCTCAGCCAACTCACGACGCAGCCTGGCGTTCTCAGCACGCAGATCAGACTCGCTCATTCCATCGGCATTTCCCTGGCATTCGCTCTCGTTTTGACCCATTTACCGAGCGTTTGCTCGCACAGACCCAACGATTTCGCGACGGCAACAATTGTTTGACCAGTATCAATCACTTGACTCGCAGCATCATGACGGTATTCAGGCATAAACCGTCTTCTCTTCGCACTCATCAGACACATCCTTCCAAGGAACCGACACCACAGGCCAATCCCTCTTAGCTAGTGTCAACAAAACAAGGATAACCCCACAGGTGACGCAAATTCCTACTTATCAGACCTGACGTCCTAGCGAAAAATAGTTGCTAGACTTTTACACAGGCGGTAGTATGTCATGCAAGGAACAAGGTTAAGCAAGGATTGGTTGTGTCTGAGTCGCAGTTACGCAAGGGCGCTGTTGAACTGGTTGTCCTTGGATTGCTTTCGTCTCGTCCTTCTTACGGGGGGCAGCTTGTAGAGCGTTTTCGTGAGGAAGCGGGGTTGGAGATTTCGACGGGTACGTTATATCCGCTGCTTGCGCGGCTACGTAAATCAGGGTTGGTAGTTACGGCTTGGGAGGAGTCTCCGGTAGGGCCGCCGAGGAAGATTTATAAGCTCGCAAAATCTGGGAAGAATCGCTTATTGCAGATGCGTCGCGAGTGGGAGGCGCTTGATTGTGCTGTGAAGCGAACAACGCAGAAAGGAATACGGTAATGAAGTGGTTCGGTAAGGACACAGAAGGGCAGGCGCGAGTTTTGGGGATACCTGTCTCCGGGCTGTGGTTGGGGCGCTCTGATGCTGCGTTGGATGGTTTTGAACCAGAGAATCCGCGCTTGTGCATTCCTCGAAAATACGGACTGGGTTGGGACGTTAATCTGGGTGCTGTTGGCGTGCGTTTAGGGCTAATTCGCCCTGATGATTCTCTACCGGACTTGGCCAGTTATGTCCCCTCACGTCTAAAGCGCGGCATTAAGCTCACCACTATTGCCGGCGGGATTGGGGTTGGGTTCTTGGCGGTACTCGTTAGTCGCAATGAGCAGGTTCTCGTCCAGCGGTCAACACGCGGAGGGTCTGAAAAATTTATTACCGGCAGGCAGGCTGCGCTAGCTCCAGTGGTTTTAACGACCGTTGCAGCACTAGCGCCACAGATCTTTCGACGCGATGACCCAGAATCCGAAGATGCCGTACGTTTGGCCAATCACGCTGATCTGCTGGGAGTTGAAGCCATGTCCATAGCCTGGCTTGCAGCAATGCGCCGGGCTGGTGACAAGCAGGAAATGAGCCGCCGGTCGATGGTACCCATTGTTGCTTTATGGCCCCTCGTTGCTGGCGTTTGCCAACTCGCTTATGTGAAAACCGTGTTATCCAGGGTAAAAACCCGGCTACATAATTCAGGAGACGAGCAATGAACTCTATAGATAAACTGTTGGATTTGCCGACCCCAGCATTGATAGGGGTCTGCATCCTTATAGGAGTTCAACTGGTAGCGGTGGTCTGGTCTTTAATTTGGCTGCTGCGCGATAAGCGAACTCACATTGCAGGCTTAAATCGCCTAGTGTGGCTCTTGGTTATCATCTTTGGCCAAGTGATTGGGCCAATCGTCTTTTTGGTTATGTACTTTCACGAACAAAAACAGCTTAAGGTGCAGCGTGAATATGAACAGAACGCTACAGCCAAACATCACCAGGTTGATGCGAGTTCAGTGGTAAGCAAGCTGTATCCGAAGGAATGAAAATGGATTTAGCAGTCTCTACTAAAGATTTGTCCAAAACCTTTGGTAAGCACCAAGTACTAAACAACATAAACCTTCGAGTTCCTACCGGCTCCTGTTATGGGTTTGTGGGAGGGAACGGGGCTGGTAAAACCACCACCATGAGGATCCTTGCAGGACTGGCTGGAGCCAGTAGTGGTAGCGCCACCGCGCTGGGAGTTAGTCGAGGCAAACTTCCGGTCAAACCGATCCCTGGCGTGTCTTACCTGACTGATGTCCCTCAGATTAGCCCCTGGCTTAGAGCCAAGGATGCGCTCATCACTCTCGCCCGCCTTGGTGGAATCTCTCCAGACCTTGCAGCCGAAAGAAGCGACGAACTACTCAATCTGGTGAACCTCGACAAAGCCCCCGGAAGAATCGGCTCCTTTTCTAGAGGCATGAAGCAACGGATGGGAATAGCAGCAGCACTCGTTACTGCCCCGAAACTACTACTGATAGACGAACCAACCAGCGCTCTTGACCCGATCGGGCGAGCAGATGTTCTGGGGCTACTACGCGAGTTAACCGGGCAGGTAACGATAGTGTTTTCCTCCCACATCCTCAGTGATGTCGCTAAAGTCTCTACCCACGTGGGAATCTTGCATCGCGGTAGCCTGCTAGCTCAAGGACAGTTAGGCGAGCTGGTCAATCAGCAAACTAAACACGTTACCCTTGACGTCACGGTGCGTTCAGACGTTGCCACCGCCGTGGCTAAGGCTATCTATAGCCTCGATTCTGCCGCAAAGATTCACCCCACCTTTACCGGCTTAGATGAACTTTTCACCAAACTAACTAAGGACGGCGGTAAAAAATCGTGAGTACCTCGAGTTTCAGATTGATCTGGCGCTATCAAGCTGTCTGGCTCCTGCGCTCCTATGAGACATGGATTATAGGTGGGGTATTCGTTATCCTTGCTCTCACGCAAGGATTGTTTACCCAATACACGCCGCAAATCATCAGATTTCTGGCCGGATCAGAAGTAACCACGCTAATAGAGTCGCTACCAGAACCTTCCTGGCAGCAAGCCTACGCGGGATGGATAAAGAACCTTACCCAAATTCTTATCGTAATTCTTGTTGCAATGAACTCTTTTCGTTGCAGGGTGCTTACCGGCAATGGTGACATTCCTTTTGTTTTCCCTGGTAGCGTGCAGCGCTCTCACTACCTCATTAGCTTTGCTATCAGCAGCTGGCTATCTACCCTATTCCTTGCTCTCTTCAGCGGTACCCTAGCGTGGGCAGGAACATCACTGTTATTCCCAGGCGCTAATCCCGCCCCGATCATATTGGCTAGTTTGGTATGGGCTCTACAAATCATTCTAATTCACGCAACACAAACGGTCGCAGCTACTTTTAAACCAGGCATCGGCATGCCACTTGCGGCCGGATTTGGAGCCTACCTACTAATAACTATGTCAGCGATATTTATCCAGGAGGGCAACAAAACTCCCCTTGGCCTCGCCTCCATAATCAACAACCTCGCTCAAGACACACTCGAGGCACCTTGGATCTGGCCAATCACCAGCACCCTACTGCTAATCATTGCGCTACTTTTCACCGCCACTTACTTATACAACAGAGTAGAACTTAACTAAAAGCCAAACACGGGCAACGCAAATAGATTCGATTCAAAAGTAGAAATAGAACCACCATCGCAAGCACTACAGCGAACGCCACCTGCCATCCGTTAGCGAGTTAAACCACAAAACTCTACCCGAACAGGAAAAACACGATACTAGGTAACGCAAAACCCAAACCCGCTAACGCAAGCGATTTTTCACACCCCCTTGGGGCATACTCGCCAAACGCAACCCCAGCCTTATCAAATCCGAGGTCATAGTGGAGCGGGCGACGGGAATCGAACCCGCGTATCCAGCTTGGGAAGCTGGCGCTCTACCATTGAGCTACGCCCGCGTATCTCTTGTGGAGACTCGCCGTAGGTTAGCGCACCTCGTCAGAACAGTGCGACTCACCTCGCCGGCTGGTCAGTAATGTTGCGGAACCGGTCCGTAGATGACTGGGCCGTCGAGCTGGTGCGCTTCTGGCGGTGTGGAACCATGCGAATCCATCCAATGGCGTACCGGTGGCAGCCAGACAATGATCCCAGCTGCGACGAGAAACGGCATACCGATCCATGCCACCCAGTTCAGGGTAATGGCGGCACACCCTACGCCGACTCCGCCAATGGCCCCCCACCGCACCCAACGGCGTCCTAGCCAGGTGTTCACTGCGAGAATTCCCGGCATAGCCACCATCGCCCCAGCAATGCACATCATCGCGGTAGCCAGCAGCACTGACGCCAACGACCCTGGTCTCGGATGGGTCCACGTCATCAGCTGGGTCGCGTGGATGAAGGTGGGGATGTGGATCGACTGCCACCATGCCACCACCAGAGCAACCGCAGCAGCCACGGCGGCCACGTAGTACAGGCCAGCGGCAAGACGTCCTAATGTGGCTGACGATTTCGTCTGGGTCTCCACGTCCTCCAGAGGAGGAAGGGTGCCGATCGTCTCGGCACTGGCACGGACTGGCTGAGCCTTGTCCGTGTGCGCGTCTTCGGCATGGCGGGGCTGGGGGTATGCGGGTTGTTCGGTCACAATCCTCCTGACGGTCTGGCACCAAGCCTAACCGTGTTTGACTGCGCAACCACGATCACGGGTCAGGGACGTTGACCGGGGCGTTTTGGCATGACGACTTTCCCGATGTGGAAACGGTCGTCTCGACGTACATCGATGTCGTTGAGCCCTTCGACGTCATCGTGAGCGTGGCCCCGGACTCGTCGTGTGCCTGAACCGTTGCGCCGTCGACCCGCTGGTCGAAAAACCCCACCTCGTCGAGGCGATCCTGCACCGAGTCAGCAATATTGCCTTCCCAGTGTGTTTTTTGACAAGAGGTTCCAGCCCCTCATCGGTCGTCCAGGTCACGGACCGGTAAGCGCACGTCGAACCGGATGGGGTGAACCCGACCTTGCTGGCGTCAAGGCGCCAACGATGATCGGGATCGCGGAAAGTCCCGGTGAGTTCGACGAGGGTGCTTTCGTAGGTGACTGAGGCGTTCTCGGTCGTCACTGGTGGGGTTGTGGTGGGGGAGGGGGTGGTTGCCGTCGTCTCGCTGGCTGCCGGGGTACTGGTGTGTGTCGAGGTATTTCCGTTCGAACAGCCGACCATTGCCACGACGACCGCACCTGCGATAGCGATGTGAGCCAGAGCTCCACGTGTTATCACGGTCGATCATGGTAGATGGCAGCTGTGAGCCCGGCAATCAGTCCGCAGGTTTCTGACAGGCCCAAAACCCCTTTTCAAGAGGGTTTACCGAGTCATGAGTGGCGCTGTTCACCGAGGTTTCATCCACTGGTTGCCGAAATGAGGCCCGCTGTGGCCATCGCGTTCAAACCTGTTGCCGACGATGGAGCACGCAGGCATGGACCGCCTGCACACGTCAAGCGTGAGGACAATCACATGTCACGTACCGGAAGGTCCGCGCGTTCCTGCTCGCGGTGGCTGTCACCGTCGCGGCGATGGCCGGTATCAGCGCCACTGACAACCTTGACGGTGACATCACCAACATCACGGTGTCCGGAAACATCAACACCAGCAAGGTTGGCACCTACAAGGTGACCTATCGCGTCACTGACAAGGCCGGGACCGCCGCCAGTGGTGAACGCAACGTGACGGTGGTCGAGAAGACCCCGGCCCCCTCTCCGAGTGGGTCGGCGACTGCTTCCCCAAGCGGCCCGGCGACCTTGTCCCCAAGCGGATCGACGACCTCGTCCCCAATCGGATCAGTGACTCCACCCGCGAGTGCCCCGGACAACCCGAACGATGTCACGAGCACCGCACTGACGATGGCTTCCAGCAACACCGCCACTGCTGGCGGCACCGGTAGCGAAAAGTACCGCCCCGCCATTCTTCCCAGGACTGGAGTGTGATTGACCGGTAGCGGCAGGGGGTTTTGTAAAACCTTCGACCGACACCATGGCTGCGTGCGTCAAAGTCCCGGTCGCCTGTGGTGGCCGGGGCCTCGCGTCGTCTCGCACAGAGCGGGATGGCGCGCCCGGTAGAAAACGAACACCAAGGTCGATCGCTGCCAGCTCAATGGGAGAATCAGTCGTAGTCGGAAGGGAATAGTCCGGCTTGCCATCGGTGTTGCCCTGGTATGACCAACAGATTTGCACAGCTCGCCACGTTCGAAGATCCCTTTACCCTCACAGTGACCGAGGGAGAAGAGCCACATGCCGGTCCAGGCCAGGTCCGAGTGCGGGTGGCCGCAGTCGGTCTCAACCCGCTGGACTGGAAGGTTGCATCCAACCCTCACACGGCTGAGGGTTTCGGGGTGAGCGCACCGACTGGTTTCGGGGGAGATATGGCTGGAACCGTCGACGAGGTTGGTGATGGAACTGAAGGTTTCGCCGTCGGCGACCGAGTGTTCGGGCAAGCCGGTCTGGGCCAGGCAGCTGCCCAATACGTCGTCATTGACCATCCCGAAAAGGACCTTGTTCACACCCCGGACAAGCTGTCCGACGAGGTGGCAGCCGGACTCCCCATCGTCGCGCTCACGGCAGACGGGGCGCTGACGACGATCGGCCTTACCAAGGGTGACACCCTCCTCATCGGCGGAGCGGCTGGTGGGGTCGGAACCATCACCGTTCAGTTGGCCGCGCGTATGGGTGCGACAGTCATCGGCACTGCGTCTGAGGGTAACCACGAGTACCTGCGCAGCTTGGGGGCCATTCCCACCACCTACGGTCCGGGACTGGCCGACCGGGTTCGCAAGCTTGCCCCCACTATCAATGCCGCCCTTGATCTCAACGGCACCCAGACTGCTGAAGCTGCCGTCGAACTCGGCGTCGCTCCCGGGCGAATCGGGGTTATCGCTGCCGGTGACGACGCTCCGGCTGGGGTCCAGCGCACCGGTATGGTCAAAGCAACCGACGGAGCCCTCTCACGTATCGCAGATCTTGTCGCTGACGGTGACATCGTGCTGCCGATCCAGCAGGTATTCCCGCTCGATCAGATTCAGGACGCAGTGACACTTCAGCGGGGCGGGCACGTCCGCGGAAAGGTCATTGTTCGGATCTGAGCTATCGGCCAGAGACGGCACACCCAGATAGCGTGAATGCGAAAGTGGCTCCCGACATATATGCCGGGGGCCACGTGTATCGGTGATCGGTCAGGAAAGCTTCATGGTGCCGGTCTCGAGGAACCGGGTGTGCCACGCATATGCCTCACCCAGCAGCTGCGGGGTGTGCTTGAACTTGCAGTCATGCAGCGCACGCTCGTAGTAGTCCAGCAATATCGGGCGGTAGTCCGGGTGGGCGCAGTTCTCGATGATCTTGGGTGCGCGCTGACGTGGGGCCAGGCCACGCAGATCGGCGATGCCCTGCTCGGTGATGATGACCATGACGTCGTGCTCGGTGTGGTCAACGTGCGACACCATCGGGACGATCGCCGAGATGGCACCGCCCTTGGCAGTCGATGGGGACACGAAAGCCGAGATAAAGGCGTTACGGGTAAAGTCACCGGACCCACCGATACCGTTCATCATCCGCGAGCCGGTGACGTGGGTCGAGTTGACGTTGCCGTAGATGTCAGCCTCGATCATGCCGTTGGCACCGATAACACCGAGTCGACGGATGACCTCGGGGTGGTTCGAGATCTCCTGGGGGCGCAGGACGATGTGCTTGCGGTAGAAGGAGGCATTCTCGTTCATCTTGTGCGCGTACTCAGGCGACAGCGAGAAGGCGGTGGCGGAGGCCACGTCGAGTTTGCCAGCGTCGATGAGGTCGATCATGCCGTCCTGGATGACCTCGGTGTAGGAGGTCAGGTGCTCCAGGTCAGAGTGCAGCAGGCCGTCAAGAACGGCGTTCGGAATGTTGCCGACACCCGACTGCAGCGGCAGCAGGTTCTTCGGCATACGTCCCTGCTTGACCTCGTTGTCGTAGAAGTCCAGCAGATAACCGGCGATCTTGTGGGAGTCGTCGTCGATCGGCTTGAACGGACTGTTGCGGTCAGGACCAGATGTCTCGACCACGGCAACGACCTTGTTCTGCGGCACGCGCAGGTACTTTTCACCAATGCGGTCACCAGGATGGGTGATCGGAATCGGCACGCGGTTCGGGGGCAGGGCGAAGCCGTAGTACACGTCGTGCATACCTTCGAGGTCCTCAGACTGCCACGAGTTGACCTCGATAATGATCTTGTCGGCCTTCTCTACCCAGACATTGTTGTTGCCGATGGAAGATGTGGGGACGACGTCGCCATCCTCGGTGATCTTGGTTGCCTCGATGACGGCGAAGTCAATGTTGCCGAAGAATCCCTCGCGCGCCATCATTCCGGCCTCGGAGAGGTGGATGTCGGTGTACAAGGAGGTGCCGTCGTTGATCTTGGAACGCATTTGGGGATCGGACTGGTAGGGCATACGCCAACCAATGCCGCTGACGGAGGCAAGCTCGCCGTCAAGCTCAGGAGCGGTAGAAGCTCCGGTAAATACGTTGACGGTGAACTTTTCGCCGCGATCGTGGGCTTCCTTGATGCGCTTGGCCAGCGCTCCCGGAACCGCCTTGGGGTAGCCCGACCCAGTGAATCCACCGAATCCGATCTGGTCACCGTCATTGATGAGGGCAGCCGCGTCGTCCGCGCTCATCACTTTCTGACGCAGGGCTGCGTTCGCAATCCGCTCTGACATCTGTCCTCCTGCCGCCGTGCGGCTGGTTGTCGGTGACGGCGCACCGCGCTACCAGTGAGCCGTCGAAGAAACACTGTTTCGTTCCCGTTGCAGGCGGTCCGAAACCGTATCGATATTTTATATGTGGGTTCTTGGCCTTGGACGGCCTACCCCAACTTTTTACTCTCTAATGTGCACAGTTGACCGGAAATCAGTGGTGCCGACGCACGGCTGTTCACGGGACTTCGGGTGGGAGGTAGGCCGACGATGTCACGGGCGTCGTCGTGGCCTTACTAGGATCACAATCTTTCGTGGTCACAATGACGTGACGGTGATTGTCGTCGTCGCGACGAGGTCGGCACCTGGGTCAAGGGTGACCGCGTTGTCCTTGCAGACTCCAGTCTCGACGCACACGAAGTCGCGCCATGCCTGTGCTGTTGGGGTGTCGGCAATTCCCGACGCCGAGCGTGGGTTCCAGACCACTGCGCTGGGGCAGTTGGTCGTCGCCAGATGAATGTTACGGCCCCAGACCGGGTCAACGAGGGTCAGGGCTGGCCCGACTCCCTGAATGACGGTGTCGGTGTCGGGGGCCATGACGAGCTCATCGGTGTCAAAAGACCCCTCGTCACCGGTCGCGAAGTTGCGCCAATCGGCACCCTTGACCCCCTGGACACGGGCCTGTGCGGAGTCACCAACGCGCAGGTAGGAGTGCCACATTCCCTCGACGGTGCGGGGCACCTCGTCATGGTTTGTGAGGGTGAGTGTCATCTCCAGGGCGTTTTTGGTCATGACGACCTGGTGACGAATTCCGATAGCAGCGGTCTCGGCGGTTCCGACGACCTGGAAGGGGTCTGCCATCGTCACCGAGAAGTCGGTGCGGCGAGCCAAACCGTGTTGGGGATCTTGGTCGTTATTCGGCCCGTGACCAAACCACGGGGCACACAGCGGGATACCTCCCCGAATAACCACGTCGGACTCGTCGGCGTGTTCGGCGTCGAACCAGATGACGGGCTTGTCGTCGGCCTGCCAGCTCAGCACCTGGCAGCCGTGCTCTGCCACCTGCCATGCGCCTTCATGAGCGGAATGAACGGTTCCCGGGAGGTTACTCATGCATCCATCATCGTGGTCATTGTGCCCACACCGAGCGAACTGCGTCGATCCGCTCACACCGGATGGTGTTTCGTGCAGCAGCGACGGCGACGGGTTTAGCGCAGAAGGCGATCGCCAGCCCGGCAGTCGCGAACATATCGAGATCATTGGCTCCGTCACCAACGGCGATCGTCCGCCTCAGGTCGACGTTGCGCCCCTTGGCCCAGCGACGTAGCCAGGTGGCCTTGGCGGCGCGATCAACAATGTCTCCGACGACCCTGCCGGTGAGGTGATCGTCGACGATTTCCAGCTCGTTGGCGGCAGTGAGGTCAGCGCCAATCTCCTCAGCCAGTGGGTTCACCAGCGCCGTGAATCCCCCTGACACCAATCCTACGGCGGCACCAACCTGATGTGCAGCCGTGACGAGCTCAGCTGCTCCTGGGGTGATGACGGTGGCCTTGCGTGCTTCCTCGATGGCCCCGACATGCAGACCTTCCAGACATTTCACGCGCTCATTGAGGGACTCAGCGAAGTCGAGTTCCCCGGCCATCGCGCGGGCTGTGACCTCGCTGACTTCCTTAGCCTTTCCGGCATACTCGGCGAGCAGATCAATGGCTTCGGTACGGGTCATCGTCGAGTCGACGTCACAGACGATCAGACCGGGTGGTTCGGTCGCGAGGGGGCCGTGAGGGTGCAGAACCCCGGCGCCTGTCTGGGCGGCGAGCGCGCGCACCTGGGTCATATTGCCGTCGAAAGACATGGCGTATTCGAAGATGTGAGCGGCCCAATCGCCGGTGTGGATGCCGCGCATACATGCGGCGTGGGGCCAAAGAGCGGTGCCGGGGGCGCGGAGGCTGGAGCGGTCGTCGCTGACGAGGATGACGCGAGAACTCATGACACCACGGTAGGAGAGTTTGGGGCTGGGTGGTGTGGGTTCCGCCCCTCGGCATGATCGTCTACCAACGGGACAGCTAGCCGTGCTGTACAACACAAACTATCCTCGTCTTTAAGTAGGCCCCTTAGTGGGGGACGGCGAGTGTTACGCCAATTCAGTCGCTGTCGTAATGTGGATCCTTCTGTAGGTGCGATGTCTTCCGAAAATAGTTACCAGCAACAGATTGCTTCTCTCGAACGCAAAGTTGCGCGATTAGAAGATTTAGTGTTTGACATTGTTCATTGCGTGGAGTACCGCGACGATAAACCATTTAATGCTCTCACTTCACAGTTGATGATATACGGAGATGAGCGCATTGAGTTATTTTTTACACTCGACTATATTTGTGATTTATTGGAAGGTCGGCCTTCTGCTTCAAAATCACATTTACTCAGGCGAAAAATTGACGACAAAGATGTATTTAGACGTACCTCGTTAAGCGAGCCAGAAGCGGTAGGCTATCTCTCTGAAATAGTCGGACCTGCGAATGCTGAAGAGATGCTGAACGCTTTTAGGCGGCAGTATCGACACAAGTAGGTGTCGTTCTGTATGCGCTGTTGACGGCTGCGGGTAGTAGGGGACGAGTGGTCTATCGCGGCCGTTAGTCACTCATCCTTTTTGTGAGCAGTCCGAATAGCTTCAGGGATCATAATGACCAGCCTTATGCCGGTATAGGCTGCGGCGAATACGCCAAACCAAATGAAGGCGTTTTTGACATTCCATCCCGATGGTTTGAGGAAGAATGCTACAGCCATGGCGATTACTCCGGCGAAAGTGTCAGACAGACGCTCTTTCGTTTTGTCTCTCATTTCTTCAGCTTCTCTGCCGCCTTAAGGGCTTGCTTTACCGCCCATGTCAGCGCTCGTGCTGCAACTGGTTTCGGCTTATTTAATGCCCACTCTAAAGGACGCCATCCGGCGCATCCAGCAGCGAATTGCCATATTAGATCGTCTGCCTTGGCAAGGTCACTCCCAAATACGGAAGGCGAACCATGAAAATTTATTTCTGACGCTGAAGCAATGCTGGCGCTGCTACAACCGATAGCCAGCACTGTTGTCCCGACGATGAGCGCCCTAATCTTTTTCATCTCGACTCCTGTGTCTGGATTGTGTGTTCTTCTACTGGGAGTTGAGACTGGAGTAACCGTGTGTTTTTGGTTAGCTGTGTTGGTATCCCATCATGAGTAGCAGACCGAGCGGTACCGACATATGTCGGTGTGTGTTCCCGACATATGTCGATTTGATCGAGTGTTCGGAGCGTCATGGGGAACATTGGAGGTAACGACGAACAAAATCCCTATAAGTATGATTAGCGCGACAGGACTGGCTCAGGTTTCAGCAATGCGGTCTCGGAGGCGGACAAACCCGCTGTTCGTACTCGAGGGTGTGGCGCGGTATAGCGTCGGGGCCTCTCCGCTATGTAGTTGCTCAGCAGGTCGTGCCCCTACCGGGTGATGTGACGAAATTGCTCGTTCCGCCGTGAGACTCTGCACGTGTGTGCACATCGGGACCGGTGACGGTTTTTCACGCCCTACCGTGTGCAGGTGTTAGCTGCGTGATCGGAGGCATTGTGGCCCTACAGGAAATTGAATTCACCTCACACAATGGTCGTGACCATATTCAGGCATGGATCTATGAACCCGCCGCCGACCCGGTGGCAGTGGTGCAGCTTGTTCATGGTTTGGGTGAGCATTCTCGGCGCTACCTGCACATGATCGGCACCCTGCTCGACGCTCGCTGTGTTGTCGTGGCTGACGACCACGCCGGCCACGGACGTACTGCCATGGTGTCGGGGGTATGGGCAGACGCAGGGGATGACGGTGCCACCGTTGTTGTTGAGGACGAGCTGACGTTGCAGGCCTTGGCACGAGAACAGTTCCCGGACCTGCCCTATCTTGTCTTTGGTCACAGCTGGGGTTCGATGATCGCCCGGGTGATGGCGGTCGATCCTCGGGCACGACTTGATGGCCTGGCTCTGTGTGGCGTCGCGGCCGAGCTGAAGGGTTTGGAGCATAGCCTGGACCGGGATGGGTTGCGTGCCGCCGTCGAGGCTGACCCAGCCGGAGCCGTCGAGCCGGTGTTTCTTGAGCAATTGTTTGACGGTTTCCTCGACCGCTGTGGGCCTAACCCGGGTCCCACTGATTGGGTGGCCTCCGACCCGTTCGTCGTTCGCGATCACGGCAGGGACAAGTTCAACAACTTCGGTGCCCCAATGAGCAACCGGTTCGTCTGGAGCTTCCTCGAAATCTATCAGCGCGCCAACGCCGAGTCGTTCTACCGTGATCTGCCACCCATGCCAGTGCTCATTTTCTCCGGCGGCGACGATCCGGTTGCCAATTTTGGTGACGGTGCCCAGCACGTTGCAGACGAACTCACCCGCACTGGTCACGACGTCGAGATTCGTATCTACCCAGGGTTGCGTCACGAGGTTCATAACGAGCCGAAGTCTCAGGCCGATGTGGAGGCCAGACTCGTTGGGTTCGTCACTAAGGTCGCCACAATGACACACACAAAGCGGTAGTGACGAAGCGCGGTGTCATGGCGTCATGACCCAGATATCATGACACCATGGCAGAGTCGCCCTTGGAAATACACGTCATCGCCGATTCGACGGGTGAGACCGCCGTCCGCTTGGCCCGTGCTGCGCGAAGCCAGTTCGAAGGGGTCCACTGGCACATCGTTCGTCATCCCATGATCGGTACGGTTCCGGAAATGGTCGCCGCCCTGGAGGCCGTCAAGGAGTCCCTTGACGCCGGGCAGTGGGTATGCGTGGTACACACCCTCGTTCTGCCCGATATGCGTGAAATGGTCACTGACGCGTGTGAGGAAATGGGTATCCGCGAGGTCAACCTCATGGGTCCCATGCTCGAGGCCATGGAGGAAGCTTCGGGTCTCGACGCCGACGCCGTACCGCGCCGTCCCGTGGGTGTTGAGGCCGACTACTTCACCCGCATTTCGGCGATGGAATTCGCGGTGCGCAATGACGACGGTGCCATACCCGACCGCCTGACTGAGGCTGACATCTGTTTGGTCGGCGTGAGCCGTTCAGGTAAGACGCCCTTGTCAATTTATCTGGGATATCTCGGTTACAAGACGGTCAACGTTCCGCTCGTACCCGGTATCGCTCCGCCGTCGGAACTGGCGGCTGTCGACCGGTGGCGGATCGTCGGGTTGACGATCGACGCTCAGCGGCTGCTGGAAATCCGGGGCCGTCGCGTTCGCGGTCTGGGCGGTTTTGGCAACGAGGACGGTTACGCCGATCTCGCCGCGATTTACGACGAGCTGGATGAGGTTGGCAAGATTCAGCGCCGCTTGGGCTGCCCCATCATTGACACGACCGGGCTGGCCCTGGAGGAGTCGGCGACGAAGGTTATCGACATCGTTGACCGACGGGCCAAGACGGCGGGGACCAGGCTGCGTAAGCCGGCTGGGTCCTACCGCACTCGCCCCTGACCCGCACCGCCCCGACGGGAGCATTCGCAACTTTTGCCGACATCACTCAGCACCGTCATACCGACGGTCGCTTCGTCGGGTTGTCGAGGGCGGCGCACCAAGAGAGATACCAACGGAAATGAGCCGTTTGTGCGCTGCCGTGACCGGTATGGCCAGCGAGCCGACTATTTGGGCTACTGGTGAAAATGCCCCATGAGCGTGAGAGAATGACGGTATCCGGCCTGATGGGAGGCTGGTCTTCGGACTCGCTGCGCAGTCGCACGGGTCCGAATGCCGTGAATTGATGAACAGGCTGACACAGATCGAAGGAGATCAGTCATGACTGACCGTTACGTGTACGACTTGTCCGAGGGCAGCGCCGAGATGAAGCCGTTGCTCGGAGGCAAGGGCGCAGGAGTTGCCGAGATGAAGCGCCTCGGTGTCCCGGTGCCTGACGGATTCACCGTCACCACCGAAGCCTGCGTGGACACTATGACGAGGGACGGAGAGTGGCCCGAAAGCCTCGAATCTCAGGTGTGGGATGGGCTTAAGCGTCTGGAGGAGCGCACTGGTCGCGGTCTGGGCGACGTCAACAAGCCGTTGCTCGTGTCGGTCCGTTCCGGTGCCGTCATCTCAATGCCCGGCATGATGGACACCATCCTCAACCTCGGCATTTCCGACGACACCGTTGAGGCCGTCGGCAAGGAAGCCGGCAGTGAGCGCTTCGCATGGGACTGTTACCGTCGCTTCATCCAGATGTACGGCGAGGTCGTCGAGGGCATCGACGCTCACGTCTACGAGGACGCCCTGACTGCCCTCAAGGAGGAGAAGGGCGTCGAGTCCGATACTGATCTGACGGCCGATGATCTCAAGGGTCTAGTTGATACCTTTAAGAAACTGTCCAACGAGCAGCTTGGCGGCAACTGGACGACGGACCCGCGTGAGCAGCTCATGCGTGCTGTTGACGCCGTGTTCCGTTCTTGGCTGAACCCGCGGGCTTTCGTCTACCGCAAGGCCAATAAGATTCCAGACGATCTGGGCACCGCCGTCAACGTCATGCAGATGGTCTTCGGTAACCGTGGCGACACGTCCGCCACCGGTGTCTGCTTCACCCGTAACCCTGCCACCGGTGCCAAAGAGCTTTACGGTGAGTTCCTCGTCAATGCCCAGGGCGAAGATGTCGTTGCCGGTATCCGTACCCCGCGCTCCCTCGCTGAGATGGAGGAAGTGCTGCCGGAGGCCTACCACGAGCTCATCGACACCATGAAGAAGATGGAGTCGCACTACCGCGATATGCAGGATATGGAGTTCACCGTCGAAAACGGCAAGCTCTACCTACTGCAGACCCGTAATGGCAAGCGCACCGCTGCTGCTGCCCTCAAGGTGGCTCGCGACCTTGTTGACGAAGGCGTCATCAGCAAGGAAGAGGCCCTTATGCGGATTGAGCCTGCTCAGCTCGACCAACTGCTTCACGAGGCCATCGATCCGAACCACACCGAGCGGCCCGTCGCCGAGGGCTTGCCTGCCTCTCCAGGTGCCGCTGTTGGTGAGGCGGTCTTTGACGCCGATGTGGCCGCCGAGCGTGGTGCCAAGGGTGAGAAAGTCGTCCTCATTCGTTTCGAGACCACCCCTGATGACATTCACGGTGTCATCGTCAGCCAGGGCGTCCTGACGGCTCACGGCGGCATGACCTCTCACGCTGCCGTGGTCGCTCGTGGCATGGGCAAGCCCTGTGTCGCCGGTGCGCGCGGTATCAAGATCGACGCCAAGGCTGCCACCTTGACGATCGGCGATACCGTCATCCACGAGGGAGACATGATTACCCTCGACGGCTCCACAGGTGAAGTCTTCGCTGCTGGTCTGCCTCTCATCCCGCCGCAGATCAACGCCGACTTCGAGGAGGTTCTCTCGTGGGCTGACGAGGTTCGGCGTATGGGCGTCGAGGCCAATGCTGACAACGCCACTGACGCCGCCAAGGCCCGTGAGCTGGGTGCTGAGGGTATCGGCCTGTGTCGCACCGAGCATATGTTCTTCGGTGCCGATCGCCTTCCTGCCATGCACGAGATGATTACGGCGGAGACCCCGGAGGAGCGCCAGGTTGCCGTCGACAAGATTCTGCCGATGCAGCAGGCCGATTTCGAGGGTATTTTCACCGCGATGAAGGGCCTGCCAGTCACCGTCCGTCTACTTGACCCGCCGCTCCACGAGTTCCTGCCGGATCTCGTCGAGCAGTCCCTCAAGGTCCAGAAGCTGCAGGACAAGGGGGCTGATCCGAACGAGCTTGACAAGGAACGTCGTCTGCTGGCCCAGGTCAAGAAGCTGCATGAGCAGAACCCGATGCTCGGTACGCGTGGCTGCCGCCTCGGCATGTTGTACCCCGAGATTCCCGATATGCAGGCCCGCGCCATCATCCGCGCTGTTCTGTCGGTGCTCAAAAAGGAGGGGGAGACGGTGCAGATCAACATCATGATTCCGCTGGTCTTCACCCCGGTTGAGCTTGAGACCCAGCGCCGCATTGTTCAGCAGGCCATTGATGAGGAGTTCGAGGCCGCTGGCACGAAGGTCGACGTCAAGATTGGCACCATGATTGAGCTGCCGCGTGCTGCCCTTATCGCCGATAAGATCGCCGAGGTCGCTGACTTCTTCAGTTTCGGTACCAACGACTTGACCCAGACCACCCTGGGCATTTCCCGTGACGACGCGGAGAACGGCTTCCTGACCGAATACCTGCGTACCAAGGTCCTCAAGGAGAACCCGTTCGCCTCGATCGACCAGGAGGGCGTCGGTCAGCTCGTCGCCGGGGCTGTGGAGAAAGGTCGCGCAACCAATCCGCAGCTGAACCTGGGTGTCTGTGGTGAGCATGGTGGCGATCCCGCGTCGATTCACTTCTTCAACAAGACCGGACTCGATTACGTGTCCTGCTCGCCATACCGTGTGCCGGTTGCACGGTTCGCTGCGGCCCAGGCCGTCATCTCGCAGAAGGAGAAGTGAGGTTAAAGGATTCACCGTCTTGCTGACGTGAGCTTTCGGCCCCTCCATAGCGGTGGAGGGGCCGATTGCGTTCGTGGAGCACCCGAAAGCGTGTGTGGAATACAACAGGCCGGCGCAGCACCCGAGAATCCGAGTCCGGTAGGGGGTATGTCGACGGCGTAGCCATATGCGCGGAATAATAGTTACGACCGTGCCCCCGACTTCTGGAGGATTAATGTCCCAGACTTTCGGCGCCTGGCGCGCCACCTACACCCCTGGTTCCTGGGTGGTGCTGGCTGGGCCGAGCAGCCTTGTCGTCATGCAGCCGGCCGCCCCGCGTCATTCCGGATTGGTGGCGTCGATCTGGCAGCAGGTGGCCGAGGCCGATGATCCGCAGGCGCTCGTCTCGACGTTGACGATGATCGGACTGGCAAAGATGCCGAGCCTGGGAGTGTTTTTCTGGGTCGATGGTGAGATGTACTCCATGGCCCGTGGCCAGGTCGTCGTCAAAGACGCCTCCACCGGTGAGGTTGTCAATCATGGGGACGGCCTGCTGACGTGGAGCGAGAAAAAGCTCAACCCATCGACCGTCGTCGTCGAGATGGAAGAGGTCGAGCAGAGGCTGGCCATGCCGCTGCTGTTGGGTGTAGCCCAGGCGAGCAAGGTCATCATCGACGCGACTGGCCAGGTTCAGCCTTTTGTCGTTGGCGGTGGGATTCATCGTCCGCGAGTGGTGGCGAGTTCCGACGACGCCCTCAAACCGTGGGTTCCCCAGGAGCAGCAGGCCGAGGAGGAAGCTGGCGAGCTGACACATCCAGCTGATGAGTGGGACGCTCCCGGTTTCGTTGAGGTTCCGGCCCCTGATAGCGCTGCTATTGATTCTGCCGAGGCCGCCCCTGAACAGCCGGTGAGCCCGGTGGCCGTGCAAGCTGCCGAGCCAGAGTCCGTTGAGACTGCGGTCGCGGGTGAGGAGACTGAGCCCGTTCGCGCTCAAAACGACGGCCTAGGTGACGCCGGGGCTTTTGATGGCCAGTTTTATACCGGTACCCAGCCGGTTGGAGTACAGCCTGAGCCAGGGGACGTCGTTTCCGCTCTTGCCCCGGGAACATCGCCTCAGCAGCCCAGCCAGTTTCAATACAGTGCCGACGAGAGCGAGGACGAGGGATTCGCCTCTGCCTCGGTGAGCGATGGGCCGTTCCCTCCGTCAAATGTTGCGGCAACCCTGGTCTCGACCACCGGAGAGGTCACGTATCTCAAGGATGTGGTTTTGGTCGGACGTGCCCCGAGGGCCGAGAACGGTGAGGACATCATGCGCGTGCCCTCCCCGAGACAGGACATCAGCCGTACTCACGTCAAGTTCGCTGTTGGGCAGTGGGGGATTGAAGTGACGGATATGCATTCCACGAACGGCACCGTCGTTCGCCGTGTCGGTCAGGATCCGCTGCGGCTGGAAAGCGGTCAGACGATCGAGTTGGCCATTGGTGACGCTGTTGATCTGGGCGACGGTGTCGTCATCACCATCGAGGCTTACCAAGGCTGACAGGTCAGGGTACGGGGGCTGTACGAAGGAATCGTGGCGACGACGGGGAACGACGCCGGAGATAATTCGTCCTTAGTGGGGTTAGTGTCCTAGTGTGACCTTTTAGATCCACCCAGGATCAGGAAGGAAATCCCATGGGGCACATTCTCGTTTTGTCGGGATCTGGGCGTTACGCCGACGACATCCACGACTTTGACGCCACCTCCGAGGCTGTCTCCCAGATCTTGACCGAGCGCGGTCACCAGGTGGAGGTGAGGTGTTCTGAGCCGGAAGCTTTGGACCACCTCGCGGACACGGATCTGCTCATCGTCAATACTGGCGGGGGAGACCCGGAGGAGGAATGGGACTACGTCCCCGAGTGGTCGCGTGCCCACAACAAGATCCGGGAACACCATGAGGCTGGTAAGCCGATTCTCGGTCTGCATACCGCCTGCAACACCTTCTGTGATTGGGACCTGTGGCCGTCCATTCTCGGTGGCCAATGGGTGTTGGGGGTCAGCGGACATCCGGAGCGTTCGTACGGAGTCTTCGAACCGGTACCCGACGCTGCCGATCACCCGATTTTGCGCGGCATTGAGCAGGTGGTCGTTTATGACGAGCGGTACTCCAATTTGAAGATCAATCCGCTTGCGACTCCGTTGCTCTTCCACGAGACCGGTGAAGAATTCCACGCGATGTGCTGGGTGATGGGCAACAACGTCGTATACGACGGGCTGGGTCATTCGGCGCGGTCGTACGATTCGGCGTCTCGACGCCAGCTGCTGTGTAACGAGGTGTCCTGGTTGCTGAACTGGAAGCGCCGGGAAGCTGCTGCGCAGGCTGCCGCCCCGGTGGGGGTGGAACCTCAGACGGTCTGAGCGGCGGTCGGCGGTACGGGCGCACGAGGCGAGGTCCAGGTGCGCCACTTGTTTTCCGAGTATTTGCTTCACCCGTCCCATTAGCTGTTGCGGTTCATAGGGTGTGTTGTTGTGGGTACTCGCCGGCAGACTCCTTACTCGGGCAATTAGTTTGCACTTCATATCCTGACGGGGCCTGTCCCTCGTCGCCCCGGCAGCGTTAACAACCTCAAAAACCGCAACGCCTCGTATTTAAGCAATACATTTGTATTGTAACTCGATATGGTTTAGCGTCTCTTAAGAGATAACCCGACCCAGATTCCCATGTCGCGAACCCGCTGAAACAAATTGGCCTGACGAAAGGAACGCTTAATGTTTAACAAGAATCAATCGCCACACCATCACCCCGCTACACCCTCGTTTGCGATGAGCCGCTTTAGACGGTTGCGGTGCTGGGGTGTCGGCAGGTCAGCGCCAGTATGAAGAGTTACAGAACAAACCACGTGCACGGCCACGATGGCCATGCAGCCATTGTTGAACCCGGCACCGGACGAAGACCTTAACGGCCACACGGGTCGCGCGGAGCTTCATTCCTTGGGAGCGCCGGCAAGGATCTTGGCGGTTGATGAGACGCCGAGACGAGTCGCACCGGCTTCGACCATGGCACATGCGGTGTCGTAATCACGAATACCACCGGAGGCCTTGACCCCCAGGCGACCCCCAACTGTGTCAGCCATGAGCTTGACGGCCTCGACGCTCGCCCCACCTTTCGGGTGGAACCCTGTGGACGTCTTGACGAAATCCGCGCCAGCTTCTTCAGCGGCCTTGCACGCACGAACGATCTCGTCGTCGGTGAGTACGGCTGATTCGATGATGACCTTGAGGATCTTTGGGTCCGGCACAGCCTGCTTGACGGCAGCAATGTCGGCGGTGACATCCTGCCAGCGTCCTTCCTTGACCATGCCAAGGTTGATGACCATGTCAACCTCGTCGGCCCCGGCGGCGATCGCGTCACGGGCCTCAGCCGCCTTCACTGCGCTGGTGTGTTTGCCAGAGGGGAACCCGCATACCACGGTGAGCTTGACGTCACCCATGTCGACGTTTAGCGGGAGCATTGACGGTGACACGCACACCGACCAGGTTCCGTATCTCTTGGCGTCGGCGACCAGCTTGGCGACGTCATCGTGGGTGGCCTCCGGGGTCAACAAAGTGTGATCGATCATACCGGCCAGCGTGGCAGCAGACAGTGGGGTTGAGGGCATGCCAACTCCTTTTCTTGGACAAGCGTGTCCACCCTACCCGGGCTGTGCCCGAGAGTTTTCACACCCAGTAGCCCCAGGCGCACTGATGGGGACCCAGCCACATCCCGGATCGGGTATGACGGCACTGCTGACATTCGGCCATCTTCGGGCCAATCTCCTTCCCGAGCGCGCAATGTGAACGCGTACTGGGGGTGAACTCTTTATTAACAGGAGTGGGCAATGTCGTTTCGCACTTCTCCCGCTGCTGTAGGAGTATCCCCTAGTAGAACCGATGTACAACATGTCAACACTATGTCTCCAAGGGGTGCTTCGGCGGTGAGATTGTTCACCTTGTCGTTACTTCGTGGGGAACTCGCCACACGGACGGGTGCTGACTGGGCGTAACGTGTCAGTCGGTCGGAACTGCTCCCGGGTTCTGGCCGGAACGTCCGCCCTGCTTCGATAAGGAGTGGGGTTCCCAGCTCGCCGTCCGGGGGCGTTACGGCCCGCACAAAGGATCTTGCATGAGTTCGACCCTGTTAATCGTGGTCATCGTCGTCGTGACGGCGTTGGCATTCGACTTCACCAACGGCTTCCACGACTCGTCCAACGCGATGGCGACGTCAGTGGCAACCGGAGCACTCAAGCCTAAGGTGGCCGTCATCATTGCGGCCGTTCTCAACGTTATCGGTGCCTGCTTGTCGACCGAGGTTGCCAAGACGATCTCCGGTGGCATTGTCAATGACCAACTCGTTACGGTGCCGATGGTTTTCGCTGGTCTCATTGGCGCAATCATCTGGAACCTTGCAACCTGGCTGTTCGGTCTACCGTCCAGCTCGTCCCATGCTCTGTTCGGGGGCCTCATCGGCGCTGTCCTAGTCGAGGCCGGCATGAGCGGTATCCACGCCGACAAGATTATAAGCAAGATCATCCTGCCTGCCCTGGTCGCCCCGTTTGTTGCTGGAATTGCTGCTCTGCTGGCGACGTGGCTGGCGTACCGCATTACCGATCACACCGCGCACCATTCGTCGCGGATGTTCCTGAATGGCCAGCGAGTCTCGGCCTCGATGGTCGCTTTGGCTCACGGGACCTCTGACGGTCAGAAAACAATGGGTGTCATCACTCTGGTTCTCGTCGCTGCCGGATATCAGACGTCGGGTGCCGGACCGGCGTGGTGGGTGATCTTGGCGGCTGGCTGCGCCATCGGTCTCGGCACTTACTCCGGGGGTTGGCGCATTATGCGCACCATGGGCAAAGGCCTGTGTGACATCGAGTCTCCGCAGGGATTTGCTGCTGAGACGGCGTCGACGGTCGCCATTCTGGCTTCTTCTCACCTGGGCTTCGCGCTGTCAACCACCCACGTCTGCTCTGGTTCGATCCTCGGTTCGGGGCTTGGGCGCCACACCGAGGTGCGTTGGGCAACTGCCGGAAAGATGGTCATTGCCTGGGTAGTCACCCTGCCGGCTGCCGCCATCGTCGGTGCCATCACCTCGGCCATCGCTGGGATCGGCACCTGGGGCGTCATTATCGACCTCGTCCTGCTGGCCGTGATGGCTGCCCTCATCATCCGTCAGGCCAACCACCACAAGGTTGACCACAACAACGTTAATGACTCCACCCAGGTCGGCGTCCGGAAGGGCTCGGCCATTGCCGGAGGGACTGCAGCATGAGTATTGATTGGGCTTCGCTTGGATTGGTGGCCGTCGTCACGGTTGCGGCCACCGTTATCATCGTCAGCATTGCCGCCGGTGGTGCGCTGATGCTTGACCGAGCTCATGCACGCACTGAAGCGGGAATCGATGGGGCTGCTGGACTTGTGGCTCTGGGTTGGACGGCCATCGGTGTCGCAGGGCTCGTCGTCTTGTACGGCCTCTATTTGATTGTTCCCTACTTCCATTGATTCCCCAGCGTGCGTTGCCGAGAGTGCCGGACGGTCTGCCGTCCGGCATTTTTACGCTCTCAGTGAGTTTTTGCTGAGCCGTTGTCTGCGGTGATGGCCGGTTTTCGGTGGGCCGGGAATACAGCGGTGCCTAGGCGGGTTGAGTGTGGTGAACTCAATCTCATTGAAAAATGAGTCAACATCAACTTGAGTGACGGCGACTCAGGGGTTAGGGTTGAGTCGAAGTCGCTCAAGGGGATGCTTTCCCAGAACTTTCGTCCAGCAGGAGGAAACAAACTATGGCCCGTTCAGTCGGTATCGACCTCGGAACCACCAACTCGTGCGTCGCCGTCCTCGAGGGCGGCGAGCCCACCGTCATCCCGAACGCTGAGGGTGCTCGTACCACCCCGTCGGTGGTTGCTTTCACCAATTCGGGGGAGACCCTCGTTGGCGAGGTCGCCAAGCGTCAGGCTGTCACCAACGTTGACCGCACCGTCCGTTCCGTCAAGCGTCATATGGGCGAGTCGTGGACGATGGGCGTTGACGACAAGACCTACAAGCCGCAGCAGATCAGCGCCTTCATCTTGCAGAAGCTGAAGAGGGACGCTGAGGCATACCTCGGTGAGTCGGTCACCAACGCCGTCATCACCGTCCCGGCCTACTTCTCCGACGCTCAGCGTCAGGCCACCAAGGAGGCCGGTGAGATCGCCGGACTGACCGTTGACCGTATCGTCAACGAGCCGACCGCTGCTGCGCTGGCCTACGGACTCGACAAGGCTGACAAGGAGCAGACTGTTCTGGTCTTTGATCTCGGCGGCGGCACTTTCGATGTCTCCGTGCTCGACATCTCCGATGGCGTCTTCGAAGTGAAGGCCACCAACGGTGACAACCACCTCGGTGGTGACGACTGGGATCAGCGAATCGTCGACTGGCTGGTGACCCAGTTCAAGAACGCCAATGGCATTGACTTGTCCGCCGACAAGATGGCCAAGCAGCGTCTGCAGGAGGCAGCCGAGCGCGCCAAGATCGAGCTGTCGCAGGCTTCTGAGACTCATATCAACCTGCCGTACATCACCGCCGGTGCCGCTGGTCCGCTTCACCTCGACGAGAAGCTGACCCGCGCTGAGTTCCAGCGCCTGACCTCGGACCTTCTTGAGCGGTGCCGTACCCCGTTCAACGCGGTGATGAAGGACGCTGGCCTCAACGTCTCCCAGATCGACGAGATCATCCTCGTTGGTGGCTCGACCCGTATGCCCGCCGTTTCCGAGCTGGTCAAGGAGCTTGCTGGCAAGGAGCCGCACAAGGGCGTTAACCCCGATGAGGTCGTAGCCCTCGGTGCCTCTCTGCAGGCCGGTGTGCTGAAGGGCGAGGTCAAGGACGTGCTGCTCCTTGACGTCACCCCGCTGAGCCTCGGTATCGAGACCAAGGGCGGCGTCATGACCAAGATCATTGAGCGCAACACCACCATTCCGACCAAGCGTTCCGAGGTGTTCACCACCGCTGAGGACAACCAGCCGTCGGTGATGATTCAGGTCTTCCAGGGTGAGCGCGAGTTTGTCCGCGACAACAAACCGTTGGGCAACTTTGAGCTGACCGGTCTCATGCCCGCCCCGCGCGGTATCCCGCAGATCGAGGTGTCCTTTGACATCGATGCCAATGGCATTGTCCACGTCCACGCCAAGGACATGGCTACCGGTAAGGAGCAGTCCATGACTGTTACCGGCGGTTCTGCCTTGGGCAAGGACGAGATCGACCGCATGGTCAAGGAGGCTGAGGCCAATGCCGAGGCTGACAAGAAGCGTCGCGAGGCTGTCGAGATGCGCAACGAGGCCGATGCGCTGGCCTTCCGCACCGAGAAGCTGCTCGACGAGAACGCCGACAAGATCCCCGAGGACACCAAGGCCCCGGTGACCGAGGCCATCGCTAAGTTGAAGGAGACCCTTAAGGGCACCGACAACGACGACGAGGTGAAGGCCGCCATGGACGACTTGAACCAGAAGGCGTCGGCTATGGGACAGGCGATCTACGCTGCAGCCCAGCAGGCCCAGGCTGAGAACCCGCAGGGTGAGGGTGCCGAGTCGGCCAGCTCTGAGTCCGGCGACGACACCGTCGTGGACGCCGAGATCGTGGACGACGAAGACGACAAGAAGTGATCGGGGCCACGGCCTGACCTCAAACCCCGCATGGACCGCCGGGTCGCCAATCATGACGGCCCGGCGGTCGGCACCCACGTGGAGGAAGAAAGATGACTGACAAGAACGTCAATCCTGAACAGAACCAGGCCGACGATAACCAGGCTGGTGAAAACGTAGACGAGCGTTTCGCCGATATCGTCGATGGCGTCGATATTGACGCCGAAGCCTCGGCCGAGGGGGCGCAGGCACCCGAGGAACAGGCTCCCGAGGAGCTGTCGCGGGAGGCTCAGCTCGAGGCTTTGCTGGCTGAGCGCACCGAAGATCTGCAGCGTCTGCAGGCCGAGTACGTCAACTACAAGAGGCGCGTCGATCGGGATCGCGCGCTGTCGCGTCAAGCCGGTGTCGATAAGGTCATTACCGACCTCATGCCGGTTTTGGACTCGATTGCGATGGCCCGTCAGCACGGTGAGGTCGAGGGCGGGTTCAAGCTCGTCGTCGACGATTTGGAAAAGGTGACCAATGCTCACGGCCTGACCAGCTTCGGTGAGGTGGGTGACGCCTTCGACCCGACTCTCCACGAGGCTCTCATGCAACTTCCGATGGAAGGGGTCACCGTAACTTCCGTGAGCCAGGTGATGCAGCCCGGTTACAAACTTGGTGACCGAGTGTTGCGTCCTGCGCGCGTTGCAGTTTCGGACCCAGATCCGAACGCCGCGCCCGCTGAGCCGGGAGCCACTGAGCCGGGAGCCCCTGCTGAGTCGGAAGCCGAGGAGCCGAAGGTCGAGGAGTCTCAGGACCAGACCCCCGAGACCGACGACTGAGCCGAATCACTGAAGCGGGTGGCCATGATCGCAGACCAGACGAACTCACGATGACTAGGGAGGGAGGAAGAATATGAGTACGAAGGACTGGGCCGAGAAGGACTACTACAAGATTCTCGGCGTCTCCAAAAATGCCAAGCCCGAGGAGATCAAGAAGGCATTTCGCAAGATCGCTCGGGATAACCATCCCGACTCCCACCCTGGTGACAAGGCTGCCGAAGCTCGTTTTAAGGAAGCTTCTGAGGCCAACGACGTGCTGTCGGACCCCAAGAAGCGCAAGGAATACGACCAGGCACGCAGCCTCTTCGGATCAGCCAGTAGGTTCGGGTTTCCGCATGGCGGTGCCCAGACGAGCGTCAACGTCGAAGACTTCATCCGCACCGCGTCCAATGGTGACGGCTTCGGAGATCTCTTTGGCAACCTCTTTGGTGCTACCGGTGGGCGACGTACCACTACCCGGGCGGCCCGTCGAGGTGCCGACATCGAGGCGGAGACGACGATTTCCTTCGAGGACGCTGTCTTCGGAACGACTGTCACCATGGACATGGTTTCCAAGGCCCCATGTCAGGCCTGTCGGGGGACTGGGGCCCGAGCCGGAACGGTGCCGAGGGTGTGTTCGACCTGTCAGGGTTCGGGTATGCACGCGACCTCGGCTGGCGGCGTCTTCGAGATGACCGAGCCGTGCCCGGATTGCCACGGGCGAGGCATGGTCGTCGAGGACCCCTGCCAGGTTTGCCACGGATCGGGTCGGGCCAAGTCCACTAAGTCCATGCAAATCCGCATTCCAGCGGGAGTTGAGGATGGCCAGCGAATCCGTATCAAGGGCAAGGGTTCCCCGGGGGAAAACGGTGGTCGGGCCGGCGACCTGTACGTCAAGGTGACAGTGCGGCCGCACAAGATTTTCGGACGTGACGGCAGCACCCTGACGGTCGATGTTCCGGTGACTTTCGCTGAGGCGGCTCTGGGCGCTGAAATCGAGGTGCCGACCCTGGCTGGAGGTACTGTCCGGCTGCGGATTCCTGCCGGCACCCCGAACGGTCGTACTTTCCGGGTACGCGGGCGTGGTGCGCCGCGTTCTGACGGCAGCAAGGGAGACCTGCTCGCCACTGTCGAGGTCGTTGTCCCCGATAAGCTGGGCGACAAGGCACGACATGCCTTGGAGAGTTTCCGTGACGCCGTTCGGCAGCCCAACCCGAGGCCGTGGGAGGTGAAGTGAGATGGTGCGGCGCAGCCGGGAACTGTCGGATGCTGTCGACTTGGCGGTGATCGATAAGGACGCCGCCATCTTCCCTATTTCGGTGGCTGCTGAGCTTGCCGGGATGCACCCGCAGACCTTGCGCACCTATGACCGGCTTGGATTGGTCGTCCCGGAGCGCACTCGCGGACGGGGGCGTCGGTACTCCATGCGTGACGTCGCCTCGCTGCGGATGGTTCAGCATCTGTCGCAGGATGAGGGGATCAACCTCAATGGCATTCGACGTATCCTCCAGATGGAGCGTCGTATCGAACAGCTGTCAGACCAGGTTCAGCAGCTCACCGAGACCGTGCGGGGAATGCAGGCGGCCCGGTTCCACGGCAGGGCGGACCCGAGGGTATTCACCGCCGAGTCCACTGGGCGGGTCCACATGGGCAGGACGGTTGTCCACGCTCAGTTGGCATTACCCGCTCATCGCGGTTGACGGCGTGGGTGAGAGGGCGGCGAGGACGGTCCGCCGTGGGTTGACTCGGGACCCGTAGGATGATGGTGTGAATAGGCACGAGTTCTTCCAGACCAGCCTGATATCTTCCCTGATGGATGGGGTGTACGAGGACGAGCTGACGATCGGTGAGTTGCTGTCCCACGGGTCGTTTGGCCTGGGGACATTCAATGCCCTCGATGGCGAGATGGTTATTCTTGACGGCCACTGCTACCAGCTGCGCGGTGATGGGACGAGCCGCCCGGCACCGTTGGGGGCCAAGACGCCCTACGCGACGGTGACGGATTTCGTTCCCTCTCATCGGCTGGAAGTGCGCTCCCCGGTTACCCGTGCCGAGATCTCCAAGCTCATCGACAAGGTGCTTCCCAGCGCCAATTACATGTATGCCCTGCGGATCACGGGGCATGTCGACTGGGTGACGACGAGGACCGTCGTTCAGCAATCGAAGCCGTACCGACCGATGGTGGAAGCCACTGACGGCGAGGAAATCGTGCGTACAGAGGATGTCAGCGGGTCGTTCGCCGGGTTCCGGACCCCGGTGTACCAGCAGGGGATCTCGGTGCCGGGTTGCCACGTGCATTTCATCACAGAGGCTCGGGACCACGGCGGTCACGTCGTTGACTTCCAGCTGGGGAGTGGACTGGTCGAGGTCTGCGTCGGGACAGACCTGCGACTGAGGTTGCCTATTAGCACTGAGTTCGCCCATGCAGAGTTGGCCCCGGAGGATCTTGCGATCCAGGTCGCCAAGACCGAGCACACGGCAGGGGAGTGACGCCTGTTTTCGGCTGTCCCCGGCGTTTTCCCGCAGTTCTCGGCACCGTCACCCCACGGGTTCCCTCACAGCTACCTGCTACCTGATGATGTGTGTGCCCCGGTGCTGCGCAGCTGGCCACAGTGGCGCAACTGCACAAATCTGGCGCAACTGCCCGGGAGAGCTGAAGGACGTCAAGAGCGGTATCGAGGAGTTGGAGTCCCACCAGGGCAACCCGATCCGTATCCTCGTCCAGCCCTGAACCAAGGTCTTACAATTCAAGGGTTTGTTCCCATCCGGGTCTGCTGCGACGGCGCATTCTGCTGCCGAGGCGGGATCGCCGGTACGGCGTCAGGAGTTTTATGACAGTGCTGACCGACTTTCTCGCCACACACCAACTGCTGACGATCCTCATCGTCCTGGCCGCTGGCGCTCTGCTAGGTCAGATCAAGTTCGGTCCGCTGAGGTTTGGTGCGGCCGGAGCACTCTTCATGGGGCTTGTCGTGGGTGCCCTCGACCCGCGTCTCGGCCAGGACCTGGGGATGATTAAGGGTTTCGGTGTCGTACTGTTCTGTTACACCGTCGGTCTGGCCGCCGGGTCTACCTTCCTGTCGGATCTCAAACGCCAGTGGAGTCTCATGCTCGCTGGTGTGGTTGGTCTGGCTGCCATGGCTGCCGCAGGGCTTGGACTAGGGCGATTACTCGGACTGAGTCCGGCTCACGTTGCTGGTCTGTACGCCGGCGTCCTCACCTCGCCAGCCATTGATGCCGCGTCAACGGCAACACATGGGGCTGGCGACACCCTCGTCGGCTATGCGCTGTCTTACCCGGTCGGCGTCATTGTTGCGCTCATCATGGTGGCCTTCGTTGCCAAGCGGCGTTGGCCGGCCAGCAAGGACAACACCTCGATGGCCGAGGCTGGGCTGACAGCGACATCCACCTTCGTTGACCAGGAAACTTCCATCCGCGAGACCCCTGGCTTTAGCGACGACCAGATTCGTATGTCCTACCTGCTGCGGGACGGCGAGATGCGGCTGGCTGCCCCTGACGACGACCTGCACGTTGGTGACCAGGTCCTCGTCGTCGGTAATCCTGACGACGTGAACCGTGCCGTAGAGCACCTCGGGCATGTCTCGGATCGCACCCTCACTGACGAACGCCACGAAATCGATTTTCGCCGTTTCTTGGTGTCCAACCCGGCCTTGGTGGGTCGGACTCTCGGCAGTATCGACGTGCGCGGGCGTACCAGTGGCAAGGTGACGCGGGTGCGTCGTGGCGACCTCGACATGCTGGCCCGCGACGACATCGTTTTGCAGCCAGGGGACCGCGTGCTGTGTGTGGTGCCGGCCAATCGTCTCTCCGACGCTGCCGACCTCTTCGGTGATTCCGAAGCCCGCGTCTCTCAGGTTGACGCCCTATCCCTGGGGCTCGGCGCTGCCCTCGGTTTGTTGCTTGGTGCCCTGATGGTGGCCCTGCCTGGCGGTCTGCAGTTCGAGTTGGGAACCGCTGCCGGACCGCTCGTCATGGGGATGATTCTGGGGTCAGTTCACCGGACCGGCCCGTTGCGCTGGCAACTGCCTCATGCCACGAACGCGATTTTGCGTCAGCTGGGGCTCATGATTTTCCTGGCTTGCGTCGGGTTGACGTCGGGTCCGGCTTTCTTGTCCCAGGCCATCAGCTGGACGGGTCTGGCCGTCGTCGGCGTCTCTGGCATCACCCTCGTTCTCGGCGGCGCGATCGTCATCGCTGCAGCGTGGTTCATGAAACTGTCGGCCCAGCGCGCTACCGGTGCTTTTGCCGGTTTCGTTGGGCAGCCAGCCATCCTGGGCTACGCCAACTCCCTGGTCAACGACGAGCGTATTGAGTCGGCCTACGGTGCCCTTTTTGCGCTGGGAACCATCGTCAAGATCATGCTGGTGCAGGTCATCGTCCTGGTGTGAGGTTTTTTGACTACCAGAGAGGGCCGGTCGAGTTCACGCCCGACCGGCCCCCATCGCGCGAGTTCAGATCATGCGGAAGTACGAGACTGCTTGCGGTGACGCGACAGCCACCATCCCAAGGTCAAAACGGCCAGCCATATTGGGCCAATCGCCACAGCGACGCGGTACGGCGGCATGATCGTCATGACGACGACCATGAGTACCAAGAAGGCCAGCACGATCCAGTTGGTGACCGGGGCTCCGGGCATCGTGAAGTGCAACTCGGCCCGAACCTCGGGAGCCAGACGGCGACGGAAGAGCATTTGGGTGACGATAATTGTCGCCCAGTTGATGATGGCGGCGATCGTGGCGATCGACATGATGTACATGAACGCCTGTTCCGGCAATAAGCCGACGATGATAACCGCAATGGCCGTCACTGCGCTGGAGACCAGCACGCCAACCCACGGGGAACCAGCCTTGTTGACCTTGCCGAGAACCTTGGGGGCGTCACCTTGGTGAGCCAGGGCATGAAGCATTCGACCGTTGGCGTAGAGCCCGGAGTTATAAGCCGATATTGCTGCGGTGAGCACGACGAGGTTGAGAATGGCAGCCGCGCCGGGGATTCCCACAAGGTCGAAAATCTGCACAAAGGGGCTGGCAGTGCCGTCGATCCTGGTCCACGGGACGATAGCCAGCATGACGATCAGGGCACCGACGTAGAAGATGAGGATTCGGCCGACGACTTGGTTGATGGCCTTCGGAATGGAACGCTGCGGGTTCTCGGCCTCGCCAGCAGTGATACCGATGAGCTCGGTGCCGCCAAAGGAGAACATGACGACGATGATTCCGGCAAGTGTCCCGGTGACGCCGTGAGGCATGAATCCGCCGTTGCGCCACATATTGCTCAGTCCCGTCGCCGGGGTGGAGGAGGTCCCGAAGAGGATGATCCACAAACCCAGGACGATCATCGCAACGATCGCGACCACCTTGATGATTGCGAACCAGAATTCCACCTCGCCATAAGCCCGCACGTGAAGCAGGTTGACGGTGGTGACGATGACAAGGAGGACCGCCGCTGACAGCCAGCGTGGCACCCCCGGGAACCAGTAGTTGATGTAGATCCCGACCACCGACAGCTCGGCCATCGACACGAAGATGTAGTTGAACCAGTAATTCCATCCGGAGATGAATCCGGGCAGATCCCCCCACCATCGGTGCGCGTATTCACTGAAAGCACCCGAGGTCGGGTGATGAACGCTCATTTCACCGAGGGCACGCATGATGAGGTAGATCACCACGCCACCCACCAGGTAACTCATGACGATGGCAGGGCCGGCGGCGGAGATCGAGTCGGCAGCTCCGTAGAACAGGCCGGTTCCGATGGCACCGCCTAAGGCGATGAGCTGGATGTGTCGGTTTCGCAGACTGCGGTGCAGCTGCTGGCTGGGTTCGGTCACGGCGGTGAGTTTAGGGGGTGGACACTACCCAGCGCTCTTGTCTCAGTGTCCCCTAGTCAGCCCAACGCCTCACTGCTGCTTTTTCGGTGATCTACCCGTCCAGCAGCAGCGAGGCGTGGCGTCAGTTACGTCACGGTGTCACTCCTCGGCGAGGGCAACTGCAGGACGAATCTTGGCTCCCCGACGACCAGGTATCACGGAGGCCAGCCATCCGGCCACCATCGCGACGGCGGCCACGGCAACCATCTGCAGCCATGGCACAGTCGTCTGGACAGTCATGATCGAGCCAAAGAGGGCGTGGGATCCGGCAATGCCGTACCCGATTCCCAAGGCGATACCAACAATCGCGGCGATACCCGAGAGCATGAGCGCCTCCGTGCCAAACATTGACCTCACCTGGGAACGGGTCAGCCCGAGGGCGCGCAGTAGTCCGATCTCGCGGGTTCGTTCCACCACCGACAGACCAAGGGTGTTGGCAACACCAACCATTGCGATGATGACCGAAATCACCAGCAGACCAACCACCGTGCCGAGCAACATAGTGATGATCTTGTCCATCTGGGCCTTCTGATCCGCCACCGATGTAACTGTCACTCCCTGATGGGCCGACATCGCCTTGGCCAAGGCCTGGGTGGCTTTGGACTGGTCGGTGCCATCCTGGTAGCGGACCTGCAATTGGGTGGGCTTGACCTGGGGAGTCAGCTGGGCCATAACGTCCTGGGTGACGACGATGCCCTGCGAATCCTGGCTGACTAAGGTCAGGTTGACCTTGTTTCCGTTGACGGTGACAGTGATCTTCTCTCCATCAGACACGCCAGGAACAGAACCCACAGCGTGAGTGTCGTCAAGCCCCTCGGTGGCTGATTCATCACGAACAACCTTGGGGAACTCCGGTGACACACCCCTAATCCAGGCCTTGGTGGCGTCACCGCCGCCTTCAACAATCCCGCTGGCCCACGCCACGGTGGCGACATCGGAAACTCCTTCGGTCTCCTTGACGTCGGTAATAGTCGCCTCGTCGAGTGGGCCTTGAGCCTGCACGACCGCGTCAACGGGGAATTGACCATTCATGGCCTTGTCGATGGAGGCACGTCCGGTGGCAGCTCCTGTTGCGACGGTGGCGATGAGGGTGACGCCGATGAGCAGGGCTGAGGCGGTAGCTGTAGTACGGCGCGGATTGCGCTGGGTGTTCTCGACGGCCATTTCTCCCGGAATCCCGCCGAGGCGGGTGGCCCTGATGACTCGGCTCAGTCCGCCAATGATGGTGGGCGCCAGCATGAGCACCCCGGCGAAGCTGATGAACCCGCCGGCAACTCCGCACAGCACGGCGACATTAGTCTTCATGTCGGCTGTGGCGCAGACGACGACAAGGGTTGCGCCGGCGACGAAGAACAGAGTTCCGACCACGATACGGACCCGCCCGATCGCCCGAGTGGGCGTCTCAGTCATGGGTTGCAGAGCCGCGACGGGGGAAACCTTGGTGGCGTGGCGTGCCGGTCGCAGGGCAGCCAGGGTCGTCACTGTCACCCCGACGACGATCGGGACGAGGCAGGACAGTGCCGTGACGCTGACGGTAATGTCACTCGCGGAGCCCGTCGAGATGACGCCCAGGATCATGAGCTTGGTGACGCCAACACCCAGAGCGGTTCCTGCGATTGATCCGATGAGGCCGGTGGTCAGTGCCTCCCCCAGCACACTGCGACGCACCTGTTTGCGGGTAGCGCCGATACAACGGGCCAAAGCCAGAGTGCGAGTGCGCTGGGCGACGAGGATGGTGAAGGTGTTGACGATCACCATCGCCGCAACGGCTAGGGCGATGACAGCGAAGGCACCCATGAAGGTCATCATGGCTGCAAGTCCCTGAGACGCTTGCTTGGCCTGATAGGCCCGCTCGTCGTCAGCAGTGCGGACCGTTGCGGTGACACCGGCTGCTGCAGAAACGTCTTTGAGAACCTGTTCGGCGGGGCGATCAGAGTTCACGTACAGAACGTCGGCCCCGGACTCGCCGCTGATATTGGCCAGGGTCGTGGCAGGGAGGTAGATCTCTGCCGAGGTGGGACTGTCCGTGGTACGAGCATTCGGATTGAGCACACCTACCACGGTGAGGTCGGTGGATTTCGCGTTCGCCTGGGAGGTAGTGCTGACAGTGATCCGAGAGCCAATCGTGGCATTGTTGTTCGCAGTGATCTGGTTGACGGCTACCTCGTTCGGCCGGGACGGAGCGCGTCCTTTGACCATGTCGGGATGGGGCGGAACCAGATGGCCGGACACATATGCCGACTGCCCGCCGTCGGTGCGCTGCAGGAAGACGTCACGGGTGGCCTCCACCGAGGTGACCCCATCGACCGTGGCAATTTTGTCGGCGGTGTTCTGGGAGATGGGCTTCCCGTCATCCTTGGGGGTCACCACTACGGCGGCGTCTCCGACGGCAGCAGCCTGGGCACGTAATGTGGCAGCCTTGATCGAATCCATCAGCATGAGGGCGCTCGCCATGAAGGCCACCCCGATAATGACGGCGACCATCGTGGGTATCAGACGACGACGTTCATGAATCATGCCTGCTCCCCCTGCCTGTGGGTGTTGGACACCTGGCCATCAGTCACGGTGATAATGTCGTCGGCCCGGCTGGCGGCATCACGGTCGTGAGTGACCATGACGACGCTCTGGCCAAGGTCGTCGACGCAGTGGCGCAGGAAGGCGAGTAGGTCGTCGCTGGCGTGTGAGTCCAGGGCACCGGTGGGCTCGTCAGCGACGATGACGTCAGGGCGGGTCATCAGGGCGCGGGCGACGGCGACGCGCTGCTGCTGGCCACCGGACAGCTCCGAAGGCTTGTGTCGGAGACGCTCGGTGAGGCCGAGCATTCCGGTGATGTGATCGAACCACTCTTTGTCGACCTTGCGGTGGGACAACCGCAAGGGCAGCGTGATGTTGTCGGCCGCCGTCATCGTCGGCATGAGGTTGAAAGACTGGAACACGAACCCGACGTGATCGCGGCGTAGCTGGGTGAGCGCGTCGTCGTCAAGATGAGTGATCTCAGTGTCGCCAATCCATACCCGCCCCGAGGTGGGGGAGTCCAGACCCGTCATGCAGTGCAGCAGGGTTGACTTGCCCGACCCAGAAGCTCCCATGATGGCGGTGAAGCGCTCAGCTGGGATGTTGAGGGTCACCGAGCGCAGCGCCCGCACGGCGGTGGCTCCGGAACCGTAGGTTTTCGTGAGGTCAACGGTACGGACCGCACTGGGGATCGTCGTTGAGGACGTGGCTGGCACGGCCATCACTGAGGCAGACATGAGAACTCCTGTGTCGAGGTTCACTAACAGCAGTGACGCTATGAGTGTTTTCCCTCGTCACACATCAGTCTCGGGTGTGGTTCCTCTTCTCCTACCGCAGGAGGATTGCGTCCCTCCCCAGGAGGAGTGTGTCCCTCCCCAGCTGGGGGGTTTCCTGACTGAAGGTCAACGTCCGGGTCGAACTAGCCCGGCTTCATATGCGGTGATGACCATGGAGACCCGGTCGCGCAGGCCAAGCTTGGACAAGATGTGCCCGACGTGGGTCTTCACTGTCGTCTCGGCGACATAGAGCCGCTCGGCGATCTCGGCATTCGTCAGTCCCTCGCCAACGCAGGTGAGCACCTCGCGCTCCCGGTCGGACAGGGACTCGACGAGTGTGGGGTCTGTCATGGGCGCAGCATTCTGACGAGGGATGAAGCGTTCGATGAGGCGTCGAGTGGCCGACGGGGCGACGACAGAGTCGCCGTTTCGGACTGCTCGGATGGCGGCCAGTAGTTCGGTTGGGCCAGCGTCCTTGAGCATGAATCCGGACGCCCCAGCCCGCAGCGCGGCATGGACATACTCGTCAAGGTCGAAGGTCGTCAGGACGAGGATTCTGGCCTCGGGATGGGTGGCCATGATCTTTTCAGTGGCTCCCAACCCGTCGAGGATGGGCATTCGAATATCCATGAGGACGACATCGGGCGACAGCTCGTTGACGAGGGTGACCGCCTCGGCACCGTTGTTGGCTTCCCCGACGACGGACATATCGGGCTGGGCGTCGAGGACCAGGCGGAATCCGGCACGGACCATCTGCTGGTCATCGGCCAGGAGAAGCCGTATCGGGTCGGGCATGGCGGGGTCCTTAGAATCGAAGTGGTCAATGAGTGGGAATGACGGCGTGGACGCGGAATCCATGGTCCGGACGACTTCCCACCTCAAGGGTGCCACCCCAGACGGACACTCGCTCGCGCATTCCGGCAAGGCCATGGCCGGCACCGTCGGCCCTCTCGATACCGTGCACACCGGCACCGCAGCCGTCATCGAGGATTTCCAAGGTCACGTCGTCGGGATGATGGCTGATGATGACCTGGGTATTGGCGGCCGGGCCGCCGTGCTTGAGGACGTTGGTGAGAGCTTCCTGGACAATGCGGTAACACGCCAGTGCGCCACCTTGGGAAAGGGGTTCGTGACATCCGGGGTCCCCCTCGATCGTCAGGCTGATGGACAGCGCGCCCCTCATCTCCTCGACAAGACGGGGAATGTCATCAAGCCCCTGAGTGGGTGCTAGCTCGGGGGCGGAGCTGTCGTCGCGCAGCACACCGACAAGGTGCCGGGTTTCGTCGAGGGCGTGGCGGGCCGTCGTGGCAATGGTGTCGAGAGCCTGGCCGCTGGCTGCTAGGCGCGTCTGGACATCACCAAGCTCGTCATGGTGGGCGAGGTAGGAGCCACCGTCAGCCTGTACCACGATGACCGACAACGAATGGGCGACGATGTCGTGCATATCCCGTGCGATCCTGGCACGTTCTTCCTGAGCAGCCAACCGAATGCTTTGGTCCCGCTCGCGTTCCAGGTCAATGGCTCGCTGGCGCAGCGCCTCCACGGTTTGACGACGATCATGTGCCGCGCTTCCTGCGAACCAGGCCGTCAAGCAACACCCCATGCATCCGAGCGCGATAATGCTGGCGCGCACCAAATTCTCCCGGGTATCCAGACCGTACAAGGGGGCAAATCCCCAGCTCACACCTGCCGCGATCGGTGCCACGAAGCACAGCGATAGCCAGAAACTGCGCCGTGGTCTTTCGGTTTTCGATGAGAGTTGGTACAGGATTATCGGCACCAGACCGTTTTGGGGCCACGGTTCGACTGCCATCGCAAGCTCGATGAGGTGCGAGATGACTAGTACCGACGCCGTGATTTCCGGCTTCGATCGTGCCCAGACCCAGGAGACCGCGACCGCGAGGATCAGCACGACAATCCACACCTCGCGGGCGGTGAGGTGGTCCCGGGAGACCCAAGGCGGTACGCCGACGATGACGACGCTGAAGGCGAACACCGAGTCGAGGATCATGGGACGGGCGCGCAACCACCGGTAGCCACGACGGAGTCGTCCTGGGGGACGACGCGCGGGGACGGAGGTGCTGCTCACCCTCTTGACCCTACGGCCACAACGAATGAGCCACATCCTTCTGTCGGTGGATTCTGCAATGGTTCAGCACGTGTGATGACTCGGTTCGTGTCGAAACTGTGCGCGTTAGCCGTGGCATTTTAGCGAGGTTGTTGTCCAAGGGGCCATGATTGCGATGTGCAGAACCGTTCCCGACTGATACGCCTGATGGGCCCAGCCTTTGTTGCTGCCGTGGCGTACGTCGATCCCGGGAACGTTGCTGCGAACCTGTCGGCGGGGGCCGGTTATGGCTACTTGCTGGTGTGGGTGCTTGTGATAGCCAACGTCATGGCAATGCTGGTGCAGTATCTGTCAGCCAAGCTGGGGTTGGTCACGGGGCAGTCCCTCCCGGAACTTGTTGGAGAAGCCTTGCCACGTCGAGGCAGCCGGTTGGCCTTTTGGTTTCAGGCTGAGTTGGTCGCGGCTGCGACGGATTTGGCTGAGGTCATCGGCGGGGCAGTGGCCTTGCAGCTGCTCTTCGGGCTGCCTCTGCTTGCCGGAGGTCTCATCACAGGTGCGGCGTCGCTGGTGATTCTGGCAATCCCGTCTCGTCATGGCCAGCGCACCTTCGAGATCGTCATCATCGGAATGCTCGTCATCATCACCATTGGTTTCACAGCTGGTTTGGCGTTTTCGCCGGTGTCGTGGAGCGGAGTTGCCTCCGGCTTGGTGCCAAAGTTCGAGGGCAGCGAGACTGTCATGTTGGCCACATCCATGCTGGGTGCCACGGTCATGCCACACGCGGTCTATATGCATTCCTCGCTCGTGCGAGATCGCCACGGTGTGAATGAGCGTCCAGGCCGGATCACGAGGCTGCTCAAAGCGACACGGTGGGATGTCGCGGTGTCCCTGGTGCTGGCTGGGTCGGTCAACATTGCGATGTTGTTGTTGGCTGCGGCAAGTCTGCAAGGAGTCGAAGGAATTGACGGTATCGCCGAGGCCCATGCGGCTATCAGCGATTCGCTGGGTCAGGCAATCGGGGTCATCTTTGCTGTTGGGCTGCTCGCGTCGGGTTTGGCCTCGACGTCGGTGGGTGCCTACGCCGGAGCCGAGATTATGGCGGGGCTGCTCCATATGCGAGTGCCGATGCTGGTACGGCGTCTGGTGACAATCATCCCGGCTCTCGTTTTGTTGGCGTCAGGGGCGAATCCGACGAGAGCCCTCGTCTTCAGCCAGGTTCTCTTGAGCATGGGGCTGCCGCTGGCTCTCGTTCCGCTGGCACGGTTTACAGGGGACCGGCGGCTGATGGGTCAGTGGGCGAATGGCCGCCTCATGAGGGTCATTGCGTGGACGGTAGTGGTTACGGTGTCGGCCCTCAACGTTGTCCTCGTTGTCGCGACACTCATGGGGTAAGTGATCTCTGAGTGAAATTGTCTGGCGTCATCCGCGAGAATGGTGACACACTCAGTGGGGTGACGGGGAACACCACTGACGAATTGGGCAGTGATCTGGACGGGTTGGGCAGTGATCTGGCGACCGCTTTCCGTGGACATCCTGCCGGCGTGGCTATTTTGACGACGATGGGTGCCGCCGGACCGGAGGGGTTGACGGTATCTTCCTTGGCGTCGGTATCGATCACGCCAGCCGTCGTCTCGGTGTCTTTGGGTAACGGCTCGACAACTTTGGCGGCTTTGGATGAGGGGTCGCGCGTCATCGTCCATATGCTTGACGCGGACCGAATTGATGTGGCAGACGCTTTTGCGGCACCGGGCACGGACCACTTCGCCGGAACCGAGTGGATACCCAGCAGTGAAGGAGCCCCTCAGCTCACAATTCCAGGTCCCGTTTTGCATGGCTTTGTCCAGACGATGACTGACACTGGATCTGCCACGCTCATCGCCATCACGGTTGACCGGATCACCATTGGAAATCGTCGCGCTCCCGGGCTGGTGAGGATGGCGCGAGGGTGGCACGAAATACCTCGCTAGGGCTTTTTTGGCCCACTTTTGCGAGTACGTTGGAAGATGCCATCGAAGTCGAAGGAGATGTCGCTATGACAGCTACTGACGCGCATACCCAACAGACTGAGCGTATGGGAACTGCGCCCGGATTCATTGCCGCTCTGGACCAGTCTGGCGGTTCCACCCCGAAGGCCCTCAAGGCGTATGGGGTCGAGCCTGAGGTCTATGGTGATGACAAGGACAAAATGTTCGATTTGGTCCATGAGATGCGGACCAGGATCATCACCAGCCCATCGTTCACCAGCGACCATATTCTTGCCGCGATCCTGTTTGAGATGACCATGGATCGTGAGATCGAGGGAATGCCCACCGGCGATTTCCTGTGGCAGAAGAAGGGAATCGTCCCGTTCCTCAAGATTGACAAGGGCTTGGCTGACGAGGAATCCCACGTCCGCGTCATGAAGCCGATACCCGGTCTTGATGAGCTACTTCATCGCGCCGTCGAGGAGAAGCACATCTTCGGCACCAAGGAGCGTTCCGTCATCCTTGACGACGACAAAGATGGCATTAAGAAGATCGTCGATCAGCAGTTCGAGCTTGGTGAGCAGGTCCGCGCCGCTGGGCTGGTCCCGATTCTTGAGCCCGAGGTCGACATCCACGCCCCGAATAAGCAGAAGGCGGAGGAGAGGCTGCACAATCTCATCCGGGAGCACATTGATTCTCTGCCCCTGGACGCCAAGATCATGTTGAAGCTGACGATCCCGACGACTGACGACCTGTACGCGGATTTCATCGCAGATCCGAAGGTTCTTCGCGTCGTCGCTCTGTCCGGCGGTTATTCCCGTGATGAGGCCAATGAGAAGCTGGCCCGCAACCATGGACTGATCGCGAGCTTCTCGCGTGCTCTGGCTGAGGGACTGAGCCACGATCAGTCTCAGCGGGAGTTCGACGAGACCCTCCACAGCTCCATCGATTCGATTTACGCTGCTTCGGTGTCCTGACCCTTCGTCGTGCGACGGACCCGTGAGGAAACTCGCGGGTCCGTTGTCGTACCTGGTTTTCGGAGATGCCTGTTTTTCGGAGGTGCTCGGGGTTTTCAGTTGCGCCAACTATTCTCACTTGCGCTCTTAGGGGGTACGCAACGACGTTTGCTGCAACGTTGGGGGCGGTAAGGAGGCCCCTCCGCCTTGTATAGTCTCCCCGTGTTTCCCAAACTTGTTGCGTTCGATCTTGACGGCACTTTGGCCCCCTCCAAGTCCCGCCTCCGGGAGCCGATGGCGCATATCCTCGCGCGTCTTCTGGAACGTACGAGCGTTTGCGTCATCTCCGGTGGCCAGTTTGGTCAGTTCCGTGTTCAGGTCGTCAAGGCGCTGGAGGACGTCAACGCCATCCATTTGGACCGTCTGCACCTGCTCCCGGCCTGCGGCACTCAGTATTACCGCCGCGTTGGGGACGAATGGCAACGTATTTACGTTGAGGCTCTGAGCGAGGACGAGAAGTCGCGTGCCACCGAGGCCGTTGAGGCTTCCGCCCGTGACTTGGGGTTCTGGGAGGAACACACCTGGGGACCGGTGTTGGAGGACCGCGAATCTCAGATCACCTTTTCCGCGCTCGGGCAGCAAGCCCCGGTTGACGCGAAGAAGGCATGGGACCCCAGCGGCGAGAAAAAGCTGAAACTGCGCGAGGTCGTCGCGGCGAAACTTCCAGACCTCGAAGTGCGTGCGGGCGGGTCTACCTCGATCGACATCACCCGCGTTGGCCGGGACAAGTCTTTCGGGATGGGTAGGTTGCTCGGGATGACGAATGTGGCCAAGGAGGACGTCCTTTTCTACGGCGACCGTCTCGATGAGCACGGCAACGACTACCCCGTCAAGGCCATGGGGATTCCCTGTATTGCTGTCACGGATTGGCAAGATACGGCCCAAAAAATTGAAAAACTATTGTCCGATTGACAAGGTGTGCAAAATAGGTTCTCGCCCATCAATATACCTGGGTTAATGCGCCGTGGGTTAATGGTCATGGGTAAATGTCCATGAGAAAATGTAATAGTGCCGCTTTTATCACGCGGAGGGATCATCGGCGCGACGTTCATCGGTGTGATGTCCCGATTTCCCGGTATAAGAGTTCACCTCGGGATCGTCTCCATGTCATCGGATCATTGGAGTGACGTTATCTCAGCTTCCTAACGTCCATCCCCGGTGCCGCCGTTCAGAGGGTGGCAGGAAGACCCTGAGGAGGACGTGTGAACATCGGAGTCGACGAGGCCGTGCCGATGGGTGCGACGTCGGTTGCAGTGACGGAGCTTCTGTCGCCAGATCCAGCACTGCCGGTCACGTCCGCGACGGTGACCAGCTCCGCAGCTACGCCACAGCAGGGATCGAAACGCCGCCCGAGTCGCAGAGTGCGGCGGGAGGCATTGCTCTTTTTGGCGTTTGTGGCCCCGAACGCGCTTCTCATTGCACTGTTTGTGTACCGACCGTTCTTGTTGAACATCTACTATTCGGCCCTTGACTGGACCCTCGGCTCCGCCAACGCCACCTGGGTCGGGTTGCAAAACTATGTGGAGTTCTTCACTCACGACGCCGGAACGGTCTTGACGACGACCCTTATCTTTACTGTCGCCACCGTCGGATTCTCAATGCTCATCGGATTGGGCCTGGCTCTCGTCCTCAATCGTCAGTTGCTGGGGCGAGACATCGCGCGGGCCATTCTGTCGTTCGACTCCGCTGTTCTACTACAACAAAAATCACTTCAAGGCCGCTGGTCTGCCCGACCGTGCCCCAAAGACCTGGGATGAGTGGAAAGTCTGGGCCAAGAAGCTGCAGGACGCCAAGACGGGTGCTCAGCACGCCTACCAGTTCCCGTCGGTTACTGATTACGCCGGGTGGACGCTGCAGAACATCCTGTGGGTTTACGGTGCCGGTTGGTCCAAGAAAGACTCCTTCGACGTCATTTGTGACTCCGAGACCTCCGCGTTGCTCAAGGAGAATCCGCTCATCGGCCAAGCCATCAAGCAGCTCGACGCCACCCGCCCGCAGGACTACGCCCGCGTCTTCCTACCCGGTGGCGATCAGGAGATCGCCAAGGCAATTGCCTCGGTCATTCAGCAGGGCACCGTGCTGAAACCGCCATGACCACACTGCGCTCCACCCTTGAGGACATCTACAACACCCAGGTGAAGCCTCACCTGTGATCGGAACTCCGCGCCGTACGAGTCGCACCAATGGCATTCGAGTACGGCGGTGGTTTTCCGCACGATGTGGCGGTTTTCGCCATTTTTGCCCTTAAGTTCGTCACGCTCGGTCGGGTTTCCGCATGATGTAGGGGTTTTGGGCTGGGGTGGGGGTCTTGTATCTGCCCATAGCGAAGTTGAGTCGATAGGACTCAACCTCACTTGACTGTGCTCCCTGAGGGGTCATACTTGAGTCATAGGTACTCAACTTCAGCGAGGCAAGTGATGGACACTAATCTCACCACGATGAGCCGTGACGCGGTCACTGCCGCCACCCGGCACGCGTTGGCCCACGGGAATCCGTCCGTGGAGCCTTCGCATCTTCTTCACGCACTGTTCACTATTCCGGACAACACCGTCGGTCCGCTGGTAGCCGGTCTCGGTATTGACCCGCAGCGAGTCGACTCCGTCGCTACCACGGCCATGCGTGCCCTGCCGTCGAGCTCGGGGGCCTCGGTTGCCCAGCCGCAGCTCTCCGGTGCGTTCGCCCGGGTCATCGCTGACGCGCAGAATCGTGCGGAGGCCATGGGTGATTCCTTCGTCGCCACCGAGCACCTCCTCATCTCCTTGACGGCAGTACCCTCCGACGTCCAAAGTGGTCTGGCCAATCTTGGGCTGAAGCCCGATTCCCTGGCAGCCGCGTTCAACGAGGGTCGCGGTGACCGTCGCGTCACCTCCGAGGAGTCCGAGGGCGGCGAGTCTGCCCTGGCCAAATACTCCGTTGACCTCACCGAACGTGCCCGCGCCGGCAAGCTTGACCCCGTAATTGGCCGTGACCAGGAAATCCGGCGTGTCGTTCAGGTGCTGGCGCGACGCACCAAGAACAACCCGGTCCTCATCGGTGAACCCGGAGTCGGCAAGACAGCCGTCGTCGAGGGGTTGGCTCAGCGTGTTGTCGCCGGGGATGTCCCTGACTCCCTGAAAGGTCGCCGCGTCGTCTCCCTTGATCTGTCGTCGATGGTGGCGGGTGCCAAGTACCGTGGCGAATTCGAGGAACGACTCAAGGCAGTTCTCAACGAGATCAAGGAGGCCGAGGGTCAGATCATCACCTTCATCGACGAATTGCACACTGTCGTCGGTGCCGGAGCTTCCGGCGAAGGAGCGATGGACGCTGGAAATATGCTCAAGCCCATGCTGGCTCGAGGTGAGTTGCGGATGATCGGCGCTACTACCCTCGACGAGTATCGGGAACACATCGAGAAAGACCCCGCTCTGGAGCGTCGTTTCCAGCAGGTCTTCGTCGGTGAACCCTCGGTGGAGGACACCATCGCCATCCTGCGCGGTTTGCGGGAACGTTACGAGGCCCACCACAAGGTGCGCATTACCGACGGTGCGCTGGTCGCGGCTGCCAGTCTGTCGAACCGGTACATCACCGCTCGTCAGCTTCCTGACAAGGCTATTGACCTTATTGACGAGGCAGCGTCGCGACTCCGTATGGAAATTGACTCCTCCCCGGAGGAGATCGACACTCTGCGTCGTGAAGTTGACCGTATGAAGATGGAGATTTTTGCCGTCGAAAAGGAGGAAGACCCAGCCAGCAAGCAGCGTCTGGAGAGGCTGCGCGCCGAGATGGCCGACAAGGAGGAGACCTTGCGCGGGCTCGAGAACCGGTGGGAGGCTGAGAAAACCAGCCTCAACCAGGTCGGTGAGCTCAAAACTCGCATTGACCAGCTGCGTACCACGGCTGAGAAATACCAGCGTGAGGGGGACTTCGGGAAAGCCTCTGAGATTCTGTACGGCCAGATACCGGCCTTGGAGAAGGAAGCCGAGGCCGCTCACAAGGCGGAAGAAGAAACACCTCGGATGGTCTCGGAGGAGGTCGGCACCTCTGACATTGCTGAGGTCGTCTCCTCGTGGACAGGCATTCCAGTGGGTCGGATGATGCAGGGCGAGCAGGAGAAGTTGCTGCACATGGAGCAACGCCTTCACGAACGTCTCATTGGTCAAGATCGGGCCGTCAAGACGGTCTCGGACGCGGTGCGTCGCTCCAGGGCTGGTATCTCGGACCCGAATCGTCCCACTGGCTCCTTCCTGTTCCTTGGGCCTACTGGCGTCGGTAAAACCGAGCTGGCCAAGTCGCTGGCGGAGTTCCTCTTTGACGACGAAACTGCCATGGTCCGTATCGACATGAGTGAGTACATGGAAAAGCACTCTGTCTCGCGTCTGGTCGGTGCCCCTCCGGGCTACGTCGGGTACGAGGAAGGTGGCCAGCTCACGGAGGCCGTCCGGCGACGCCCGTATTCGGTCATCCTGCTCGACGAGGTGGAGAAGGCCCATCCGGACGTCTTCAACATCCTGCTGCAGGTCCTTGACGATGGCCGCCTCACCGATGGTCAGGGACGCACGGTTGACTTCCGCAACACCATCCTGGTGCTGACGAGCAACCTCGGTAGCCAATTCCTCTCGGACCCGAAACTCGACGACGACGCCAAACATGAAGGCGTGATGAATGCTGTGCGGGCGGCATTCCGTCCGGAGTTCCTCAACCGACTGGACGACGTCGTGATGTTCGACCCGTTGTCGCGCGAGGATTTGGCCCGGATCGTCGAGACGAACCTGGCCAAGTTGAACTCGAGGCTCGCTGATCGCAGGATCACCGTCGAGACCACTGCTGCTGCGAAGGAGTGGCTCGCGACCACGGGATTCGATCCGGTTTACGGTGCCCGACCGTTGCGTCGGTTGGTGCAGACGACCATCGAGGACCAGCTGGCTCGCAAGGTGCTTGCCGGTGAAGTCGTAGAAGGCGACACCGTCACCTTTGATGTTAATGAGGGCAAAGACGGAATCGTCATTCTCTAAAAGCGAACGGAGGGTTTTGGCCGCATTGTGGCGGTTTGAAGTGGCGTTGGTGATGTCGACCAACGCCACTTTTGTTATTTTTCACACGATTGTGTGCAAGGTGTGCGTATAGCCTGCTGAAGTCATTCCACCCCACAGGAGGACACCGTGCCCAAGGCCCCAACAGCTGATCGAACGATCACGTCACTCGTTCCAGCCCGCATTGATCGGCTGCCGTGGTCGAAATTTCACACCATGGTCATCGTTGGACTCGGAACGGCATGGATTCTCGACGGTATCGAGGTCCAAATTGTTGCAGCGAATGGCTTCGCTAAACCGCTGGGAATGTCGACGGCTGAGGTCACTGCGGCAGCCACCTTCTACCTTCTCGGCCAAGTGCTCGGCGCACTGTTTTTCGGCAAACTCACCGACCGCATTGGCCGCAAGAAACTGTTCACCCTGACTCTGCTGGTGTACTTGCTGGGGTCCGGTATCGCTGGGTTGTCCTTCTCAATGTGGTTCCTTTACCTGTTTCGTTTCATCGCCGGAGCAGGTATCGGCGGGGAGTACTCGGCGATCAACTCGGCCATCGATGAACTCATCCCGGCCCGCTATCGAGGCCGAGTGGACTTGGCCGTCAACGGCACCTACTGGGGCGGCGTCATGCTCGGTTCGGTGGCGACGATCTACCTGCTTGACCCAACCAAGGTCGCGGAGTTCTGGGGCTGGCGTATCGGCTTCTTCATTGGTCCGGTCCTCGGCATTGTGCTGATCTTCATCCGCAAGCACATCCCGGAGTCCCCGCGCTGGATGCTGTCTCACGGCTACGGCAACGAGGCCGAGGCCATCGTCTCGGGAATCGAGAAGGACGTTGAGGAATCCGGTCACCAGCTGGAGCCCGTCAGTGATGACCAGGCGATCACCCTGGAACCTGAGGTACGGCGTCAAGGGCACAGGAGCTTCGCACAGTGGTGGGCGGAGTTCAAGGAGGCCGGTTCACAGCTGTTCGAGGTTTTCATCAAGCGTTACTGGAAACGCACGGTGCTGGGCGTCACCCTCATGGTCACTCAGTCCTTCCTCTACAACGCCATTTTCTTCACCTACGAGATTGTGCTGTCGAAGTTCTATGCGGTGGCCAAGTCCGATGTCGGCTTGTACATGATCCCGTTCGCTGCCGGAAATCTGCTCGGCCCGCTGCTGTTGGGGCGATTTTTCGACACCATCGGTCGGCGCAAGATGATTTTTGCTACCTATGGCATTTCGGCGCTGGTCCTCGCCACCAGCGCTGTGCTCTTCCAGCGCGACGCTTTGACCCCGACAACCCACACGGTCTTCTGGTGCGTGGCCTTTTTCTTCGCCAGCGCCGGGGCGTCCTCGGCCTATCTGACGGTTTCGGAGATCTTCCCGTTGGAGGTACGCGGTCAGGCCATCAGCTACTTCTTCTCGATCGCTCAGATTGCCGGAGCCATCGCCCCGCTGATCTTTGGCAACCTCATTGGTGACGGGTCCACTCGTGGTCCGCTGGTCGTCGGATACTTCATGGGTGCCGGCATTATGCTCGTCGGTGGCCTGGTTGCTCTGGGTATGGGAGTTGACGCGGAGGGTAAGGGTCTGGAAGCCATTACGGATCCCCTCAGCCGGGAGCGTGCCAAGAAAACCGCTGCGGTTCACGAAGCGGCGTGAGCACCGCCTCATCGGCCCCACACGAGCGGCATACGCGAATTGGTCGGAGGCGGACCTGTGTCCGCGCAGATATGTGCGTTCCAAGCGCGTGAAAGGAGAATGATGTCGCACAAGACGGTGGCCGTGGCGTTCCTAGCGGGTTTTATCGGGCTGAGCGTGGCAGGGTGCTCGGGGACAGCAGGGTTCTACAACAGCAGTGAGGACGCTGCTAACGGGTCCCGTTCCTCGGGCAGCGAGGTGACCCCGGTAGCTCACGTCGGCGCGACCCCAGACCAGAAGTGGACCCATTGCACCCCTGGATCGCATTCCGGCGACATCACCGCCATGAAATCCGACGCAAAAACCCACCTGACCATCGGGGCCTACGACGCGTATCCGGTGCGCGACCTCGACGATCCCAAGAACGCCATCTCCAATGCCGAGCTGATATACAGTTTCGGTCGGCCTGGGTTCGAGAAGGATCATCCTAAGGCCGCCCAACTCGTCCGGAACCTTGCGGTCGACGATGAGCACTTGTCGAGTTTGGAGCACCTCATCGTCGAGACCACGGACAAGGGTGGGCAGCAGGACACTGCCATCGCGGCGTGGATGAAGGACAACGCCAGGTGGGTGGATGACTGGCAGGCCGGGAAGCTGGGGGATGATCGATGACGGGGGAACCGATGAACCGCCTCATCCCGGATAGGGACACCCCGGGGGCATGGATTGTGCGCGTCGGCGGGGCCGATCAGTCATGGATTGACCCAGACGATCCCACTCGTCTGGAGTTTGACTATATGCAACGTATCGCAGACCACCTCGACCTCCATCGCCCGTCGGGGGAGAGGATGCGGGTCATTCACCTCGGCGGGGCTGGAATGTGCTTGGCACGGTATGTGGCATTCACCCGTCCCACCAGTCCGCAAATCGTCTGTGAACCTGACGTCAAGCTCACCGAGGAAGTGCGTCTCAAAGCCCCGCTTCCGCCCCGTTCTGGAATCAAGGTGCGCCCCGTTGACGGACGCTCAGGAATCGCCGCAATGCGCAAGGATTTTGCTGACGTTGTGATTGTGGACGCCTTCGACGGTGCCAGAGTGCCCGCCGATCTCGTGACCGTCGAGTTTTTCACCGATGTTTTTCGCATTCTCCATGACGACGGAATCGTCGTGGCGAATCTGGCCGATTCGGCCCCGCTGATGTGGACCAAGAGGGTAGTCAGAGCTGCTGAAGACGTCTTTACCAACGTCTGCCTGGCCGCAGAATCGTCGACCCTCAAGGGGCGTCGCTACGGCAATATCATTCTGGCTGGCTCTAATGGACCGTTACACGAGCCGGAATTGACGAGACGGTGCAGCGGTGCCGCCTTCCCGTTCCGGCTCATCACAGGAGACGCTCTAGCGAAACTCCTCGCAGACGCCACGCCCTTCCGTGATGACGATGTTGAGCCTTCCCCCGGGCCTGCGGGGGGAGCGACGTTCTTCTCCTGAGACCATCACTCGTCGGAGCGGGATGACATCATGGAAATATGGCCACATCCAGTTCTGACAGTAACCCCCAGTACGGCCATCTGCCGCCGCTGCCAAATATGCCAACAGCAATTACGGTGGCGCGGGTCATCGTCATGGGGTTCTCGGCGCTGTGGGCACTCATCATCGGCGGATTGTGGGCGGCTGGACGCAGCGAGAGTCAGACGGGGTTTGGCCCGATCTTGACGACCTTCGCCCTGGGGATGGATTCGGGCAGGTGGGTGGAATACCTGCTTATCCCGCTGGCAGGTTGTGTCCTGACGATAACGATGGGTCGAGGCCACGCGATTGACCGTTACCTATTCACAGCCCTGTCCTTACTGTGGATGTGGAAGTTGTCTCGGGCCATCGCGCTCGTCGGGGGCTTGGACCTCATGGGAGTCATGGCGGTGGCAGTGGTGCTGGCAGCGGTGTGGAGCGGTCCAGTCAACTCGTGGGTGAGGGCCATCGCAGAACGCGACAAGATTATTGCCAACCCTCCGGAACAAGGCTGGCTGGAGACGGGACAGAGCCAGCCCTGGCAGACAACGGCTCGGGGCAGATGACTTGGTAGGCAGGTCATGTGGCCTGTGGCATGGGGAAGATGGCGTCGTAGGCAGGTGACGTGGAGCGATATGGGCTCGTGAGAGTCCGGGCAGCACGGCGCTGGCTAGCCTTGCCACGTATCACTTGACGCTGGAACGTTCTGCTGACTGAGGACGGCTGGCCTGACCCTTGCGACGAGCCTTGAGCCACTCGAAGAACATCGGCAGCACCGACACCACAATGATGAGGATCAGAGCCGCCTCGAAGTTGTTGCGGATGACGGGAATCTGTCCCAGGAAGTGCCCAGCCTGAACAGCGATGAGTACCCAGAGGACGCCGCCGACAGCCGTATAGGTGATGAAGTTACGGAAGTTCATCCGGCCCACACCAGCAATCATTGTCACGAAGGTACGGACAACTGGGACGAAGCGGGCGAGAATGAGGGCCACCGACCCGTGCTTGCGGAAGAAGTCGTGAGTGGTGTCAACGTGCTTGGGTGAAAACACCTTGCCCATGAACCCTTCTCGCTCCCGGAAGAGTTTGGGTCCGACCACGTATCCAATCCAGTAACCGCAGATATTTCCCGCGATGGCGCAGATGATGAGGACAAGGTTGACGATGATGAGGGTCGTCGTGGTAGAGCCGTAATGGATTAACGGCACGGAGGAGTTGACTCCCACGGCGGTGAACATTCCCAAGGCGAAGAGCAGAGAGTCTCCGGGCATGAAGAACACGGCTAGCCCGCATTCAGCGAAGACGATCAGCGCGACGATCCACAGTGCTGCCGCACCGGCCCCCTGGATGATGGCCTGTGGGTCCATCCAGGCGGGAGTGAGCAGGGCAGGGAGGGTCATAAGGAGACTCGGCATGGAGTCAAGACTATCTTTAGTTCGTGTGTGCCCCGACCAACGATGACCTCGTAGAGGCCCCCTCGCTGCAAATCCCTGGCCAGAAAACGACCACGGTCGTAGGTGTTGGGCCTATGCCCGAACCGTGGCCTGATGACCCGAGACTTGATCCAGAACTGTTGGCGTCAGGAGATCGACGCAATGTTGTTGATCGGTATCGGTATTGGACGATGGAGGCCATTGTCGCTGACCTCGATACGCAGCGCTGTCGGCTGCACGTGGCCATTCAGAATTGGGAGCACGATTTCAACATTGGTTCAGTGGTGCGCACTGCAAATGCCTTCAACGTTGCTGGCGTGCACATCTTGGGACGGCGGCGCTGGAATCGCCGCGGCGCAATGGTGACTGATCGGTACTTGCACGTTTACCACCACCCTGATGTCCCTACCTTCCTGACATGGCTCGATGAGCATGACGTCACCCCAGTTGGTGTGGACAACCTGCCTGGATCGGTGCCTTTGGAAACGGCACAGCTCCCGCAGGACTGCTGCTTGGTCTTCGGGTCAGAAGGGCCTGGGCTGACCAACGAGGTCGTCGCAGGGTGTGACCAATTGGTCGCTATCACGCAGTACGGATCGACGCGCTCGATGAATGCCGGAGCCGCTGCCGCAATCGCGATGTACGCCTGGACGACGCAGTGGCGCGACGCGCCAAAATCACCCACCGACTGATCGAGGAAACCAAGACCCCGTAGGCTCGTCCCATGAGCACACAACCCACCGAGGATTCGGCGCACCTGGTGGTGGCATTCAATCCAGTGCCCAGTGCTTCCCGGGTTGCCCACCATTACGCGACGAGGTTCCGTCTTGCGATACAGACTCTCGGGGTTGTCATCATCGGTGGTCTGCTGTGGGGGTTGACAGCTGACGCCTTTGAACTGTCAACCCTGATGTGGATGCTTGGCGCCTGGGTGGTGTTGTTTCTGGTGCTCTTCATCATCCAGAATCTTCGACTGCACGCTGCTCGTAAGGACCTCCTCGACGTCGGGGAAGGGCCTGCTCTCATCGTCGCTCCCGGTGGTTTGAGTCTGCGACGAATGCTGCGCGCCGGTGACGACGATTCCGCCGCGCCGGACATGGATGAGATCGGCTGGAATGACGTGGCATCCATCAAGGTGGGTGGGTCGTCCATCGGCTCGGGTCCTGGCCTCGTGGTCAATGGTCACGACGGCCGCCAATGGGAGGTTCCGCTGTCGTGGCTGGATCGTCCGCCAGCTGACATTGACGCCGCAGTTTCTACAGCCTCCAAGGGTCAGGTACGTGTCGAGCAGGTGGGGGCCGCAGAGTGAGGCGCGTTGCGCAACCCCGTTGAGCGCCCCGGGGGTCTGGACTGACATCACTGGACCGAATGGGGAAGAATAGGTCTCGTCATCGCGATTTCATAAAGGAAGGCGCAATATGCCCATCGCAACACCCGAGGTTTACGGCGAGATGATCGACCGCGCGAAGGAGAAGGGCTTCGCGTACCCGGCTATCAATGTGACCTCCTCCCAGACCCTCAACGCCGCTCTCCAGGGCTTCACCGAGGCTGGTTCCGACGGTATCGTCCAGATCTCCACCGGCGGCGCTGAGTACCTGTCGGGCCAGAAGGTCAAGGACATGGTTACCGGTGCAGTCGCTCTCGCCGAGTACGCCCACGTCGTCGCCAAGAAGTACCCGATCAACGTGGCTCTGCACACGGACCACTGCCAGAAGGAGAAGCTGGACAAGTACGTCAATCCGCTCATCGCTATCTCGCAGGAGCGCGTCGACAAGGGCCAGGACCCGCTGTTCAACTCCCATATGTGGGACGGTTCGGCTATCGAGGTCGAGGAGAACCTGAAGATTGCCGAGGAACTGCTTTCGCGTACCTCGAAGGCCAAGCTCATCCTCGAGATTGAGGTTGGCGCTGTTGGTGGCGAGGAAGACGGCGTTACCGGTGAGATCAACGAGAAGCTGTACACCACCGTTGCTGACGGTATGCGTACCCTTGAGGTTCTCGGCTTGGGCGAGAAGGGCCGCTACATCACCGCTCTCACCTTCGGCAACGTCCACGGTGCCTACAAGCCCGGCTACGTCAAGCTGCGTCCGCAGATCCTCAAGGAAATCCAGGACGAGTGCGGCAAGAAGTACGGCAAGGACAAGCCGTTCGACCTCGTCTTCCACGGTGGTTCCGGCTCGACCGCGCAGGAAATCGCCGACGCGGTGTCCTACGGCGTCATCAAGATGAACGTTGACACCGACACCCAGTACGCGTTCTCCCGTCCGGTCGTCGACCATATGTTCTCCAACTACAACGGCATGTTGAAGATCGACGGTGAGGTCGGCAACAAGAAGATGTACGACCCGCGTTCGTGGGGCAAGAAGGCCGAGGCCGGCATGGCGGCTCGCGTCGTCGAGGCTTGTGAGCGTCTCGGCTCGAAGGGCACCGCGCTCAACGCCTGAGTTCAAGAATCCCGGCCAGTCCCGTGCAGCGGGTTGGCCGGGATTTTGACGTCATCGGTGTGACGGGTGGGGGCGCTGGCATACGGACGCCATTCCAGTCTGCGAACTGCGTATCAGTGGGTCCTGAAGACCGTCGTCAGGGGTTTTACTGCCGTTTTTGGTTGGGCGGCCCTCGCCGTCAAGTTGACAGCGTGTCTCTTTTGGATGACTATTCGCGGGGGACGTTCTTTGGCCGTTGGTATGTAGCTGGTGAGATGGCGGAGGCTTCCTTGAACGACACAGAGACACACTTATCAAGGAGGGCCATGTCTCGACCTGAACCGACCGGGGAGAACCGCGTCGTCCAGCCGGAAGAGATCTTCTTCTCTACCACTGACTCCAGAGGGGTCATCGAGAAAGCCAACTCTGTCTTCGTGGACATCTCCCGGTACTCCTGGGACGACCTCATCGGAGCGCCTCATAACATCATTCGTCACCCGATGATGCCCGGCGCAGCCTTCCTCGCCATGTGGACGACGATTCAAAGCGGGCAGCCATTCTGCGCCTATGTCCATAATCTCGCTGCTGACGGCGCGACCTATACGGTACTGGCCACCATCGTGCCGTTGGGAGAGGGATACCTGTCGGTGCGCGTTACCCCGCAGGTCCCTGAGATGCTTCAGGCTGCCGAGACCGTGTACCAGGCGGGTCGTGACGCCGAGTGGATAGCCGGGGAACACGGATGTGGCGCGCCGGAACGGGCTCGCCGTGGTCTGGATGCGGTCCAGACTGCCTTGGAGCAGTCGGGATACCCCGATTATGGGTCTTTCATGCGCAAGGCGTTGGTTCAGGAGGTGGCGGTACGCCGCCAGCAGCACCACGCGTCTCACGGCATGGCGGACGATACGGCTTTGGGACAGCTGTCGAACCAAGTGAATCGGGCACGTGAGCTGGTTGAGACGTGGTTGAGTACTTTCGACGGCCTGAGCGATCTGTCGGCCAAGGCCGGTCGAACCGCGCGCACCCTGCGTGAGGCCATGACTGAATCGCAGCGCACTGCTGACGCCATTACTGATTCTCGGGAAGCCACTGAGGTGTCACTGAAGCCTTTGGTGACCGTCCTTGGCTTGTGGACTCGAATGGACGCTGAGATAGAACCGCTGGTCACTGGGGTAGTGGCCGATCTTGACGCTATGGCCATCAGTGCGGATCTTACGAGTTTCAGGTTGGCTGTGGCTTACATCCAGGTCGAGTCGACCCACAGTTTTGTTTCCGAGCTGTGGGCCAAGGTGGATGGCTGGGAACATGCTCTGCCGGCCATTAATGACCTTTCCCGGGCCGTCGAGGAAGCCATGGTGGAGGCGAACCGTCGCCTCGACGAGGTACGAGATTTGGCCGACCGTGCCGCTTCTCGTATTCAAGAGCTGGCGGACCTGATGGCGATGCCAACCGCCTTGCTCACTAGCTGGCAGCAGATGGCCAGTCAACGGGAGTTGTCGGCTGGGGTGGCTGATCTTGTTCCCCGGGTGGAGGAGCAAATCGGTGCCAGTCGAGCGATGGCCGCTGAACTGACCGATGTCGTCGGTGGTTTGCACAAGCTCATGGACGCTTCGAGTAAGGAGTTGAACGTTTCGGTGCTGGCTGAAATCCGGCGTCTCAGTGCCGCAGTAGCGGCTGGCAACTGACGATCGTCTTTAGGGTGGGGCGGGCCGTCGCCAAGCGCAGACGGCAGCTTTGCGAGGGCTTGTCTTGGCCGATTTATCAGGGGTGCAAGGACCGCTAGGGAAAACGCATGAAGCATGGCAAGCACCGAGACTCGTTTGTGAGACCTGTTTTTCGCTCGGCGGCACCGTATGCTGTTGTGGCTGTCATCAGTGGGATTCTGGAAGCGGTGTTTTTGGCATGGCAGCCGGGGATAATCCAGGAGTTTGTTGACTCACTCGCATCAAATGCTATATACCCTTCCGTGATCTATAAGTACCTTGGCTCTGTCGCCGGTATACTGGTTTTTGAACTAGCTTATCAATGCGCTATGGTTTCGTATAAAAGCCGGGCGATTCGAGAGCTGCGAGACCAGGTTATAAGATCGAAATGCGAGTCATTTCGTGGCGCTCAAACAGATACCCAAGTTGCTCAGACGACTGCGATCATTACCAATGACGTCCCGATTATATATAGTGAGTACTTTCAGCAGATTATTGTAATCTCGATATGTCTGGCAAAAGTGGTAGCTTTCGCTACTGCCTTGATAACGCTCGGGTGGCAGTATCTTCTGGTAGTAGTCGTTATGGCAATGCTTGCGCTCGTGGTACCCATGGTGTTCAAGAAGCACATATCAGCTGCGAGAACTGGGTCTTTGAGAACGACGCGCGACTATGTATCGTCTGCGAGTGAGTACCTTTCTGGGCTATTCTTACTGAGAATATACGGCCAACATCAAAAATGGTTTTCTCGCCTTTCAAAAAGCAATGATATAGCGACGAGGGTAGAGGCTCATCATGGTTATATCATGGCCCATTCGAATGTAACAGTAGGCGCTATTCAGTTTGGTGGCCGAATTGCTCTTCTCGTCGTTGGTGCAATATTGGTCCAGTCCCAGCGTGGCACTATTGGAGGTTTGGTGGCGTCATTTCAGTTGGCCGACCTCTTCGTTCAGCCACTGCTCTCCTTGGTGAATGCAATTATCGTTTTTACAGGCGGTGTCAGCGCCGTCAAGTCTCTGGCTCGTGGCCACCGCTTGGGGTCAGCCGTTTATAACGAGGGGATTCCAAATTCTGCAAGTAGTCATGCGGATAAGGTCCCGGCTAACAGCGTCGGAAAGATTCTGGTGAAATCAGGTACAGTAACGTGTTCGGACGGTCATGAGATTCCTATTCCCGAGGTGGTATTCGATACGAGGCTCAAGACCCATCTGCGTGGCCCCAATGGATCAGGGAAATCGACGGTGCTGAAAATCCTCTCCAGGCAGCTGGATTATGCTCCAGGTTTCGAGTTAGACGGTGTTCAGGCAACACAGGAAGACCTTGTACCGTGGCTGTACGGAGTTGCGTTAGTGCCGCAGTATCCAGTGCTGTTCACTGCTTCGCTGCGTGAAAACATCACATTGGGGCGATCTATTCCCGACGCTCAGGTGATGGAGGTGCTACAGGTTGTTAGGGGAACAAGTCCGTCGATGCTCAACGAGTCGCTAGACAAGATCCTCGACCCAGAAGCCATGTCGGGTGGAGAGCGGCAGCGTGTTGCGCTCGCGCGTGCGTTGGCCGGAAACCCCTCGTTTTTGCTACTCGACGAACCGCTATCAATGGTAGACGTCGCCAGTCGACGTACGATTCTTCAGCGCCTTATGGCTGATCGTCGTTTCGGCATGTTGTATATCAGTCACGACGAGACGGGTGTCACTGCGGATGCCGTCGTCTCGATGTGACGGTGTCTTTTGTTGTCTTTCCGTTCCGTACAGGTGAACACGGGTGGACACCGTGGTTGTGAACGGTGGATGAGTGGCGCTTCGAGCCTGAGGGTTTCGCGCTTGGGAGTGATGACGGGTGGTGCTGGGAAACCCGGCCTACGGCATCACGGTCGCTGAAGGATGTCGGGGGATTCAGACACTTATCCATTCTTGTCCATGAAGAACCAGTATTGGCCGGAATCCATGCGGTTATCGATGCGATGGCAATGCTGGGAGCGGAGTATTGTTGGCCCGCACTGTTGCGTTCCAGTCAACGAGCCACTTTCCATCAACGGGAGTCATGATGACGGACAGGATTGGTTCTGCTGTAGAACGTGAATAGATATCAACTGAGCCTGTGGGAAGAGGCCCCTCGGAAAGAAGGATTCCTTCGTTTGTTTCAGCTTTGTCATCGTGGTAGGCCTTGAAAATGGCTCGGCCCCACTCTTCGGCTTTCTTGGAATGATTATCCCAGCCGGTATTGGGTGCGACGAGGTCCTGAACGCGGTCGTTGTCAATAGTGTCAGGGGTTGAAATGGCCTGGGCGAAGTAGGCTGCTATAGTGACCTCACTTGGCTGGAGTTCGTCATCATGATGCTGCAGTAGAAGGGTGGCTCCAATTCCGGCAGCAGCGGCTACTATGGCACACACAAGATGCGTTGAAACAGTTTTGATGTTCATTGATATCTCCAACTAGTGGCTGTTTTCCGCTTCTTCCTGTGACAATCATGCTATGATACCATGCGCTCTGGTATCCGTATTGAACGACGTTTCCGTGCCACATGTCATAGTAGTGTGATGCGAGCCGAGTCCGTTTATTTGCTAATGCAAATGATCGGAATTTTCCGACGTTGACCCATGATGCTGAGTTGTACCGAGGCCATTTAAGGTAGAACCACGATCTATCTGTATTTTTCCATGCTAGGTTTCCGGTGTATCCCCAACCAGATGCCTTCATGCATTGAGAGACGAAGTTTGTGCAGTCTCCGCCCCGCCCGGAGCCATCAAAGCGGCGATAGGCGCTGTTGTAGTGTGACCAGTATTTGTTGGCTTATGCGGCTGCTTTGAAACGGCCTGATTTGCCAGCTGATCTTTCGCTTAGCTCCGGATTGGTTCGCGCCTCCATCTCGTAAAGTTCAGCAGCCGACGGTGTTGGATCGGGGAGTTCGCCGCGGTGGATGTCTTTTTGAGGTGTAAGGGTGGCTTGGTAAAGAGTTTTTGGCAAGGTGTTGATGTCATCGGCTGAGGGGATGATGATGTTGTGGATCTGAGGCCCGTCGAGCGTCAGGATGACGGGAATAGTATCGGCCCAGGTGTGATTGTCATCAATGGCGTAACGGAGAGTGAGATTGACTATTTGGAAACGGCCTTGGCGGGTAGCAGTATTTTGACTTCCCGTAAGGACGACTTCGTTGAGTCCAAGAAACTGTCCCAGCGCATCCGGGGCCTCAGTGCCAATCGATGCTTGGGTGGATGCATAGTCGTTAAGTGATTGTCTTGCTTTAGCCCCGAGTGGCACATCTCTGGCGAGACGATCGATAGCTGCTACGCACCCTTGAATGGCTGAAGTGTCATTCGTCGTGCCAAACGAGCTGTGCCTAATATCACTCATCGCTTCGGTAATGGCCTCGGCGTAGTCGGATGGCCTCGGGAGTGGTTCCTTCGGCGGTGTCCTGGGAACGGGGCTAGCGGCGGCGTTTGCGGCATGAGTGGTAGCTATTGAGGTGGCTGCCGTTAGGGCGAGGAAGGTTCTTCTGCGCAGGGCCATCGTTTTCCCCTAAAGGAGTTCGTCCTCCATGGGTAATACGTAAGGTTAGCATAACCTATGCTTGCATACCAAGTGTCAAACAGTGCTATTGATATTCGGCAACGACGATAAAAGCGGTGTGAGAGCTGTTTCCATGCGGGTCTACGGACGGGACAAGGGAATGAGGCACACGGTCTCAGCCAGAGTTACATGATGTTGCAGACGGTTTCATCCAGAGATACCCACAACGGGCAAGTGGTCAGTTGAACACGGTTCAAGCTTGAAAAAGAGGCCCACCTGCCCCAAACCTTGTCGACAAGTGGAATCATGGACTCCATGAGTCCGCGAAAGATTGGCGTTACCGAGCTCGTGCTCCGCGACGCGCATCAGAGCCTGCTTGCCACCCGCATGGCCATGGAAGACATGGTCGATGCCTGTGCCGACATTGATGCGGCAGGTTTCTGGTCCGTTGAGTGCTGGGGTGGAGCTACCTTCGATTCCTGTATCCGATTCCTCAACGAAGACCCGTGGGAACGTCTGCGCACCTTCCGTAAGCTGCTGCCGAACTCCCGGCTGCAGATGTTGCTGCGTGGTCAGAACCTCCTGGGCTACCGCCACTACAACGATGAGGTCGTCGACAAGTTCGTCGAGAAGTCTGCTGAAAACGGCATGGACGTGTTCCGTGTTTTCGACGCTCTGAATGACCCACGTAACCTTGAGCACGCTATGGCGGCCGTCAAAAGGAGCGGCAAGCACGCTCAGGGCACCATCTGCTACACCACCTCCCCGATTCACACCCCGGAGAGCTTCATCAAGCAGGCTGATCGCCTGATCGATATGGGCGCTGATTCGATCGCCTTCAAGGACATGGCGGCCCTCCTCAAGCCTCAGCCCGCCTTCGATATCATCAAGGGCATCAAGGAGAACCATCCCGACGTGCAGATCAATCTGCACTGCCACTCCACCACGGGTGTCACCCTGGTTACCCTGCAGAAGGCAATTGAGGCTGGTGTCGACGTCGTTGACACTGCTATCTCCTCCATGTCGCTCGGTCCGGGCCACAACCCAACTGAGTCCCTCGTCGAGATGCTCGAGGGCACCGAGTACACCACCGATCTCGACATGGATCGCCTCATCAAGATCCGCGATCACTTTAAGAAGGTCCGTCCGAAGTACAAGAAGTTCGAGTCGAAGACGCTGGTCAACACCAACATCTTCCAGTCCCAGATTCCGGGCGGAATGCTCTCCAACATGGAGTCCCAGCTTGCGGCCCAGGGCGCTGCTGATCGCATGGATGAGGTCATGAAGGAGGTGCCGCGCGTCCGTAAGGATGCCGGTTACCCGCCTCTGGTCACCCCGTCGTCCCAGATCGTCGGTACCCAGGCCGTGTTCAATGTCCTGATGGGCAATGGGGAGTACAAGAACCTCACCGCAGAATTTGCTGACCTCATGCTCGGTTACTACGGCAAGCCGATTGGGGAGCTGAACCCCGACATCGTAGAGATGGCCAAGAAGCAGACCGGCAAGGAGCCGATCGACTGCCGTCCAGCCGATCTGCTCGATCCTGAATGGGATGAGCTGGTTGAGCAGGCCAAGGGTCTTGAGGGCTTCAACGGTACCGATGAGGATGTTCTCACCAACGCCCTGTTCCCGGGAGTTGCCCCGAAGTTCTTCAAGGAGCGCCCGGAGGGTCCGAAGAGCGTCGCGATGACCGAGGCACAGCTCAAGGCTGAGAAGGAAGGTACCGGCGCTGCCGGGATCGCTGGACCGGTCAACTACAACGTGACGGTCGGTGGCAACAGCCACCAGGTGACCGTCGAGCCTGCGTGAGGATGATCGCCAACTATGGCTGAGAAGAAACCAATCAAGCTGGCCAACACCATGGTCGGCCGCGTCGAGCAGCTTGCTGACGAGCGCCACAAGGTGGAACTCGGAGGCGGCGAGGCTCGACTTCAGAAGCAGCGTGACAAGGGTAAGCAAACCGCTCGTGAGCGTATCGAGCATTTGGTTGACGCCTACTCCTTCGACGAGGTAGGTGCGTTCCGTAAGCATCGCACCACCCTCTTTGGCATGGACAAGGCGGAGGTTCCCGCTGACGGTGTTGTCACCGGTCGTGCGACCATTCACGGTCGTCCGGTACACGTCGCCTCTCAGGACTTCAGCGTCATGGGTGGTTCCGCCGGTGAGACCCAGTCCACCAAGGTCGTCGAGACGATGGAGCAGGCCTTGGTGACCGGTACTCCGTTCCTGTTCTTCTACGACTCGGGTGGTGCTCGAATCCAAGAAGGCATCGACTCGCTGTCCGGTTACGGCAAGATGTTTTATGAAAACGTCAAGCTGTCGGGCGTCGTACCGCAGATTGCCATCATCGCCGGCCCGTGCGCTGGCGGCGCCTCCTACTCCCCGGCATTGACCGACTTCATCATCATGACGAAGAAGGCCCATATGTTCATCACGGGTCCCGGAGTCATCAAGTCGGTCACTGGTGAGGAGGTCACCGCTGATGATCTGGGCGGTGCCGACGCACATATGTCGACCTCCGGCAATATTCATTTCGTGGCTGAAGATGACGACGCCGCAGTGCTCATTGCGCAGAAGTTGCTGAGCTTCCTGCCGCAGAACAACACTGAGGACGCCCAGATCAGCAATCCCAACAATGATGTTTCCCCGCAGCCTGAGCTGCGCGACATCGTTCCGCTCGATGGCAAGAAGGGCTACGACGTCCGCGACGTCATCGCCAAGATCGTCGACTGGGGTGACTATCTGGAGGTGAAGGCTGGTTGGGCGACCAACATCGTCACCGCTTTCGCTCGAGTCAACGGTCGTACCGTCGGTATTGTGGCCAACCAGCCGAAGGTTATGTCGGGATGCCTCGATATCAACGCCTCTGACAAGGCTGCCGAGTTCATCACGTTCTGCGACTCGTTCAACATTCCGTTGGTGCAGTTGGTTGACGTCCCCGGCTTCCTGCCCGGTGTTCAGCAGGAGTACGGCGGCATTATTCGTCACGGTGCGAAGATGCTCTACGCCTACTCTGAGGCGACTGTCCCGAAGATCACCGTGGTACTGCGCAAGGCATACGGTGGCTCCTACCTGGCCATGTGTAACCGGGATCTGGGTGCCGACGCCGTCTATGCCTGGCCGAGCGCTGAGATTGCGGTGATGGGCGCTGATGGCGCTGCCAACGTCATCTTCCGTCGTGAGATCAAGAACTCCGAGGACCCCGCAGCCACTCGCGCTGCCAAGATCGAGGAGTACCGCAACGCCTTCAACACGCCCTATGTGGCAGCCGCCCGTGGACAGGTTGATGACGTGATCGATCCCGCCGACACTCGTCGCAAGATCACCGCCGCACTGGAGATCTACGCCACCAAGCGTCAGTCCCGTCCGGCCAAGAAGCATGGCGTCATGCCGTGCTGAGTGAAGAAGGCTGATGGGAGGACAAGATGAGTGAGAAGAATGAACTCGTCATTGAGACGCTGAATAAGCGACTCGCGGCGCTGGAGGCCGAGGTTTCCCGGCTCAAGAAGGCCAGCAAGGATGTTCCTGAGGACGTTCTTGCCGTCATCTGCGCCGCCGTTTCGGCTTACCTGGGCAACGACGGAAAGGTTCAGGCCGTCCGTTTCGCCCCGAGTGAGACCTGGGTCCGTCAGGGACGCAGGGCTCAGCAGAACCATTCGATTCGTTGACCTGGAGAAACTGATATGAAGCTCAAGGTGACCGTCAATGGCGTCGCTTACGACGTTGACGTTGACGTTGACAAGACCCCTAATGCGCCAATGGCACCGATCCTCTTCGGAGGCGGTTCCGGAGGCCCGATGAAGGCGTCCGGCGGTGGTGCCGGTAAGGCTGGAGAGGGTGAAGTTCCCGCTCCGCTGGCTGGCACCGTTGCCAAGATCCTCGTGGCCGAGGGTGATGCCGTGAAGGCTGGTCAGGTGCTCCTGACCCTGGAGGCCATGAAGATGGAGACCGAGATCAATGCCCCGGCGGATGGAACCGTTAAGGGCATCCTGGTGGCTGTCGGTGACGCCGTTCAGGGTGGTCAGGGCCTGGTGGCTCTGGGCTGAACCCCGAGGACACTGATATAAGAACCACAGTGGCGCTGCACTTTCGGGTGCGGTGCCACTGTTGTGTGTCATGGGATTGGGTTTTGTGGGCCATTCACAAGACATCCAGCAGTGCCAGACCACCTTGCTACGCGAAACGGCCCGCCTCTATACAGAGACGGGCCATTCGTAATCTAGATCACTTGTAGACGACGACCTTACGACCGATGGGGGTCTTATTCCACAGCCACTTCAGACCAGTCATGTTCCGGATATTGATGCAGCCGTGTGAGGCACCATTCCACCCATCACGGGCGAAGCCCGACGAATAGTGGATTGCCTCGCCAGCGTGGAAGAACATCGAGTACGGCATTGGAGAACCGAACTGTCCCGATATGTGGTCCTTGTCTTTTTTGTACACGGTGTGGACGCCCTCGGTGGTGGGATTAGTGGTGCTTCCGAACCGAGCGTCCAAGGTGAGGACAATGCGTCCGTTTTCAACCATCCATAGCTTGCGCTGGTTCTTGGATGCGCAGATCACGGTTCCCTTCATGCAGCGGCTGTCAAGACGAGCACCCGAGTTGTCAATCGGGAGACCCACCGGCGCTGCGACGGGAGTGGAGGACAGCGCTGAGGCCGGGAACCAGCTCTGGGTCTTGTTGTTGACGAAGATCGGCATCCAGCCATTCTGATTTGGGCCGCGACGAACCATGGCGGTTGTGGCTTTTGTTTTTCCCATGGAGCGGTAGGAGTTCGAGGCTCCGGTGCGCAGGTCAGCCGCGACATAAACCCATTGGGTGACGGGATGGTAGGTGCTGACTGTGTTGGCGGGAAGCCAGCCTTGGACGTTTTTGTATAGAACGGGAGTCCAGCCGTTGAGGTCGGGTCCGCGGCGTGTCAGGGCTTGGGTGGAATCGGTGCGGCCCATGGAGCGGTAGGAGGTGGCGGCGCCGGTTCGTAGGTTGGAGGACAGGTATACCCACATTGTTTGTGGGCGGGTAGTAGTGAGGGTATTGGCTGGTAGCCAGCCCTGCTTGCCCTGGTAGAAAACTGGAACCCAGCCGTCGCTGCGGTTCGGGCCGCGACGAACCATGGCGGTCGTGGCTTTTGTTTTTCCCATGGAGCGGTAGGAGTTCGAGGCTCCGGTGCGCAGGTCAGCCGCGACATAAACCCATTGGGTGACGGGATGGTAGGTGCTGACTGTGTTGGCGGGAAGCCAGCCTTGGACGTTTTTGTATAGAACGGGAGTCCAGCCGTTGAGGTCGGGTCCGCGGCGTGTCAGGGCTTGGGTGGAATCGGTGCGGCCCATGGAGCGGTAGGAGGTGGCGGCGCCGGTTCGTAGGTCGGAGGACAGGTATACCCACATTGTTTGTGGGCGGGTAGTAGTGAGGGTATTGGTGGGGACCCAGGCATTCGTGTTTCCGTGGCGAATCGGGGTCCATCCGTTGCGCTCTTCTCCGTGGATAACGACCTGAGTGGTGGCCTTGATCGTTCCCATGGAGCGGAAGCTGGTGGAGGCTCCGGTGCGCAGCTGCGTGGCGATGTAGATCCATGCAGTTTTATTGATCTGGGCGCGCTGAGCGCTCACGGAAGGTGTCGTCGAGGGCGTCGACTCGGTAGACGCTTCCCGGGTGACTCGTGCGCTCCGGGTTTCTTCTTGGACGGCCGAAGCGGTCGTCTCGGCAGAGGGGGTTGTCTTAAGTGCGGGGCTTTCCGCTGTGGCGGCAGGAGTCTTTCCTGGGGCGGCAGAGGCCTTAGAGACAGTTGGGGTCTCAGAGGCGGCATTGGCTGACTCAAGCTGTGATGAGGACTCCGTAGCGGGGGGAGTGGGTTCTGCGTGAGCGGTATCGACGGCTCCGACGGACAAGGACACAACCAGTGCGGCTGCCAGTCCGGCAGTGCGGGAAGTCTGCATAGGTGAAACGCCTTTCAAGGATACGGCGGCAACATGCTACGCCGGTTTGTTAATGCCGCTAATGTGGGTCTCCGGTATCCCCTGGAGGCGAGGTTCCTCAGCGGTGTTTTTGTCACGAGATAACGATGGCGCCGTAACTGCCGAATCGCGGCGTCACCGAAACGTCATCATCAACTGGTCTTTGCGCGGATGCGAGCTTTAGCGCGTTCGTGGGCATTGAGTTCGGTCTTGCGAATGCGAACCACATCTGGGGTGACCTCAAGACACTCATCCTCCCGGCAGAACTCAAGCTGCTGCTCCATGGAGAGCCTGGTGGCCGGAATGAGGCGCTCCAGTTCATCACCGGTGGAAGAACGCACATTGGTGAGGTGCTTTTCCTTGGTTGGATTGACATCCATGTCGTCGGGGCGAGAGTTCTCTCCGACGACCATGCCCTCGTAGGTTTCATCACCGGGAGAGACAAACATCGTGCCACGCTCCTGCAGGTTGAACAGAGCATAGGAAGTGACGATTCCCTGACGGTCGGCGACCATCGAGCCAGTCTGACGGGTGCGCAGCTCGCCTACCCAAGGTTGGAAGCCCTCGAGGATCTGATTCATGATCCCTTGGCCGCGGGTCTGGGTGAGGAATTCAGTGCGGAAGCCGATGAGGCCGCGAGCTGGCACCACGAACTCCATGCGTACCCATCCGGAACCATGGTTGACCATGTGCATCATCTGACCCTTGCGCAGGCCCATCATTTGGGTGACGGCACCCATGAACTCCTCCGGGGAGTCGATGGTGACGCGCTCAAAGGGTTCATGCAGCTTGCCATTAATCATCTTGGTGACGACTTGCGGCTTGCCGACGGTCAGCTCGAACCCCTCACGACGCATTTGCTCGACGAGGATAGCCAGTTGTAGCTCACCGCGACCCTGAACCTCCCACATATCCGGACGATCGGTATCTGCCACCTTGATGGACACATTGCCGATAAGTTCCTGATCGAGCCGGGCCTTGAGGAGGCGGGCGGTGAGTTTGTCGCCGGAACGACCCGAGAGCGGCGAGGTGTTGATACCAATGGTCATGGACATCGACGGCTCGTCGACATGGATGAGGGGCAGCGGATCGGGGTTCTCTGGATCCGAGAGGGTTTCGCCGATGGTGATGTCAGGAATGCCGGCAATGGCGACGATGTCGCCCGGTCCGGCCTTCTCGGCGGGGACACGCTCGAGGGCTTCGGTCATAAGCAGCTCGGACAGCTTGACGTTCTGAACTGAACCATCGCGCTTGCACCAGGCCACCGTCTGCCCCTTCCGGATCTCACCAGAGACGATTCGGCACAGGGCCAGACGACCGAGGTACGGAGAGGCGTCCAGGTTGGTGACGTGGGCGCGCAGCACCCCGCCCTCTTCGTAGCTGGGGGCCGGGATGTTCTCAAGAATGCAGTCGAACAGCGGCTGAAGGTCGGGGGAATCGGGCATTTCGCCGTCACCGGGCTTGTTGAGGGAGGCTCGTCCGGCCTTGGCAGAGGCGTAGACAACCGGGACGTCAAGTAGGGAAGCGTCGTCATCGTCGGAAAGATCCATGAACAGGTCGTAGGTCTCTTCGACAACCTCGTCTATGCGAGCGTCGGAACGGTCGACCTTGTTGAGGACAAGGATAAGCGGGAGTTTCTTGGCCAGGGCCTTGCGCAGCACGAACCGGGTTTGGGGGAGGGGCCCCTCAGAGGCGTCGACAAGGAGGATAACCCCGTCGACCATTTCGAGACCGCGCTCGACTTCGCCGCCGAAGTCAGCGTGTCCGGGGGTGTCAATGATATTGAGGGTGATTTCCTCGCCATCGCTCATGACGTGCTTGACGGCGGTGTTCTTGGCGAGAATGGTGATACCTTTTTCGCGCTCAAGGTCCATCGAGTCCATGACGCGCTTCTCGACCTCGGCACCCTCGCGGAAGGCTCCCGACTGCCACAACATCGCGTCGACCAGGGTGGTCTTTCCATGGTCAACGTGGGCCACGATGGCGATGTTGCGCAGATCTTTGCGTACGGGCATGCAGAACTCCGGTTCAGATCGAGGATGGGGACACCGCGACGAGGCCGCGGGATGTCGGCAGGCGCAAACGCGCCATCGTGAAGTGTAGGTCAGGGCAGGGGTGACGTGCGAATGAGCGAGTCAGCGTCATATTCCGAAGCGCTGACGCGGCATTCCCAAGTGCTGACGTGGTGGTTGGTCTCCCGATTTCTCGGCGGCAGTGTGATTGCCGTCGCACCACTGAGCGGGTGGGACCTGTGCCTTGACCTGGGCGATGTGTTCGCCGCACCCGGCCCAGGTCGTCTTGCCGCAGACGTCACACCTGACAGGTCGGCACATGATGGTGATCCTTTCGTGAGACGGAACAAGTTTATGTCACATGGTGGTTGCGGCTGGCCTGAAGAAGCGCTGTCGCGGGTTTGGCCTTAGGCTTGGGAGTATGGCTGAGGAGCAGAACACCGATCTGACCGCTGAGATCGAGGAGCAGGATTATGGCGTGCGCCTGCCGCCGGACCCAGCTATTCGCAAACTCGCCAAGCGAGGACGCGACGAGTTCATGGCGGTCGTCAAGGAGAATCCGTCCTCGACGCTGTGTTGGGCCTTACTGGCTGAGGGGTCGCTGCTGAGTAATACCGATGCTGCCGACGTTGCTGCGTATGCCTATGCCCGTACCGGCCGTGATCTTGGTCTCGAGCAGCTTCGGGAGGCTGGTTGGGATGGCGAGGGACCCGTGGATTGGGGATATCTGCCGAACCAGGGGGTGTTCCGTTGCTTACACGCTCTCGCGATGGCTGCAGAACGGCTGGGATTCGGCGACGAGTCTGATGACGCCGACACCCTGCTGAGGGAACTGAGCGACGAGGCTTGGCGGGCACTGCGTGGCGACGATGTGCCCTCCGACAGAGCTGTAGACGTCGAGGTTGATGAGGGAGAATTCGATCATCAGGAGTGAGGGCGCTGCGCCGACTGCTCCGCAGACGCCCTTGTCAGGAAGCCGATGGTTGGCAATCTCGCTCAAGTTGGCGAACGGTGTTTCCGGTGGGGCTGAATGTGTGTTAAATTACCGGTAGTCGGACATCCAATGTCGGATGTCCCTACACATGGAGGCTTCGACGATGACCACTCCCATGGGCAGTAAGTTTGACCGCCGCGGATTCATGAAGTTGACCGGCAGCATTGCGATGGCTGCTGGTCTTACCGCCAGTCTATCGGCATGTGGCGGAGACAACCCGAACAAGAAGACCAGCCCTGGTGGTGGTGGAGCGTCGAGTGCGGCAGGAAATAGTAACGGGACAATTACCGCCGCCATTTCCTACGAACTAGGTACTTCTGGTTATGACCCCATGACGACGAGTGCAGCACTGACTGTGGCTGTCAACTGGCACACATTTGAGGGTCTTTATGAGGTTGAGCCGACCGAGCCAACCAAGGTTTACGCTGCTTTGGCCGCCGATGATAAGCCAAAGAAGATCGATGATAAAACCTACGAGGTCACGTTGCGTGATGGGGCAGCTTTCTCGGACGGAAGCAAGCTCACCGCAGAAGATGTGGTCTACAGCTTTGAGCGGGTCATGGACCCCAAGAACAATTCAATGTACAACCAGTTCATTGGGTTCGTCATCGATTCAGTCACGAAGAAAGATGACTCTACTGTCGTCATCAAGCTGAAGTTCCCGTTCGAGGAATTGTTGGCGAACCGTCTGGCGACTATCAAGATTGTTCCTAAGGCGATTGTCGAGAAGGATCAGAAGAAGTTTGATTTCAATCCCGTCGGCAGCGGTCCGTGGAAGATGACTGCCAATGGCGCTGGCGGCACCGTGAAGTTCGAGAAGAACGAGCACTACAACGGGCCTCGTCCAGCCAAGGCTGCCAAGATGGTCTGGAACATCATGCCGGACCCCGACGCCCGGACCAATGCGCTCACCTCTGGAACTGTCCAGGCTATTGACGCTCTGCCGTACACCAAGATCCCCACTGTGAAGTCCAACGGATTCGAGCAGTACTCGGAGCAGGGATTCGGGCTGGCCTTCGTGATGTTCAACGGTTCGGCCAAAAACCCGTTTAGCAACCTCAAGAACCGTCAGGCCTTTATGTACGCGATGGACATTGAGAAAGCCTGCAAAGTTGCGATGTCCGGGCAGGCCACCCCGGCATCCTGCTTCGTCCAGCAGGGTCATCCCGCATATCAGAAGGCCAAAGTCGTCTATAAACGCGACCTCGAGAAGGCGAAGGCCCTGTTCAACGAGACGGGATTGAAGAAGTTCCGCGTTATCGGCACCGACCACGATTGGATGAAATCCGTCGAATCGATCATCGTTGATTCCGTGCAAGAGGCCGGAGTCACTATCGAGTTTTCTCAGCGGCAATCAGCAGATGCGTACAACGAGATTACCGATAAGCCGGATGCCTACGACGTCTTCCTCGCTCCCGGTGACCCCTCCACCTTTGGTTCTGACGCCGACCTCCTGATGCGCTGGTGGTTTGTCGGGGATGTGTGGGACTCCCGTATGCATTGGAAGGGTCAGCCTGCTCAAAAGAAGTTCACCGAAACTCTCGAAAAGGCTGCCCAGGCCGTTGGTGATGAGCAGATGAAGGGATGGCATGAGTGCTTCGACATCCTTTCCGAGGAGATTCCGCTTTACCCACTCTTCCACCGCAAAGCTCCGTCAGCATGGGATGGCAAGACTCTGATTGGATTCAAGCCAATTTCCCTGACTGGACTCGATTTTCTTGATGTCGGTACCACTAAGTGAGTGGTGCTGTCTGACCGTGAGGGTGGTTTGCTGAGAGGTATCGACGCCACTATTAGGTGCTCCCGATACCTTTCGGCAACCCCCTCGAGGCGGCGTGGCTCCACTAGGTCACGTCTCTATTAATTTTGCTTTCAACCTTGGGAGAAGCACTGATGTCTAATCTCCTTCGAGTCATCGGGAAGAGATTGATCGCTTTGCCGATCATGGTGCTCGGTGTCGTCCTGCTTGTCTTCATTGTCATGTCGTTTTCACCGCGTGATCCCGCGATCATGGCATTGGGCGAGTCGGCTAGTCCAGAAGCCTTAGAGGAGTACCGCGAGTTAAATGGGCTCAACTCGCCGCTGATTGTGCGCTACGGACGATTCCTGGCCGGAATGGTGCATGGCGACCTCGGTACGAGTGCAGGCGGCACTCCGGTTATCGATATGGTGAGTCGGGCTTTTCCCATCACCCTGCAGCTGACAGCCTGGGCGTTGCTCCTGGCGGTCATCATCTCCCTGATTCTGGGAGTCATCGCAGCCCTGTATCGGGATCGCTGGCCCGATCAGGTCATCCGCGTCATCTCGATCGCGAGCTTGGCAATAGCCTCCTTCTGGCTCGCCATCCTCTTGGTTCAGGCATTCGGTGACATCCCAGGCGGCAGCGGTGCCTTCCCGGCCGTCGTCTCGTCGTGGATACCGTTGTCAGAGAACCCGGCGGCCTACTTCAACTCCATTGCCCTACCCGTCATCTCGTTGGCGATCCCAGTGAGCGGCTCGCTGACGCGGGTGGTGCGCACCTCCGTTGTTGAGGAGCTCGACAAGGATTATGTGCGAACTGCCATCGGCTCAGGGATTCCTTACCGCACCGTGGTCGCCCGCAATGTGTTGCGTAACGCCCTCATCAACCCGCTGACAGTCATTGGCCTCAAGTTTGGTTATGCCATGGGCGGCGCAGTGGTCGTCGAGATCATTTTCAACATCAAAGCGATGGGTCAGTTGATTTTGGACGGAGTGAACCGAAACGACGTCTTCCTGGTTCAGGGCGTCACCCTCACCGTTGCCATTGCCTTTATCGTCATCAACATCGTGGTCGATCTGCTGTACGTGCTGGTCAACCCGAGGATCAGGAGTGTGTGATATGCGTCGCAATCTCACTCGTCGCCTTGAGCGCCCCGGTCTGCGGTTCGGTCGGTTGTCGGTCAGCTCTCGCATCTGCTTGGTCATCCTGGCGCTCGTCGCCCTCGCTGCGATTTTCGCTCCCGTGCTGGCGCAGTACAGCCCCACTCAGACCGGCGTCTCGGAGCCAACCGTTGTAGACGGTGTCGGTTTCCCATTCCATGCCCCCAACGGGGATTTCTGGTTCGGCACCGACAACTCGGGTCGCGACATCTTCTCCAGGGTGCTCTACGGAGCTAGAGGATCGCTGGTTATTGGTCTGGGGGCGGTTGTGCTGGCCTTGGCCGTCGCAGCGGTTCTCGGGTCGATTGCTGCAACTTCCGGCAAGGTTGTCTCGGAAGTCCTCATGAGGATCATGGACATCATCATGAGTTTCCCAGGAATTGCCCTGGCAGCGGTCTTTGTGTCGGTGTTCTCCCAATCCCTGCCCTCGATCCCGCTGTTGATTATTACCATCGCATTCCTTTATGTTCCACAGCTCACCCGTGTCGTTCGCGCCAATGTGCTGGAACAGTATGGCGAGGACTACGTGGCCGCAGCTCGGGTGATGGGAGCGCCCACCTGGTGGATCATCATCAAGCAGGTGGCCCGCAACGCCATCGCCCCTGTACTGGTGTTCGCAGCTGTGCTGGTCGCTGACGCGATCGTCTTCGAGGCGTCACTGTCCTTCATCAATGCCGGAATCAAACCGCCGTCTCCGTCGTGGGGCAACATCCTTTCTGACGGCAAGGCCATCATCTCCTCGGGAGCTTGGTGGGCGACTTTCTTCCCCGGCGTCATGATTCTCATCACGGTTCTGTGCCTGAACGTTCTTTCCGAGGGACTCACCGATGCCATGGTTGCCCCTCCGCCCCGCGTCCGCATCGCGGACCCGGCCGAGGAAGTCGCTGGCGATAAGGCCGCTGCCGATGTCGCTGCGGTCGACGAGGATGACAATGCAGATTCGATGTCGATTCACGTCATTCAAGGCGGTTCTGAAGCCGACTTGGAGGCTCGGTTGGCACAGCTTCATCGCTCCGAGATCGCTCGTTCTGACCGATTGGTACTTCCCGCTGATCTCGCGGCTTCAAAGCCGGTGCTGGAGGTCAAGGATCTTTCCATCGCGTTCCCGCAGGCTCATGGAGACGTCGACATCGTGGACCAAGTGTCCTTCTCGGTACGTCCGGGGGAGACGATGGGATTGGTTGGTGAGTCTGGCTGCGGTAAATCAATTAGCTCCTTTGCCATCATGGGGCTGCTTCCAAAGAGCGCCGACATTCGTGGCTCGATTCTTTTCGATGGTCAGGAGCTGCTGACCATGAATCCCAAGCAGCGCAACTCCCTGCGTGGCCATGAGATGAGCATGATCTATCAGGACGCCCTTAGCGCTTTGAACCCCTCGATGCTTGTTCGATCCCAGCTGGCCCAGTTGACCAAGCGTGGCGGTACTCGTAGTGCCGAGGATCTGCTGGAGTTGGTTGGTTTGGACCCGGTGCGCACCTTGAGGTCCTACCCACACGAGCTGTCGGGCGGGCAGCGTCAGCGCGTGCTCATTGCGATGGCTTTGACTCGTGACCCCCAGCTCCTCATTGCCGACGAGCCGACGACGGCTTTGGACGTCACCGTTCAGCAACAGGTGGTGGAGCTGCTCAAGCGGCTGCAGGACGAACTGGGTTTTGCCATGGTCTTCGTGTCTCATGACCTGGCTCTAGTGGCCCAGCTGGCCCATCGCATAACAGTGATGTATGCCGGTCAGGTTGTCGAGACGGGAACGACCACCGAGGTGATGTCTGATCCTCGCCATGAGTACACCCGTGGCCTGCTGGGGTCGGTGCTTTCCATTGAGGCGAGTCAGGGACGTTTGCATCAGGTTCCCGGTGTGGTGCCGTCGCCATCTGAATTCGTGGCAGGAGACCGGTTCTCACCGCGATCTTCTCATCCGGAGATTGGACGAGACGTCAAAGCCACCATGACAACCGTGTCCGGAACTACCCATTCGTGGGCGCACCATCCTGAGGCCGAGGAGGCGCTTCGATGAGCCACACAATAAGTCCCCGTAGAGCTGAGACAGACAAAGCTGAAACAGACACCCCGGTCATCGAGCTTCGCGACGTCACGATGATTCATCGGGCGCGCGGCGGGAAACTCTTCCACCCGACCAAGGTGGTTGCCATGGACAAGGTGAACCTCTCGGTTTACCGAGGCAAAACGCTTGGAATTGTTGGCGAGTCGGGCTGCGGCAAGTCGACGACGGCGCGTGTGATGGTAGGTCTGCAGGTACCGACCTCCGGTGAGGTGCTCTTCAAGGGCAAACCACTGGGTCGACACGCCCGTGATCGTAAGGCCCTTGGTCGGGCGGTTTCGGTGGTCTTTCAGGACCCGGCGACTGCTCTTAACCCGAGGCTTCCGATCCGACAGGTGCTGATGGATCCCCTGAATGTCCATGACATTGGGACCAAGTCCGATCGTGAGGAGGCGGTGCGTGATCTGCTTGGCATGGTTGGTCTGCCTTCCTCAGTGATGAACGTGTTGCCACGACAGATTTCCGGTGGTCAGCGGCAGCGCGTTGCGGTTGCCCGTGCCCTTGCCTTGGGTCCGGATGTCATTGTCGCGGATGAGCCAACTTCTGCCCTGGACGTGTCGGTGAGGGCCCAGATCCTCAACCTTTTCGACGACTTGCAGGAGAGACTCGGCTTGGGATTGGTTTTCATCTCTCACGATATGAATACGGTCCGCCATATTTCCGACAGGATCGCCGTGATGAATTCTGGGAGAATCTTGGAAATCGCGGACACCGAGGAGATTTTCAACAACCCGAAGGACCCTTACACGAAGAAATTGTTGAGCGCAGTTCCGTCTTTGTTGGTGAACTAAGTTGCACAGGCCGGTGGTGTCAACGCCGGTAGTGTCACGGCAAGATCGTGCTGGGCACTGCCGGCGTCGGCGTAAACGGCTTGACAACGGGATACGGTCGGTTCATCCTGGACATAGGACATCGGATGTCCAATGTTAACGGTAGGTTTCTGACCGATCAATGGAGATGAACGTATGAGTAATGTCGAAGCCACGACAGTCAAGAGGTCATGGCGTGACGAGCTGACCGGCACGCAGTGGAAGTCCTTCTGGGCCGCATGGATTGGGTATTTGCTCGACGGATTCGACTTCGTGATGATCACTCTGGTGCTCACAGAAGTCGGGCGGACCTTCCATGTCGGCGCGGCGCTGACGGCTACGTTGGTTTCTGCTGCCTTCATTGCCCGGTGGTTCGGAGGTTTACTGCTGGGGGCCATTGGTGATCGCGTAGGCCGCAAGGAGGCCATGGTCCTGTCGATCCTGCTGTATGCGGGTGGGTCGGTCGTCTGCGCGATTGCGCCGGCCTTCTGGGTCATCTTCCTCGCTCGGGTCTGTATCGGCATGGGCATGGCTGGTGAGTATGGTTCCTCGGCCACCTACGTCATTGAGTCGTGGCCCGTGCGTCTACGTAACAAGGCCTCGGGATTCCTCATTTCCGGATACTCGATCGGCGCGGGTGTAACAGCTCAGGTGTATGCCCTGATTGAGCACCTCACCCGGGGGACTTCTGCTGAGCCGTATACCTGGCGAATCCTTTTTGCCCTCGGCATTATTCCGATCGTATTGGCGCTGTGGCTGCGGCGTGCCCTGCCGGAGGCTTCTGATTTCGCAAAGATGCGTGAGGAACAGGAAGCGCGAGCGGCGGCCGGTGAAACCGTCGAGAAGACCGACATGTTCACGATCTTGTTCGCGCGCACCCCGAAGCGCAGCGTCGTCAATATCGTGCTTGCTCTGGCTGCCTTCGGAAGCCTCATCGTTATCTACCTCTTTGACAGTAAAGTTTCTGGCTTCGTCCTCGCTCTACTGTGGATCGTTGTCGCAGCAGTCATGGTGAGTTTCATGGTCCAGTTCGAGGGACCACGGTGGCCCACCGGTGTCGCAGTGATGATTACGGTGTTCGTCGCCTTCCTCTATTCGTGGCCGTTGCAGGCCCTGCTGCCGACCTACTACCGCCAGACTTTGGGACTGGCTAGCGACACTGCGTCGAACCTGGTGACGGCGACCTCCTTCGGTGCTGCCGCCGGTTGCATTATGGCAGGGTTCATCGGCGACAAGTTTGGTACCCGTAAGGCTTATTGGACGTCCCTGCTTATCTCAGAGGTTCTCGTCCTGCCGGTGTTCCTCATCAGCCGTGACATGGTGCATTCCTCGGTAGCATGGATTGTGCTGCTCGGCGTCTTCATCTTCGTCCAGCAGATGTTCGGACAGGGTATCGCTGGGTTGTTGCCCAAGTTCATTTCAAACTACTTCCCAGTTGAGAAGAGGGCCGCTGGTTTGGGCTTCTCGTACAACGTCGGTGCTCTCGGCGGTGCCATTGCCCCGGTCCTCGGTATCTCTTTGGCAGGTGATCCGGCAACCGGCGTCGGTGGCGTCTTGCCGTCCAGCTGGGGTCTGGGATGGACCCTGTTCATTCTGTCCTTCGCTTTCACCGCAGTAATCATCATTCTGATCGGGATCAATTTCCCGTACCGAATGCAGAAGCTGTTCGGTCCCGGTCATGTCCGTTCTGCCGACCGGATGGATCAGGCGGATGACGAGTTTGCTCCATCGGACAACCCCGACGTCGGCACGGCGTCTAAATGAGGAGACCAGGGATGAGTATTCCAACGATTGTGGGAGCCTACGCCGCTATGCCGCAGGCGGTTGCTGAGCGGGAGGCATTCTATCGCGGTTTGGCCGACACTGGGTGGGTCGACGGGATCGAGATTCCGTATCGCGATGGACTCGACGCCGACCCGCGATGGCTGGCAGACCAACTGCGCGACCGGTTCACCGACTGTGCCGTGACGGCCATTCCGGGGACGATGGGACATCTGGCTGACGATCCAGAATTTGGGCTTGCCTCGCCTGATGAGGGGGGACGCCAGCGAGCGATGGCGTGGATCGCGGGCTTGGTCGACGATGTGCGCTCCCTGCACACGATGGTCGGTCACCGGGTGGTTCGCTTCGTCGAGATCCACTCGGCACCCAGTAATCACGCCGAACCGACCGCGCTCAAGGCCTCTCTTGCTGAGCTGTCCACCGTGTTCGACGACGCTGGACTGATTCCCGTCCTCGAACACTGCGACGCTACCGGCGGAGTCGGCCCGGGGGAGAAGGAATTCCTCAGCCTCGATGACGAGATCACCGCCATTTCTGGCAGTGACGTCCGGGTGACTATCAATTGGGGGCGCAGTGTTGTCGAGTCCCATGACCCAAATCTGCCAACTCGCCACGTCGCTCGCCTTGTCGATGCCGGTCTGCTGGGCGGAGTGATGGTTTCGGGAGCCGGCCCCGCCGCCACCCAGTACGGGCCAGCCTGGGGAGACGCCCATCTGCCGCTAAAAGATGACGAGTCCACCAGCCTGCTGACGACCGAACTCGTCGGTGCCTTCATATCTGCCGCCCACGGCCAGCAGTCCTATCAAGGCATCAAGATCCAGACCCCTGCGCACGCCAGTGTTGAGCAGCGGTTGGCCACGATCACCACTATTCACGACGCCATGGTCTCTGCGTGACGTCGGCTCTGAGATAACTAGGAAAGGACAACATGATGACCACCAAATTCCACGGAGTCATTCCTCCTGTCGTCACCCCGCTGACGACCGATCGCAAACTTGACGTGCCATCGTATGAAAGGCTCATTAATCGTCTTATTGAGCAGGGTGTGAACGGCCTTTTCGTCCTCGGATCGTCCTCTGAGGTCGCTTATCTTGACGACGAATCTCGTGGGCGAGTCTTGGCTGAGGCCAAGCGGATTAACGACGGCCGAGTCCCACTGTTGGCTGGGGTTATTGACACCGAAACCCAGCGCGTCATCAGCCACATTCGCCAGGCTGAAGAGATTGGCGTTGACGCCGTCGTCGCCACCGCGCCTTTCTACGCGGTTACCGGACTGACCGAGGTCGAAAACCACTTCCGGGCGCTGCATGAGGCCACCTCGTTGCCGGTGTTTGTCTACGACATTCCGATATGCGTACACATCAAGGTCCCCGTGGACCTCATGATGAAACTGGGCCGCGAAGGGATTATCGCCGGCTGCAAGGACTCCTCTGGAGATGACGTTTCCTTCCGTCGTCTTGCCATGGCCAACCGAGCCGCCGGTTCCCCGCTGTCGCTGTTCACTGGACACGAGGTTGTCGTCGACGGCGCGTATATGTCGGGCGCTGACGGCGTCGTCCCTGGGCTGGGCAACGTCGACGCGACGAACTACGTCGCTATGTACAAGGCATACCGCAAGGGAGATTGGGAAACCGTCCGTACTGAGCAGGACAAGGCTGCCGCGCTGATGGAAATCGTGAACGCACCTCAGGGTGTCGTCGGCCCGGCTGCCGGTGTGGGTGCGTTCAAGACGGCGTTGCAGCTTCTCGGCGTCATCGAGACCAACACGATGAGCGTGCCCATGCCGACTCTGACAGGCGAAAATGTCGAGAGAGTGGCCGAGGTGCTGCGTCGTGTCGGCTTGCTGGCGTGAATCCTCGAGGTGAGGAGGACCAAAGATGAGTGAATTCACCACCAAGATCATCGCCTCCATGGCGGGAGGACTCGTGGTCTCGTGTCAGGCTTACCCGGGAGAACCCTTGCGTCACCCGGAGACCATGGCCCAGATGGCGGCCGCTGTTGAGGCTGGGGGAGCAGTCGCGGTGCGTGCCCAGGGACTCTCTGACGTTTCCGCTGTGAAGGGGCGCGTCAGTGTGCCCGTGATCGGTATCTGGAAGGAGGGTGAGGAAGGCATCTATATCACCCCGACTCTTCGTCACGCGCGGTGCGTGGCAGCTGCCGGTGCTGACGTCATTGCTCTCGATGGCACCCGCCGTAAGCGCGCTGACGGGCTGAGCCTGGCCCAGACCATTGCGGGACTCAAGGAGGAGTACGACGTCGTCGTGATGGCTGACTGCGGGTCGGTCGATGACGGTCTTGCCGCAGCTGAGGCCGGAGCTGACCTCATTGGCACGACGCTATGCGGCTACACCGGTGAGCGTCCCAAGACCGACGGGCCTGATTACGAGGTCATCGAGACTCTCGTCAAGCAGCTCGACGGCAACCGTCCCGTGATTGCCGAGGGACGTATCCATACCCCCGAGCAGGCTCGACGGGCGATAGATCTAGGTGCCCATGCCGTCGTGGTGGGAACTGCGATTACTCACCCGACCTCGATCACGGGCTGGTTCCGCGACGCTCTGAAATGATCGACGAAGGGGCGTCCTGTCGTGTTTTCAGGACGCCCCTTGTGTGATTCGTGGCGAGAATGTGATGGTGCCCGGCTGCTCCTCCTCAGGAACAATCGGGCACTGATGTCATCGAGGAGTGAACCACGGAGTCGTCAACACCGAGTGCGTCCTCGGCATCAAGGACTCGGGACTCGCCGTCGACCGAGACGCTGCCGAAGAGGCGACCGCCAGTGACCTCGACCTCGATGGAGTCGTTGATCGCCGATGCTGGACCGTCAAGCTCCAGTACCGGTACAAGGCGAGATGTAGGAGTCATTGAGATCTTCTCGATCATGCGTCGCGATTATCGCCTGCCCTGCCAAGTCGCTCCCGGATAGCACCAAAGTGATTCCACATGGCCTCACGGCTGGCCTCGGGATCGTTGCCGACAACGCAGTCAGCGATGAGGTCGTGGTCGGCACGGGTAGCAGTGACGGTGTTGGCTGGCGGCAGTCGGAGACCAGCGAGGTTGAGGGAATCCCAAAACACGTCGATGAGTTCGCGGGCCAGCTGATTCTCCACTCCGGCGTAGAGCGTTCGGTGGAATTGTCGATCCGCCGCCGTAGAGTCCTTGGGATTGTCCATTCGCGCCGCCAGGGTGTGCAGTTCGCGACCGGTTTCCTCGCTGACAAGACCGGTCACCTGGGCTACCAGCGAGCATTCCAGGAGTGCGCGAACCTCGACCATTTCCCGCAGCCCCGTGAAGTGCTTGTTCCCGGCAACATCGGTGCTGATTTGCTTGGCGCTGCGATAGACGAGTCCTGGGCGAATCGTCGACGCGGAGGCCGTCGAGAGGTAGGTGCCTAAACCGCGTCGGACCTCCAGGATTCCCAGGGCACGCAATTCGCGCACCGCTTCTCTGACGGTACCTCGGGCCATTCCAAATTGAGTCGCCAAATCTTGCTCGATCGGAATGGGATCTCCTGGGGCTAGCTCCGAGGAAAGAATCCACTCAAACATCCGTTGGGCTGCCGGGTTGAGGTTATCGGCCAGGTGGACAGCATTGTTCGGATCTGACATGGCATTAATTATCTCATGATGAGCATGATCGCGACACTGGAAACCCCCTACCTGACGAAGGTTTGCACAAGGCGGGACAATAGGAGACACAGCGACGTCAAAGACGCCGCCCGACCCAGGAGCACGACATGAGTGAACACGTTGTTTTCCGCGACATGCGTCCCGAAGACGTCAAGGTGATTACCTTCGGTGAGCCAGGTTCCTTAATTGATCGGGTTGATCGTCCCGACGTCGTTGCCCGGGTCGCCCGCTACGAGAACCGCATTGTTGGATACGCAGTTTCTTGGCTTGCGGTGGTCCACCGCACCCGTCGCTTCATCGACGTCGAGATTCATCCGGATTCTCGTGAGCGCCGGATCGGCACCCGGCTGGTGCGCCAGATCCAGCAGAGAGTGGAGCGTCCATTGGCAACGAAGGCTATTGCCGGTTCTGACGCCGAGAACTTCATCCTCTCCCTGGGTGGCGAAGTTTACGCATCCTGCCCGCCTTTCGAGCTTCCGCGTCGTCACTTCGGCCGTGCCATCGAGTCCCTCGCGAAGGTCAGCCGTGGGCCGGGCGGAGCCATTTCGGGCGCTGCGTTGGCCCCTGGTGTGCTTGAGGCGTTGTGGGAACAGATCTACGTGTGGCTGCACGATTCGTGGTCACCGGTCGATGACAGTGAGGCAGCACACGAGGCGCTGCGTCAGGAACTCGAGGACCTTGACGCTGAAGCGACCCGGGTCGCCCTCATCGACGGCCAGCCGGCAGCGGTCGCCTTTGTTTTCGTCGATGAGAACCCAACCGTGGTCGCCGAGACTGTGCAGCCTGATACTCCTGATGGTGACGCCGCCGTCGCCTCAGCGATGTCGTCGGTCATCAGCTGGGCCGATGACGCTGGCTACAAGCGGGTCAACTTCGACGGGCATCGTGAGGACCCGCACTTTGGTCCGCTGGCCTCTCGCCTGCCCCTCGAGGGGGCGAGCCTCAACCTGCTGGAGATTCCGGTCCTGCCTGCCGAAAGTGACGACCGTGGCGAAGCAGCTAGTGGTGAAGGCGGTGCGACTGTCGCCTAATGAGGCTCAAGGCGGGCAGTACTCCCCGGGTCCTGGTCGGATGCCGGTGATGTCATAGCAGCCACGTAAAATGTGCCAGGCTGCGGAGCGGCAGGTGCCCTGGCAGCCGGAGACAACCCGCACACGGGTGCGAGGAAATGGAGGAACAGATGCCTGGAATCGTCGTCATGGGTACCCAGTGGGGTGACGAGGGCAAGGGCAAGGCGACTGACCAGATGTCCGAGCGCGTTGATTACTGCGTGCGGTATTCGGGAGGCAATAACGCTGGACACACCGTCGTTGTCGGTGACGAGAAGTTCTTCATGCATCTTCTGCCCTCTGGTGTTCTCAACCCGAATTCCACTGCGGTCATCGGCAATGGTGTCGTCCTCAACCTCGACGTGCTGGCGGACGAAATCGATACGCTGCGCAGTCGCGGTATCGACATCCCGCACCCTCTTATCAGCGCCAATGCGCACCTCATCACCCCCTACCACCAGACCCTTGACAAGGTAACTGAGCGTTTCCTCGGAAAACGCCGTATCGGCACGACGGGTCGTGGTATCGGGCCGGCCTACTCCGACAAGATCAACCGGATGGGAATCCGGGTCCAGGACCTGTTCGACGAGTCGATCCTGCGTCAGAAGGTGGAGGCCTCCCTGGATCAGAAGAATCAGATTCTGGTAAAGATCTACAACCGGCGTTCCATTGATCCGGAGCGGGTTGCAGATGGTCTGCTGGCCCATGCCGAACGTATCCGTCCGTATGTTGTCGACGTTGCCCGGGTGCTCAACAAAGGCCTGGACGAGGGCAAAGTCGTACTGTTCGAGGGAGCTCAGGCCCATCACCTCGACGTCGACCACGGCACGTATCCCTACGTCACCTCGTCGAACCCGATTGCCGCAGGTGCCTGCACGGGGTCGGGTGTCGGGCCGACGCGCATTGATCGCATTGTCGGCATTGCCAAGGCCTACACCACCCGAGTCGGCGAGGGTCCCTTCCCGACCGAGCTGTTCGATGAGGACGGCGAGCGGTTGCGCAGCGAGGGTGGCGAGTACGGTGTGACGACCAAGCGCCCGCGTCGCTGCGGCTGGTTTGACGCCCTTGTGGTGCAGCAGGCCGTCATGATTAACTCGGTGACGGACTTGTTCCTGACCAAGCTCGACGTGTTGTCCGGCTGGGATCGTATCCCGGTGTGCGTGGGATACGACATTGACGGCGAGCGCACCGACATCATGCCCGTCACCCAGTCTGATCTGCACCATGCCAAGCCGGTCTATGAGTTCATGGACGGCTGGAGCGAAGACATCTCGAAGGCCCGTTCCTTCGATGAGTTGCCACGCAACTGCCAGGCTTATGTGCGGCGTCTTGAGGAACTGGTCGGTACCCGGATTTCCGGTATCGGTGTCGGCCCAGGCCGTGACCAGTCCATCATGCTCAACGACCTCATCGACTGAGATGTGACGACGCTGTGCCCCGTTCTGATCGCAAGGTCGGACGGGGCCGCGTGAGACCGACCGGGAAACGGTCGGAGGCACCCTCTACTCTTGAGGTCGTGCCCAGCATTGTTCTCGTTCTCGGATCTGGTGGTCGCGAGCACGCCCTCGCCTTGGCGTGTCAGCGTGACCCACAGGTTGCCGCCGTCCATGCCGCTCCCGGTAACCCCGGTACGGCGTCTTTCGCCACCAACCATCCCGTCGACCCATGTGACAAAGAAGCCGTCGTCGCTCTGGCGCGCGAGATAGCAGCTGATCTGGTCGTTGTCGGCCCGGAAGCCCCGCTGGTCGCCGGGGTGGCAGACGCCCTGCGTGAAGCCGGTATAGATTGCTTTGGCCCGAGTGCGCAGGCGGCTCGACTGGAAGGGTCCAAAGCCTTCGCCAAAGAAGTCATGGCCTCTGCCGGGGTTCCCACCGCCGATTCTCGCTCCTGCCGGGATCTCGATTCGGTGGCAGCAGCCCTCGACGAATTCGGAGTTCCCTACGTCGTCAAGGATGACGGCCTGGCAGGCGGCAAAGGAGTTGTCGTCACCGAAGATCGTGACGCAGCTGTGGCCCATGCCGAACACTGCCTCAACTCCGGTCACCAGGTGGTCATCGAGGAGTACCTCGACGGCCCCGAGGTGAGTCTTTTCGCAATCTGTGACGGCGAGCGCGCTCTTCCCATGCAGCCGGCTCAAGACTTCAAGCGGGTCGGAAACGGCGGAACCGGCCCTAATACCGGAGGAATGGGCGCATACACGCCTTTACCATGGGCGCCCGAGAACCTTGTCGAAACGGTGTCGAACACGGTGATTTCCCCGACGCTGGCAGCTATGCGAGATCGCGGCACCCCATTCATCGGCTTGCTGTACGTGGGATTGGCCCTGACCTCCGACGGTCCGAAGGTTGTCGAGTTCAACGTCCGCTTCGGTGACCCGGAAACTGAGCCGCTGCTCAGCATGGTGGAATCCCCGCTGGCGCACATTATGCAGGCGGCTGCCCGGGGAGATCTGTCTGGAGTCGAGGGGCTGCGATTCCGTCGCGGAGCTGCTGTTGGAGTCGTGATGGCCAGTGAGGGGTATCCGGCCTCGCCGGTGAAGGGACGCCGAGTCGTTGCTCCAGTTGACGATGAGGACGTTCTGCACGCCGGAACTCGTGTTGAAGGGGACGGGCTAGTTACCAGTGGCGGTCGTGTCCTCGTCGTGCTTGGCCATGGCGAGACGCTTGCTGGCGCGCGTACCGATGCCTACAGCAGGGTCGAGCAGCTTGAGGTGAGCGGTGGATTCCATCGCACAGACATTGCCCTGCGAGCAGCTGAGCTCGAGGCCGTCGATGAAATGACCGATGAACTCGCGCCGCAACTCGAGAACAATTCCAGCAACTCGACCGCCGGGGAGAACTCATGAGCGTTCCTAACATCCTTGCCACCCGTTATGCCTCTGCGGCGATGCGCTCCATCTGGACGCCGGAGAACAAGATTCGCGCCGAACGCAGGCTGTGGCTGGTCGTCCTCGAAGCTCAGGCAGATCTTGGGGTGAGTTTCGGGGGTGACGACCCCGAGGAGGTGTTGGCCGACTACCGGGCTGTCCTCGATGACGTCGACCTGGACTCCATTGCCGAGCGTGAAGCCGTGACCCGGCACGACGTCAAGGCGCGAATCGAGGAGTTCAACGCCCTAGCCGGTCATGAGCACATCCACAAGGGCATGACGAGCCGCGACCTTACCGAGAACATCGAACAGATGCAGGTGCTGGAGTCGCTGAAGCTGGTGCGTGACAAGATGGTCGCCACCTTGAACCAGCTCGCTCGACTGGCAGCCCAGTACTCCGATCAGCCGATCGCCGGACGATCCCACAACGTTGCCGCCCAGGTGACGACTCTGGGCAAGAGATTCGCAACCGCCATCGACGAGATGTTGGTGGCATGGGAGCACGTCAATGAGCTCATCGAGCGTTACCCGGCGCGCGGTATCAAGGGGCCTATGGGAACTTCCCAGGATATGCTCGACCTCCTTGGGGGCGATGCGTCAAAGCTTGACGACCTCGAGCGGCGGGTTGCCGATCATCTGGGCTTTAACCAGGTGTTGACGTCGACTGGTCAGATCTACCCGAGGTCCCTGGATTTCGAGGTCATCTCGGCGTTGGTGCAGGTGCTTTCGGGTCCGTCGAACTTAGCGACGTCGATTCGTCTGATGGCGGGTAATGAGCTTGTCACCGAGGGATTCAAGCCTGGCCAGGTTGGGTCCTCGGCAATGCCGCACAAGATGAATGCTCGTTCCTGTGAGCGTGTCAATGGTTTCCTCGTCGTTCTGCGCGGGTATCTGGCCATGGCCACTGGCCTTGCTGGGGTGCAGTGGAATGAGGGTGACGTCTCCTGCTCGGTGGTGCGGCGCGTCGCTTTGCCGGATTCCTTCTATGCCATTGACGGAGCTTTCGAGACCTTCCTGACGATTCTCGGCGATTTCGGGGCTTTCCCCGCAGTCATCGAGGCTGAACTTGAGCGCTACCTGCCATTCCTGACGACAACGAAGGTCTTGATGGCGTGCGTGCGGGCCGGAGTTGGTCGTGAAGACGCCCATGAGGCCATCAAGGAGCACGCGGTGGCCGTCGCCTTGGAGATGCGCGAGACCGGTCAGACGGAGAATGATCTGTTCGCTCGTCTGGCTGCTGACCCGCGTATTCCGCTGACCAAGGAGCAGCTGCGCGGTCTGGTCTCCTCCCCGCTGGACCTCACAGGTGGAGCACAGGACCAGGTTGAGGCACTGTGCGCCAAGGTTGAAGACATCGTGCGGGAATATCCGGAGGCTGCCAGCTACCTGCCTGGTCTCGTGTTGTGACGACTGGCTCATTGAGCTGGCCCCAGTGAGCCAGTTCTGCTACGGCTCGTAGCTTCAGTGCTAAGACGCGAGCGTTACGGAAGCGGCATTCGGAGGTCGGACTGTGCTCCCAGCCCGTGAGAGCACGATGTCGCCCCATCGACGCCCAGCGGTTCCACGATGTCGCCAGGCAGAGTGCGCAGGATGTTGACCAGGGCCAGAACCGATGGCCGCGTCATGGCGGTAGGCCTGCCGCACACCACGATGTCGCGGTGAGGCCGGGGTTGGGTGAATTCCCGGATGACGATACGGGGGTCCTGCGGGGTGGGGGCCGAGACTGCGCTGCGAGGCATAAGCGTTCGTCCTGCGCCCACCGAGACCAGCTCGCGAATCGTCGCGAGAGATCCTACTGACAGAGCGTCCGGTGGCCCCGGGTGCGATGGACTGCACACCTCGAGCACCTGGTCGCGTAAGCAGTGCCCTTCGGACATCAAGATCAGCCCATCGGTGGAGACCTCATGGGGATCGATCGGCCCCTTCTCGCGGGCCAACTCATCGTCGGCCCCCGTCACCAACAGAAACTCCTCCCGAAAAACCGGAATTGCCGTCAGCGTCTCGTCCTGGACAGGAGCAGCGACCACCGCGACATCGAGGTCTCCTTGATGGACGGCCTCCAGCAGCTGCGCCGTGCGTTGTTCGACGACATGGATGCTGACCCTCGGTTGGTGCTGGTCGAAGCGGGCAATAACGCGAGGCAAGAGGAACGGCCCCAGGGTCGGGAAGACACCAACCGTGAGCTGCCGGGTCGTCCGGTCGTACTCCTCGGTGGCCAATGTTCGAATGTCATCGGCCAGCGCCAGCATTTCGCGAGCAGTCTGGGTAATACGCTCGCCCACTGGAGTCATTTCGATACGCCGTCCCACCCTGACGGCCAGCGGCACGCCGAGCTCATTCTCAAGCCGGTGGATTTGAGTCGACAGGGTTGGTTGGCTGACGCCGCACGACGCCGCCGCTCGACCGAAGTGGTGTTCTTCGGCCAAGGCGACGAGGTATCTCAGATCGCGAAGATTCACGCAAACTCAGTCCTGTGCGGGGTTCTGACGAATGAGGTGGTCAAAAGCCCCGAGAGCCGCAGTCGCCCCGGCCCCCATTGAGATGATGATCTGCTTGTAGGGCTGGGTGGTGCAGTCTCCGGCCGCGAACACGCCAGGCACCGATGTCGTACCGCGCTCGTCGATGACAATCTCACCACGTTCGGTGCGCTCTACGGCACCGTCGAGCCACTCGGTGTTGGGCAACAGACCAATCTGGACGAAAACCCCAGCCAGTTCGATACTCCTGATCTCACCGCTGATGCGGTCCTCGTACTCCAGCCCGGTCACCTTGGAGCCGTCTCCCAAGATTCGCGTAGTGCGGGCCGAGGTGATGACGTCGACATTCGGCAGGGATGTGAGGGTACGCAGCAGCACGTCGTCGGCCTTGAGGACGTCGAGGAATTCAACGACGGTCACGTGGTCGACGACCCCGGCCAGGTCGATTGCCGCCTCAATGCCGGAATTTCCACCCCCGACGACGGCAACCTTCCTGCCTTTGAACAGTGGCCCGTCGCAGTGAGGGCAGTAGGTCACGCCCTTGGTGCGGTACTCCTCCTCGCCTGGTACGCCGAGGTTGCGCCAGCGTGCGCCAGTCGCGATGACGACCGAGCGGGCGCGAAGATCTCCGTCGGTCAGATGTACCGTTGTCATGCCATCGGTGGTTTCCAGGCCACTCGCATTTTGCCGCTCAACGACGTCAATGTTGTAGTCATTGACGTGGGTGCGTAGGGCGTCAGCCAGTTTGGGTCCGGTGGTGTGAGGCACCGAGATGAGGTTGTCGATGGCCTCGGTGTCGAGGACTTGGCCGCCGATTCGGGACCCAACCATGGCGGTGCGAATACCTTTGCGGGCGGCATAGATAGCAGCTGCAGCACCAGCCGGGCCAGCGCCGACAACGAGTACGTCGTAGGGATCGCGTTCGGACAAGTTCTCCTTGGCTCCCTGAGCCGCGTTGGCGTCAAGACGTTCCAAGATCTCGGCCATGTCCATACGGCCCGACCCCCAGTCTTCACCGTCCAGGTAGATGGCCGGCACCGAGGCGATTCCCTTGGCCTCCACCTCGTCGGTGTGGGTGCCGCCATCGACGGCAGTGTGGTGGATGTTCGGGTTGAGGACGGCCATCGCGTTGAGGGCCTGAACTACCGTCGGGCAGTTCTGGCAGGTCAAGGACATATAGGTGACAAAGTGGTGCTCACCCTTGACGGCGCGCACGGCGTCGATGAGAGCCGCGTCCTCCTTGACGGGGTGACCGCCAACCTGGAGCAAGGCCAGCACCAGGGAAGTGAACTCGTGTCCCATCGGCAGACCGGCGAAGCGGATGTCGATCTGGGAACCGGGGCGGGTGATGGCGAAAGAAGGAGTGCGGTCGTTGTCGACGGGTTCACCGACGCTCACCTTGTCCGACAGTGCGGCGATCTCGGCGAGTAGCTCGTTCATCTGCGATGACTTTGACGACTTCGTGGCGTCATTCCCCCGGTAGGGAGAGGGCACCAGGACGACGGGTTCGCGCACCATCTCGAGGTAGCTCTTGAGCTGAGTGGTCAGGGCGTTGTCAAGCATGATTCTCCTGAGTGGGGGATGTGGACGGGCCGGTCCGGGGACCCGTCGCAGGGACGATGACCCCTGCGACAGGTGCTCGGGTCGGAGCCTCAGATCTTGCCGACGAGATCGATCGACGGTGCGAGGGTGTCAGCCCCCTCTTCCCACTTGGCGGGGCAGACCTCGCCCGGGTGGGTGTAGATGTACTGGGCGGCCTTGACCTTGCGGACCAGCTCGGTAGCGTTGCGGCCAATTCCCTCGGCGGTCAGCTCATAGAACTGGATGACGCCGTCCGGATCGACGAGGAAGGTAGCGCGGTCGGCCTGCCCAGCGCCCACTCGCTCGACGTCGAAGTTGCGGGTCAGCTGGAGGTTCGGGTCGCCGATCATCGTGTAGTTGACCTTGCCGACGGTGTCGGAGTCGGAGTGCCAGGCCTTGTGGACGAAATGCGAGTCGGTGGACACCGAGAACACCTCGACGCCCATAGCCTGCAGCTCCTCGTAGTGGTCAGCGAGATCGCCCAGCTCGGTGGGGCAGACGAAGGTGAAGTCACCGGGGTAGAAGAAGAAGATGGCCCACTTGCCGTTGATGTCGGCGTCGGAAACCTCAATGAACTCCCCATTGCGGAAGGCGTTCGACGTGAAAGGGAGGATCTTGGTGTTGATGAGACTCATGTGAGTCCTCTCTGGTCGACGACGTGATAGTTAAACCCTATCACGGGGTGATTCACTATAGCCAATGCCTATTATCCACCTGAATCCGGCCACTCAACATCGTCGAGGGGCAACAACCGTGGCATTATGCTGCCATGGTCACTCCGCACCTCGATCTCCCGTTGCTCGCTGAGGGTAAGGTCCGTCGTCTCTATCGTCTTCCCGATCAGCCGGGCCACCTTCTCATGGTTGCTACTGACCGAATCAGCGCTTACGACCACGTTCTGACTCCGGGCGTTCCTGGCAAGGGAGCCATCCTGACGAATATGTCGCTGTGGTGGTTTGACCAGCTGGCCGACATCGTTGACAACCACCTCGTTAGTCTGGATGTCCCCGCTGAGGTTGCTGGACGAGCGATGATCGTCGAGGAGCTGGAGATGTTCCCCGTCGAATGTGTGGTGCGCGGGTATCTCACCGGCTCCGGCTGGGCGGAATACCAGCGCAATCAGGCGGTGTGCGGAATTCGACTGCCCGAGGGGCTGCAGGACGGCTCTCGGCTTGAGGACCCCATCTTCACGCCTGCCTCCAAGGCTCCCCAGGGTGAACATGACGAGAACATTGATTACCTGCACCTGGTGAAGCTTGTCGGTTCCGAGAACGCCGCGCGGCTGCGTGATCTTTCGCTGCGGATCTATCAACGCGCCGAGAAGATCGCCCGTGAGCGCGGCATTATCCTTGCTGACACCAAGTTCGAATTCGGTCGGCGTGCCGACGGCACTATCGTCCTTGCCGACGAAGTTCTCACCCCTGACTCCTCACGGTTCTGGGATGAGGAGACCTGGCAGCCAGGTAAGGGCGCTGACTCCTTTGACAAGCAATACGTCCGGGACTGGCTGACCCAGCAGTCCGGGTGGGATCGCACTAGCGACACCGAACCCCCGGCTCTGCCTCCGGAGGTCGTCGAGGCCACCAGCCGTCGCTACGAGGAAGCCTGGGCACGTCTGACCGGCGAGCAGATTCCTGAGACATTCAACGCTCCTGATACTGGGCAGGAGGTAGCTGATACCGGGCAGGAGGCAGCCGTTAGGTCCGAGGGTGATACTGCTGAGGATGTGATTTCGGCTTCCGCTGCTGACGTTCCTGGCACTGCTGACGTTCCCGACACTCCTGGCGCAGCCGGCGTTCCCGACGAGCCTGATCTCCATGGTGCCGATAGGATTGCTGGCATGTCACATGTAGTGGTGGAGGTCATGCCTAAGCCGGAGATCCTCGATCCCCAGGGCAAGGCCATCACGTCGGTGCTCGCTCGGCTTGGCCATAATGGTCTGACGGTGCGTCAGGGCAAGCGGTTCGAGATCACCGGCGAGGGTCTGGAGGACCGTCTCGACGAAATCCGCCAGGTCGCCTCCGATCTGTTGGCCAACACCGTCATTGAGTCCTTCGACGTGCGCGTGGAGGACTGACGATGGCACGTATCGGAGTCGTCACCTTCCCCGGAACCCTTGACGATCAGGATGCCGCGAGGGCGGTGCGCCTTGCCGGGGCTGAACCCGTATCGCTGTGGTACGCCTCAACCGATTTGGCCGGGGTCGACGCCGTGATTCTCCCGGGTGGTTTCTCCTACGGTGACTACCTGCGCGCCGGTGCCTTGGCTGCGGCCTCACCGGTGATGTCGTCCATCCGCCGAGCAGTGGACGCTGGGCTGCCAGTGCTCGGTATCTGCAATGGATTCCAGGTGCTCTGTGAGTCGCACTTGTTGCCCGGCACCCTGATGCGCAACGAGAAGCGACGTTTCCACTGTTCAGTACAGCAGCTGCAGGTGGCTAGCGTCGACACCGTATGGACTTGCGCCTTTCGACCCAGCCAGCGCATTCACATCGCGGCCAAGCACGGTGAGGGCAACTATGTTGCTGACGATGCAACCTTGGCGGCGTTGGAAGCTAATAAGCAGGTTGTCTTTCGTTACACCGTTAACCCGAATGGTTCGGTCCACGACATCGCTGGTATCACCAATGAGGCGGGAAATGTCGTCGGTTTAATGCCCCATCCGGAGCATTCCGTCGAGGAACTCACCGGCGCTGGTACTGACGGGCTGGGGTTCTTCCGGTCGTTGCTGGCTTTCTTGGCGGCTCAGCTGTAAGTCTCTCCAGACGGTCGGTGAGAGGCACTCGTCGGTACCTAAGCCCTCGGTCGTCACTGCGATTGCTCGTGACTCAGGTTGCTACTGTGCAAGTCGGTTGTTATTGCGCAAGCCGGTTGTGACTGCGCAAGCAGGTCGCTACTGAGCGAGACGGTCGTTATTGAGCAATGTGGATGCGGTGACTGAGCGGGGAATCTGGGCTGACGGTTGTCAGTGCTGCGGCCCCGTCGAGGCCTTCTCCCAGAGGTTTGATGATACGCGCTCCCGGCATCGCCACGGAGATCTCCTCGACAATCGCTGCATGGATGAGCTGGGACCTCATGACGCCACCTAGCAGGCCAACAGCGGGGCTGTCCGAGTCAGTCAGATGGGTCTGACGCAGGCCCGTGACGGTCGAATGGGCGAGCTCGTGAGCGGCGCGTACGCAGATACCACGAGCGACGTGATCGCCCTCCTCGGCGGCAGCGGTGACCTTGGCAGAGTAGGCGGCAATATGTGAGACCATGAGTGGGTCTGCGTGGAGTTCCAGGTAAGCAGACTCGATGTCGTCGAAGTCACCGCCAATAGTGTCACTGAGGATGGTTTGTTCGCCGCGACCGTCATGTGCTCGCATGACGGCGTCGAGGGCATGACGGCCCAGCCAGAAGGCCGATCCGGCGTCGCCAATGACGTAACCCCAGCCATCGACGCGGGCGACATTGTGGTGGCCGACGGCGAGGGTAATGACGCCGGTTCCCGATGCCGTCACCACACCGAGCTGATCGCCCAAGGCACCGAGGTAAGAGGTAACGGAGTCATGGGCCAGCAGTACCCGGGCGGCACCGTAGGGTTTGAGGGCTTCCAGGATGGAAACAGGATCTTCATCGTCGCGGGCTCCCGACGACCCAATGGCCACCGTGCAGTCGGAACCGATGACCTCAGGGTGGGCCGTCACAACGTCAGCCATGACTGTCGCAAACTGTCGGGCGAGGGGGATGGCAGTACGTACGCCGGATGAAGTGACCATCCAACCCTGGCCCCAAGGACCCGGTTCGCAGCGGACACGGGTGCTGGATTGTCCGGCATCGACGGCGAGGACGGGACCGGTGGGGGTGGAATCGCTTCGCGTGACATCACTCATGGGTCTAAGAGTATGGGGAGAACTGACGTCATGGTCATCGGGGACCGAGATCGCGTGGGAGACGAGGACGGTCAGGTAGTTCGATCAGACGCAGTGGGCATGAGTTTCGACCGGAAGGGGTTCACTCACGGTGGGCGTGCTACCGGGTGCGTCGGCGGGATTGACGGCGGGGTTGATGTCGCCCGCCGCTGGCCAGTTGCGCCACGTTTGTACACCTGCGTCGTGCAAACGTGGCGCAACTGCACAAAATTGGCGCAGCTGCCACTGGAGTGTTCGGTTTCTGGCGCAACTGCGCAAATCTGGCGCAACTACCACTGGGACGTCCAGATTTGGCGCAAGTTCTGACGCAAAGCGTGGGGTTGGGTCGTGACGAGACACCGAAACACAGGCCTGCGGATTCAGGTCGTGCTGGCGAACAGGTCAACTCCTACGGTCCGCTGTGCTCGTTACCGGCGCATTGCCCATTCCACCAACTACCCTGGAAGCCGTGAGCATGAATCTGACCCGCGAGGAAGCCCGTCACCGGTCCGAGATCATCAAGGTCGAGCGGTACCACGTCCGCATTGACGTGCGGGGAGCCGACGCTGATGGGGCTACCCACTTCGCCTCCAACACTAGGTTGCGATTCTCCTCCAAGGAGTCTGATACCTTCGTGGACCTGCTTGACGCCGACATCGAATCGGTGATCGTCAACGGTGAGGAGGTCGAACCGGAGTACGACGGCTCGCGCATTCAGCTCCACGGGCTGCGCACCCACCGCAAGAACCTCGTCATCGTCACCGCCAAACTGCCTTACCAGCACACCGGTCAGGGGTTACACAGGTTCGTTGACCCAGCCGACGGCAAGGTCTATCTCTACACCCACTTTGAGGCCGCCGATTCCCGACGTATGTACACCGTCTTTGAGCAACCTGACCTTAAAGCCAAAGTCGACTTCGACGTCGTGGCTCCAAAGGGATGGCGAGTCGTCTCCAACCAAGTCCATGAGGATTCCAGGGAGGAGGAAGACGGTATCCTGCACGACTTCGCCCTCACACCACGGATGTCGACCTACCTCACCGCCATCGCCGCTGGACCATACGTCCGATTCGAGGATGAGTGGCACTGTCGCGACGGTTCAGAGTCCGTCCAGCTAGGAATCCTCGCCCGCGCTTCGCTGGCCAAGTACGTGGACTACAAGGCGATCTTCAAGATCACCAAGCAGGGACTAGCCTTCTACCACGACGCCTTCGGCTACCCGTATCCGTGGGGCAAGTACGACCAGATCTTTGTTCCTGAGTACAACCTTGGTGCGATGGAGAATCCGGGACTGGTGACCTTCACTGAGGACTACATTCACCGTGGCCCGGCTACTCGATCCGAGCTTGCCGGGCGTGCCAACACCATCCTTCACGAGATGGCACATATGTGGTTCGGTGATCTCGTCACCCCGAAGTGGTGGGACGACCTGTGGCTAAAAGAGTCTTTCGCCGAATACATGGGCGCTCACGCTTCGGTCAACGCCACCGAATACCGCGAGGCGTGGACGAATTTCGCCGTCGGTCGCAAGGCTTGGGCCTACACTGCGGACCAGCAGTCGACCACCCACCCGATTGTCGCCGATATCGTCGACTTGGAGGCCGCACGCCAGAACTTCGACGGCATTACCTACGCCAAGGGCGCGTCTGTACTCAAACAGCTTGTTGCTCACGTCGGCGTCGACAAGTTCTTCAGCGCGGCCCGTCACTACTTCCGAGAGCTGGCCTTTTCGTCAGCCACCCTCGACGACCTCATTCGCCATCTGGAGAAGGCGTGTGGTCGGGACTTGACCTCGTGGGTGGACGCCTGGCTCAAGACCGCCGGCCCCGACGTCCTGCTGCCAGAACTCACCGCTGACGACGGTGTTGTCCAGGAACTCGCGGTGGTGCGTGATTCTGTTGACGTGCGTACCGGTCGTGACGTCAGCCGTCCCCACACCCTGCGCGTCGGTCTGTACTCCCTGCGGGGAGACGATCTGGTGCGCACCGACCTCATTGATGTGACCTTGTCCTCGCCGCGTACTCCGGTGCGCGAGGCAGTTGGAAAGCCCGTTCCGGACCTTGTCCTCATCAACGACGACGACTTCACCTACGCCAAGGTGCGTCTGGGGGCCACTGGTACTCAGACCGTGCTCGCGCACCTGTCTGGATTGTCGAACCCGCTGGCCCGCGCCCTGGTGTGGTCCATGCTGTGGAACGCTGTTCGCGACGCCAAACTCAAGGTTCAGGACTACCTCGACGCCGCCGCCTTGCACGGCCCCAAGGAGACCGAGCCGGCCATCCTCACCACTGTCTTGCAACAGCTGCGGTCGGCTGTGGAGACCTATCTGCCCGATTCCGCCCGTGACACCGCGCGTCGGACCGAGGCTGCCCGGGCTTGGCAGGGTCTTGACGGGGCTGAGCCTGGCAGCGATCTGCAGCGCATTTGGGTTCGCCACGCGCTGGCCCTCTCAGCAGCTGATCCGCAGTCGGCTGATCGAGTTCGTGACCTGCTCGACGGCAACGTCGCGGGTCTGGTCGTCGATCCTGAGCTGAGATGGCAGGCGTGGATGGCCCTGGCGGCCCTTGGTCAAGCCAGCGTCGAGGACCTGAATGCTGAGCTGGAGCGTGACCACACCAAGACCGGTGTCGCTCACCACATGGCTGCCCTGACAGCCCGCCCCGACGACGATGCTAAGCAGCAGGCGTACCGGCGCTTGCGCACTCCTGGCGAGTTGTCCAATGAGCACTGCTTGGCTCTGATCGAGGGTCTGCGCACCCCGCTGGGAACCCAGACCTTTGCCGGTCTCAATGGCTCCTACTTTGACGACCTCGAACAGATCTGGCAGGAGTTCCCGATCGAGATGGCCCAGCGTCTGGTCGTCGGGTTGTTCCCGGATGGCGATGTCGCAGAGAAGGCTGATCGGTGGTTGGCGGATCATCCGTCGGCCTCGGGTGGCTTGGCGCGGATGGTCAAGGAGCGTCGTGACGCGGCTGCTCGTGCCGAGACTGCCCGCCACTACAACAGCTGATGGAAGGTTGCTCAGTGGCGAATCGTCCGGCGTTGCGACAACGACGGGACGGTTGACGGGGGTACGTGCTGAAGTTCTCAAGGTGTGTGGCATACGTGGTTGGGCGGCAATGGCGTCAGTAAACGGCTAGATTTGTCCTGTGGCAGACACAGTTGAGAACGCCGTCAGCACTCCCGACGTCGAACAGCCATGGGCTGAATTGGGGTTGTCGGCCGACGAGTACCAGCACATCCGGGAGATTCTGGGACGCCGCCCGACCGGCGGTGAGCTCGCCATGTACTCAGTGATGTGGTCCGAGCACTGCTCGTACAAGTCGTCGAAGAAGTACCTGCGACGTTTCGGTGACCTGCCTCAGCGCACGCCACTCGGTCCGTTGCTGGCAGGCATCGGAGACAACGCCGGTGTCGTGGACATCGGCAATGGGTTGGCTGTCACTTTCAAGGCGGAGTCTCACAACCACCCGTCCTATGTCGAACCTCACCAAGGCGCAGCGACCGGAGTTGGCGGCATTGTTCGCGACATCATGGCCATGGGTGCTCGGCCGATCGGTGTTATGAATGCGCTGGCCTTCGGACCCCTCGACCGCCCTGATACTGCCCGAGTACTGCCCGGTGTCGTCTCCGGCATTGCCGACTACGGTAACTGCTTAGGCCTGCCGACGATCGGCGGCCAAACCCTCTTCGACCCCACCTACTACGGAAATCCGCTGGTCAACGCGCTGTGCGTCGGTGTGCTTCGCCACGAAGATCTGCAATTCGCGAAAGCGTCCGGCGTCGGTAATCTCGTCATCCTCTTCGGTGCTGCCACCGGTGGCGACGGTATCGGCGGCGCGTCGATTCTGGCCTCCGAGTCTTTTGCCGCTGGCGGTGAGTCCAAGCGACCCAGCGTCCAGGTGGGTGACCCCTTCATGGAGAAGCTGCTCATCGAATGCACCCTTGACCTGTTCAACGCCGGTGTCGTCGAGGCCCTGCAGGACTTCGGTGCGGCTGGAATCTCGTGTGCCACCTCCGAACTCGCCAGTGCCGGTGACGGGGGTATGCACATCGAACTTGATCGCGTTCCGCTGCGAGACCCGAACCTCGCCCCCGAGGAAATCCTCATGAGCGAGTCCCAAGAGCGGATGGCCGCCGTGGTGCGTCCGGACCAGCTCGACAAGTTCATGGAGATCTGCGAACACTGGGGAGTGGCTGCCACCGTCATTGGTGAGGTCACTGACACTGGTCGTCTCCACGTTGATTGGCATGGTGAGCGGATTGTTGACGTTGATCCGCACACTGTCGCCCATGACGGGCCGGTCCTCGATATGCCGTCGGCTCGCCCGTGGTGGATCGACGAACTCAATGGGAATGACGCCAACAGCCTTCCGCGTGACAACTCAGGGGAGGGACTGGCAGGCGCTCTGCTGGCTCTGGTCGGTTCCCCCCACCTGTGTGACCGTTCCTGGATCACCGACCAGTACGACCGTTTTGTGCGCGGCAACACGGTGCTGGCCCAGCCCAATGACGCCGGCATGATTCGGGTTGACGAGGAGACCAACCTCGGAATCGCACTGTCGGTGGACGCCAATGGCCGCCAAACCACCCTCAACCCCTACCTGGGGGCCCAGTTGGCGCTGTGCGAGGCCTATCGCAACGTCGCCGTCAGCGGGGCTACCCCGGTGGCCGTCACCGACTGCCTCAACTACGGCTCCCCCTACGATCCCGACGTCATGTGGCAGTTTGACGAGACTGTCCTTGGTCTGGTCGACGGCTGCCGTGAACTCGGAGTGCCGGTCACCGGCGGCAACGTCTCACTGCACAACCGCACTGGTGACGAGTCCATCCGGCCTACTCCGTTGGTCGGGGTGCTCGGTGTCATCGACGACGTCCGCACCCGTATCCCCTCAGCTTTCGGTCACGACGGTGACGCCATCCTGCTGCTCGGGGTCACGAAGTGTGAGTTTGGCGGATCGGTCTACGACGACGTCATCCACGCCGGACATCTAGGTGGTATGCCGCCTATGCCCAACCTGCCTGCCGAGAAGGCCTTGGCCGCAGTCATGGGGGAGGCCGCCAAGCGCGGTCTGCTATCCAGCGCCCACGACCTGTCTGACGGCGGCTTGTCTCAGGCCCTCGTGGAGAGTTCTCTGTTGGGCGGGCTAGGGGTGTCGATCACCCTGCCCGAGGGAGAACCCTCGGTGGTGCTGTTCTCGGAGTCTCCGGCTCGCGCCATCGTCTCGCTGTCTGGTGCCGACTACCGGGAATTCACCGATCTGTGTCAGGAGCACGGCGTGCCGGTTGTCCGCATTGGCGAGGTCATCGATCACGGCAAGTTGGAGGTCAACGGACTGTTCAGTCTGTCCCTCGATGAGATCGACCGCACCTGGCGCAAGCCGATTCCGGCTGCCATGGGGGAGTGACCCCTTGACCGTGATCGTGACGGGTTGTGGGCCGTAGACTCTCAGTATGGATCTTTCGCGTGTTCTCCATGATCTGTCCGCCAAAGTGGATGCTGGTTTCGACGGTGCCGTCGAGCAGCTGACTCGTCACGTCGCGGTGCCGTCGATCAGTTCGCAAAACCCCGACGATGTGAGGTCCGGAGCCGAATTCGTCGCGGCTGCCGCTAAGGAGGCTGGCGCGGCTGAGGTCAACGTCATCACTGAGAACGACGGCCTGCCTGCAGTCATCGCCCATTGGCCGGCCCCCGAGGGCAAACCTACTGTTCTGCTGTACTCCCACGGCGACGTCCAGCCCACCGGCAACCTGGACGAATGGCATACTGACCCCTTCGTCGCCACCACTAAGGGTGAGCGTCTCTTCGGTCGCGGCACTGCAGACGACAAAGGCGGCGTGGCAGCTCATCTGGCTGCAATTCGTGCCTTCGACGGCAAGCCTCCGGTCGGCGTCACCCTGTTCGTTGAGGGTGAGGAGGAGATTGGCTCTCCGTCGATGGAAGCCATTATCGCCAATCACAAGGAGGAATTGTCCGCTGACGTCATCGTTATCGCGGATTCTGTCAACTGGACCCAGGGGGTGCCTTCCCTGACAACCACCCTGCGCGGTGTCGTTGACTGTGTTGTGGAGGTTTCCACCCTTGACCATGCCCTGCACTCCGGCCAGTTCGGCGGAATCGTCCCGGACGCCTTGACGACGCTGTGCCGTCTCATTGCCACACTGCACGACGAGACCGGTGAGGTGACCGTCGACGGGCTGAAAGGGTTTGCCGGACCGCAGCTGGACTACCCGGAGGATCGACTGCGTGAGGAGACGGCTGTTCTCGATGGAGTGCAGTGGGTTGGTCAAGGACGCGCCGTCGAGAAGATGTGGACCAAGCCGTCGGTTACCGTCGTTGCTATCGACGCCACTCCGGTCAAGGACGCCATCAATGTCCTGCCTGCGAGTGCCCGCGCCAAGATCAGCTTGCGCGTTGCCCCTGGTCAAGACGCCGGTGAGGCCATGGAGGCCCTCGTCAAACATTTGGAGTCTCATGTCGAGTTCGGTGCCCACATCACAGTGACTCCTGGCCAGCTTGGTCAGCCCGGAATCGTTCCCTTCACCGGTGACAAGGCCGAGGTCGCCAACGAGGCCTTCAAGCTGGCTTGGGGGCGGGAGCCAGTGGAAATGGGTACCGGCGGTGCCATCCCGCTGGTGACTGACTTGCAGAATGCCTTCCCACAGGCCACTGTCCTGGTGACAGCCGTCACTGACCCGCAGTCACGTATGCACGGCATTGACGAGTCCTTGCACCTGGGAGACTTCCGTCGGGCTATCCTCACCGAAGCTCTCATGCTTGCCGGCTTGGCCGAGTGAGTCCCAAGTTCCACTGAAAGACGTTCCCGCGTAGAGTGATCCTGCCTCCGGTTGTTCCGGTAGGCAGGGTCCGGGACGTCTGGTACGAGGAACGATCACCGGGGCCCGCGTCAGAAGGGTGGGCAGACGCGGACAGGTACGTGTCCCCGTCATCGAGAGGTCTGTCCATGTCCTCTGTGAGCTATCGAACGCTGTTTTCCTTACCAGGCGGCACATTTGTCACCGTCTCGGCCATGGCTCGGTTACCCCTGGCCATGAGCCAGCTGGGCACTCTGCTGCTTGTTTCCAGCCCACAGGTGTCCGGGCGTCTGGGGCCTGGTGGGGTGGCTGCCGGGATTGTCGCACTGGCCATCGCTGTCGGGTCTCCCTTCTTCGGTGCCCTGACCGACCGTCACGGTCAGCGCACGGTGTTGTTGGTGCAGTCCCTGGTCGGTGGTATCGCCCTCATCGCCGAAGGAGTGGCAGCTGCAGTGGGAGCCGCATGGCCGCTGGTGGCCGTCATCGGTGGCATTGCGGGGTTTTTCCTACCTCAGATCGGCACTATGGCAAGGGTCCGCTGGCGAGCCATGGGGGCGGCGAATCCCGGGATCGAGGCGGGGGTGCTCGAGACCTCCTTCGCCTGGGAGGGGGCCATTGACGAGGCCTCCTTTGCGATTGGACCGGCCTTGGTCGGAATCCTCGCGGTGCTGGCTGGTCCGGTCCCAGGCCTCATCGTGGCAGGTGTCATGTTATTGGTGCTGGGCAGCTGGTTCGCGGTGGACCCGACGTCAAAGCTCGTCGAGACTCATCGGGATAGGACGAATCAGCGCGGGACACCATCAGGGCGGCTGGATTCCGGCCCGTTGTTGACCCCCGGGGTGTTGGCCACCTGTGTCGGCATGATCTTGATGGGCATGGTTTTCGGGTCGGTCCAAACGGGGACGACCAGTCTTGCCACACAGGCAGGACGACCGGGTCTGGCGGGTCTGCTGCACGCCCTGCTGTCGGTCGGCAGCGCGGCGGCCGGGCTGGCCTTGCCAAGACTGGCGCGTCGTTTGGGTCTGGTGTCGAGATGGAAGCTTTTCGCCGTGGGACTGGCAGTATTCGCAACCCCGCTGCTCGTCGTCAATCATCTTGGGCCGCTGGTTCCCGCCTTGATTGTCCTCGGTATGGCCGCTGCGCCCTACATGATTACCCTCTACAGCGTTGCGGAACGCTCGGCTTCAGCCGGACGAATCGGGACCGTGATGACGCTCATGGCTGCGATGACAAGCCTCGGATATGCCTTCGGGACGACGATGGCCGGACGTCTTGCCGACTGGGGAGGTGCCACCCCGGCATACGCGGTGACCTTCGGTGTTGGCGTGGCCGCAACCATGTTGGCCCTCTCGGTGGCCCGAAAGGTCACTCCGGCCTGAACCGTCACGCACCGTTCCAAACGCGCCTTCGGCCGGTCTGCGATACCGTTGGCTTGTGCCGCGCGCAGACGGAAAGCTCACTGCAGACCTCAACCCCCAGGACCACGGACCCCAGGACGCTTGTGGCGTCATCGGGATCTACGCTCCCGGTGAAGAGGTGTCCAAACTCACCTATTTCGGTATGTATGCCCTGCAACACCGAGGCCAGGAATCGGCTGGCATGGCGGTGTCAGACGGTCGCCGAATGATGGTTTTCAAGGACATGGGGTTGGTGTCCCAGGTCTTTGACGAGGCCACCCTCAACTCCCTGCGGGGACACATGGCCGTCGGCCACACGCGTTATTCGACGACGGGGGCGAGTGTGTGGGACAACGCTCAGCCGACGTTCCGTTCCCGTCAGGGCGGCGGTGGTCTGGCTCTGGCACACAACGGCAACCTCACGAATACCGACTCCCTTGAGGCCCTCATCGCCGAGCGTGCCCCCAATGCCGATATTCCGCACAAGGACCGGATGGATTCCAGCAACGACACTTCGCTGGTGACCGCCTTGATGGCGACCTACGACGGCACCCTTGAAGAGGTCGCGGCCCAGGTGCTGCCTCATCTGAAGGGGGCTTTCAGTCTCGTCTTCATGGACGACCACACCCTGTGTGCCGCCCGGGACCCGCAAGGTATCAGGCCGCTCGTGCTGGGGAGGCTGTCGAGCGGATGGGTGGTCGCCTCAGAGACCGCCGCCATCGACATCGTTGGGGGCACCTTCGTCCGTGAGGTCGAGCCTGGCGAGATGATCGCCATTGACGACGCTGGCCTTCGCACCAGTCGATTCGCCGAAGCACGTCCCAAGGGTTGTATCTTCGAGTACGTTTACTTGGCCCGCCCCGATACCGTCATTGCTGGACGACGTATCCACAATGTCCGCGTCAAAATCGGCAAGATTCTGGCCCAGGAACACCCCGTCGACGCCGATCTCGTCATTCCGGTGCCAGAATCGGGCACTCCAGCTGCCATCGGATATGCCGATGAATCCGGTATTCCCTACGGCATGGGGCTGGTGAAGAACTCATACGTGGGCAGAACCTTCATCCAGCCCTCTCAAACGCTGCGGAACCTCGGTATTCGTCTCAAACTCAACCCGCTGCGTGACGTCATCGAGGGACGGCGCATTGTCGTCGTCGACGATTCCATCGTGCGTGGCAACACCCAGCGTCAGTTGGTGCGAATGCTGCGAGAGGCTGGTGCCGCCGAGGTACACGTGCGCATTTCCTCCCCGCCGGTGGAATGGCCCTGTTTCTACGGCATTGACTTTGCCACCCGGGCCCAGCTCATCGCTCCCGGCCTGGACGTTGAGGACATCTGCCGTTCGATTGGCGCTGATTCTCTGGGCTACGTCAGTTTGGATGGTCTCATCCGAGCCACTCACGTCGAGGCCGACAATCTCTGCCGGGCTTGTTTTGACGGCGTTTATCCGGTGCAGGTGCCAGCGTCCGCCCGAGACGTTGTCGCCGACGCCACCCATACCGATCCCGATGAGGAGAAGCAGTGAGTAACGAGTCCGCATACGCCCGCGCCGGGGTCGATATTGAAGCCGGTGAACGTGCCGTCGACCTCATGAAAGCCCACGTGGCAGCCACTCGTCGACCAGAGGTTCTGGGTGGGCTAGGCGGCTTCGCAGGTTTCTTCGACGCCTCAGCACTGCGGGCATACCGTCATCCGGTGCTGGCTACCTCCACCGACGGTGTTGGTACCAAGGTCGCCATTGCGCAGGCCATGGACGTCCACGACACCATCGGTTTCGATCTGGTCGGCATGTTGGTCGACGACCTCGTGGTGGTGGGGGCGGAGCCATGGTTTGTCACTGACTACATCGCATGTGGTCACGTGGATCCTGACCGGATTGCCAATGTGGTCAAGGGCGTTGCTGCTGCTTGTGCCAAGGCGGGCTGCTCCCTTCTCGGGGGTGAGACGGCGGAGCACCCTGGTCTGTTGGCCCACGACGAGTACGACGTGGCTGGAGCGACGACGGGGGCTGTCGAGTATGACGAGATCCTCGGCCCCCAGCGGGTTCAGGAGGGGGACGCGCTGCTGGCAGTTGCATCGTCAGGCCTGCATTCCAACGGTTACTCCTTGGTACGCAAAGTGTTGCTGGCTGACGCCGGTTGGACTCTCGACCGTCATATCGACGAGCTGGGGCGCACCCTCGGCGAGGAGTTGCTGGAACCCACCACGGTTTACGCCTCCGATTTGTTGGCCCTGGTACGTCAGGTCGAGGTTCACGCCATGAGCCATATCACCGGCGGGGGATTGGTCAACAATCTCGCTCGCGTCATTCCCGACGATCTGGTGGCCACCGTTGACCGCTCGACGTGGACTCCTGCCCCAATCTTTAACCTCGTCCAGCAGGTGGGCGATGTCTCACAACGTGACATCGAGGCAACCCTCAACATGGGTGTCGGAATGGTCGTCGTCATTCCAGAAGCGAACATCTCCGAGGGGATCGAAGTCCTAGCTCAGCGCGGTCTTTCCGCATGGCAATGCGGTTGTGTTTCCCATCGTGGCGGGGTCAACGACCCAGGGGCAGTGCTGGTTTCAAACCATCCTTGTCGCTAGGCCGACGAGGCGGTGCCGGTTCACTTTTTGGCACCATGGTCATCGCTCGGGTAGCCTGTGTCTTACGACAGTTGATGATTTTGGGCGGCAAAGCCGCTACTGATGAAGCGAGGGGGTCGACCCATATGGGGCGCGGCCGTGCAAAGGCGAAACAGACCAAGGTTGCCCGCGATTTGAAGTATCGCTCGGTGAACATGGATCTCGAGTCACTGGAGCGAGAGCTAAGAGGTGGCAAGCGTCAGCAGGAGGATTCTCATGGCGAGGATGGCCTGTCTGACGAGTACGCCGATATCGCCGAGAAGTACGCCCACTACGGCGAGGACGAATGAGCCGGTAATGCGGCCATGAGGTGGCTCAGCGACCCTCTGATCGACGGGTTTGAATACGCCCGGATTGGTCTTCCACATGCAGCCAAGGCCGCCGGTGACCCCGACGGACTCCTGACTGCCAGTGTGGTGCGTCGTCATGAGCCACGTCATCGCCGTGCCATGCTCTACGTCCACGGTTGGTCAGACTGCTTCTTCCAGGCTCATCTTGCCGAGGCAGTGGAGAGCTGGGGATATGACTTCCTCGGTCTCGATCTGCGTCGGTACGGACGAAATCTTGTCCCTGGCCAGATGGCTGGCTGGGTGCGCGATCTTGCCGAGTATGACGAGGAAATTGGCGCAGCTGTGTCATTGCTGCGCGCTGACCACGATTCGGTGACGATCATGGGTCACTCCACCGGGGGGCTCACGGCGCCGTTGTGGGTGTCACGTAACCCAGGACGGGTCAACGGGGTGATTCTCAACTCCCCGTGGATTGATCTGCAAGGGTCATTCTTGACGCGGGCGCTGGCTGGGCCGCTGGCTCGGTCAGTGCGTATCGCGGAACCCACCACGGTTTTGCCGATTCCGTCGCGCGACAACTTCGGTCATTCCATCCGTCGCGAGTTCGGTGGGGAATGGGACGTTCCTGAGGTTAAGGACCCGTCATGGGCGCCATTCGTCACTCGTGCCGGCTGGTTGGCTGCCATCCTTGACGGCCATCAGAAGGTGGCTCAAGGGCTTCACATCGACGTCCCGGTGCTGGTGCTCATTTCCGACCGCAGCGATCTTTCTGCGACCTGGAAGCCGTCGATGAAGTCCGCCGACACTGTTCTCGACGTCGAGAGGCTGGCCCGTGCCTCGGTCAATCTGGGGAGTCATCTCACCCTGATCCGTATTCGGGGCGGACTGCACGATTTGGTGCTGTCTGCGCCGTCAGTGCGTGCCACCGTTTTTGCACAGATGGAGCGGTGGGTAGGCGCGTATCTAGCGTGACCTCTCATCGCGGCTTTGGGGGCGGTTACGACACGTTCCTGTCCTGACCGGTGTAGCTTTACTGCGGCGTACCGAGGGTTGAGAGCCGTGAGGCCGAGTTGAGGCCGTGATAGGCGGTTGGAGCTGCCTACGACGCGGCGGTGAAGTCCCAGGGGTAACCGTACTGGTGAGCTGTACAGGTGAACCGTACAAGAGATCTAGCAAATAGCAGTAGGAATCAGGACGGGGCCGTCAGGCCCTGGTGAATCGCAGGAATTTCTGAGGTGGCCGGGACCGGGGTCGAACCGGTGACCTTTCACTTTTCAGGCGAACGCTACTACCAGCTGAGCTACCCGGCCAACGTGTCCATGTAAAGGTCTCATGAACACGAAAGCGGTGATGCCCTCATCACCGCCTCAGCGACCCCGATGGGACTTGAACCCACGACCTCCGCCGTGACAGGGCGGCGCGCTAACCAACTGCGCTACGGGGCCTTGGCTCTTTCGAGCTTTGACCGCTGCCTCAGGCAGCTCGAAAAATATAGCAAGGTTTTGGGGTGTAAGGGAAATCGAGTCCAGGCTTGGCATTCAAAGACCTGCTGACTAGGGAGTTTAGCTTTTTTGAAGACGCTGGGTGGCAGACTCTTGTGTTCACCTCAAGCGAACAGGGTACGGATGGTGGCGAGGGTCTCACGCGAAATAGCCGCCGCAGGACATGAAAAGATCCCGTACCGGACTGGGTACGGGATCTTCGTGACGTATCCCGGACGGGATTCGAACCCGCGTTGCCGCCTTGAAAGGGCGGTGTCCTAGGCCTCTGGACGACCGGGACTCGACGAAGGCACATCAGTGATGGCGATCAGTCGAACTGGGCCATCATATCCGGGTGGTGCCGTTCGCAGGAAATCCTGGGGGTTCAGGTGGCTCGGAGCGGCCTTGTAGCGGCGGATTTTGGGGGTAGAGGAGGAGATCGGGCGGGAACCTGCTCGCTCCCGCCCGATCGTCACGTCAAGGAATTATCGGCTCATCAGTCCGATATCGAGGTGATGTGGACGTGATCCATGTGGTTGGCAGTGTCGCCGCCACGATCCTCCATGGGCCGCCATCCCTCGCTGTCACGGGACACGTTCCAGATCTTCTGGTGGAAGATGATGTACTGCACGCCAAGCTCATCGGCGTGGGCTTTGTAGTAGTTGGCGATCTTGTAGCCGAGGTCCTGGTTGCTCTTGTAGTGCGGGAGCATGAGGTCGACGGCGTGGCCGGACGGATGGTCCGGGTAGGGATCTGAGCGCACACCGTAGATCGTCGAGATCTGTGGGAAGTGCCGCACGACGTCGTTGACGATGCGCACCGAGCTGGGCCGAAGGCCGATGAGACCTTGGGAATCGCCCTTAATGAGGCGGCTCCATGAATTAGGGATCGACTTAAGAGAGCCGGTGGACGCCGTGTTGCTTCTGGCCTTGGAGGTGCTCAGGTATTGGTTGGAGGCCCACAGGGTGTGGCCTTTGTAGGTGATTTGGGTCCATCCGGAGGTGGTGCGTCCGGTGGTTGTGAGGGCTGTGCCTTTGGGGGCGGTGGTGTAGATGGCGGCGCTGGTTGAGGAGCCTTTGCGTAGGTTGAGGTTGGCGGTGGTGTAGACGGTCTTGGTGTGGGTCTTCTTGGCGCTGCTGGTGGCCTTGGAGGTGCTGAGGTATTGGTTGGAGGCCCACAGGGTGTGGCCTTTGTAGGTGATTTGGGTCCATCCGGAGGTGGTGCGTCCGGTGGTTGTGAGGGCTGTGCCTTTGGGGGCGGTGGTGTAGATGGCGGCGCTGGTTGAGGAGCCTTTGCGTAGGTTGAGGTTGGCGGTGGTGTAGACGGTCTTGGTTTGGGTCTTCTTGGCGCTGGTCGTGCCGCCGGAGGTGCTGAGGTAGCGGGACGCTACCCAGCGGTGCGCGCCGTTGTAGACCACCTGACTGAATCCCTGGGAGGTCTGGCCAGTGAGGCTGACCTTCTGACCAGGGCTGAGTAGGCCCACTTTGGCGGAGTTGACCGAGTGCCCGGCTCGCACGTTGACGTAGGTCGTCGCCTGAGCGATACCGACCGACGACTGTGACGCCGAGGACGAAGAGGAACTCGACGCCGAAGAGCGCAACACCACTGAGGACAGGTAGTGGCGGTCGATGTAGCCGGTCTTTCCACGGTAGGAGACGGGCACCCAGCCGTTAACCGGAAGGCCAATCTGATTGAGTTGCTGACCCCTATCGAGGACGCCGAGGATCGTGGAACCCGGTTTTGCCTGCGCCCTGATGTTGACAGCGGTGCGAGCAGACACCCGAGCGGTTACTGAATTCTGGGAGGCTTGTGCCTGGGAGATGAACATTTGACTTCCGCCGATGGCGAGACCAGCGGTGGCCAAGGTCGCGACCCCGGCTCGAAGTGGGCGCACTACACCCATGGAACTGACTCCTTCCGGCGTGTGGACCCGCCTCGGTACGAGGAACTCCTAGCTCTTCCCCGGATCCGTCCACCGACCCAACTAGGAACTCCTCTCGTGACAAGGGCAATTCAAGGCGGTGAAATCGTCTTAGTCCACTCGCGCGGACTGTTTGCGTTGTCAACGTCAATGCGACACGCCGACAAAAGGCTGAGAATCTCAAAGTTGTTATTTGGTATTCAAAAAGATTACTAATGCCACCCTAAACGGCTTTGGCTAGGTATGATTCCATTGGTATTGAATGAGGTCTGGGAGGTTGGCGTCGTCTCGAAGAGGAGTCTGAGAGTTTTTTGCCAACTCTGAAGTAGTGGTTGACGTTTGGAGCAGCCATCGTCGTAGAAACGGTGTTGGACAGAAGTGGATGTCGCGGTTGCTCGCTCGATGTCGCACTGTCATGAGTGCTTCGCTACACTGAAGGGGCCCCCGTAGCTCAGGTGGTTAGAGCAGCGGACTTTTAATCCGCGGGTCCTGGGTTCGAGTCCCAGTGGGGGCACTTGGTTACGAAACCGGCGAGATGCCGATGGATTGCCGGTGGATTGCCGGTGGATATCGTGCCGCACTGGTGGATTTCGAGTGCACAGAGGTTCTCTTTGCCCAAGGCTGACCTCGCGTAGGCTTAGGCAAAGATAGTCTTGGTCGTATGAGAGATCCCGCAGACATCGAGTGCTGGCTGACCGACATGGACGGCGTGCTCGTCCACGAGAACCATGAGGTGCCTGGTGCCAGCGATCTCATTAATCGATGGGTCGACACCTCGAAGCGGTTCCTGGTCCTGACCAACAACTCGATCTTCACCCCGCGTGACCTTGCCGCCCGGATGCAGACCTCCGGCTTGACGGTGCCCGAGGACAACATCTGGACCTCCGCTCTTGCAACCGCGCATTTCCTGGCTGACCAGCAACCCGGCGCACGTCTCTACGTCATTGGTGAAGCCGGTTTGACGACGGCCCTGCACGAGGCCGGATTCATCCTCACCGACACCGACCCTGATTACGTCGTCCTCGGTGAGACTCGTACCTACTCCTTCGAGGCCATCACCAAGGCCGTCCGATTCATTGTTGACGGGGCACGCTTCATCTGCACCAACCCCGATGCCACTGGTCCGAGCAAGGAGGGGCCGCTGCCCGCGACGGGTGCTGTCGCGTCGATGATCGAGGCTGCCTCGAAACACAAGCCGTACATCGTCGGAAAGCCGAACCCGATGATGTTTCGTTCCGCGTTGAACCGCATTGAGGCTCATTCCGAGACGACCGCCATGATCGGTGATCGAATGGATACCGACATGGTTGCCGGTATGGAGGCTGGCCTGCTGACTGTTCTAGTGCTTTCGGGTATTACCAAGCGTGAGGACGTCAACCAGTACCCCTACCGTCCGAACATTATTCTCGATTCGGTGGCGGACCTTCGCGATCTTCTGTGAGATCTGACGCCGCGACGGCGGTAAACCCTTCGCCGCCGGGATTTACACCTGCCAGGGGATGACGACGTTCTCGGGAGCTGCCGGGTGCCCATGGCCCTCCAACACCCGTCCCCACCTTTCAATACCCTCGGGAGCTAGGTCATCGGACATCCGAGCCGCGACGTCACGCAGATGATCTTTGACCTGCTGCATTTCGTCCATCTCGTCGCGGGTGGCCTCCTGTTTGAGCCACGCCTGCTCCAACTCCCAACCGCGCATCCGGGTGCGAACCGCGTCCTTGATGAGCTCGTGGTCGTCAGAACTGGCCTTGACGTGCTTCTCGGCCGAGCACATCCAGCCGTAATCGCGGTTAATGCGCAGCAAGCCAGGATCAACGGTCATGGAGTCGTGAACGGAGATTTCCGGGCCAATGACGACCGCACCGGCATTGAGGGCATAGGCCACCTCGTCTCGCTCGGTCTCGTCGGTCAGAATCGACACCGATCTGGTCACCAGGTCAAGCATGTTGCGCGAGCCGAAATCAGACTTTCTGCTCGCTCCCTGTGGCGAACAGGTGATGACATACGGGTTCGTGACGCCGAGATGACCAATCGCCATCTCAGCGGGCACGTTTTCCCGCAGGCCGCCGTCAACGTAGTGCTCCCCGTCAAGGTCGACCGGCCGGAACACCCCTGGAATTGAGCACGACGCGAGTACTCCACGGGAGACATCGAAGGTCGAGGAACCAATGGGGTTATTGTCCCGGTCGACGAGCTCGCCGGATTCAGTCATGTAGCGCAATTCCCCGGATTCCAGCGCAACCGTGGCAATCCGGACCGAAACCCCGGAGGTCGCCAGCAATTCGGACTTGAAGAAGTCTCGATCGAGCAGTTTCGCCAGGATGGGGCCAGCCCGGTAGGTTGACGCTGACGTCTCGGCCCCCCGCACGATGGTGGAAATGTCCCCACCATCCAGACTTAGCCGAGACAAGGCAGACAACAATTGCAGGACGACCCCTGGCGTCCAGGAATCGGTGGAAATGGGGTCGTCGCGGGTGGCGATCTCCAAGGTCCGCGCCTGGCCGGTGAGACGGTCGTCGTCACGGCCAGCAACTGGTTCTGTGGGGTCGGGGACCTTCGTCTGTTCTTCACCTCGGTGGAAGGGCAGGCTCAGCCACGGACGCGAGCTCTTCGACTTGGTTGCCTCCCGATTGAGCAGGGACATCCATTCCGGGCCCTTCTCCAACAATCTGGCAAACCACGCCCGGGGTGTGAACATATCGGACTGGTCGGTCATCGCCAGCCACATTGTCTCCAACTGGCGCAATGCGACCGCCTGCTTGGCCGGGTCGGCCCACTGGGCCAGGGTACAGGCCACGATCGATCCGGCTGAGGTGGCTGCCATTGCGGTGGGTGCGATACCAACGACGTCGTAGAGGTGCCGCAGTGCCCCCATCTGAAAGGAGGCCTTCGACCCGCCGCCAGCAAGGACAAGACCCTGCCGAGGGGTTCGGCTTCCGAGTCCGAATGCGAGGGTGGGAATGCCGAGCCATGAGGGAAGTTCCATGCCTCGATCCTAAGGGTGGCAGCCAGCCGCTACGGTTCGAACTGTCGCCGACAAGCTGGGACAATGGTTCAGTGACGACAATTTCTGACATTTCCCAGGTGCCGCCTCGGCACCAGCCACCGGAAGATCTCAGTCGTTTCGCATGGCTGTCGATCGCCGCTGCCACCGTCACAATCTTGTTGAAAACTCTCGCTTGGCGTATCACCGGGTCAGTCGGGCTGCTGTCAGACGCTGCGGAATCCCTCGTCAATCTCGTCGCCGCGATCCTCGCGTTGGTCGCCCTCAAGGTCTCGATTCGCCCGCCGGACAAAAATCATCACTTCGGACACTCGAAGGCAGAGTATTTTTCCGCTGGCGCCGAGGGCATGATGATTTTCATCGCAGCTGCCGTCATCATCTACACCGCGATTCAGCGATTCCTCACTCCACGTCCCATCGAATCAGTGGGGATTGGCTTGCTGGTCTCAGTGCTGGCCTCGGTCGTCAACGGCCTGGTCTCGTGGGTGCTGCTCAAGAATGGTCGTCGGCGTCGCTCCATGACCCTCATCGCCGATGGAAAACACCTGCTGACCGATGTATGGACCTCGGTCGGAGTCCTGGCGGGGGTTGGGCTGGTGTGGCTGACCGGTTGGCAGCGTCTCGACCCGATCGTTGCTTTCGCAGTAGGCGTGAACGTCCTCGTTACCGGGGCCAAGCTGGTCGGACAATCCGGCACGGCTCTGCTCGACGTGTCCTTGCCTCAGGAGGACAACCAGGCAATTCGGGCTTTTTTGGACGCCCATTCCAACGACCACATCAGATTCCATGCGGTGCGTACTCGGGAAGCCGGGTACCGACGCTTTCTTGAGTTCCACATGCTCGTGCCGGGGTCATGGACGGTCAAACAAGGCCATGACGCCATGGAGGATCTTATTGACGAGATCCTCGGGGAATGGCCTGAAATGCGGGTCACCGCTCACCTGGAACCGATCGAGGATCCTCGGTCCTATGAGGACATGGACGTCTGACTCCGCTGTGGTAGGCCATGACTAGGGTCGGTCATGTAGGTCCGCACGCGATGGTGTATGTCCGCGCACGATGGCAGAAGCCGGATGGTAACCGAGAGAAAGGAGCCTGACATGGCCGAGGTTAACGGCAAGGTTGTGACGGTGCCCGATTGGGACGAGTACTTCCTGGGCATAGCTGAGGCCGTCGCGGCCCGAGCCAAATGCACCCGGCGTCGCGTGGGTGCCCTCCTCGTCCATGAACACCGGATCATCGCCACCGGCTACAACGGTGCCGCTCCCGGACGTCCAGACTGTCTGGAGGGAGCCTGCCCGCGCGGTCGGTTGGGGTACGGGGAGGTGCCGGCCTTCTCTGACTACGATGTTCCCGGCTCCCCGGGATTCTGCATCGCTATTCATGCCGAGGTGAATGCCCTGCTCTTCGCCACTCGTGACACCCCCGGCGCGACGGCCTATGTCACCGACAAACCGTGCCCAGGATGTCGAAAAGCGCTCGCGGCTGCGGGAGTGGTGCGGGCGGTGTGGCCTGATGGTGAACTCAACCAAAACGGTTTGGTCGACTGGGAGTTGTGACGGCGCGGTCACATGCAGATGGTCTTCGGGTTACGGTCTTCGGGCTGCGCCCACGAGCTGGCGTCCCAGGCACGCTCGCGCGATGTCACACAGCACTGACGTGAGCACCACACAGCGGTGCCCGGTGGAGACGGAGGCCACCGTCAGAACAATTCAGTCGCTGGAAAGCTGGGAGATCTTCGGCTCGAGAGCCCTCTCCGCTTCGGCGGCGACGGTCTCCAGGTCGGCTCCCGTTGACGCCATAATGGCTGCGACAACAGCTCCCTCGACCAGTGGGGCGGTGGAAATCTTCACCTTGCTGGCAATCTGAGGATCGAGGAATTCCAGGGCCATCTCGGCTGACAGAATTGCCGACCCCAAATCGACCAGCACCAGGATTCCGTCACAACCACTCATTTTCTCGATGGCGGCGCTTACCGCAGCTGCGTCGGTTCCCAAGGTGGTGTCATCGAGACCGGCGGCAACCTCAATGCGTGGAGTATCTGGGCCGGGCAGCATTTGGGAAGCCAGCTCTGCCGCAGCTTGTCCCAGCGATCGGCTGTGGGAGACGATGACGATTCCCTGATTCGGCTCGCCCATCATCGTGCTTTCGACAGGCAGCGTGCGGCGGATTCCACCAGCAGGGCCATCGAGGTGGCTCCCGGGTCCTGGTGGCCCCTGCTTCTTTCGCCCAGATAGGACGCCCTGCCACGTCGGGCCACCAGCTCAATAGTTGCGTCGCGGCCTTGATTGGCAGCCTCGGTTGCCTTGGCAAGGGCGTCGGCGGCAGAACCACTGTCGGCGGCAACCTTCTTGGCGGCGTCGACGGCAGGGGACAGCGCGTCGACCATAGTCTTGTCGCCGACCTCAGCCTTACCGCGCGCCACAATGCCAGCCAGACCGGCGTCAAGGGCGTCAGCGACCAGCTGAGCAGTGAGTTCGCCGTCAGTTTTGATGACCGTCGAGAGACGCAGGAAGAAGGTGCCATATAGGGGGCCAGAAGCACCACCGACGGTGCTGACCAGTGTCATCCCCGCCTTCTTGAGTAATTCGGCGGCAGAGCCGAAGGACCCTGGGTCGAGTGCGGCAACTGCGGTCATTCCGCGCGCCATATTCGATCCGTGGTCTGCGTCGCCGATCTGGCGGTCCAAGTCAGTGAGTTCGTTCGCGTGTTCCGAGATGACCGCCGAGTAGTCCTTGAGCCATTCGGAAACGGTCGCGGCAGAAATTTCAGACATCAGCATCCCCATCGAAGTCCGGGAGTCTCCACTGGGGCATCCCACAGCGTCAGGAGATCGTCGTCAGCAGAGAGCAAGGTCAAAGAACATCCTGCCATCTCTAGGCTTGTGATGTGGTTACCGACCAGGGTACGGGCGACTTTAACTCCCTTGCCAGCGAGGATTTTTGCCACCTCTCCCCACACTAGGTACTGCTCGATGAGAGGTGTTCCGCCCATACCGTTGAGCATTGCGATAACGGGGGCTGTGGTGAAGTCGCGGTCGGCCAGGATCGGCTCGACGATCTGTCCAGCGACCTCAGCAGCCGTCCCCAGCTTGATGGTCTCTCGACCGGGTTCGCCGTGGATACCGACACCGGATTCCATCTCATCCTCGCCGAGGTCGAAGGTGGGTTTGCCGGCAGCCGGGACGGTGCAGGATGTCAGCGCCACGCCAAACGAGCGGCCACCGTCGTTGACACGCTTGGCGAGCTCAAGGAGGGCGTCCAGGTCGCGCTTTTCCTCGGCGGCGGCACCGAGGATTTTCTCAGCCAGAACCGTCAGGCCCACACCGCGGCGGCCTGCGGTGTACAGGGAGTCATTGACAGCGACATCGTCAGCAATGACGACTGACTCCACGCGGGTGCCAGTATCCATCGAGGCCATCTCAGCGGCCATATCGAAGTTCATGACGTCACCGGTGTAGTTCTTGACGATGTGGAGCACGCCGGCACCGGCGTCGACGGCTTTGGTGGCTTCGGTGATCTGGTCGGGGACCGGTGAGGTGAATACCTCGCCGCAGCAGGCAGCGTCCAGCATCCCGCGACCAACGTAGCCGGAGTGCAGCGGTTCGTGGCCCGATCCGCCACCGGAGACCAGCCCAACCTTCCCGGGCACCGGGCCACTGGCTCGCAGCACAATCCGATGGTCAAGATCAACTTTGAGAGAATTTAGGTGGGCGGCCGCCACGCCACGCAGGGAGTCAACGACGACATCCTCAACAGCATTGATGAGTTTCTTCATAGCACCAAGTGAACCATCCTGGGTCCGAATATCCAGAGCGGGTCGGCTAAATGGCGCTGGTGCTATGGCTGACTCACTTTGTCTGCTGGACGTAGTCGATCGTCACTTTGCCACGCACCTGGCGGAGCCACGGCGCGCGCTTGGAGGGATCGAATACCACCCGGATCTTGTCATTGTGCATGATGACGGCGGTGATGACGACGAAGGTGATGCCGAGGCTGATGGCTCCGAAAGCGACCGTGGCGCGCGGTCCGATGACGTTGCCGATCCATCCGACGATGGGGGAGACGAACGGGGTGCCGCCCATCACCAGGGTCGCCCACAGGCTCATGACACGTCCGCGCATTTGCGGGGTAACTGAGGTTTGCACCATGGCGTTGGCGGTGATGAGGGTCGAGATGGTTCCCCATCCCACAAAGATCTTGAACACGGCGAAGACACCGTAGTTCGGGGCCAGGGCAGATATCGTCATGCTGACGGCGTAGACCAGCATGGCCAGCTCGACCCAGCGCAGCCGAGGCTTGCGTCGAGCGGCCCCCAGAGCGGCAGTCATCGAACCGACGCCCATGAGAGAACCAAGCAGACCGTACTCACCAGGCCCCTTCCCGAAGGCCTGGGTCGCCATCACGGCGTCAGAAATGTTGAAGTTGACGCCGAAGGTGCCCATCATGAACCCGATCGTCAACAAGATGACGAGATCTGGACGACGCTTGACGTAACGGAGACCGTCGCGTACTCGGGTCTTCTCTGCGGGCCGTGGGGATGTGTAAAGCCGCTCAGCCTTGAGAAGGAGCAGGGTGGTGATGAACCCGATGAAGCAGACGACGTTGATCGCCATCACCCAGCCGACGCCAACAGCGGCGATGAGCAGCCCACCGAGTCCAGGTCCGAGCAGGCGTGCTCCGTTGAAGGAGGCTGAGTTGAGGCTGACTGCGTTGGGCAGGTTCTTCTGCGGGACGAGTTCCGAGACGAAGGCCTGGGTTGCTGGGCTGTAGAAGGCACTGGCAGTGCCATCAATGGCCGAGATAACGAAGACCATCCACAGCTGAACGGCCCCGGTCAGAACGAGGGTCGACAGGATCGTCGCGTCGATGGCCAGGATGATCTGTGCGGTCACCATGATTCGGCGCTTGGATACCCGGTCAGCCAGTGCCCCGGCCCACGGGGTGATGATGAACATGGGGGCGAAGTTCACGGCCATCAGCCAGCCCAGCACGGCCGCATTCCCGTTGGTGAGAATCATGAGCACGAGCCATGATTGAGCGGTGCGGGCCATCCACTGGCCCATGTTCGTCATGATGGTGCCCGAGAAGTAAATCCGATAGTTCGGAACTGCCAGGCTGGCGAACATGGTTCTCACGGATAGAACTCCTATCAAGGTGGACGGTGGTGCGGGCCACTTGCGATTATCTACCTTTCCCGCCGGTTGTGCAGATGTGGGGTTGACTGTGCAGGGGGTGACTATCCACGAGGGCGATATGGTCGCTTGTGGTGCATAACCGACATGGGGTGGTGCGACCGACACAGGTCAGCACCCCTCTTCACCGTCAACCCCAGGAGTTGTCCATGGCCACAGCAGCCGAATGGCTTGAGGGCGCGCGCCCTCGCACCCTCCCCACTGCGATTGCACCGGTGCTGGCCGGAACCGCAATCGCCATCGCTACCGGCACGGTGCGCTGGGGACTGGCGTTGCTGTGCCTGGTGGTGGCCCTCGGGCTGGTTATTGGGGTGAACTTCGCCAATGACTACTCTGACGGTATCCGTGGCTCCGATGGTCAGGACCGGGTTGGTCCGCTGCGGCTGGTCGGGTCCGGGGTCGCTGAGCCCTCCCACGTCAAGGCTGCAGCTTTCGGGTGTTTCGGTGTTTCGGCGGTGGCCGGTCTCGTCATCACTATCATCACCGGGCACTGGTGGTTCATCATCGTGGGTCTGGCCTGCATTCTTGCGGCCTGGTTCTACACCGGTGGGTCCCATCCCTACGGCTACGCCGGGCTGGGGGAGATCTTCGTCTTCATCTTCTTCGGGCTGGTGGCCGTCGGCGGCACGGTGTACGTCCAGACGGACCATGTCGGTGTTGCTGGCTGGGTGACGGCCTGCCTCATTGGTGCGATGGCCTGCGCAGTGCTGGTGGCCAACAATCTGCGCGACATCGACGGCGACCGTGTGAGCGGCAAGCACACTCTGGCCACCAAACTTGGTCATCAGGGGACGCGAATTCTCTACCTCGTGTTGGTGGCCCTGGCGTGCGCTGGCGTCATCGTCGTTGCGGCGTTGACGACATGGTGGGTCTTGCTCGGCCTCATCATGGCGATAATGCTCGTCTCGCCGGTCAGAGCCATGGTCAGCAAAGCTACCGGAATGGCATTGGTGCCGGCCCTCAAGAACACTGGTCTGGCCGAGTTAGTGTGCTCGATCGGGCTCTTGGTGGGGGTCCTCATCTCACATTGATACCGAACCGTTCCAATCTCTTGTGGTCGGCCTTCGAACTTGAGGCCTGCAAAGCCAGTAGCTCAGCGTAGATTCCGCCGGATACCGCCAGCTCGGCTGGGGTCCCGATTTCGTCGACCCGCCCAGCGACGTGTCAACAAAACGGTATCCCTTTACCTCGGCAGGATCATCTTTTGTCTGAGCTAACGCGGACGGCAGCAGCCCCGTGCCGAGACGTAATTTCGTCATACCGTGACGCAATTCCGCTATGCCAAGACATCTGGAGCGAGGCAGCGGGTCAGGCTTGCCCGGAGAACTCCTCGGCGATCCAACGGCGAACAGCCAAGGTGGCTTTCACATCGTCCTCGTTGTACTCCAGGACTCGAGTCTTGGAAGACTGGCGAACCTGCGGGTCAGGGTCATGGACAGCCATATCCCACCAGGTTTGGGAGTTGAGGCCGCCTGGGTCCGGGTCTCGCCAGGAGAACCCGGCGCCAGCGGTGGCGACGACCTTGAGACCGATCCCCTTGACGCCAAAGAAATGGGCTTTGACAGTGGTGAAGAGGTCGACGAAGCACCCCGAGTCCAGCAGACGACGCACCGCGTTTCGGGTTTGTTCGTCAGAGCAAACGCGGCCGAAGTGGCGCAGGTGGGCGATCTCGTATTCCGAGTAGTGGACGACGATCGTCTCCGGGTGGGCAGACACGATCTTGTCGAGCCACCTGATAGCCCGACTGGCCAGCTTGTTCTCGTCATCGTCATCCATGTCGGAGAACTCGCTGAAGGCGACGTAATAGGGCTCGTCTCCGGTCGTCGAATCGAGCAGGTGCTCAGGATCGCTGACCTCAAAACCCCACAGGTACACCTGGTCATGCGCGGAGGTTTCAATGTCGAAGTCGATCTCCAGCCGGGAGGAAGGCACGTCGATGGGTCCTTCGTCGTTGCGTTCCAGCAGCACTCCCTCGCGAATCAGGCGAGCGCGCCGGGCGGCGGCTCGGAGCCTCTGCTCAGGACGTGGGCGGTGCTGGACTTCGGGCAGGTAGATCGGCAGTAACTCCGTCAGGTCTGCGTCAGCCAGATCATCGACGGTGGCCACGCCGAGCCGACGTAACGTCGAAATCTCCCGGACGTCCAGGGGAGCCTTGGAAATACGCAGTGACAGGTCGTCGTCGTCAAGACGTGGTTCGCAAACCGACCACCATTGACACGATTCGCACTCATGGACCACGATCGGGGTGACCATGGGTTCGCCGCCAGCCTTGGAATGCTCGGCTACCGATACCCGGAAGGTGTGCTCGTGGTCGTAGCGGTCCAACACGCTACGCCGACGCCATCGCGAGGCTGCCGAGCGCGAGAAGGTGCGAATGAATTTGTGGTCGAGATCGAGCCACGAGACGGCCAGGTCACCATTCAAGATCCCGATTTCATCATGGCCGACCAGACCCACGAGGCGACGATGGTTCGGGCACTCGTCAGGGGTGGCGACCACTCCTAGATCCTCCAAGAGCCGCCAGTAATGAGCAGTCTGGATGAGGGCACGCTCCTGGCTGGCACGGAAGGTCTGGTCCAGAGACATCCGGGCGTGACGAGGGTCCGGGTCGTCGAGTGGGGACACCCACGTGAACTCTGCCAGAGTGTGGTGGCTTTCCAACACCAGGTAATCCTTGACGATGACCGGCAGATAGCCAGGTCCGCCGTCGGCACGCTTACCGGCCAGCACCAAGGCGTCAGGGGAGCCGGTGCGGTGACCTTGGGGAGACGACGGTAGTTGGGGGCACACGATAACGGGTGCGCCTGCGTCCATGGCTCGGCGGGTGGCGGCCCGGCGGGCGGTCGCACTGGATGTCGCCGAACGTAGATCGACGGCCTCGCGGACGGCGGCCAGGGCGTCACAGATGGTCATCAGGTGAGCTTCGGCTCCCGCGAAGAACTCGTCGTCACGCGGGTTTCCGACGGGCTCAGCAAGGGCTGGGTCGAAGGCGTTCTGGGTCTTTACCGGACAGCTGCTAGCTGCCCAAGCGTCGAGGAGGACTGGAGAAGAAGGACCCCTCACCTCAGGCCATCTCCTTCCCGTCGCTGCCTTTCCAGCCCCGGTGCAGGGCGACGACTCCGCCACAGATATTGCGCCACGCGATGGCCTGCCAGCCAGCCGCAGCCATCATGTCGGCGAGGTGAGGCTGGTCGGGCCAGGCAAGAATTGACTCGGCCAAGTAGTCGTAGGCATCACGATTCGAGGAGGCCAGCTTTGCCATAGCTGGAATCGCTGCCAACAGATACTTGGTGTAGACATGGCGGAATGGTGCCCACGTGGGGTACGAGAACTCGCAGACGACGATCCGTCCGCCCGGTTTTGTGACGCGCAGCATCTCGCGCAGTGCCTGGTGCGGGTCTTCGACGTTACGCAAACCGTAAGAAATCGTCACGGCGTCGAAGGAGTCGTCAGCATAGGGCAGGCAGGTGGCGTCTCCGGCGACAAAGTGCAGATGGGGCTGACGTTGTTTTCCGACGGCCAGCATTCCGGTGGAGATATCAGTGGGGTAGACCTGCGCTCCGTGGGCAGCGAACGTCGCCGACGACGTGCCCGTTCCTGCTGCCAGGTCGAGGATGACCTGGCCGGGCTCAGGCTCTACTGCCTCGACGACGAGGTCGCGCCAGGTGTCGACCGCCCCCAACGTCATGATTTGGTTCATGACGTCATAGCGCTTCGCCACTGCGTCGAACATGGAAGCGACATCGGCGCGGTGCTTGTCAAGGGTGGCTCGGGTCGTCAACACGCGCCCAGTCTTCCACACGGTTTGGGGTCGGCCTTGACGGTGCGGGAGAATATGAACCATGGCATCCCGCTCCACCGTCCTTGTGGCCAAGGACATTTCGAAATCTTATGGTGATCGCACCATCGTCGACCATCTGTCCCTGACCGTTCACGAGAAAGAGGCCGTCGCGCTCACCGGTCGCAACGGTGCTGGCAAGTCGACGGTATTGAGAATGTTGGTGGGGGCGGATCGTCCCAGCTCTGGCACAGTTGAAGTGCTCGGCAAGAGAGTCTCCGAGACGGATCCCGAGTTTCGCCGCAACGTTGCCACGGTCATCGACGACCTTGACTTCTTCCCCGATCTGTCGGTGGTTGAGCACCTTGATTTGCTGGCTCGTGCTCATGGGCTCGTTGACGCCGACGCTCTCGTTGACGAAGTGCTCGAGGAGGTTCAGCTCGTTCCGCAGTCTGGCCAGCTGCCCGGCACCTTGTCCTCTGGCCAGCGGCGCCGTCTCGGCCTTGCCACAGCCTTGGTGCGTCCGCGCAAGCTCCTGGTTCTCGACGAGCCGGAGGCCCGGCTCGACGTCGAAGGTGTCGCCTGGCTTGGCAAGAGGCTGCGCGAGGAGATGAATCATGGTCTGGCGATTGTCATGGCCAGCCACGAGCCGGCCCTCGTCGAGGCTCTCGGCGCTCGCGTTGTGGAGCTGGGAGGCCCGCGCGGATGAGCCGACGTACCAGCAAACACTCCAAGCCTCGTCCCAAGCATCCAAAACCGGTTGAGACGACGGTGGTCGTCCCTGACCCGGAGCTGGTCATTACCCATCGTCCCGACGAGTTTTTCGCAGGCCAGGCTGATGAGCGTCAGCTTTCCCTCCTCATGGGTGACTGGCGTAAGGGCCGAACGACAAGGAACATCTGGCAGGCCATTGGCGACGCCTACGTACTCATCTTTTCCCTGGTCGTCGTGCTCGCGATGATTATCAGCCTCATCGTGCAGGCCCAGGGCCAGGCGTCTGGATGTACCTCGACTGGATGTCAGACGGCTCGAGGTCTGTTGCCTTGGGCCGCGCTGGCAGGTGTGCTGGCCTTTGCTCTGGCCACTGCCCGGGTTTTTGGCCCGGTGCTTGCCTCTGCAGCTGAGGGTTTCTGGCTGATGGATGCGCCGATCAACCGGGCCCGGTTCCTGACCAAACGTCTGGGGGCGGCGGTCCTCGTCGCCGTCGTTGCAGGTGCTGTCTTGGGTGCGTTGGTGGCTGCCCTGACTGGCGCGTCTGGTACGGCCATCATTGCTTGGACTCTCGCGACCGCGTTGGGGGCGGCAGGTGTCGTCTCTTTCGCAGCCGCCGAACAGGGAGCGGAACGTACTGCTCCGGTCAAGGTGGTTGAGGCGCTGGCTGCAGTGGCCGGTGTGGCGGTTTTGCTGGGAGTCATTGCTACCGCGTCGGGCTGGTATGCGGTACCGATGTCGAGTGACGCCAACCTGGCCTCCGCCTGGGCTGTCGCCGGTGGTGGGGCGGTGCTTCTGGTCATTTCTTACATCATTGCCAGGCTCCGTCTCAATCGGATCCGACGAGCTCGTCTTATGGCCGGAGGTTCTCTGGCATCCGGTATGCAGGGCGCCGCCTTTGCTCTGGATTTCGCGCTTATTCGCGACATCCTGCAGGAGCGTGAGGCCGTTGAACGCGGTCAGGTGCGGGCCACTCGTGGGCGTGGCAAAGGGCTGAGCGCACTGGTGTGGCGCGACGTGCAGCGGCTCATGCGTTTCCCCAAACCGGTGCTCATTCTCATCGTGACGGCTGTGGTGCCGTACGCCGTATCGGCCTTGGGGTTTGGGGCGCTGACTGTTCCAGTTTCGGCTCTGGTGCTTGTGGCGGCCCTGGTTCCGCTCTTTACCAGCCTGCGCGTGCTGACACGCACCAAGGGGTTGGTGCGCTGCCTGCCCTTCACAACGAGCCAGGTCATCACGGCGGCTTCGGTGGTGCCCGCTGTGGCGGCGGCGATCTGGGCGATTGCGGTCATCCCGGCTTTCCATGGCGTCGGTTCGGCGACGTCGAGGCCATGGGGGCAGGCGATTATGTACGGCCTGGTGACGGCTGCCGCCGGTCTGGCCGGTGCCATTCGCTGGGTCAGCGCCAAACCGGCTGATTACTCCTCGCCGATGGTTGCTACCCAGGCTGGTGCTATGCCACCGGGGCTGTTGTTCAACCTTATTCGTGGCTTCGACATGGTTGCCCTCGTCACCTTTCCGGTGGTGCTCGGATGGTCGCCGTGGATTTCGGTGACCATTGCCATCGTCGTCTTCGGATTCTTGCGTATGGGAGGTATGAACCAGCAGGATCTGGCGGAGATGCGTGAGGAGTCGCAGCGTCAGTTGGCCGAGGCCCGCCAGCAGGCTCGCGGTGGCAAGGTCGAGAAGAAGGTCATCGAGCGCAAGCGTCGTTAGAGAAAGACACACGCTGCGAAGCCGGGGGGTACATCAGTGCTGGAGAAGTGCTGTGTGCGGCCCTAGATGTTGCGGTTCATGAGGGTGTTGACGCTGCCGGGGTGACGAAAGGGGCAGGCTTTAGGTCTCAGGATTGTGACGGGCTGTTCGTCTCGATCGGGAAGACGTCGAGGAGGGTTTTGAGGCGCTCCTCGGCTTCGGATGACAAGATGTCAGCGTCGTCGTCGTAACCGATGGGGTGCCCGGAGAAGATGTGGACCAGGGAGGGGTCGGTGCCGTCGATCTGACCACCTCGACAATCGGTGACCCACTGGCCATTACCCAAGGAGTCAACCCATCCGGTCGGCCCAGAGACGCGACCACGATCAAGATGTTCAATCTCAGCGAGGACGCATTGTGCCTGGCGCAGCGGAAGGCCGGTGACAAACGCTGGCGGGCACAAAGCGTCGACGAGGGTCAGGCATGATCCTTGGCCAGGGCTGTGGACTCCGGTGACATCGGTGACGAGGTAGTTGGAGATCTCGCTGAATACAGCCCCCGGGCAGTCGGGGACGTGGAGGGTGTCACAGAACTGTCTCAGGCGCTCGCAAGTGCGTTCCACGATTTCGGCATGGTAAGTAGCCAACGGACCCCTATTCTGCATTGCAGCCAGCAGAGCCTCGTGGTTCTCGTCGACAGCGGGAGAGTGGGTCAGGACTCGAGAACTCACCAAGTTCTTACTGACCCCCACAGTGAGCTTCGAGGTGATGCCGATAGATCCTGCGACGAGATAGGTGTACGCGTTGGGGAACTGGCGATGAAGTGTCTCGACAATCCAACGCGGATCTACCGGAGATGTTGCCTTGGCCTCGACGTCGCGCATGAGAACGATCTGTTCAAGGCTGTCAGGACCCATGATGTCTTGGACCTGCCGGGCGATGTGACGCCAGTTATCCGCAGTGACGACGCCGTCTTGTATCGTGATCGCGCTGGGGGGTCGGGGCACGCTCTGTTGACGGGGTGGATCGTCATCGATGGACCCCCAGGACAGCTGCGTTAGCCAGGAGTAGCCGGGCCAGCGGCCGATGATCGTCGTGGGAAGGATCATGACCGAGCGTGACGACGAGCGGTCGGGATCAAAGGCGAAGGATCCAAAAGCGACGGGTCCGGTGGCCTCTGCTCCCGGCATCTCGGTCTCGTGTTCAAGATCGTCGCACAGCGCCTCCCACCAAACGTCGGCGGCAGTAGGGGAGTCGGTCTCGAAACGGGTGAGTTCCCCCAGACCGACCATGCCGTAATCGTGGTGCAGGAAGCACACCGAATTGTTGGGCGTCATGTAGTTCTCGAGTGGTCCGGGGTCCGGAATCGAGACGGTGCGGGCGCGCAGGCGCGAGGAGCCTGGATTGAGGATCACCTTTGCAGGATAACCGAGGGGGTGTTATGCAGTAGGTGCTGTCCACGGCGGGTCGAGGTGTATTGCTCTCCCCGGCCAGGGACTGACTTCTGTCGCCAACCCCACCGTCTAGACTCGCCCATGCATATCGCCGAGATCCCGGCGTCATTTCCTGCTATAGGAGGGGCCTACGTGACGAGCCAGATCGAGTCCGACGTCGTCGTGGTCGGTGCTGGGCCTGGTGGCTCAGCCGCCGCTACGCACCTTGCTCGCAGGGGGCTGCACGTCACCTTGTTGGAGAAGGCGACCTTTCCCCGTGACAAGGTTTGTGGTGACGGACTTACTCCTCGTGCGGTGAAGCAGCTTATCCGGCTGGGTATTGACGTCTCCGAGGAAGCTGGCTGGAAGCACACCGAGGGACTGCGAATCCACGGCGGACGTATCGCTCCGTTCGTTCTTCCCTGGCCTGAGCTGGCCGATTACCCGAATTTCGGCATGGTGTGCCGACGTACGATCCTAGACGAGCGTCTGGCCCGTCATGCCGAGTCCCAAGGCGTCACCTTGGTCGAAGGGGCCAACGTCACCGAACCTATCCTTGGCCCTCGCGGCCGTATCCGGGGCGTTCGGACTTCCGATGACCGGGTGTACTGCGCGCCGGTCGTTGTTGCGGCTGACGGTAACTCGTCTCGCCTCGGCTTGGCGATGGGACTTCACAAGCGCGATGACCGTCCCATGGGCGTGGCGGTGCGTGCCTACTACCGCTCCCCGCTGTCTGAGGCACCCCATCTGGAGAGTTGGCTGGAGCTGTGGGATGGCGCCGCGCACCAGTCCGACCTGCTGCCTGGATACGGTTGGGCCTTCCCCGAGGGCGATGGAACAGTCAACATCGGTTTGGGGATGCTCAATTCTTCTGCCGCATTCGGCCACACCGATTACCGCTCTCTCATGAAGCGCTGGCTGTTCCACATGCCAGCCGAGTGGACCCTTGACGAGGAGCACCGGGAAGGGCCGATCCGAGGAGCTGCGCTGCCGATGGCATTCAACCGTCAACCGCACTATCTCAATGGCTTGTTGTTGGTAGGGGACTCCGGCGGTATGGTCAACCCCTTCAACGGGGAGGGGATCGATTACGCCCTGGAAGCCGGCGAGATGGCCGCTGACGCCATCGCGGAGGCCCATTACCGAGGTCACGGCACTCCGGCCGCAGAGAAGGCGCTGCAAGGATACCCACGCGCGCTTCAGCAGCACTTCGGTGGCTACTACCGTCTCGGGACGATCTTCGTCCGACTCATCGGCGATCCCCGAGTCATGAAGATCTGCACGACCTACGGCCTTCCGCGTCGTCGACTCATGCGGTTCGTCAACAAATTGTTGGCAAATCTCACAGATTCCAAGGGCGGAGACCTGGATGATCGTATTATCAGGACCCTGACGAGGATTGCCCCGTCGGTGTGAGTCCAATCACCCTCGCCTGCCACCTGACGACGCATTATCGCAACTTAGGTCACCCAAAGTACCCGAATGTAAGTGTGAGTCGTAAGGTCAGAGCGAATGGTGCAGACCAAAGGTGGTGAGATGAACGGATACGCCCCCCTGGTGGGGATGATCATCCTGGGTGCGGTCTTCGTGCTCGCGACTATCACAGTCAACGTCCTTCTTGCAGTGAAGCGACCCAACCGCGCCAAGCACGAAATCTACGAATGCGGCATTGAGCCGACGCCACAGCCAGCTGGTGGCGGGAAGTTCCCCGTCAAGTTCTTCGTCGTCGCAATGCTCTACATTGTCTTCGATATCGACATCATGTTCCTGTACCCGTGGGCCGTCGATTTCGACCATCTCGGTGTCTTTGCCCTGGTGGAGATGGTGCTGTTCGTCGCGATGGTGTTCATCCCTTACCTCTACATCCGCCGCCGTGGCGGCCTGGATTGGACCTGATCTACCGCTGCGGCTTGCAGGCCGCGTTGAACTAACGTTCGAGCGGCCCGCTGCCGCGTCAGTCAACGTCTGAAAGGAAGGACGCACCAGATGGCTGAGTACGACGCCGATGTCCCAGCTGGAATCGTGATGACCTCGATGGAGGCCATTGTCGGGTGGCTGCGCAAGACCTCGTTCTGGCCCCTGACGATGGGCCTGGCCTGCTGCGCCATCGAGATGATCTCCTACGGCGGCCCGCGTGCCGACGCCGCCCGCTGGGGCCATGAGGTGTTCCGTGCCTCCCCCCGTCAGGCTGATCTCATGATTGTTTCGGGTCGCGTGAGTCAGAAGATGGCTCCGGTGGTCCGCCAGCTCTACGACCAAATGCCTGAGCCTAAGTGGGTTATCTCGATGGGCGCATGCGCGTCGTCGGGCGGTATCTTCAACAACTATGCCGTCATTCAGGGTTGTGACCACATCGTCCCGGTGGACGTCTACCTGCCAGGCTGCCCGCCCACCCCGGACATGCTCATCGACGCCATCTTCAAGATTCGTGAGCAGATTCAGCACTGGCCGCTGATGGGCCATATGTCCGAAGTTGAGGCTGCCAAGGAGAAGCGGGCCCTCGAGACCCCGACCACCCTCGAGCAGAAGGGGCTCATGCGATGAGTGACAAGCCGACTCCGCGCGGTGCCGCCGGCGGCTCGGACTCCGGGGACCGTATCCCCGACGGCCGCAATTTCCTCGACGCCAGCCATCCAGACCAGGCTCACACCCCGGCCAAGGGGAGGCGGTGGACCCAGGAGGATCGTCGGATCGACACCCGTAAGGGTATGTGGGGGGCAACCTCCGGTCCCGGCGATACCTCTGGCTATGGCGGTATCGTCCGCACCGTCGAGATTCCCGGCAGCTCGGAACGTCCTTACGGCGGCTGGTTTGACGAAGTGGCTGACCGGATGGAGGAGCTGGTCCCAGACTTCTCTGATGGGTTGACCCTTGTCGATCGCGGCGAAATCACGTTTTTTGTCCGTCCCGAGAAGCTGCTGGATCTGGTCAAAGTGCTGCGTGATGACGAGGCCTTGCGATTTGAGAGCTGTTCTTGTCTGACGTGTGTGCACTACCCGCACATGAAGGGTCGTGAAATGCATGTCGTCTACGACCTGCTGTCGATGACCCATAACCGTCGTATCCGTCTCGAAGTTGCGCTGGCCGATCCGGGACAGGAGGACGTGGTACGTACCGGTCGCAGTGACGTTGACTCGCTGCCACACGTCCCCAGCATTGTGTCGGTCTACCCGCACGTGGACTTCCAGGAGCGTGAGGCTTGGGACATGTTCGGAGTCATCTTCGACGGTCACCCGGCTCTTACTCGCATCCTGATGCCCGACGATTGGGTCGGTCACCCGCAGCGTAAGGACTATCCGCTCGGTGGTATCCCGATCGAGTACAAGGGTGCTGTCGTACCACCGCCGGACCAGCGCAGGAGCTACAACTGATGAGCGAGAACCACGAGTACTTGTCCCAGGGCGGCGACTGGGCCCAGATCGTCGACGAGGCTGCCGAGCGTGGCGACGAGACCGTCGTCGTCAACTTTGGGCCGTCTCACCCATCCACTCACGGCGTCATGAGGCTCATTATTGAGCTGGATGGCGAGTCGGTGACCGACTTGCGTGTTGGTATCGGCTTCCTTCACACCGGTATCGAGAAGAATATGGAGTTCCGCACCTGGACCCAGGGTGTGGCTTTCATGACGCGATGTAACTACGTCGCGAACTTCTTCAACGAGCTGGTGTACTGCCTTGCTGTCGAGAAGCTGTTGGGTATTACCGACGACATCCCGGAGCGCGCGAAGGTCCTGCGCGTGATGATTACCGAACTCAACCGCATTTCTTCTCACCTCATTGCAGTGGGTACTGGCGGTCTGGAACTCGGGGCCTCCTCGGTGGCCGAGGTTGGTTTGAGGGAGCGCGAGATCATCCTGGAGTTCAACCAGGCCGTCACCGGTCTGCGGATGAACAACGCCTGGATTCGTCCGGGTGGCGTCGCTAGCGATTTGCCTGAGACCGGGTTGGACCAGCTGCGCGACCTCATCAAGCGTATGGAGAAGTACCTTCCCGAGATCGGTCTGTTCTGCAACGAGAACCCGATCTTCAAGGCCCGTACCAAGGACATCGGTTACGCCGACCTGTCCACATGCATGGCCTTGGGCGTCACAGGTCCGGCCCTGCGCGCTACCGGCCTGCCGTGGGATCTGCGCAAGACACAGCCCTACTGCGGCTACGAGACCTACGACTTTGACGTCGCGACCTGGGATACCTGCGACTGTTACGGACGGTTCCGTATTCGCCTGGAGGAGATGGACCAGTCGGTGCGTATCCTCAAGCAGTGTCTCAAGCGCCTCGAGGACACCCAGGGCGATCGTCACATGGTGGAGGACCCGCACATTGCTTGGCCTGCGGAGCTGGCTCTGGGGCCGGACGGTCAGGGTAATTCCAACGAGCATATTCGCCACATCATGGGCGAGTCGATGGAGGCCCTCATCCACCACTTCAAGATTGTCACTGAGGGGTTCCGGGTGCCTGCGGGCCAGGTCTATCAGGCCATCGAGGGTGCCGGCGGTGAGCTCGGATGCCACCTCGTCTCGGACGGTGGTGTGCGTCCCTACCGCTCCCACTTGCGTGACCCCGGATTCGTCAATGTGCAGTCTCTGCCCGCCCTGTGCGAGGGTGGAATGCTTTCCGACGTGGTGCCGTCCTTGGCATCCCTGGACCCCGTCATGGGAGGAGTCGACCGATGAGCGATCGCGAACCCGTCAATTTGGGATACCCCTACGTCGAGTCCTTCCACTCGGACTTCTCGGGGAGCGGGGGAGTCGATCAGTCCGACCGTTCGACCAATATCGACGAACACACCATTGAGGAAATGCGCCAGATTGCCGCGCGCTACCCCGATCCGCGCTCGGCTCTGTTGCCGATCTTGCACCTGGTGCAGTCGGTGGATGGGCGGATTTCCCCGGTAGGCGTTGAGACGGCGGCTGAGGTGCTGGGTATTACGACTGCTCAGGTTTCCGGAGTTGCGACCTTCTACACCATGTACAAGAAGCACCCGGCTGGCCAGCACCACATTGGTGTGTGTACCACCGCGCTGTGCGCCGTCATGGGTGGCGAGGAGGTGCTCGCCCGGGTGGAGAAGAAGCTCGGTATCAAGGAGGGCGAGACAACTCCTGACGGCAAGTTCTCCCTGGAACGTCTGGAGTGCAACGCCGCCTGCGACTTCGCCCCGATCATGATGGTGAACTGGGAGTACATGGACAATATGACCCCGGTACGCGCCGAGGAAATCCTTGACGCTCTGGCTCGCGACGAAGAGGTTCACTCCACCCGAGGTGCGAAGATCACCAGTTGGCGCGAGGCAGAGCGCGTTCTCGCCGGTTTCCCCGATGGACGCGCCGATGAGGGTCCGAGCGCTGGTGAGGCGTCCCTGCGGGGTGTGCGACTGGCCAAGCAGAACGGCTGGAAGGCACCAGATCCGAACGACCTGCCCGCTCCTGCTGAGCCTGTGGAGGAGGAGAAGAAGTGACCGATCCACTAACCCCGGTTCTGTCGGCCAACTGGGATGATGAGCGCAGCTGGAAGCTGCTCAACTATGAGCGCCGGGGCGGCTACACCGGGCTTCGTAAGGCTTTGACGATGCAGCCCGATGACGTCGTCTCGCTGGTTAAGGACGCCAACTTGCGTGGCCGTGGCGGTGCTGGATTCCCCACCGGTGTGAAGTGGTCCTTCGTGCCCAAGGACAACCCGAATCCGACCTACTTGGTCGTCAACGGTGATGAGTCTGAGCCGGGCACCTGCAAGGACATGCCGCTCATGATGGCTTCCCCGCACACTCTCGTCGAGGGAGTCATCATTTCTGCCTACGCTATTAAGGCGAAGGCGGCATTCATCTACATTCGCGGCGAGGTGCTGCACGTCATCCGACGTGTTCAGCAGGCAGTGCGCGAGGCCTACTCGGCTGGATATATCGGCAAGAACATTCTCGGTTCCGGCTATGACCTTGATGTCGTTGTTCATGCTGGCGCTGGCGCCTACATCTGTGGTGAGGAGACGGCCCTGCTTGACTCCTTGGAGGGACGTCGTGGTCAGCCTCGTCTGCGTCCCCCGTTCCCGGCTGTTGCTGGTCTGTACGCCAGCCCGACGGTCATCAACAACGTTGAGTCGATCTCGACGGTGCCGTCGATCTTGCGTAACGGCAAGGAATGGTTTAAGTCGATGGGCACCGAGAAGTCCGACGGGTTCACCATTTACTCGCTGTCTGGCCATGTGGCCCATCCGGGCCAGTATGAGGCCCCGATGGGCACGACTTTGCGTCAGCTGCTCGACATCTCCGGGGGTATGCGTGAGGGCCACGAGTTGAAGTTCTTCACCCCGGGTGGTTCCTCAACGCCGTTGCTGACGCCAGATGACTTGGACACCCCACTCGACTACGAGGGGATGATGGGGGCCAAGTCGATGTTGGGTACCAAGGCCTTGCAGTGCTTTGACGAGACGACCTCGGTGGTTCGCGTCACGCTGCGCTGGCTGGAGTTCTACAAGCACGAGTCCTGTGGAAAGTGCACCCCGTGTCGTGAGGGCACCTGGTGGGTTGTCCAGCTGCTGCGTCGCATTGAGGCGGGCGAAGGCCAGGAGGGTGACGTCGACAAGCTGCTCAATATCGTCGACAACATCGGCGGTCGTTCCTTCTGTGCGCTGGCTGACGGTGCTGTGGGCTGTGTGCGTGGAGCCGTCGGTCACTTCCGCGACGAGTTTGAAGCTGGGTGCCGTGGTATTCCGGCGTGGGAGTACCTGCCGTACGAGCGCAGCTCAATCTTCACCGACGCTGACCGCCGAGTCCTGGAAGGGGCTGGAGCATGAGCCAGAACAAACCCGTCGAGCTTGTCACCTGCACCATCGATGGTCAGCAGGTGAGTGTCCCCAAGGGAACCCTCATCATTCGTGCCGCCGAGTCCATCGGCACCGCTATTCCGAGGTTCTGCGACCACCCGCTGCTCGACCCAGCCGGTGCCTGTCGTGAGTGTCTCGTCGAGATTCCCGACGCTGGCAACGGGCGTGGTTTCCCCAAGCCGCAGCCGTCATGCACCATGCCGGTAGCTGAGGGAATGATCGTCAAGACTCAGGTCAGCTCCGAGATGGCTCGCAAGGCCCAGGAGGGGATGCTGGAGTTTCTCCTCATCAACCATCCGTTGGACTGCCCGATCTGTGACAAGGGCGGCGAATGCCCGCTGCAGAACCAGGCGATGGCCAACGGACGCGGGGAGTCCCGCTACGGCGGGGTCAAGCGCACCTATCCCAAGCCGATCAACATTTCGGCCCAGGTGTTGCTGGATCGCGAACGGTGCGTGTTGTGCCAGCGCTGCACCAGGTTCGCCGATCAGATTGCTGGTGATCCTTTCATCAATCTGCAAGAGCGCGGTGCCGTTTCCCAGATTGGGGCCTACCAGGGCGACGACTTCAACTCCTACTTCTCGGGCAACGTCATTCAGATTTGCCCGGTGGGTGCCCTCACTAGCTCCGAATACCGCTTCCGTTCGCGTCCGTTCGATCTCGTTTCGACAGTAACGACCTGCGAGCACTGTGCGGCTGGATGTCAGCTGCGCACCGACCACCGCCACTACGAAGTCAAGCGCCGCAACGCCGGCAACCTGCCGGAGGTCAATGAGGAATGGAACTGTGACAAGGGCCGGTTCGCCTTCCGCTATGGCCGTGGCGATGATCGAGTGACCACCCCGTTGGTTCGCCGTAACGGAGTCTTGGAGAAGGCGTCGTGGGCTGAAGCCCTGCAGACGGCAGCCGCCGGACTCAAGAAAGCTGGTACCAACGTCGGCGTCCTCACCGGTGGACGTCTGCCGGTCGAAACTTGCCTGGCATGGTCACGGTTCGCACGTGTCGTTCTCGGCACCAACAACGTTGACTTCCGTTCTCGTCCGCACTCCGCTGAGGAGGCGTCGTTCCTGGCAGCCACAGTCGCCGGGCGCAGCCTCGAAGAGTCGGTGACCTACGCCGATCTGGAAAACGCGTCGCGCGTCGTCCTGGTGGATCTCGAACCTGAGGACGAATGCCCGATGATCTTCCTTCGACTGCGCAAGGCGTGGCGACGCAAGAGGGTTGCCATTACGGCAGTCGGAACCCACCTGTCCAATGGTTCGGCAAAGATGGGGGCCGAGCTGGCTCGCTGCCTGCCTGGCCAGGAACCCGAGGTCGTGAAGCAGCTGGTCGCTGACGGCACGATCGGTGAGGGAACCATCGTGTTGGTGGGGGAGAGGGCCGCCACCCGACCCGGAACTCTCTCGGCCATTGTTGCTCTCGACTCGACGGTTCGCGTCGCCTGGGTGCCTCGCCGTGCCGGTGAGATCGGGGCGATCGAGGCTGGCTTGCTGCCGCAGCTGCTGCCGGGCGGACGTTTCGTTGACGACGCCAAGGCTCGCGTGGACATTGCGGCTGCCTGGGGTGTCGATAACCTTCCCAGCGATCCTGGTCTTGATACCGCCGGAATGCTCTCTGCTGCCCGAGACGGCAAACTGTCGGCATTGGTCGTGTCCGGAGTGGAGCTGGCTGACCTGCCTGACCCAACCGGAGCCCGTGAGGCTGTTGAAAGCTGCGGGTTCGTGGTGTCGCTGGAACAGCGGTTCTCCGAGGTTGCGGAGCGGGCTGACGTGGTGTTGCCAGTCTGCTTGCTCGAAGAGACCTCAGGGACTTTCCTCAACTGGGAGCACCGCCCCGGTCGAGTGCGAGTGGTCAACAAGCAGGCCGCCACCCCGATGAACGAGATCCGCGTTCTCGACGCCTTGAGTTCGCAGCTTGGCTCGGTGTCCGGGCTGGCCACCGTCGCCCAGGCCCACAAGGCTTGGCGCGACCTTGGGCAGTGGCAGGGCAACCACCCCAAGATGGAGTCCACGACTCCTGTTGTGCCGCAGGCCCCCATGGTCGAGCCAGGAAATGTTGGTCGCGTGCTAGAGACGTGGCGGCAGTTGTTGGAGGGATCGGCGAGCCTGACGGGTGCCGACTCCTTGGTTGCAACCGCCCCGGCCCCCGTCGCGGTTATCAATCCGCTGACAGCCGATCAGTTGGGTGTGGCCAACGGAGACCTGATCGACGTTTCCGGACCCATCAATCTGCGACTTCCGGTCAAGATCGACGCAACGATGTCGGCCGAGGCGGTGTGGGTGCCGTCCTTGCGCGGTCATTCTCTCTCCCCGCAAAGCCGCACCACAGTCCCCGACGCTCCCGGAACCTATGTCTCGCTGAGCGCCGTTGAATCTGATACTTCCCGAGAGGCAGGTGTGGCATGAGTCCCCTCGAGGCCACCATTGACCCGGTGTGGCTCATAATCGTCAAGGTCGTCGTCCTCTTTGTGATCCTGCTGGCGTGGACCATCTTCAATGTGTGGTTTGAACGCCGAGTGCTGGCCAAGATGCAGAACCGTATCGGTCCGATCATGAACTCGGCGTGGGCCGGTGGTGTGTTCCAGGCTGTCGGTGACGGTTTGAAGCTCATCTTCAAAGAGATGGTCACCCCCAAGGGGGCCGACAAGATTGTCTTCAACTTGGCGCCGGTGATCGCGGGTATCGCCTGCTTCGCGTCCTGGTCGGTCATTCCGCTTGGTGGCGAGGTGTCGATCTTCGGTCACACCACCAGGCTGCAGATCACTGACGTTCCGGTCGCCGTGTTGTTCATTCTTGCGGTGGCGTCCATCGGTATTTACGGCGTCGTGCTGGCCGGCTGGTCGTCGGCAGGCACCTACTCCTTGCTCGGATCGCTGCGTTCCAGCGCCCAGATGATCTCCTACGAGGTCGCCATGGGTCTGTCCCTGGTAACGGTGTTTATCTTCTCGGGTTCCATGTCGACGTCCGAGATCGTCGAGTCCCAAGCCAGTCACCTGACCATCGGAGGATTCGACACCCACATAGCTGGGCACTATTGGCTGCTGCTCATCCCGAGCTTCATCATTTACGTCATCACGATGTTCGGTGAGTCCAACCGCCTACCGTTCGACTTGCCAGAGTGCGAGTCGGAGCTTGTCAGCGGTTACATCACGGAGTACTCCGGATTCCCCTACGGCATGTACTTCCTGGCGGAGTACATCAACATGGCCACCCTCTCGGCTGTCTGCACCACCTTGTTCCTTGGTGGTTACCGGGCCCCGTGGCCGCTCAACTACTTCGGTGTCATCGACTCCGGATGGTGGGGTCTGCTGTGGTTCTTCCTGAAGACCCAGCTCGTCATCTTCTTCTTCGTGTGGGTACGGGCGGCCATCCCGAGGTTCCGCTACGACCACTTCATGGATTTGGGCTGGAAGGTCCTCATTCCGGTGTCGTTGGGATGGGTTCTGCTGGTCGCCGCCTGGCGCACCGTCCTCAACGAGGGATGGGGCCGCAACCCAATATTCATGATCGTTGTTGGGATTATCGTGGCCGCCCTGCTCGTCTGGGCGTTCACAGGAGACAAGGAAGAACCCAAGACCGAGGTGGCTACTGACGAACCCTTTGACGCCTTTGCAGGCGGTTATCCGGTGCCGCCATTGCCACATCAGGTTGAGGCTCCGTTGGCCGGGGCCGCAGTGGCCACGACGGTAGCGCGACGAGACCACGACGAGAACGGAGGTCTGTGATGGGAGCCTGGACAGGATTCGGGATCACCTTCGAAACGATGTTCCGTAAGCCCTTCACCCAGGGATACCCGGAGAAGGGCAAAGAAAAGCCCATGCCGCCGCGTATGCATGGCCGTCACCAGCTCAATCGCTGGCCCGATGGGCTTGAGAAGTGCGTGGGATGTGAGCTGTGCGCCTGGGCGTGCCCGGCAGACGCTATCTACGTCGAGGGCGCCGACAACACCGATGAGGAGCGTTACTCACCCGGTGAGCGTTACGGTCGTGTCTACGAGATCAACTACCTGCGCTGCATTCTGTGTGGAATGTGTATCGAGGCTTGCCCGACTCGTGCTTTGACGATGACCAACGATTTCAAGTTGGCCGACACCACTCGTGCCAAGCACATCTGGACCAAAGATGAGCTGCTCGCTCCGCTCAAGGAGGGTATGGAGCAGCCGCCGCACCCGCGCCGTCTGGGAGACGACGAGGACGACTACTTCAATGGCCTGCCTCCTTCTGGCCAGGACGATGTGCGAACCGGTCCGGCCACCGGAGCTGACGAGCACAAGGACAAGGGGGCAGCCTGATGACTGCGTCCCTGCTTCCCATGAGCGCACTCGTCCCGATGGTGACGGCGTCTCAATGGGCCTTCTGGCTGCTTGCCCCGATCATGGTGTTGGCCGCCTTGGTGATGGTCTTCGCCAAGAAGCCCGTTCACTCGGCCCTGTCCCTGGCCATCGTCATGATCTGTCTGGCCGTTCAATACGCCAGCCAAGAGGCGCCTTTCCTGTTTGTGGTGCAGATCATCGTCTACACCGGCGCCATCCTGATGCTCTTCCTCTTCGTCGTCATGCTCGTTGGTGTCGACTCGACTGACTCTCTCAAGGAGACTCTCAAGGGCCACAAGGTTGCGGCGATCATCGCCGCGCTGGCATTCGTGGCGCTGCTGATCTTTGCTGTCGGCAATGCCGTGACCACCGGCGTCATTGGCACTGACCAGCCGATAGGTCTGAGCGAGGCGAATGCGGCTGGCGGTGACAACGTCAAGTCGATAGCCGAGTTGATCTTCACGAAGTACGTGATCGTCTTCGAAGCCACGTCGGCCCTGCTCATCACTGCGGCCGTCGGCACCATGGTGCTGGCCCACGGCGAGGCCGACAAGAAGAAGTCCCAGCGTGAGAGGATCACCGACCGTATGACGGCTTATGCCGAGCACGGTACCCACCCCGGCGCTCGTCCCAACTCCGGTGTCTACGCCCGCACCAACCAGATCGGTGCTCCGGCCTTGCTGCCTGATGGCACAGTCGCCCAAGACTCGATCTCGGGGACGTTGGCCACTCGCGGTGCCATTATCGACGCCGGCGAGTTGAAAGCTCCGACCCATCGGGCCTTCGCTTCGATCAGTGCCGCCCGTCACGAGGCACAAGGAGAACTTGAATGAATCCGAACGACTACCTGGTGCTCTCGGCGATTCTGTTCGCCATCGGCATTTTGGGCTTCCTGACGAGGCGTAACGCCCTGGTGGCTTTCATGTCCGTGGAGTTGATGCTCAATGCCGCAAACCTTGCGCTGGTGACCTTCTCACACGTGTACGGCTCACTCGATGGACAGGTCGGGGCCTTCTTCGTGATGATCGTGGCGGCTGCCGAGGTGGTTGTCGGGCTGGCGATCATCGTCACCATTTTCCGTTCCCGTCGCACCACTTCGGTGGACGACACCAACCTGCTGAAGTTCTGAAGGAGGTACCGTGACTGTCCTGGAAACCGGCCTGTTCAACATGGCCTGGCTCATGATCGCGGTGCCGCTGGTCGTCTCCGCACTGCTGCTGGTGCTTGGGCGCCGCAGCGACGCCTGGGGGCATCTGTTGGCCACTGTGGCCCCGATTGTCTCCTTCGTCATCGGGTTGATCCTCTTCATCGACCTGCTTGGCCGCGATGCCGCGTCGCGCGCTGTTGAGGTGGGGGTCTACCAGTTCATTGATGTCGGATCGTGGGATTTGCGTGTCGGCCTGCTGGTCGATCAGCTGTCCATTCTGTTTGTTCTGCTGATTACCTTTGTGGGTTCCCTGATTCACATCTATGCGATCGGGTACATGGCCCACGACACCGACCGGCGTCGTTTCTTCGCCTACCTCAACCTCTTCATCGCAGCGATGTTGACGCTGGTGCTGGCTGACAACTACTTCATTCTGTTCGTCGGGTGGGAAGGCGTCGGCTTGGCGTCGTACCTGCTTATTGGCTTCTGGTTCGGTCGCCCGACCGCTGCCCGCGCGGGCAACAAGGCCTTCATCATGAACCGGATCGGTGATCTCGGTTTGACGATGGCGATCTTCACCATGCTTGCCCAGTTCGGCAGCGTGCGTTTCGACGACGTATCGGCTAAGGCCTCGGGGCTGACGCCAACCTGGGCTACCCTGCTCGGCTTCATGCTGTTGCTGGCCGCCTGTGGTAAGTCGGCCCAGGTGCCATTGCAAGCGTGGTTGCTCGACGCCATGGAAGGCCCAACCCCAGTTTCGGCCCTCATCCACGCCGCCACGATGGTTACCGCCGGTGTCTACTTGGTGGTGCGGTCCCATGCCATCTATGCCGAGACGGGTGCAGCCTCCCTGGCCGTCGCCATCGTCGGTACCGTCACTCTGCTGTTCGGTGCGTGGATCGGTTCGGCGAAGAAGGACATCAAGAAGGTCCTCGCCGGATCGACGATGAGCCAGATCGGCTACATGATGTTGGCCGCAGGTCTCGGCCCAGCCGGTGCTGCCTTGGCGATCTTCCACCTGCTCACCCACGGGTTCTTCAAGGCCAATATGTTCCTGGGAGCTGGATCGGTCATGCATGGCACCGACGACGACACCGATATGTACCACTTCGGTGCGCTGCGAAAGGTCATGCCCGTCACCTTCTGGACTTTCGCCTGCGGTTACCTGGCCATCATTGGTATCCCCGGCACCTCGGGGTACTTCTCCAAGGATCACATCATTGAAGCCGCCTTCGACAAGGGTGCGGTCTTCGGGGTGCTGGCCCTTATTGGTGCTGGCATTACCGCCTACTACATGACGCGCCTGATGGTCTTGACCTTCCTGGGGTCCAAGCGGTGGCGTGAGGACGTTCATCCGCACGAGTCCCCGGCGGTCATGACGATCCCGTTGATCGTGCTCGCCATCCTGTCGATCTTCGCAGGTGCCTTCATGAACAATTGGATCGGCGACTGGTTGGCACCGGCGACCGGTGCCGAGGTCGAGCACGTCGGTCTGTTGCACATGGGTCCGATCGGAATCATCACCCTTGTCGTTGTCGTTATCGGTATCTTGGCCGGCTGGTTGCTCAACCGTCACGATGTGCCGAGCGAGGAGCCCGCCACTCGAAATCCGTTGCTGATCGCTGGTCGTCACGATGTCTACGGGGACGCTTTCAACGACGTGGTCGTTGTGAAGCCCGGACGCTGGCTGGCCGGTGGAGTTGGGGGCTTCGACCGCGCAGTCGTTGACGGTCTGGTCAACGGTTCGGGTTCGGTCACCACGGCCTGTTCCCAGATCATCCGCAAGGTCCAAAACGGTTATGTGCGTAGCTACGGCCTCATGATGGTTGTTGGCGTGCTGGTCGTCGGACTCGTCGTCGTCCTGGGCCGGATGGCCTGAGGGCAGGAGGAGCTGACATGTCTTTCCCGATCCTCACCGTGATCGCCCTGCTGCCGATCGTCGGCGGCATCATCACCATGATGGTGCGTGGGGCTGCGGCTCGAGTCACCGGTATGGTGTTCTCCCTGGTGACCCTGGTGCTGGGCGTTTACGCCTTCATCATCGGAGTCAACGGCACTGATCTGTCTGAGACCCATCGCTGGATTCGCGCCATCGGTGCGTGGTATGCCTTGGGTGGCGATGGCCTGTCCTTGACGATGATCCTGCTGGTCGTCATCCTCGTTCCGGTCGTGCTGCTCGCTGAGTGGCACGTGGGCGAGGACGAAACGGCTCGCTGGTCAACTGGAGCGTTCTTCGGCTTGGCCCTCATGCTTGAGGGGCTGGCGATTTTCTGCTTCGCCGCCACCGACGTGCTGCTGTTTTACCTCATGTTCGAGGCCACCCTCATCCCGATGTACTTCCTCATCGCCGGGTGGGGAGGTCCACGACGCGGTCGCGCCGCCATGAAGTTCCTGCTGTACTCGCTGGCCGGTGGTCTGGTCATGCTGTTCGCCGTCATCGGCGTCGGTGTCCACGGTGGCTCCTTCCTGCTGAGCGATCTTGCCAAGGTGGACTTTTCCGGGGCGATTGGCAAGCAGCTGTTCGTCGGATTCTTCATCGCCTTTGCGATCAAGGCCCCGATGGTCCCGGTACATACCTGGCTGCCTGACACCGCCGAACAGGCCACCGCAGGGACGTCATCTCTGCTCGTTGGTCTGCTTGACAAGATTGGCACCTTCGGAATGTTGAGGCTGTGCTTGGGACTTTTCCCGGCCGCCTCTGATTGGGCCACCCCGTTCGTGCTCACGCTGGCGCTTATCTCGGTACTGTGGGGTGCCATGATGGCCGCCACGTCGAGCGACCTCATGAGGTTCGTCTCCTACACCTCGGTGAGCCACTTCGGTTTCATGGTTATCGGTATCTTTGCCCTGACGACAACGTCGATCACCGGTTCCATCTTCTATATGTTCAACCACGGCTTCTCCACTGCCGCACTGTTCCTGGTGCTGGGATTCCTGGTGCGCCGTGGTGGGACGGCGAAGGTCGACGCTTACGGCGGTGTTCAGAAGGTCGCTCCGGTGCTTGCCGGAATCTTCCTGTTCTCCGGGTTGGCGACCCTCTCGCTGCCGGGCACCGGAAACTTCGTCAGCGAGTTCATGGCTCTGGCTGGTGCCTGGTCGCGTCATCCGATCTACGTCGCCATCTCCACCATCGGCATGGTGCTGGCTGCGGTTTACGTCCTGGTGACCTACCGACGAACCATGACCGGCCCGGTGCAGGGAGCTTCCGAGAAGGTAGGCGACCTCAATGGCCGGGAGAAGCTGGTACTCGCCCCGCTCATCATTTTGTTGCTGGTGTTCGGCTTCTTCCCAAGGCCGATGTTGCACGCCATTGAACCGGCGGCCACTGCAACCATGACTCAGGTTCACGCCACCGATCCGGCACCCGTTGTCAAGGAGGGCCTCAAGTGAATCCCGTCCTGTTGATTTCCGCGCTCGGGTCTTTCGCACCCCTTGACATTGCGGCTCCGTACATCGAGTACGGCCCGCTGACGCCGGTGTTCGCTCTGATGGCTGGTGCGTGTTTGGCGGTCCTCGTGGAGGCTTTTGTGCCCCGCTCAGGTCGCCGCGTCACCCAGATCGTCCTGACGGTCGTCGCCCTCGCGGTGGCCATCGCCTCGACGGTGACCACCCTGGTCAAGGGAACCCGGATCGTCGCCGGTCAGGGAACCTTGGCCCTCGACGGCCCGACTCTGGCCACCTGGGTGGTTCTGCTGGTGACGAGCCTGGGAGCCGTCGTGCTTTTCGCAGAGCGAGTTGGCGGCACCCAGACAGCGTTCGTGGCGAGTGCCTCGTCGGTGCCTGGTTCTCCGCTGGAGGCCAAGGCCGATCAAGAACATCGTGAGCACACTGAGGTTTACCCGCTGCTGATGTTCGCGGTGCTGGGCATGATGTGCTTCGCCGCGTCTGACGACCTCATCATGATGTTCGTAGCCCTGGAGATCTTCTCCCTGCCGCTTTACCTGCTGTCGGGGATGTCTCGTCGCCGTCGGCTGCTGTCTCAGGAAGCCGCACTGAAGTACTTCCTGCTTGGCGCGTTGTCGTCGGCCTTGTTCCTCTATGGCATTGTCCTGCTGTACGGCTGCGCAGGAAGTTTCAAACTGGGTGCCATCGCAACAGCGGGTGTCACTCAGGTGGGTTCATCGCGGCTCATCGTTGCCGGCATGGTGCTGGTTGCCGTCGGACTGTTGTTCAAAGTGGGTGCGGTTCCGTTCGCCTCCTGGACTCCTGACGTCTACACCGGTGCCCCGACTCCCGTCAGCGGCTGGATGGCAGTCGCCACCAAGCTTGTCGCCCTCATTGGTCTCATGCGCGTGCTGTACGTCGGCTTGGGTGCTATGAGGTGGGATTGGCAGATCATCCTCGCAGTGGTCTCCGTAGCCTCGATGGCACTTGGTGCCGTTGTTGGTTTGGTTCAGACCGACATGAAGCGTCTGCTGGCGTACTCCGCGATCGCGCACGCCGGGTTCGTGCTGGTGGGAGTCATCGGTGCCTGGACGATACAGACCGGGATGACCCCAGACCAGACGGGTTCGGTGTCCTCGGTGCTGGTCTACATGACAGCCTACGGTCTGTCTTCGATTGGTTTCTGGCTGCTCATCCTCATGGTGCGCCGGGCAGGCGGCGAGTCGACGGAAATCGACTCCTGGGCAGGTCTGGGGCGCAAGCACCCGTGGTTTGGTGTTCTCGTCGTCATCTTCGTGCTGAGCTTCGCAGGTATCCCGCTGACGGCTGGATTCACCGGCAAGCTGGTGGTCTTCTTGGCCGGATGGCGTGGCGGATACGCCTGGCTGGTACTGGTGGGGGTGTTGTTCTCCCTCGTGGCAGCGGCTTTCTACCTGCGTGTCATCGTCGTGGTCTTCTTCCGTAACCCGAAGGAGGAGGACGATCCCGTCGAGATTGCCGAGCCGTCCATTGCGGGATGGATCACCCTCATCATCTGCGCGGTCCTGACCGTTGTCCTGGGTGTTGCTCCGCAGCCCGTTCTCGACCTGTTCAACCAGGCAAGTACTTTCCTGCGCTGAGTCGTTCATGAGGCCGGGGCCGTTGTCCGAGAGGTCGCGGTCCCGGCTTCGTCCACGTTTCGAGTGCGACAACCATGTCCCGGCAAGACGAGAGGCCCGCCCAACCAGTAATGTGGAATATGACCGTGTCGTGTCCAGATGGCGGCCCGACGAGCACCGAGTACACGCTCGGGCGGAAGAGGAGAACCGTGTCGTACAGCGCCAGCAGTGAGTTCACCGATCTGGTGAGCGCCAAACTTGCCCTCGTCGAGGACGAGCTGGGTCGTCAAGCCGGCGCCGACACACCGTTCGTCACCGAAGCAGCAAACCACATCATTTCTGCTGGCGGCAAGCGATTCCGGCCACTTTTGGTGGTGTTGTGCTCCCAATTCGGTGACGACGTTGACGACGCCGACCTGGTGCGTGCTGCGGTTGTCATGGAGCTGACTCACGTCGCGTCCCTTTACCACGATGACGTCATGGACGAGGCCGCCAAGCGTCGCGGCGCTCCCTCGGCCAACCTGCGCTGGGGAAACTCGGTGGCCATCATGGTCGGCGACTACCTTTTTTCGCGCGCCTCCTTGGCAGTGGCCGAGCTGGGCGTTGACTTTGTGCGATTGCAGGCTCATACCTTCTCGCGCCTAGTGCAGGGCCAGATCGCCGAGACTCGCGGACCCTCTGAGGGAGAGGACCCACTTGCTCACTACCTCAAGGTCGTGGCCGACAAAACGGGGTCCCTGATAGCGGCCTCCGCAGTTTTTGGCGCGATGGTCTCCCACGCGTCCCCGGAGATCGTGGCTGCGCTGGAGAGATTTGGCGAGGACATTGGGGAGGTTTTTCAGCTCGCTGACGACCTCATCGACATCACGTCGACGCAAACTGGCAAGACCCCGGGCACGGATTTGCGCGAGAGAGTTCCGACGTTGCCGACTCTCATGCTGCGTGCCTCCAAGGACCCAGCCGACAGCGAGCTCAAGACAATGCTCGACGCTGATCTGTCCGACGACGCACTGCTGGCTGATGTGCTCGCGAAGCTGCGCACCAACCACGTCATAGCGGAGGCACGCGCCGAGATTCAGCGTCGCGCCGATCGCGCCCGGGACGACGTTGCCCCCCTGCCCGATGGGGACGCCAAACAGGCTCTCATGGCCCTGTGTGACGAGGTTGTGTCTCGCTCGTCCTAGGGCCGAAATCACCATCAGGAGGACAGGTGTCTCGCTATCTCGACCTCATCGGTATCGGACCCGGAAACCCGGACTGGTTGACTCTGGCTGCCGTCGATGCCATACAGCACCTTGACGTGCTCTTCGTCGTCCTCAAAGAACATGATGTGGACGACCTCGTGGAGTTTCGCCGTGAGGTGCTTCGGCGATACCGTCCACACACCGATGGGTTGCGGATCGTTGAGCTGCAGGACCCGCCGCGCCCCTGGAAGAGCGCCAAGAATTATCCGGAAGCCGTCGCCCGGTGGCGTCGTCAGCGTCTCGATCAGTGGACCCATGCCGTTGCGGACAATCTTTCTGAGGGTCAGCGTGGTGGATTCCTGGTGTGGGGTGACCCGGGCCTGTTCGAGTCGACCCTGGCCATCGTCAAGAAACTCATCGCCGCTGTTGACGCCGATGGGGGAGTGCCCATTGAACTCACCGTCATTCCTGGAATCTCAAGCTCCCTGTCGCTGGCCTCGCGCCACCAGATTCCGCTGAATCGTCAGGGTCGCCCGCTGCAGATCTCCCCGGCCCGCCTGCTGGCCGACGGTATGCCGGAGGGAGTTGACGACGTGATTGTCATGTTGGATGGACGCCAAACCTTCAGTCTGATCGATCCCACCGGCATTGACATCTACTGGGCTGCCTATATCGGCACCCCCGATGAGATTCTCATCAGTGGTGACCTGGCGGAGGTCCGAGACGAGATTCTTGCCGCCCGCGCTGACGCTGAGAAACGTCTGGGGTGGGTTTTCGACACCTACTTGCTGCGCCGCCGCTGAGCGGGTACTAGCTCGGGTGAGGATTGTCGCGCCGACGCGCGAAATCTGTCGAGTGTGCGGCAGGATGGGCACATGGATAGTTCATTGCGTCCCCGTCGTTCCGTTCTGTTCATGCCCGGTGCCAATGCTAGGGCGTTGGAAAAAGCTCGCAGTATCGACTGCGACGGCATCATCATTGATCTAGAGGACGCTGTGGCACCCGACCTCAAGGTCGAGGCTCGGGAGCGTGCCGCTGGTGTCGTCAAGGCGCATCCGTACGGATACCGGGAGGTCGCTATCCGCGTTAACGGAATGGATACCGAGTGGTACCACGAGGACATCAGGGCTGCCGTCGCTGCCGGTCCCGACGCCATTGCCGTCCCCAAGGTCGGCTCTGCTAAGCAGGTGCGGGCCATTGTCGCGGACATGGAGGCTGCGGGCGCTGGGGAAGACATGATGTTGTGGGCCATGATCGAGACGCCGCGCGCGGTGATTGACTGCGTGGGGATTGCTGAGGCCTCCGACCGTCTGAGCGTGCTCATTATGGGCACCAATGACCTCACCAAGGAGTTACGCGCTTCCCACGTCCCCGGTCGAGCTCCGGTGACGACTGCCCTCCAGATGTGCATTCTGGCCGCTCGCGCCGCTGGGGTCGTCATTCTGGACGGGGTATACAACGACGTGCGAGACGTCGAGGGGTTCACCGCTCAGTGTCGGGAAGCTCAGATCATGGGGTTCGACGGTAAAACCCTCATCCATCCGGGTCAGGTAGCCCCGGCCAATGAGGTTTTTGCGCCTGACGCTGCCGAGGTCGAGGAGGCTCGCGGAATTATCGACGCATGGGAGAACGGGAACGGTTCGGGGGTCGTCACGTACCAGGGCCGGATGATCGAGAATCTCCATGTTGACACCGCACGCCGTGCGCTGGCTATGGCCGAGGCGATCGAGGCACGCGGGTGATTGGTAGTCGTGGGACAGTTATTGCGTCATGCTCCCGTACCATGTAGCCCATGGGGCTGCTTACCTACGACACACTCTTGATGCGGCAGGTGGCGTCCGTCCTTGCCAACGATTTTTCGATACTCGGGCCGGACGGGCAGCCAGTAGGACAGGTCAAGACCGTAGGGCACCTGCTCAAACGCCTGGTGATGGGTAATCGGGAACTCGATGTCTGCGAGTTGGACGGCGCTTTGGTGCTCAAGGTTGTGGATCGTGTCACTATGGGACGCGACCGAATGTCGATTGTTGGCCCCGACGGCTCCGAGATCGCCGAGCTGGTTCAGGAAATCACGTTATTCAAGCCCAAGGTTTCGATACACATGGCCTCGGGGGAGAGCTTGGTGCTGCGTGGGAACCTGTGGGAGCGAGACTTCACGGTTGCAGGAGAGGCCGGCGGTCTCGCTACCGCGTCGCGGCATTTCGGCTCGGTGATGGACATGTTCATCGAACGGGATCTTTACGCGCTGAGTTTTACACCGGGTGCCGCGCCTGAGTATCGCGCTGCGATTATTGGCGCATTGATCGGGTTCGACCTGATGAGAGCCAAGCAGCAGCCGGGGTTTCCGTGGTCGTCGTGAGCCGAGACCCGACAGGCACTCCCACGTATGTTGGGGCCAGACTCGCCCGGCGTGCAGAGCTGTGATCTGCGACATCGTGACGCAACTGCACGAACTCGGCGCACGTCACAATAGATGGTGCAACTGAAACACTTCGGGAGAGCGGCTCGCGGGGTGGCTCGCGCGCGGGAGCCTCAGCTCAACTGACCTCGTTTCGTCAATTCGAACAGTACGGTCAGGCCATCAGTAGAGGGCGGTATGAGGAAGAGGATGTGGCCAAGGCACAGCCACCCAATCGCCTGCACGGTACCGCTCATAGCGGCAGGGAGAAGAGGCCGGATCAGTAGGACGACGCAACCCACAACAGCCGGACCCAGCGGACCCGCAGCCGCGTTGAGTGCCGCCGCGCGAGGGCTTGGGGTGTTGCGGACGAGTAGGGAGATGCGCAATGGCGTCATCTCCCAGCGCACCAAGGTGCCGGGACTCGTCGCACGCAGCGACAGCCAATGGCAGAACTCATGGAGGAAGTAGGAACCCATGCCTCCCAACACCAAAATTGCCAGTAGTTTCACGAACAGTGATGTGTCGGAACCGCTGGCCGCGCAGACAGCCCATCCGAGGACGAGGATGGCTGCCGGGACACATCCAGTGATAACGACGTGGTTCAGTAGTGGCCGCAGACTCAGGTGTCGAGGAGCGCACCACCACGCAGACTCACTGGATGAGTGTCGCACGATAGGCCTTGAGACGCAGGTAGATGAATGAGACGACGAGGGTGAAGACGAAGATCACGGCTGTGACAATGCCCAGCCTGGGTAGGGAAGCTACACCCATCGTCGCATCAACGTTTCCCTGTGCATTGGGGGAAGCTCGGAAGTACACCGAGCCAAACAGGCCGGTGCGGTAGGCCGACTCCTCATGCACCGAGAACATGAGGACGAGGATGGTGCCGACCGCTAAGGCCAGTGTCGCAATGATCGAAATGACGAGACTTGTCAGGTACACCTTGAGGTTTTTCATCGGGCAGCCTTTCGATGATCGGCAATGGTGAGAATGCTGTGGATAATGAGGAGAATTGCGGTGAGAATGCCCAGCACGATGGTTATCGCGTTGGGGAGACGGAGAATCCCGCAGAAGACGATGAGCACCGTCGCGATAATGAGGACGATCGCACCCCCGAGCAGGATCGACAGCGGATTGTCGTCGCGTGCTGGGACGAAGATCCCAACACCCGTCGTGACCAGAGCCGATCCGCACACCCCGGCAGCGGCGATTACCGTCGATACGAGTGGCTGGCCGGCGATCACGTCGATCACCACGGCCACCACAAGCATGGGGAACATGAAGAAGCCCAGTGCCACGATCAGTCTGAGGTAGAAGCGGGAGGCAGAAAGACGCGGCTCAAGAGCGCGAAACGTCGGGGCGAGGGTGGCGTACTGGAAGAAGCCTCCAATGGTCATGGGCTCCACGCCCCACACCGATGACGGACCGGCGACACGAGTCGCCAACAGCACGACGAATCCCAGCGAAAGGATGGCCGCCTGGACGCTGTAGCGGCTGCGAAACAGGGCGCGGAACTGAGGTGCCAAACGATTGAAGCGATGGCTGAGGTCGACAACTGAGAGCTTCACAAATCGACGCCGGACCTCTAGCGGTGATGTCGGCAGCACCGTGATTGGCAACAGACTCAGTATGAGTAGAAAGGCGAAGGAGCCTATCGTCGCCGCAGTGCCGCACCGAAGATGAATGTCATGAAAAAGAAGGGTCCAGACCGCGAACGGCTGTGGTGAAGAGGTGATCGCGGACAGCAGCGAGGGCGTTGCGCGCCACAAGGCAAGCACGACAAAAAACACCACCACGGCGAGAAGCGGCTGTCTGGCATGGCGTAACGGGGTGTGCGCGAGGGCCAGATCGCAGCACCGCTGGGCGTATTCAAGGACCGTGTATGTCGCCATCGCCGGCATGACCACGCACGTCATGAATCCGGGCAAGACGGAAACACCGAAGTTCACCAGGGTAGAGGTGCTGGTGGCGAACATTCCGATGACGACGAGGAGCAGGGTGGTCGCTGCGTCGAGGACGCTCACGGCACGCTGGCGCTCCCGGTTCGTGACGGGAAAGTTGTGTGTGATGGCCATCATGGTGCCGGCGTCAGCCATAAGTACCTTGACGATGAGGAAGGCAACTGCGGTCCACAACACCGACGACAACGAGTTGACTGTCACGACGAGGTCCAGGACGGATTCGTCACCGCCGAAGCCGTGCGTAAGAAAGGTGGCCAGAGCAGTCGTGGTGATGAGGAACAGGATGACGCATACGAGGACGCCGAGACGAGCTGCGCGTGACTTGAGGACCCCTTTTCCTACCACGACCCGCACTAGGTAGTCGCCCATGAGACGTACGATGGTCAAGGTCCGCGTGAGGTTTCTGCAGACATCTTTCGGCCCGACGGTGCCAGGACTTGTCTGTAGTCGGTGGTGGGTGGGCAGGTTGCCCTGCGACCCAGCTATCTGGGTGTTAGGCATCGTCATGATCTTCCAGGCCCATGTATCCGACGATGAGATCGCGGATCGTCGCATGGCGGGCACGTAACTGCTCGACGCTGGAGAACTCGACGAGGTTACCGTAGTCGAGCATGGCGACATGGGTTGCGCAGCGGTCCAGCATGGCGAAGTCGTGGCTGCAGATGATCTGGCTTCCCCCCTGCTTGATGTGGTCGGATAGCGCACGTTCAATCGTCATCTGGGCTTCGATGTCGATGCCGTTGAGGGACTCGTCGATGATGATGACAGGGGTGCGTGCGAGGAGGGCTGCGGCGATCTGGGTCTTCTTGAGCATTCCGTGCGAGTAGCTCTCCATGAGGTCGACATGACGACCTGCCATTCCCAGACGCTCAAAAATGTCAGCGATCGTTTCTCGCAGCCGCCCGTTGTCCAGGGGAGACGGGGACCTCAGGGACAGGGCGTACGAGATGAACTCCGCCCCGGTGAGGAATTGCGGCAGGTGGTCGTTGTCGGCGCAGTAAGAGATCGCGCGGCACGCTTCCCGGGAGCCGCACGGGTGCCCCAGAACACGGGTTGTCGCGGTCCTCGGGGCTGTAAGGATTCCCTGCAGAATCTTGCACAAAGTGGATTTCCCCGATCCATTCGGTCCGATGACCGCAAGACAGGAGCTGCGGGGCACCGAGATGTCGAGATGGTTAAGGATAGGTCGATCGGCGTACTGAAAATCCAGGTTCTTGACATCAATGACGGTCTCACGCCGGTCACACTGCCCCGTGGACAGCGCTGTGGTCGCGGGTGCCGGCCCCCCTCGCGAGGAGGGGAGCCGGTCGGCTTTGTGGAATGAAGCCATCAGCGCACACACTCCATGGATACCGAAACCCCGTATTTCACCCACTTCCAGTGACCGGTGAACTTCCCGTGCTGGTAGGCGACGCACCAGAGGGCCATTCCGGCAAGGAGGGTTGCTCCCAGCCCAATTATCACAGCGACGAAGACAACAAACCATGCGTCGTGGCGCACGAGAGCAGAATCGAACTTGTTCTTGAGGATCTCAGATGTGGACTGTAAGGCGAGGACGTGTGATTCGGACATATGTAACATCTCTTTCCTTATGTGAAAACGGATTATCAGGTGCTGCCGTGGCCACGGACGTTTACACCGTAACCTACGTGAGGGTCATATTCGGTGCTAAAAAAGAATAGGAATAGTTCATTATTCGCAAAATAATCCGATTTTTGAAAGTGAGGGGTTAACCGAGCCTTCGCAGTTGAGCGGGTGGGTTGTTGATGGCGTGGCGGCGTTGAGGTAGTGGTTGAGGTTGTGCCGACCGGCTACAGGTGTAGCTGCGCATGACGTCAGGGTCGCTGCCGGAAACCGACTGATTCACGCCCCATCTACGCCCATCGTTTGCGATGAGCAACAAGAAACGGTGGCCGGGAGAATGCATGTCGATGCAAACTTCCGGCCACCGTCAACAGACATTAAGTGAGGTTATGCCTTTACCTCATGCCTGATTATTCCCTGGGAATGTATGTCAGGCATCCTTGCGGTGCCATAGCATGAGCAATCCTCCTAGCCCAATAAGCGAGACTGCAAATATGCCGAACCCGCGTGCTTGACTGGAACCTGTACGTGGCAATGCTTGAGGTACATCTGAACTGCCAGAACCCGCGTTTCCGGCAGGATTTGTCCTACCGGCAGGAACGCCGCCATCGTGCGTATCGGAGCTGCCAGGGTGATCGCATATGCACGGCTTTTCCTTAGTGCCCACGCGTACAACCTGATCGTTCCCTTTGACGAGGGTTACCCATTTGCCGCCACCGTCTTTGTTGCCCACGAACTGCATCACGGTATCTTTACCCTGCTGATCGATGCGGGTTTCGCCTGGGTCAAGGCTTTCATCGTACACAAAACGAGTGGTGAAAGCTTCGACCTTCACTTCATCGTTTAGCGGACGCTCACCGCCCACACGTACAATGCGTTCCACAGGTTCTTTGAGTACCTTTTCGGTGATGTCGGGATCACTTAAAGTGCCGTCTTTGTATGTGACGCTCGTGCTTACCTCACGCAAGCCATCCTGACCTTCTTGGTCGACCACTATTTGGCCAGGGCGAAGAGCCGGATCAAAGATGATCTTCGTGGAGTAAGGAATGTCGAGACGCTTGGTAGATTGTTTGGTCGATTCAACATCGGGGCCGACCTCAAAAATCTCCTTGACGGCTTGCCGTGTAGTTTTATGCTCAGGCTCAGAAAGTGAAATCTTGCCATGCTCGTCAACAGTTATGGTGACGTTATAGGCTTCCTCGCCGGGCTGACCCTTTTGAACTACTCTGACCTCGCCTGGTTTGAGATCCGGGTTGTAGCGGTATTCAGCCTCATACGGAATGGGCTTCGTCCAACTATATTCTTGATCTCCTGGTGTGATCTGCGAAGAGACCCGAATCTTATGTGGCTTGGGTTCTTTTGTTATCTGCCACTTGCCATCAACTTTTACCTTTTCCCCGATCTCGCCGTCTTGATCGGTCTCAATAGAGCCTGGAGGTAACGTGTCATCGTATTCGATCTCCACATTGTAGTCGATAAACTGTGTGTCGGAGAGCGGGCTAAATGGTGCCTTGGTAGTACGCTGAGCCCCGCCTTGATAAGTAGCCGTTACCGGTACTTCGAAAGCGATCATCTTCTCGGCGTCTTTCGGCGCGACAGCAGTCACTTCACCGGTAGCCTTGTCGATCGTAATCGTCCAGCCTTCAGGAGCCTCGTTTTTAAGCCAGTCCGCATCAATTGCGTAGGTCACGCCCCCCGCAGGTGCGTCTTTGGGAACAGTGACGGTGGACTTTTGGGTAGCACCTGTCTCAACCACAATTTGCTTGTAGCTTGGCGTACCAAAGGTTTGCACCACGGGAGTGTACGTGGCACTGACATCGCTGCGCTTGCCATCGAAGGTTGCCCACACCGTTACCGGTTTTGCCGTGCCCACGAATTCAGGTTCAGGGGTAAACGTCACCTCACCGGTAGCTGGGTCAATAACGTATGTTCCTTCGCCAGCCACCGTCAATGTGCCGTCTTTAGCGCCATCGAGTTCAAATCCGAGCTTCCATTCTTGAGGAACCTTGGAGATGTTCGGGAACATTTCCTCAATACTCAAGCCGTAATCTCCCGCATCCTTATCGGATGATTTTTGCACCGCACCCTGTGTAGAGGTAGTTAGAGCGTCTTGAGTAGCCACACTCGGGTACACAAACACAACCTGTCCGGGAATACTCGCCTCAATACCGTTGCTGTTCTTCGCCAGATAGTTCAGCTCGGTGGGCTGCCCCACGAAGCCTTTCTCCGGTGTGAATGTGAACACCACCTCGCGGGTATCCTCAGTACCTGCGGCCGGAGCTTGGCCTTTCAGCTCTACTCTCCATGTACCTTCACCGGGCACGGTGAGCGTCTTGCCATCTGCGGAGACGGTTCCTGGTACCGGTGTTTCTTTGCCATTCTGCAGGATCGTCTTCGTGCTTGGCAGAAGCTTCACGCTTTCTTTGTCAACCGTGAAGTGTTCCGTCTTCCACTCATCGAGCTCAAACTTCGATGAGGTGGGTGCGCCGAGCGTATCTTGAACCTGGCGATCGCTTGGCAGCTCTATGCGTGCCGGGAAATAGAATGGCGTGTACTGGGTGCGCAACTCAGAGCTGAGACCATCTGTGGTAATAACAGCAGTGGGGGCTGTACCCAAGAACTCTGGATTTGGCTTGAAAGTCACAATACCCGATACGGGATCGATCGTATAGGTACCGGCCTCCATTTCGTTGCCATCTTGGTCGTGGCCACGCACAGTAAGAGTTTCTACCTGTTTGTCTCCATCCAGAAGATAGAACTTCACCGGTGAATCTGCCTTGCCATACCACTTATCTGGCACGGTGGGGAACATTTCGTGCGGCTCGAGACCCGCGTCTTGCGTGTCGTCATCGGTGGAGTACTGAGTAAGACCTTGCTCAGCCGAGGTGGTGGCAGGAATAGCGGTCGGTTGCGGATAGGCAATCGTCACTTGTCCGCCTGTGACTGTCAGGCCTGTCTCCTTGTTCTTACCATCGTATGACACCGGTGTGGGTGATTGGTTGAATCCAACCTCTGGGGTAAAGGTAAACTCACCCGTTTGTGGGTTAATCTCCCACGTTCCTTCACCAGCCACCTTCTTGGTACGACTGCCATCTGGGAAGGTTGCAGACGCGGGGTCAATATTGTAGCCGTTATCCTGATAGCTGGGCGTAACGGAATCCGGATCGCCCACCTTCTTCGCCTGATGGAACGCGTTAGGCAATACGCCGCCATCTTTGGTGATGAAGGGTGTATAGGTGGTGGTTACCGAGACCTCTTTACCGTTTTCATCTTTCAAACCAGTGACGGAAAGAGTCACCGGATTTGCCTTGCCGTAATAGTTGGATTCCGGCGTAAAGGTGACGCGACCCGTCTTGGTATCAATCGTGTAGGTACCTTGCTTGTCCACCGTCACTGAATCAGTAGGTTTACCTTGGGCGTCGAGCAGCTTAACCTGGAGCGGCCCGCCGTTGTTCGTAAACCATGCCGGATCGAGATCTGGGAACATCTCATCGCGAGTTGCACCGTTGTCGGAAGCACCGGAATCATCCGAGTGCTGGACCGTGTTTTGAGGGCCAACCGTAGTAGAGGGAACGGCCACCAAGCCACCGTAAACTACTCCCACCTCAGCAGCCGAGGCATAGGTGCCGCTCTTGTTCTTGGCGGTGTACAGCTGCGGGTCGGGATCTCCAGCAAATCCCGGAACGGGCGTAAAGGTGAACGTACCGGTGTCGTCAATGGTCCACGTGCCTTGCCCCTTGACTTCACGTTTCTTGAGAGGCTGTGTCGGCAGGGAACCGTCGTCATTCAAGAAGGTGACCGACGTGATATCCAGCGCCTCCAAACCGTCCGGCTGGTCATAATCAGGGGTCAAATGTATCGCTTTCCCCAAAGCGCCAGCTGCAAACTCAGGGCGCACGACCACAGAAGATTTGGTCACGGTCGGTGTATAGATGGCGATGGGAGAACCGGTTTGATTATTTTTGTTGGTGTACCCAGAAGCAATTTCGATATATACGCTCTTCGCGGTTCCATAGAAAGTCGCTTCAGGGGTGAACGTCACTTTGCCGGTTTTGGGGTCAATGGTGTATGTTCCCTGGCCGTCGACAACGACTTTGCCCTGCTTATCTGCGCCTCGGAGCTTGTAGGTGAAACCACCGTACCAGTCGTCTGGGATATTGCGGAACATCGCCTTTGTGTTAGCGAAACCGGCATCATCGGCGTCTTTGTCGAACGAACTCTGCGGCTTCCCTTGGGGGCCTGTGGTGTTCGCATACAATCCTGACGCGTCAGAATAGGTGTAGGTCACCTTTCCGGTGCCATATTTGGCGTCATCATCATCGCCATCGTCTGTGGTGACGACGCCAGCTTCATTTTTGGCTTTGTACCACACCGGCGTGGGATGCCCTGCAAAACCCTTATCTGGGGTGAACGTAATGGCACCTGTTCGGGAATCGATCGTCCAGGTTCCTTCCCCAGCCACTTTCTTCGTGGTGACGGGGGTCGCGGGGTACTCAGAGTTCTCACCATCCACGAAGCTGAGAGTGCTGACATCAATCGCTGGGTCCCCGCCATCTTGGGAAAGGTTAGGGATCTGAGTGATGGGGCCACCCATTTTGCCAAACGCTTCAAGGTTGGGCACCTCAGGATGCAATGCCTTCACTGTGGGTTTGTAGAATGCCTCTACCCAACTGCGCCGCGCATCTTTTTCCGGAAGCTTGTAGGCCTCGATTTCTGGGGTAAATCCCATTTCCCCGTCAGAGATATCTTGCGCCATTGACGCTGTGTTGACGATGCGTACGCCTTCCAGCTGTTGGCCGTAACTGTCTTGGGGGAAGTCTTTGTCTGGAGTAAAGGTGACCTGGCCGGTATCCTGATTTATCTTGTAGGTGCCATGGTCCTTCTTCAGCTCTTGGACAGCTGTTGCGTCTGGATCGCCGCTCGGGTCCGTAATACCGTACTTATAGTTTAAAGTGACGGTAGATCCGTTATTTTTTTGCAGTCGAAACAGCGATGGTCCTTTGGTTGGATTCTGCTGGTCCGCACCGAGATAACCCTCGGAATGGTAGGTACTAGGGTAAGCTTTCTCTGCTGCTTTTGTCGCCAAGGAAATAATACTGGTTTTTTTATTAGCAGTGACATTCAGCGGGAGCGGCGGAGTGGGGCCGATGTAGTCAGCCTTGGGGGTGAACGTCGAGGTAAACTCGATCTCCATTCCGGGCGACAGGGGGTCGCTACTCCGTTGAAGCGTGGTCGGTAAGCTCCATGTCCCAAGATCACCCATGGTGACGGTGGGTTCCGATACACCAGTAGCCAGCGGCGACATCTTGGTGTAGTCGACACCTTCGTAGTAGTAGGTAGCCTGGCTGTTTTCGAACTCGTAGCGGAACTTAATACCGTCAAACAGTCCAGGAATGTCTCCGGTATCGAAGGTATGACCATTCTGCCAGCCGTCGATCTTCGCTGTTGGATCGCCATTGCCAAAGGCTTGAGAAACGAGAACGGCGATGTCGAATTGGAACGGGTTCGGATCAGTTTTGACATTCGATGAGTCCCACTTCACCTCAGCAACCGCCGTGTTAGCTTTCGGCACATAGTCATTTTGTATTGTGCCTTTGGTTACACCCTCAACAGGTGCCACTTTGTCGTCTTTTAGATTAGTCGCAGGATTGCCATCAGCGGCTGCTTTCCACGAGTCGCTGGAAGACGTAATCGTCACATCGGCGTACGCGATTTGAGAAATACCGTATATGCCGGAACTGAATGTCAATGTGAGTGCTGCAATGGCAGCTATGCCACGTGCGGGATGTATCTTTCGGGAGTTTTCACCCCCTCCATAGTGTCTTATCTTTATGTTGGATGCTCTAAAAAAGTCACCCTTAGAACCCATAGTAAGTACCGCCTGATGTCTCTGGAGTGGTCTCGGGTATTGGGTCCGGTTGGACCGTGATTCTTCCTTTCGTTCGCATAGCTTAGGTGACGCGTTTCGGGGAGGCTCGGGGGGGGGTAGTTATTGAAGCTGGCGCAATGCGCGTATGGCGGGTGCGAATGACGTAAAGCTGTTATGTACGCGAGGCATTTTGAGCAAGTCGCAATTATATCTGGCTGTGTTCTCTAAAAGTGCTACGATTATGGCTGTCGTGATCGTTTATTTTTGCCGAGCGGGCTGTCGCCGCAGTTTCTCCTGGGCGCACGGGTGCAAGGCGGATCGCATAGTCGGTTTGGACGTGCGTGTCGGCACCAAGGCTGCCGCTACCTGCAAGCCGAGGCCGGTCAGACGGTGGAAGGTCGTCAGTTTCCACCGTCTTATCACGACCACTGCGCCGGGGAGAGCCACGTACCGGCTGTCACGAGTTGCAGAAAAACGTTGTGCAACGTTCGTCCGGAGTGCTCCTCATACAATTAAGCTCACGAGAGTCTGGTAGCGATGTGGTGTGGTGCAAACTGCCTTGTAAGACCGTCACCAGATGGTGACTCGCTTCTCGGGAGCTAACCACATGGGGTCGTCCTCGGTGATACCAAACGCGTCATGGAATGCGTCAATATTGCGGACGATCTGGTTGCAGCGGAACTCGTTGGGGGAGTGCGGGTCGATGACGATCAGGCGACGAGCAGCCTCATCCCGCATGACGCCGCGCCAGATCGACGCGTAGGACAGGAAGAAGCGTTGTTGCCAGGTCAAGCCGTCGACCGGCTCAGGTTCGTTGCCGTTGAAGGAGATCTGAAGGGCTTTGAAGGCGATTCCCGCTCCGCCAAGGTCGCCGATGTTCTCCCCGATCGTCAGTTCTCCATTGACGTGTGGGCCGTCAGGGCCGAGCTGGAGAGGAATCAACTCGTTGTATTGGGCGATAAGGCCCTTGGTGCGCTCCTCGAAGGCGGTACGATCCTCGGCAGTCCACCAATCACGCAGCAGGCCCTTGCCGTCACAGGTGGACCCCTGGTCGTCGAAACCATGACCGATTTCGTGGCCGATGACGGTACCGATCCCACCGTAGTTGACGGCGTCGTCGACGTCCGGGTCGAAAAATGGCGGCTGCAAGATTGCGGCCGGGAAAACGATCTCGTTGCGCAGCGGGTGATAGTAGGCGTTAACCGTCTGCGGGAACATCATCCACTCGTCCGGATCAACCGGCTTACCGAGTTTCTCGATGGTGTAGTCGACGATGAAGGAGGAGACGTCCTGTACCGCGTCGACGAGGTTGCCCTCACCCACCTGTAGACCGGAGAAGTCACGCCAAGAATCCGGGTACCCGATCTTCGGACGGAAGTTCGCGAGTTTCTTCAAAGCCTCCTTGCGGGTGTCCTCACCCATCCATTCCAGCTGGCTGATGGACTCCCGATAGGCTGCCAGGATATTGGCGACGAGCTCGTCCATCCGCTGTTTGGAGGCAGGCGGGAAGTGACGGGCGACGTACATCTTGCCGATGGCTTCACCCATGGCCGACTGGACGAAATCAACAGCTCGTTTCCAGCGCGGGCGCAGCGTCACAGTGCCGTTAAGGGTGCGGCCATAAAAGTCAAAGTTGCGTTCCACGAAGTCAGAACTGAGGAATTGTGAGTAGGAGCGAATGACCTGCCACGTGGCCCAGATACGCCACTGCTCAATGCGCTCGTCAGCCAGCAGGGTCTCCACGCCGTCGAAGAAGGACGGTTGGGCGATATTGAGGGTCGCAACGACCTTCATGGGGATATTGGCGTTGCTACGCCAGGTGTCCAGGTGGAGGCCAGGGTGGGCTTTGTCGACATCGGTGAAGGTGACGGGGTTGTAGGCGGCTTGCAGATCACGGCAGCGGACCCGGTCCCAGTGGTGCGAGGCGATTTCGGTCTCCAGGTCCATGACGGTTCGAGCGGCCTGCGCGGCGTCAGGAATACCGGCCAGCTCGAAGGAGGCTTGAATGTGACGGACATAGCCATCGCGAATCTTGGCCTTGTCCTCGTCTCGGTAATAGGACTCGTCTGAAAGCCCGATGCCGCCCTGGCCGATCCACAGCAGCTTGCGGGTCGGGTCGCCAGGGTCGGATTCATCCTCGGTCTCAAAAAGCCCAGAAATGCCACGTCTCGCGGCTTTGCCGAGGAAAGCCATGAGATCGGCGATGCTGGAGATGGCGTCGATCTCGGCAAAAAGGGGACGCAGCGGCTCGGCCCCGGCCTTCTCGACAGCATCGACATCCATATAGCGACGGTAGAGCTCCACGGCGACCTCCACCTCGTGCTCGGTGGCTTCCTCGCGAATGTCGTCTCCCTTGCCGGAGGCCAGGTCTTCAAGGATCTGGTGGACGGCTTTTCGGGACTCGTCATCGAGGTGGTAGAACGGCCCGTCGGCGGGTCTGTCTTCGGGGATGACGGCTTGGGCGATCCACGTGCCGTTCACGTGCCGGTAGAAGTCCTGGCAGGCGGGGGTCTCCGGGTCGAGGCCACTGAAAAGCGAGATTGACGTCATGACCCCAGGCTAGCCGGGGTTACATCGCCCGACGTGCCCTGGCGAGCGAGAGGAAGATTCCGAGAAGACAGAGAGTCCCTGCCATGATTGCCGATAGTGCGTCCGTTCGGTCTTTGATTGGCCATGACCACCGTGCTGTATAGCTTTCCGTTCGTCCTAGCAAAAGGCTCGCTAGAACCCAGGTGACTGCAGGGATAGCAGACAACTTCTTAATTCCGATGGCGTGCGAAAGGAGGGTGAGTCCAGCCAATCCAATGATGTTGCGAGTTGAAATCATCCCTAGCGGAAGATTCGCCGACCAGGATAAGACTGCGAAAAGCACCGCAGGCGTCATGGATAGGAGGCAATCTGCGTATGCGATCCGACGTACAGACCCGAGTTCTGCTCTTGGGTCGCGACGCGAGAGACACCAACCTTGTACAACGACCACCAAAAGCGGTATCACAGCAGCATTGGAAACTTCAACGCCTTTCCATGACAGCAGTGGAGGAAGGGAAATCATGATGTCTGATGTAAACGCAATGAGGATGCAACAAACGGCGGTGATTGCAAAAAGAGTCCCCAGCGATCGGTTCCGCGCCCAGGCTCTCCACCCCAGCGCTATATGTTCCTTCAGCATTTCCGGAGTCGCAATCGATAATCTTCGACTATGGTGACCTGATCCTCAATGGACAGTCGATCCATAGACGTCAGCCATTTGTGAGTTTCAGGGGAAAAATCAAGACCCGTCATTGCGATGCCCGAGTGTTTCGTGAGCCAGGCAACGACACGCTCCTGAATGTCGAGAACCCAGACGTCAACGTCGTCATTGCCATCTTGGCAGGGGGCGACGGCCAAGCCCGAAGCAACACTTAGAACCGTGTCGGAGCGCAAGTGAGGAAGTGTTGTTTCAGATGTCGACCACCACACAGTGTCTCGAGTTGACGTCCCCGTTCCCTGCCTATATTCCTTGGGAACCTGAATACCGGCGGATCGCCATGCCGTGTCGGCATCTCGTATCATGGGGGCGAACAGCTCAAGATCGTGTGATTCCCACGCACACACGGTTGGAGCTTTGTCGCTCAGGCAGATTTGCGGTCCGGTGCGAGGAACCGCGGGAAACGGACCCACTCCTTTGACGATGTTGAAACTGAGGAGAGCAGACGCGACCAATCCAATAATTAAGGTCAAGGTCACGATGCTCCGTGAGAGAAAGCTTCTGACAATACCGGCCACAACTGAGACGATGAGGATCCCGACCGCCATCGCTATTCCGGCGGTGAGGACTCTCGGGTTCAACATCTCGCCCACATTGCAGCAGTCGGTGTAGTCGCCAAATAGATACCTCAGTTCCAACACGGGAACCGCTGGGCCATACACGACGAGTATGAAGGGGAGAATGAGCGCGGTTGGTGCCGACAACGCCAGGGGCCACGACATCCCGATGACCGCACCGAAGACACCCCATGCGAGCATCCAGATGATGCCGATGACTGCCATGCGTATGACTTGGTCTCCAGATGCAGGGATGAGAACCGAAACTCCCACGGCCAGGGCTGATGGAAGGACAGCTAAGGACCACCAGGGGAGGATGATCCACAGTCGAGACCTTCCGGTCGGTTTAGCCAGGACCTGACCGTCGGTGAACCTTCGAAGTTCTAAACAAGCGCTGAGAGCCACAGGCCCTGCCACCATCATGAATGCGTGAAGCACAATCGCCGACTGGCCGATGCCAGACGTCACCGAGAAATAAGGAAAAGCTGAGATCCCGTAGCACCACAGCAAAATCATGAGGGGTAACAGGCGAAGGCCATAGGAGCGTCGGAGAAGAAGTTTCCACGTCATCGCGACATCCCCGCTCGTCCCACGACCTCAAGGAATGCTTCCTCGGCCGCGTGTGGAGAGTTTCCGCCACGCTCGAGGAAATCATGAGTGGTGCCATCGTAGACGATGCGTCCCCTATCGAGAACAACGACTCTGGTGTACATAGAGTCGATCTCAAAAGTGTCGTGAGTTGACACGACAAGATTCCGAGTACTGCTGAGGCGAGTGAGCAAATCCCGGAAGACGTGCCTTTGTGCCGGGTCTAGACCGGCCGTTGGCTCATCGAGCATGACGATTGGCTGATTGCCCGCCAAAGCTTGGGCTAAACCAACTCGGCGTAATTGCCCACCGGAGAGTCGATGGGGCGTATCTGTCAGGTGATCGTCTAGCTGGACCGCCTTCAATGCTGTAATCGCTCGTTTCTCGCTCTCGGAGGAGCTGCATCCGGCAAGCCAGGCTGAATATGCCACCTGCTCAACGACCCTGAAACCAGGAATTGGCGTGATCTGCTGTGGCATCAAGGACACGGCAGACCGCGGGGCGACCCCTGTGTCCACAGTGATTGACCCCGCCGAGGGCTTGAGCTCACCCGCGCACAGTCGCAGCAAGGTGGTCTTTCCTGCACCGTTGAGTCCTAAGAGGACGGTAGGGCCTTCGGTATTTCCCAGGGTCAGATCTAATCCGGTAAAAAGCGGGGGGTTTCGTCGAGAATAGGAGAAACGAATTCCCCTCAGGTTCAGGGTCTGGTTCACCATCGGAGATGTGGATATTCGCGTTACCATCTGGATTTTCGATTCACCCAACGAGGGGAGGTGTGGTAACAAGGCACACGAGCGTCAGTGCTATGCCTATAAGCGTTCGATTCTTCATGCAACTGATCCTCATAGATTGGTCTTTCGACAGCCTGAAAAGTCAGCGGACTCAATATGCCCGACGGGATTCGTTGCTGTCAAGGAGTCGTACTTCGCCGGCCCTGCAGACCGGTTCTCTCGGTTAGCGGGGTCCCATCCGAAGAGTTGCGTCGTCGGGGCTGGGCGAGATTGCTCCCCGTGGGTCCGATGGTGATTCCTCGCTGTTACTAGTCTGCAGGTGCGCTTTTGGTGGCCAAGAAAAGCAACGTATGAAGATACAAGCTCAGGAAAAACCAAAACCTATGAATAGAGACATTAGGATGATTGTCATGGCGGTCATAACTGGGATGATTCTGTGGTTTGTGTCGTCACTGTTCGCTCGTATGGCACCGATGGCCCAGCCAAAGAGGAGGAACGGGATCAGGAATAATAGGTACAGAAAACGTGCCTTGACGCTGAACGCTTCGTCATCAGGTATCTTCATGGCGCCTTGGGTTGCCATGAAAAGGTATAAAAGGATTTCTGTGGTGATCCAATCCAGTGTCATTGTGGCAGCCTAAAGCACCTTGATGTCACGTTGTTGTGTTGACAGCGGCCTGTGCGAGTCGATCGCAGATTTACACAGGCTATCAAGCTATCCACCGAGGGAAAACAACAATCCGATGAAGGTCATCCTTCCCCATTGTGGAAAGTCAGTCGTCATCATCATGCCGAGCAGCCGAGCAGCAGGAACGCGAGCACCCAGACAACCTCGATGATGAGGCTGTTACGAGGTGCGTGACGGTACTGAGAAGGTGTTGCATGGGCGGTGTATCCGTTCTCCGCATTGTTGGGATTTGGTGTGTCTTGGCGTTGGAAAACTAGCGCATTTCGAGGGTTTCTTTAAAACTCGAAATAGAATAATATACTTAAAAACCAGCTAACCGCGAACCAGGCTGCTGTGGAAAGGTACAGACCGAGAGCGATCCAGGCACTCATTTTTGGGATTACCGAGTGACGATCACTCGGAGTATTGAGCCTAGCAATACTGAGCGACCATCCGGTAATGGGAAACACGAATAGAGGGGCTATAAGCATAACAAAAGCCTTGCCGCTAAGGGCGTCATTATGTGGTATGGCAAAAGTCCGGGTGTCCGCAACAAGAGTATAATAAGTGACTGACATAAGTACCCCGAACGTGGTTGCCATGACAATGCCGACCGTCTTGACTTTGCGTTTCTTTTTCTCTGGAGTTGTGCAGACGTAGGCTGTTCTGCCCCATAAGCCGGTTATCCATCCAAGTCCAGGTAGCGTCAGGGCAATAAAAGCCATCTTGATGTTCCGCGAATACCCGCCCATCGGAAACAAGAAAGGTAGTAAAAACTCAATCGTCCAGAGCACGCCAGCGATGGCACCGATGATGAGGCCGTTGAGGGGTGCGCGACGGTACTGCTTCCTGGTTGTGCTGTTGTGGGTGACCATCATTGTCTTTCCTAGAGGGGCTGGCGGTGTTAAGTCTTGGTCTGGATCTCGCTGCTTACTGAGCGGATGTCTGGTAATAGGAGCACTGTGGTCACTGTGGCAAGAAGAACTCCCTGAAACTAGTGTCGCCGTTAAGAATCTTACCCGCGAGGCCGCATCCACCGACACATCTCACCGAAACAGTGTAGAGGATCAAGAATGAAAGGATAAGAACATTGCCACAGTCAAGAAAACGTCATACCATACCACCGCGGCTATGAAAAGTATGACCACTGAAGCAATGCTCATACTAAGAATGAAAGGGGCTTTACTGTTCTTGAGTCTGATTCCGATATCACTGAGGATCAGCCCGGCACAAGGAAACACTAATAACGAAAACGGGTGTACTGCTGCCTTTATGTATAAGAGAATGTCCTGGCGTTCAAAAATCAATTTAGTCGAGAACATGAGAATGTTAGCAAAAGTCGCCATGACAACACCTATGATTTGGGTTTTGAGTATCCGTTTCTTCGGGTCATCGCACGCGTACGTCTTCTGTTCCCATAAGCCTGTGAGCCACCCAATTAGAGGGAAAATGAACGACATGGTGAATATGGCGGGGTACTCCTCGGAAGGGATAACCTGCGTTTCACGCACATGAAGTATCGCGAATACCGTAGGCCAGACAAATCCGACGATGGCACCGATGATGAGGCCGTTGAGGGGTGCGCGACGGTACTGCTTCCTGGTTGTGCTGTTGTGGGTGGTCATCTCGGTGCCTTCGTGGTGGTGTGGGTGTCGCAGGCGTCTCCTACGCCATTATGGTCGGAGTCAACTTGCTCCGGGTTAGCGATGGTGGGGCAATTATCCCGGGCATCGGGGACACCATCACCATCACGGGTCACCTCGATGGGGAAGGTGAGAGTGTCACTGCTACCCGTGCTATCGGTGATGCGTAGGTGTGCCCGATACTTTCCCAGCTGCTTTAAGGTGCGGGTGATTCCAGGTGTGGCACTATCAATCTCGTAGTGTTCATCACCGTCAAGGTCCCACTGCCAACGCTGAATGCGTCCGATCGAGGTGTAGGACGAGGAGGCGTCTAACTCGAGGGGTTCACCTGCACGCACCAGGTTTTGCCCAATTACGTCAGGGCGCATCCGCACCCCAGGCACCGTCTCCAACTGGTCGAGGGGAACCCCACTACCAGCCACCGCGCCCACGCTTCGTGTCGCGGCTCTGGCTGACAGGATCACATTGTGAACCATCTCCGCAATCTGTTCATGGCCAATCACATTTGGATGGTAAAAATTCGGACGGTACTCTGAAGAAGCCGATACTTTATCTGCATAAGTTTTCCCGTCGTCTCCGCGTTTTCCTGCCGTTTCGAAAACGCCGTTGATCCACCGATACGGGTTCTGGTGCGAAGTAATAAATGGGTAAGGTTCATGAGTGTTAAACAAGCTGGTAGTAGGGGCGTAGGTCACCTGGAGAACATGAGATGTGTTCCAGGCCTTGATCGTGGCAGCCTGCCTGGCGCGGAATTCATCCTCGGCGGCGCGTACCTGAGTGGAAGGTACGTCACTTCCCAGGACGTCACGGTCTGCGGGGACAAGGTAGGGGTAGCCGATCAGGACAACACGGGTATGAGCTGGATCCGTCAGCCGATGTTGGATATGCGACAACAATGTCACCGTGTCGGCCATTGTGGCATCAAGCTTCGTGCGTGCTGCGTCAACAGAGTCGTCGCACTTAGTTGATGCCCAAACCCTTTCTAGGAAGCACTTCATGATGACGTCAGCGAAGTCGAGGTCGTTGCCTCCTGCTGTCATGAGTATCACTCCGGTGTGTGGATCCATGGAATCAGCCTGGCTGACGAGGTTGTGGTCTCCGTCAATGATGTGGGCACCACTCCACGCACGTACATCCGTCTGAACCGTCGTATCCGGCCCAAACTCTTGATTCAACTGCTTGGTCAACACCGAGCCATAATTCTTGGGGCTGCGATACGACCCATCAGCCGGATACCCATCTTTCAGCGTGCCGTTGCCTGCCGAATACGAATCGCCCAGCACAGTGATCTTCACCAGTGTGCGTTGAGGGTTAGGGGTTGTTGGGGTGGTTTTGCAGGAGGGTGTTCCTGTGGGGGTTTTGCCGGACC
>NZ_JAUNEJ010000007.1 GCF_030525615.1 Cutibacterium sp. | reverse complement strand
AGCTCGCGAAAGAGCTCGGACTGTCAAGCAAACAGCTTCTGGGGAAGCTCAATGAGATGGGCGAGTTCGTCCGATCAGCTTCCTCAACTATTGAGGCACCAGTTGTGCGGCGACTGCGTGACCAGATCGGTTCAGCTGAGCCGGCTGGCGACGCCAAGGCCGCCAAACCTGCGGCTCGCAAGTCGCAGCCAGCACCCAAGGAAACATCCAAGAAGGCCCCAGCGGCCAAGCCCACCCCTGGTCCCAAGCCGGGTCCTGGGCCGAAGTCGGCGCGAGGTTCCCGTCCCGGGTCCAGCGGCGGACCCAAACCTGGTCGAAGCTCTGCGGCTCGTACCAGCGCAACCCCGCGTCCGGGCCTCATGAAGTCTTCCGGTGGTCTCAAGAAAGAGACCCCGGCACCCAAGAGCGACGCCAAGCCGGCTCCCAAGCCAGGCCCGAAGGTCGCCAAGCCCCATGCACCGACTCCCGGCCCCAAGCCCGGCGCGTCGGCCAAGTCGTCGACCCCAAAGCCGGGTGCTCGTCCGGGTCCGCGTCCGGGTGGATCTGGCGGTCTGCCGTCGGGACCGCGCCCCGGTCCGCGTCCGGGTGCCGGTCGTCGTACCGGTGCGCCACGTCCCGGAAACAACCCCTTTGCTTCCAGTCAGGGAATGGGACAGTCTCGTCATCGTTCTGAGGGCGGGCAGCGTTCCGGGGGAGCTTCGCATTCCGGTCGTGGCGAGCGTATGCCGCGTCCAGGTGGCAGCCAGGGATCGCGTGGCGGTTCCGGTATGCCTCGCCCGAACCCGGCCATGATGCCGAAGCACCAGTCCTCCCAGATCGGTCACGCAACTACTGGTCGTGGTGGACGCGGCGGTGGTCGTGGTCGCGGTGGGTCCCGTGGCGGCGGCTTTGGTGGCGGTTTCGGCGGCGGACCGCGCGGCCCCATTGGCGGTGGTCGCGGAGGTCGTGGCGGTCGTGGCACACAGGGTGCATTCGGTCACGGTGGGTCGCGTCGCAGCCGCAAGTCCCGTAAGCAGCGTAGGCAAGAGTTCGACGAAATGCAGGCACCGCTGGTTGGCGGGGTGCGCGTCCACAAGGGCAATGGCGAAACCATCCGGCTGCGTCGTGGCGCCTCGCTGACCGATCTGGCTGAAAAGATCAATGCTGAGCCCGCACAGCTGGTGCAGGTGCTGTTCAACCTGGGCGAGATGGTGACGGCGACCCAGTCGGTCTCAGACGACACCCTCGAGATCTTGGGTGGGGAGCTTAACTACGAGATTCAGGTCGTCTCCCCAGAGGACGAGGATCGCGAGCTGCTGGAGTCGTTCGACCTTGAGTTTGGCGAGAACGAGGGCGATGAAGAAGACCTCGTTGCACGTCCGCCGGTTGTCACCGTCATGGGCCACGTTGACCATGGCAAGACGAAGCTGTTGGATGCGTTGCGTCATACCCACGTGGTCGAGGGTGAGGCCGGTGGCATCACCCAGGCCATCGGTGCTTATCAGGTCAAGACTGAGGTCGATGGCACCGAGCGGGCCATCACCTTCATCGACACCCCAGGACACGAGGCATTCACGGCTATGCGTGCCCGTGGTGCGAAGTCGACCGATATTGCAGTGCTGGTTGTTGCCGCTGATGACGGCGTCATGCCGCAGACCGTTGAGGCTCTCAATCACGCCAAGGCGGCCGATGTGCCGATCGTGGTGGCTGTCAACAAGATCGACAAGCCAGAAGCAGATCCAGACAAGGTGCGCGGACAGCTCACCGAGTACGGTCTGGTTCCCGAGGAGTACGGCGGCGACACCATGTTCGTCAATGTCTCCGCTCGTACCCACGAGGGCCTTGACGATCTTCTCGAGGCGATCATTCTGACTGCGGACGCTGCTCTGGATCTTCGTGCCAACCCGGACATGGCTGCTCAGGGTGTTGCTATTGAGGCTCACCTCGACAAGGGTCGTGGTCCGGTCGCCACAGCGCTTATCCAGCGAGGCACCCTTCATATTGGTGATTCCATCGTCGCTGGGTCCTCTTATGGTCGCGTGCGCGCCATGATTAACGATCAGGGCGAGAGCGTCGATGAGGCTGCTCCGGCTACCCCGGTGCAGGTTCTCGGTCTCACGTCGGTGCCTGGTGCTGGCGACAACTTCCTGGTTGTCGACGACGATCGGATGGCTCGCCAGATCGCTGAAAAGCGTGAGGCTCGTATGCGTGCCGCTCAGCAGGCCAAGTCGTCGCGTCGCAAGACCCTCGACCAGCTGTTTGAGCAGCTTGAGAAGGGTGAGACTCAGGAGCTGCTGCTCATCCTCAAGGGTGACGGCGCCGGCTCGGTTGAGGCGTTGGAAGACGCTCTGGCCAAGATCGACGTGGGCGACGAGGTGGACCTGCGCGTCATTGACCGTGGCGTCGGTGCCATTACCGAGACCAACGTCTCGCTGGCTGCGGCCTCTAACGCCGTCATCGTGGGCTTCAACGTTCGCCCGACCGCCCATGCCCAGCGTATGGCCGACGAGGAGAACGTCGACATCCGCTACTACTCGGTCATCTACGACGCGATCGACGAAATCGAGTCGGCCCTGCGAGGTATGCTCAAGCCGATTTACGAAGAGAAGTCGATGGGCACTGCGGAGATCCGCCAGATCTTCCGCTCCTCGAAGGTTGGAACGATCGCGGGCTGCATGGTTGCCGATGGCGTCATTCGCCGTCATGCCAAGGCACGTCTCGTCCGCGACGGCGTGGTGGTCCAGGAAACCTCGATCAACACGCTGCAGCGCGAGAAGGATGCCGTTACCGAGGTCCGTGAAGGTTATGAGTGTGGTCTGACCTTGACCAATTACTCCGACATTCACGTTGGTGACGAGATCCAGTGTTACGAGATGGTTGAAAAGCCTCGCGACTGAGGTTCTTGGTTACTGTCCTGAACGGGGCGTCCGTGCGGAAGCATGGTCGCCCCGTTCCTGTGTTCCCAACCACTTGGTCCATCGTCACCCAAATGATAGCGTGACCCTCATCGGTCAGCAGTGAGGCTGGCGTTGCTCTCTTGTTTATTCTTTTGGACGGATGGTTGATGAATGTATGAGAAGAGTCGCATTGTAGTTATGTTAGCATTTGCCGTGTCTGTCTTTGGCTTGTGTTCTGCTGCCCCGGGACTTGCTGATACTATCAGAGCGACTCCTGTGACATCGTGGAAGAGTCTTTCTGTCACAGGAGGATCGGCGAAAGCATCAGGAAAAACCCAAGGACATAAGAAAGCCTACATGTCGTCAGATGGTGTCTGGCATTCTCGGGCTAATTACATTTTCACTGTCGCGGGTCACAAGAAAACTGACAGGGGCGGTTACGGTAAGATCGACGCATCTGTTCTTTATTACAGATGTCAGCCTATGCCGGGTGCAAACTGTATACCGAAAGTCTTAAGAACCGGGGCATCAGGCAACACTGGGCGTTTGGTTGGTGGAAAGGCGTACAGATGGGATGCTGACGCCAAGATCCACGTTGGTCGTAATCAAAGAGGCGGTTGGCAACGTTCTTCTAAGATTTGTATCGACCTAGTGGCTCGACATGATAAGTGCAGCGATGGGTTGAATTGGTGAGTTCTGACACGATTGAACTTGACCAGGTGGTCGTCCGATACCGGTCCGGGTGGCAACTGGGGCCGGTATCGGCGACCTTTCCGGTGGGGGTGAGTGCCCTTGTCGGCCCCAATGGTTCGGGTAAGACGACGATGCTTGCTGTGCTCACCGGAATCAAACGACCGAGGGCCGGGACGCTACGTCGTGACGGGCAACCCGTGAGGAGACGACGGGAGGGTTCTGGGTACCGGGTCCACATCGGGTACGTTCCTCAGGAATGCACCTGGTCACCGTCGTGGCCGGTCGAAGACTTTCTCGCCTTCTGTGCGCGCATGTATCGAGTACCGTCCACGCAGGTCAGGCACAGGTGCCAAGGCGTCATGTCCGATCTGAACGTCGGTCAATTCGCCCACCAGCCCATCGGTACTCTGTCGGGCGGTCAAAAGCGTCGGGTCTTCCTCGCGGCGGCACTGGTTCACGACCCCGAGGTGCTCATTCTTGATGAGCCGACCGTGGGCCTGGATCCGGGGGAGCGGATCTCGTTTCGCCGCCACGTCGTCGAGCAGGCGGCCTCACGGGTCGTCGTGCTGTCCACCCATCTCATGGATGACGTCGCCTTGTCCGCAGACCAAGTGCATCTGGTCGATGGGGGGCACATTACCTGGAGCGGCACACTGCCCGAATTGATGGCTGCAGCAGGAGAATCTGATTCACAGGACCACGTGTCAGTGGCTGAGCAAGGCTACCTGCACCTGATGCAAGGTCGCGCAGAATCCGAGCTCCTTGAGGGGGACCGATGAAAGCCTGTCTTCGGCAGGCCGTCTGGTCTGGGCTCGGGCTTGCCGTGTTGTGGGTCGCCACGAGCGTTGGCCTGATGCACATGTATCCCCGCGTGTGGAAGTCCTTCGCCTTGACGACGGGGAGTGTCTCGGTGGACACGGTCATCCTGTCTCCAGTGTGCTGCGGAGTCGGGGTGGCGTACGGCGCCCGTCTTCGCCGCGCCGGGGTCACGCGTACATCCCGAGCCTGGCCGCGCAGCGCCACCGCCGCCATCGTCACCACCTGGCTGGTGGGTGTCGGAGCCGTTCTGCTCCTGGCTGTGGGGGTAACGACGGCAATCCTCGCATTGGTGGCTTCTGGTGACGCCGATCCGCGACTCGTGATGGGTTCGGTCCTCACCGCCATGGCCGCCACGGCATTCCTGGCCCTGGGGGCCGTCCTTGGAGTGGCGGCTGGTTCCTATCTGCTCGCCGCTGTCGCTGCCATCGCGGTTTACTTGGTGGCGGGGGCCGTTCCTGAGGCCTATGACCTGCTCATTGGATGGTCTGGTCCTGCGGCCATCGACGGCGCCCCTTCGCATCTCACCTGGCACGCCATCGCGTTGTGGGCTGGACTCGATTGTGCCGTCATCGTCGTCTCTTTGGTGCTCGTGGCCGTGATCACGACACCCGGTGGTGGGCCTTGGTGGCGGTGGCTCACGGCGACGATTCTGGTGGCAGTGGTCATCGTTGACGCCGCAGCGACGATTCGGTTGGAGGAGGTGTGGGAGTCCACGGGTGATTGGCGGTGCCGTGAGGTCGGTAGGCGCGGATCAATGGCGTGCGTTTCCGGTGACATGTCTTGGCGGCTGGAGGAGTACGCGACGGCGATGGGTCGTGTCGATGACCTCCTGACCGACAGCGGGGTTCACAGACGTATAATGTATGCGCCCGAGGGAGGGCCTGGCCGGTCCGGGTACTTGCCGGTGTGGACGCAGGTGTCGACCTCCTCCACAGCGAGAGAATGGGCCGGGGATCTCAACGCACCCCTGCTGGGTGACAACCTGTTGGGAGTCGAGGATTCCACGTCCTCACAGTGTGACGGGATGGTCGAAATCCTTGACGACGCACTGGTGTCGGTCATGGACGGTCAACCCCTCGCCCCGGACTCGCTGCGATCCATGGTGGCACAGGTGAGGGCTTGTCCATGACGGGTCGGCTCTCCTGCTTCGGATGGTTCCTGCGCAGTCGTGGCCTTGCCGTGGTACTCATCTACCTGATTGCGGGAGTGGTGTGCGCATATCACAGTGGCGGGGATCTCGTGGGCGTCCCCATCTCTGAGGGGAGATCGGTTGACGTCGGTCTCGGAACGTCAAGTGTGTGCGGTCTGATAGCCGCAGTGTTGTTTTCTTCCCCAGACCCGCAACGAGAGCGTGCGTTCCCTGACGTGCCCATTCGAGCCATGAGGGTGGTGTGGGCCGTCATAGTTCTGGTGTGGCCAGTGACCTGGGTCGTGCTGTTCAATCTTGACCAGCCCGATTCGCAGTGGTGGGTGCTGTGGTTCATCCGCAACCATGTACTTCTCGCGGGAATGGCGATGGTCGCCAGCGTCTTGCTGTCGGTGGCCTGGGCGTGGCTGCCGGGAACCATCTTCGTCTTGCTGTGCTGGGTCATCGGCACGAAGGATTCTGCGGCGACTCCCTATTGGTGGGCGCTGCTGGACCAGAGCCCCTTTGATCCATTGAGCGTGGCGGTGACGACCATTGTGGTTGTGGTCGGATTGATACTGCAATGGCGCACGCCAGGGCCGCCGCGTTGACGCTCGACATGTGCGTTGGGGGTCGATGATGTGGAAAGATTGACACCTTGGTTCAGGACACGAATGGCGAGGAGAGATCATGAAGCCACCCAATCCCCGGGTCGCCAAACTGGCCGATCAGATCAGGGTTGTTGTTGCCGAGACCCTCGAGCGCCGCGTCAAGGACCCCCGGCTGGGTTTCGTGACGATCACCGACGTGCGCTTGACCGGGGACTCTCGTGACGCCACTTTGTTCTGGACTGCCATGGGCACTGACCAGGAGATCGCCGCTACTGCTGCCGCTCTGGAATCAGCCAAAGGTATGCTGCGTTCCACCGTCGGCAAGAGACTCAAGCTGCGCTACGCCCCGACGCTGACTTTCGTGCGTGACGCCACCCCCGAGACGGCCAAGTCAATCGAGGACGCCTTGGCTCGGGCTGCCGCTTCTGACGCTGAGATTGCACGTCGTTCCCAGGGGGCCGTGCCCGCCGGTGAGCCGGATCCCTACCGTCACCGTGCAGAAGAGGGTGAGTGACAATTATGGCTTTTGGGTCGGCAGATGAAGACTAATCTCGGCGTCCCATCGGGGGTCCTGATTGTCGATAAACCCGTCGGCCTGACTTCCCACCAGGTTGTGGGCCGGGTGCGTCGTCTCATGGGGACCCGCAAGGTTGGTCACGCTGGGACTCTGGACCCGATGGCCACCGGAGTTCTGGTCATCGGGATGAATCGCGCCACCCGACTCCTCGGCCATCTGTCCTTGCATGACAAGGACTACACCGCCACGATGAGGTTGGGGGTAAGTACCGTCACCGACGACGCCGAGGGTGACGTTACCGCTGTCACCGACCCGTCTGGGATAGCCGACGAGGACATCCGCGCTGCGATGGCGCGTCAGACTGGCACGATCCAGCAGGTTCCCACCGCCGTCAGTGCGATCAAGATCAATGGTCAGCGGGCTTACGCCAAGGTGCGCGCGGGCGAGGATGTCGTCCTTCAGCCGCGCGCTGTGACCGTCTCCCGGTTTGAACCCACCGATATTCGTCGTCATGACGAGGTGATTGACGTCGACGTCAAGGTCACCTGTTCCTCGGGAACGTATGTGCGGGCATTGGCCCGTGATGTCGGGGCAGACCTGGGAGTCGGGGGACACCTCACCTCCTTGCGCCGTACTCGAGTTGGACCTTTCGACCTCACCATGGCGTGTGCGGACATCTTTGCTGACGACGCAGCTCCCCCCACCCCGATGACTATGGCTGAGGCGGCCAGGATGAGCTTTCCCGTCGTCGAGACCACCGAGGACCAGGAAGCCGCCATTCGAGTCGGACGACGTCTGGACTTGATCGTGCCAGCCGAGGTCACCGCGATGGTTGCGAGTAACGGTGAATTATTGGCTCTTTATCGACCAGATGATGAAAAAAAGGGGCACAGTCGCGCGATCTGCGTACTTGTTTGACCTCAAGGTCAGGACAGGTGCGTTTGGAGCCGCGAGGAAGCGGTCACCCTGTCATCGATATGCGATGTGACATAGCCCACACAGGCTTGCATTATTCGAGTTTCGGGCCATGACGGCAACTCAGTTTCAAGTATTCATAGGAAATAATATAAAGTCATATCTACTGCCGTCCTCTTGCAGGTATAAATCAGACGTGATAGTTTTTACTAGTTGTTATGCCCTGATAGAGGCGTGATTCTGGCGGTTCACCGCGCCGTGGCGTGTAGTCTCGACGGCCTGGTGATCTGCGTGACTTGTGCCCGACTACCCAGTGGACTCAACTGCCCATGTGAAAGGTGCCGTACGACGTGGATTTGGTTCGAGCATCCCATCTGTACAAGGTTTTCGGTAAACACGAACGAGAAGTGATCGAAAGACTCAAGGCAGGGGAGTCTCGAGCAGATCTCGCCTCTCTTGGTACAGCGGCTGTCATTGATGTCAGCTTTGAAGTCGCCAAGGGAGAGACCTTCGTCGTCATGGGTCTCTCGGGTTCTGGTAAGTCCACCCTCATCCGGATGATAAACGGGCTGTGGTCCCCGTCCGAGGGCACCGTCGAGGTCGCTGGAAAGACCGTCTCCGATATGAACGGCGCCCAATTGAGGGAGCTGCGTCGCGACCATGTGTCCATGGTGTTCCAGCACTTCGCTCTGCTCCCGCACCTGACTGTTCGCGAAAATGCTGCCTACGGGCTGAAACTGCAGGGCAAGCTCAAGCCGAAGGAACGCCTGGGGAAGGCCGATGAATGGCTGCACACCGTGGGCCTAAAGGGATGGGGAGACAAGTATCCTCACCAGCTTTCTGGAGGTATGCAGCAGCGCGTCGGGTTAGCTCGGGCTCTCGCTGCGGAGACTGACATCCTGCTCATGGACGAGGCCTTCTCCGCCCTTGATCCACTTATTCGTCGCGAAATGCAGGACCAGCTCCTTGAGCTGCAGAGCACCCTCAACAAGACGATCATTTTCATCACCCACGATCTCAACGAGGCTATGTACCTCGGCGATCACATCGCAGTCATGCGCGATGGTCGTATTGCCCAGATCGGTACGTCTGATGAGATCCTCACTCGGCCAGCCGACGACTATGTTGCCGACTTCGTTCAGGACGTTGATCGCAGCCGAGTCTTGACGGCAGCGGCTGTCATGCACCCCACGGAGGCTGTCGTCTCCAGCTCGGCAGATCCCCGCCGCGTCCAGCGCATTATGGGGCAACACGACTGGTCGGGTGTCTTCGTCGTCGATGAGTATCGTCGCCTGCTCGGCATGGTTGGTGACCAGGAGGTCATCGCGGCTGCTCGTCGCGGAGATCGCAGTATTGCTGAGGTGGTTGAAACTGGCGACATCCTTACCGTTCGTACTGACACCCCACTGTCTGAGCTGTTCGCTCCCTCGAAAGACGCACGGTTGCCCCTCGCTGTCGTCGACGAAGACTTTCACCTCATGGGTGTCATTTCCCGCGTCACCTTGCTTGACTCGATGTCGAGATCTCAAGACAAGGTTTCTGAAGGGTCAGTGATGTCGTTGGAGGATACCGGGGAGTTGCCCGTCATCACAGCTGGCGGAGATCCCATTGGCCTTGCCCCGGCTGACCAGACGACGACCGGGACGGCCATGTCCGTCCCGACTATCGAGAAGGAGGCATGATCGAGATGGGCTTCAATTTCGCCAACCCGCGTATTCCGTTGGGAAGCTGGATCGAGACCTTCTTCGACTGGTTCCAGCACGCCTTTGACTGGCTTATTACCTTTACCAACGTCGTTATCGGCGGTATGTACCACGGACTCGACTTTGTGTTGTCCAAGCCGCTGTACGTGGTGATGATGGTGGTTCTCGCCGCTATCGGATGGGCCTGCGCTAACTGGAAGGTGGGACTGTTCGCCCTCATAGGGTTCTACGTGGTGCGAGCGATGGACCAGTGGAACAACACTATGCAGACCCTCGCCCTGGTGGTAGTGGCTGTCATCCTGGCCCTCATCCTGGCGATCCCGTTGGGGATCTGGGCTGCTAAGTCGAAACGGTTCTCGGCCATTATCAAGCCCATTCTCGATTTCATGCAGACGATGCCGTCGCTGGCATATCTGGTTCCGGTCATCGTGTTGTTCGGCATTGGCCAGGTTCCCGGTGCCATTGCGACGATCATTTTCGCCCTGCCGCCGGGAGTGCGATTCACCGAGTTGGGCATTCGCGGCGTTGACGCCGAGACGGTCGAGGCCGGCGCAGCCTTTGGGGCCAGTCCGCGTCACATTCTGTGGCGTATCCAAATGCCGCTGGCCATGCCGACAGTGATGGCAGGTGTCAACCAGGTCATCATGTTGGCCCTGTCCATGGTGGTGCTGTCGGGCATGGTCGGCGCTGGCGGCCTTGGTGGTGACGTTGTCGCTGCCTTGTCCCAGGTCGACATCGGTCTGGGCATGGAAGCGGGACTGGCAGTGGTCGTTGTGGCCGTCTACCTCGACCGCATTACTAATGGGCTGGCCAATCGCACCCCGCTTGCCAGGGCTCAGCGGGCTAACTGAGCGCAGTGCTGAGGGCAGTGTGCTGACCCAGCGCAGCGGGTCAAGTGGCCGCTGAGGGACGACCGAGTCCATGCGGATTATATGAAGAGAAGACGAGGAAAACGATGAGCATAAGCATGGTTCGACGCAAGGTCATCGGTGTGGTCTCCACCTTGACGATTGGGGCCATCGCCCTGTCTGGGTGCGGTGCCACCAACAGTGGAAGCGGAGAAGGTGACAGCTCCGCCACGGGCTCCAACAACGTCGACAAGAAGTGGGTCGAGTGCACGCCTGGCGACGGGTCCAAGGACACTGGCTCGATGAAGGCTGATGCTGACAACAAGATCACCATTGGTGCCTTCAACGGCTGGGACGAGTCCTTCGCCACCGCCGGGATACTTAAGAACGTCCTGGAAAAGGACGGATACACGGTGACGATCAAGGGATTCGACGCTGGTCCAGGTTATGCCGGTCTTGTTGGCGGTGACATCGACCTCATTACCGACGGCTGGCTTCCCCTGACTCACGCTGATTACGTCAAGCGCTACGGCGACAAGATGGAAAACTTGGGTTGCTGGTACGACAACGCCAAACTCACCATCGCCGTGAACAAGGACTCCAAGGCCAAGACCATCGGGGATTTGAAGTCGATGGGCGATGAGTATGGAAACACGCTCTATGGCATTGAGGCGGGGGCAGGTCTGACGAAGACAACCAAGGACTCGGCCATTCCGAAGTACGACCTGAAGAATCTCAACTTCAAGATTTCGTCGACCCCGGCGATGTTGGCTCAACTCAAGAAGTCCACTGACGCCGGCCAGGATATTGCGGTAACCCTGTGGCGTCCGCACTGGGCCTACGATGCCTTCCCGGTCCGTGACCTCGAAGATCCCGAGAAGGCCATGGGTGAGGCTGAGGTCCTCTACAGCTTCGGTCGTCCTGGATTCGAGAAGGATCATCCCAAGGCCGCACAGCTGGTGCGCAACATGGTTTTTGACGACGACACCCTCTCAAGCCTTGAGAACACGATGTTCTCTTCGGAGAACTATGGCGGCGAAAACCAGGAGAAGGCCGTGACTGAGTGGACGTCGAACAACAAGGAGTGGGTCGACAAACTCAAGTCCGGTGAACTTGCCGGCAAGTGATCGACAACTGTCCGAGTGGGCGTCACACCGCGTCCTGACGTGGCGTGACGCCCACCAATGGCACGAGCATGATGCGCACTCGCGGATGACGTGCAGTGATGACGTGCAGTCGTGGTTTTCGAATTCGGGTGATACGTGGTTATCGCCATAGACTGCCGATTGTGTCTGTTCCCGAGGAATCGTCGATTGTCGTTATCGGAAATTTCGATGGTGTGCATCGTGGCCACCAAGCCCTTGTCCACGAGGCCAAGAGGCTTGATCCGAACGGCTATGTCGTTGTCGTGACTTTTTGGCCTCACCCGTTGACTGTGCTGGCTCCTGACCGAGCCCCGGCTTTGTTGTGCCCCTTGGAGCGGCGTATTGACTGGCTCAAGGAAGCCGGTGCTAGTGAGGTGCGCGTCGTCAACTTCACCTCAGAGATTGCGAGGTGGTCCCCGGCGGCCTTTGTCGAACGGACGATTGGGCCGTTGCAGCCCAGGCATGTATTGGTGGGGCAGAACTTCCGCTTCGGGAGTCAGGCTGTGGGCACTCCGCAGACTATGTCCGAGATTGGACGCGGGCGTTTCGAGGTTCATGCCATGGATCTTGTTGCCATTTCTGGGGTGACGGTGTCGTCGACTCGGGTGCGCGAGGTGGTGGCAGCTGGTGAGGTCGCTGAGGCTGCTGAACTGCTTGGCCGTCCGTTCGAGGTCGGCGGAGTGGTGGTCATGGGGGACCAGCGGGGACGTGAACTTGGATTCCCGACGGCCAACCTGGTTCTGCCGGACGATCGGGCCGTTCCCGCTGACGGGGTTTACGCCGGATGGTTGGAGCCTGGCAGCGGACCGGACGTCGGACGTCGGTTGCCCTCTGCAATCTCGGTGGGAACCAATCCGACCTTCGACGGCGTCGAGCGGCGTGTCGAGACCTACGTCATCGATCGCGACGATCTCGAACTCTACGGAGTTGACGTCAAGGTCACTTTTGCCGAGCGACTGCGTGGGCAGGTGAAATTTGACGGTATCGAGGCGCTGATATCCCACATGACCGACGATGTTGACGCTGCCAGGAAGATCTTGGCCTGAGTAGTGGGGGAGGACACTGGCGTTAGGTGTTGACCTCGGGCGAATTCGCGCTCTACCGGCGGAATCTGATATTCTCACCCAGTTGCCGTCAGATCGGCCGCGGCCTTGGAAGAGTCTCCTGCAATTAGAGCATCGGGGACGCCGCGCAACGGATAGGAAGGAAGCCACCGAGATGGATGCAGCCGAGAAGAAGAAGATCATCGAAGAGTACGCGACCCATCCCGGAGACACTGGTTCGCCTGATGTCCAGGTTGCGATCCTCACGAAGCGTATCGCCGAGCTCACCGAGCACCTCAAGTCCCATAGGGGCGACCACCATTCCCGCCGTGGCCTGATGCTCATGGTCGGTCAGCGTCGTCGTCTCCTCAACTACATCGCGAAGAATGACATTGAGCATTACCGCGAACTCATCGCTCGCCTCGGCCTGCGTCGCTGAGCCTCATAGATGAAGTGACGGGGTGTTCCTTCCGGGACGCCCCGTTTTCCATGTCTGGGCACTGTACCCGGTTGCGGCGTTGCGGGCCGATCTGTCTTTGGCCGAGCTGTTTCCTGGTGTTTGTGACCGATCTGTCTTTGGCTGAGTTACTTGCAGTTGCGCCGTGTTTGTGCACCTGCGCCGCCTAAAACCGGCGCAACTGCACATCCGTGGCCCAACTGGTGGGGTGACATATCCCGGTTGACCGAATCCGGGACGGGAACAGGAGGCCAATCCTGGACCGACAACCAGGTAACGATTCGTGGTATTGACTACGGATGCCGTAGACTGAGCGACACAATAAGAATTACTGTAACCGTCGACTGCCTCCCCAAGACACATGGGTCCTCGGTAGTGGTCACCGGGGCACGATCCCGGCGGCTTCGATCGAAGACCGGTGTGGTTACAACAGGCGCCTTAGGGAGCGCCAGCGGGCGGCGGTCGACCCTGCGAAAGGACATCCCTGTGGAGGGACCCGGACTCGAGTTCACCGAGGCCATCATCGACAACGGAAAATTCGGCAAGCACGTCGTCCGTTTTGAATCGGGACTGCTGGCCCAGCAGGCGGACGGATCCGCCGCTGTTTACCTCGATGGTGACACCATGCTGTTGTCGGCCACCACAGCCGACAAGACCCCCCGAGACTCCATCGACTTCTTCCCGCTGAAGGTTGACGTCGAGGAGCGTATGTACGCCGTCGGACGTATTCCCGGCTCTTTTTTCCGTCGTGAAGGACGCCCGTCTGAGGGAGCCGTTCTCGCCTGCCGTCTTATCGACCGTCCGCTGCGCCCGTCCTTTGTTAAGGGTCTGCGCAATGAGGTCCAGGTCGTCGTGACTGTGATGGCCCTCAACCCGTCGGTTTACTACGACGTCATCGCCATCAATGCCGCTTCGATGTCCACCCAGCTTGCTGGTTTGCCGTTCTCCGGGCCGATCGGTGGCGTCCGGATGGCTCTCATTGACGATCAGTGGGTGTGCTTCCCGTCGGTTGACGAGCGCAAGGAGTCGACCTTCGACATGGTCGTCGCCGGGCGTGTGCTCGCTGACGGTGACGTCGCCATCATGATGGTCGAGGCTGAGTCGACCCCGGCCACCTGGAATCTTGTCCGTGGTGGACGTACTGCTCCGACTGAAGAGGTCGTCGCCACCGGTCTGGAGGCCGCTAAACCCTTCATCAAGGTGCTGTGTGACGCTCAGGTCGCTTTGGCCGCCAAGTTGCCCAAGGAAACCTACGACTTCCCGGTCTTCAAGGACTACGAGGACGACATTTACGCCGCCGTCGAGGAGAAGGCTGCTGACGAGCTGTCTCGTATCGAGCAGATTGCTGCCAAGCTGGAGCGCCAGGAGGCCGAGACCGAACTCAAGACCCGTATCAAGGCTGAGCTCGCGGAGACCTTCCCGGAGCGCGAGGCAGAGATCTCTGGTGCTTTCAAAGCCATCATGAAGAAGATCGTCCGCAAGCGCGTCCTCGACGAGGGGGTGCGTATCGACGGTCGTGGTCCTCGTGACATTCGCGCCCTGTCTGCCGAGGTCGGGGTACTTCCGCGTGTCCACGGTTCTGCTCTGTTCCAGCGCGGTGAGACCCAGATTCTCGGTGTGTCGACGCTCAATATGCTCGATATGGAGCAGAAGCTCGACACTCTCTCTCCGGAGACCTCGCGTCGCTACATGCACAACTACAACATGCCGCCGTACTCCACCGGTGAGACTGGCCGTGTTGGGTCCCCGAAGCGTCGTGAGATCGGTCACGGCAATCTCGCTGAGCGTGCCCTTATTCCGGTGCTGCCGACCCGCGAGGAGTTCCCGTACGCCATCCGTGAGGTGTCCGAGGCCATCGGTTCGAATGGATCCACCTCGATGGGTTCGGTGTGCGCCTCGACCCTGGCCTTGCTCAACGCTGGTGTTCCGCTGCGCGCCTCGGTCGCTGGCATTGCCATGGGCCTCATGAGCGAGACCGACGAGGACGGCAACACCAAGTACCTTGCCCTCACCGACATCCTTGGTGCCGAGGACGCCCTGGGTGACATGGACTTCAAGGTCGCTGGCACCAGTGAGTTCGTCACCGCCTTGCAGCTCGACACCAAGCTTGATGGTATTCCCGCAGACGTGCTGGCCGGTGCTCTCAAGCAGGCCAAGGAAGCTCGCACCACCATCTTGGAGGTCATGAACGACGCTATTGACTCGCCTGACGAGATGGCTCCGACTGCACCGCGAATCATTACCGTGCATATCCCGGTCGACAAGATCGGTGAGGTCATCGGCCCCAAGGGCAAGGTCATCAACCAGATTCAGGACGAGACCGGCGCCAATATCTCCATCGAGGATGACGGCACCATCTTCATCGGTGCTGACAATGGCGATTCCGCCGAGGCTGCCCGCACCATGGTCAACGCCATCGCCAACCCGCAGATGCCTGAGGTCGGAGAGCGCTACCTGGGCACCGTCGTCAAGACGACTAGCTTCGGTGCTTTCGTGTCCCTGCTGCCGGGTAAAGACGGTCTATTGCACATTTCCAAGATGCGCGACCTCAATGACGGCAAGCGCGTCGAGGCAGTCGAGGATGTGCTGTCGGTCGGCCAGAAGATCGAGGTTGAGATTGCCGAGGTCGATGATCGCGGCAAGCTGTCTTTGGTGTTGGCTTCCCATGACGAGGATGACGACGACGAGGAGTGACGCGAGTCGTTGATCTTGGACGGGCTGCCCTGACGCATTGGTCAGGACAGCCCGTTCGTCGTACACGAATGAGTCGTCCCTCGGCAGCGTCACACTTGCTGGGTAGTCTGGACTCGGCGCCAGGACAGGTGCCGTCGCCAGGAAGGAAGATCCAGATGATTAAGGTTGCCGTCTTCGGAGCCAAGGGACGTATGGGGGCAGCGGTGTGCCAAGCCGTCGAGGAGGCTGAGGACACTGAGCTTTTTGCTGCCATTGACAGTGGCGATGATCGTTCAGCTGCTAAGGGAGCTGATGTCATCGTCGACTTCACCACCCCCGACGCTGTCATGGACAACCTGGCATGGGCCATTGACCACGAGATCAACACCGTCGTTGGAACCACTGGTTTTGACGACGAACGCTACCAGACCCTGCGCGACCAGCTTGCCGATCATCCGAACATCGGGTGCCTGGTGGCCCCAAACTTCTCCATCGGCGCTGTGCTCATGATGCATTTCGCCCAGGAGGCCGCGAAGTTCTACGAGTCGGTCGAGATCATCGAGCTGCACCATCCCAACAAGGTCGATGCCCCCTCCGGCACTGCCCGCACCACCGCAGGCAAGATCGCTACTGCCCGGAAGGAGGCCGGGTTGGGAGAGGTTCCGGACGCCACCCAGAGCCAGCTCGACGGTGCTCGCGGCGCTGTTGTTGACGGGATTCACGTCCACGGTGTGCGCCTGCGCGGTCTGGTTGCCCATCAGGAGGTGCTCTTTGGAGCTGAGGGGGAGACCCTGACCATCCGCCACGACTCGATGGATCGTGTCTCGTTCATGTCCGGTGTCCTGACCGGCGTGCGCGGTGTCCTCGACCGTCCGGGTCTGACTATTGGCATTGAAGGGTTGCTTGGACTTGAATGAGCGTCCTGACTTCTCGCTGACGCCAGCTGAACCAACTCTGGTGCTGCCGCCTAAACCTCAGGTCGATCCCGGTGCGAAGGTGACGGTTGAACGTGATCGCCGTCCCCACCGGTTCATCAAGTGGCTCATCGGGATCGTCGTTATCGCCTTGGTAGCGGTTGCCGCAGTCGTGACGGACCAGACCTTTCGGGCCAGAACGGAAAAAGAGATAGCGGCCACTATCGCGACGTCATCCGGGGCCGACGAGTCGAGCGTCGGTGTCACCATCCACAATCGTCCTTTTCTTGGGGTGCTGCTGACTGACGAGCTGCAAGGTCTTGACGCCACCATCCCGACAGCAACCATTGTCCGGGACGAGGAGACGGTGACTTTTCGCGACGTGAACATCCACGCCAACGGGATTCGTCACGTCCGTGAGCAAACCCAGACAGTAGCCGAGACCGTGTCTGCAACAGGCAGGGTTGATTGGGCTGAGCTGTCGCGGCTGGCAGGTGGTCGTATCACCTACAACAGCGACACCGGTGAGAACGGCACAGTGACCATTGTGCGTGATGTGTCGGTACTGGGGGCGCGGGTGGACGTCAGCATTTCGGCGGTGCCCGGCGTTGAAACCACGTCGCGGCGGGTGACACTGACCAGCCCATCAGCAAGCTTGGACGGTATTCCTATCCCCGAGATCCTGCTCAAATCTGTTTTGGAAGGTGTGACTGAGCGATTCACCCTCCCCGACTTGGGCAATCTGCATTACGAATCTCTCAAAGCTACGCCGAGAGGATTGGAATTCTCCCTCGTGGGGACCGAGGTGAAACTGTCCGACCTTACCGGCAAGTAATCAGCTCGGCGCGAATGGTGAGGTGAGGCTAGTCACAAAAAGTCGTATCCTAACCTGTGGCCGTTCGCCCGGCCGTTCATCACATATTGCCAGTCCCGCGGAGGTCCCTTTCATGAATGTTGCCGAGCAGCTTGTCCAACAGCTCCTCGATGCGGGAGTGCGACGGATATATGGCATCGTCGGAGACTCCCTCAACCCCGTCGTTGACGCAGTTCGTAAAACTGGCGGTTCCGCCAAAGGTGGTATCGACTGGGTTCACGTTCGTCATGAGGAGGCTGCGGCCTTCGCGGCTGCTGCCGAAGCAACTCTGACCGGTGAACTGGCTGTGTGCGCAGGATCGTGCGGCCCGGGCAACCTGCACCTCATCAACGGCCTGTTCGACGCCTACCGCTCCCAGGTTCCGGTTCTCGCTATTGCCTCGCACATCCCCAGTGTGCAGATCGGCATGACCTACTTCCAGGAGACCCACCCAGATCGTCTGTTCGTGGAATGCTCCGATTACTGCGAGCTGGTCTCGACCCCTGAACAGGCTCCTCGCGTCATCAATTCGGCCATTCGCCACGCTGTTGCCGGCAGTACTGTCTCAGTCGTCACCCTTCCGGGCGACATCACCGATAAGAAGGCCGTCGCCCCGGCACCGGTTTTCGTTCCGAGTCGTCGCCCCACGATCGAACCGAACCCGGAAGACGTCCGTCAGCTGGTCAAGCTGCTCAACGACGTCAAGAAGGTCGCCATCTTCGCTGGTGCCGGTGTTGAGGGTGCCCATGACGAGGTCCTGGCCTTGGCCGACAAGCTCAAGGCCCCGATTGGGCACACCCTGCGAGGTAAGGACTTCATCCAGTACGACAACCCGTTCGATGTCGGCATGACCGGCCTGCTGGGATACGGTGCCGCCGCCGAAGGCATGAACGATGCCGATGTACTGATCTTGCTGGGAACCGACTTCCCGTACAACCAGTTCCTGCCCGACACCCTTACCGTTCAGGTGGAGAATCGTCCCGAGAAGCTGGGACGTCGTACCAATGTCTCGTTCCCCATTCATGCCGACGTCAAGGCTTTGTGCAATGCCGTTACTCCGTTGCTCAAGCAGCATGACGACAAGTTCCTCAAAGCGACCGTCAAGCGCCACGCCAAGATCATGAAGGCTCCGGTGGGTTCCTATACTCGCAATGTCGAGCACATGAAGCCGATTCACCCCGAGTATGTTGCCCATGTCCTCAATGAGCTGGCTGATCGCGACGCGATCTTCACCGCTGACACCGGTATGTGCAATGTGTGGACTGCCCGTTACATCGACCCGTTGGGTACTCGACGCCTCATCGGGTCTTTCCTGCACGGCTCAATGGCCAACGCCCTGCCTCATGCCATCGGTGCTCAGGCTTCCCATCCGGGACGTCAGGTGATTTCGGTCTCCGGTGACGGTGGACTGTCCATGCTGCTTGGCGAACTCGTCACGGCCCGTATGCTCAATCTGCCCATCAAAGTGGTCGTGTTCAATAACTCCACCCTCGGTATGGTCAAGCTGGAGATGTTGGTCGCCGGTCTGCCTGATTTCGGTACGGACGTCCACGACGTCAGCTACGCCGGGATTGCCGAGGCCATCGGTTACCACGCCGAGCGGGTCGACGATCCGAAGAACGTACACCGGGCGCTCAAGAATGCTCTGGACTTCGATGGTCCGGCCCTCGTCGAGGTGATTACGGATCCCAATGCCTTGTCCCTGCCTCCTGAGATCAAGAGTGAGCAGATGATTGGGTTCGCCACGGCTATGAGCAAGATCGTGCTCAACCGTGGTGCCGGTGAGGCGGTTTCGATGGCTACCTCCAATATGCGTAACATCCCGAGGTTTTGAGTTGTCGCGTGGGCCCGTGAGGACGGGCCCACAGTCTTTGTGGCCGCTGGTCAACAGGTTTATGTCCGACCCGCAGCCTTTTCGTCCCGCCGGCACACGGGGAGGCAAATCTGTCGGAGTCTCCCGATAGGCTTCACAGCGTGGCTAAGACTGGATTGACGACACCCCCGGACCTGCAACCGGATGTTTTGCGCATCATTCCCCTCGGGGGATTGGGGGATGTCGGACGCAATATGTCATGCTACGAAATCAATGGGGAGATTCTTCTCATTGACTGTGGTGTGCTGTTTCCAGAGGATGACCACCCCGGCGTCGACCTGTTGCTGCCAGGATTGGATTACCTCGACGAGGACAAGCTCGCTCGTGTCAAAGCGCTAGTGCTGACTCACGGCCATGAGGACCACATCGGGGCTGTGCCTTATCTGCTTAAGCGACGCGCCGACATTCCTGTTTATGGGTCCAAGCTGACGTTGGCTCTTGTCGAGGCCAAGCTGCGTGAGCACCGTATCAAGGGGTATCAGCTGAACGTCGTTCACGAAGGCGACGTTGCTGAGGTGGGTGAGCAGTTCGACTTGGAGTTCATCGCCGTCAACCACTCCATTCCCGACGCCCTGGCGGTGTGTGTGCGAACCGACGCCGGAACCCTCATCAATACCGGCGACTTCAAGATGGATCAGTTACCGCTGGATGGCCGTATTACCGATCTGCGTGCCTTCGCGCGGCTGGGCGAAGAAGGGGTTGACCTGTTCATGGTTGATTCCACCAACGCCGAGGTGCCGGGTTTCGTGAAGTCCGAGACCGAGATTGAGCCGGCCATTGAGAGGGTGTTTGAGAAGGCTAACAAGAAACTCATCGTCGCCTGTTTCGCCTCTCACGTGCACCGCGTTCAGCAGGTGCTCAATATGGCGGTCCGCCATCACCGCAAGGTCTGCTACGTCGGTCGTTCCATGGTCCGCAACATGGCAGTGGCCCAGGACCTTGGCTACCTGCATGTACCGGACAACACCGTCATCGACCTGCGCGAGCTCGACCACTATCGGGACGATGAGGTCGTCATCGTCTCGACCGGGTCCCAAGGGGAGCCGTTGTCAGCTCTGGCCCGTATCGCTAACCGGGAGCATCGCGACATCGAGGTAGGGGAGGGCGACACCGTCCTGTTGGCCTCCTCCCTCATTCCTGGCAACGAAAACGCCGTCTACCGTGTCATCAATGGTCTGACGAAACTGGGTGCCACCGTCGTTCACAAGGGCAATGCGCTGGTTCATGTTTCCGGGCACGCGGCGGCCGGTGAGCTTCTGTACGCCTATAACATCGTGCGTCCGCGCGCTGTCATGCCGATTCATGGCGAGGTGCGTCACCTTGTGGCTAATGCCGAATTGGCTAAGGCCACCGGAGTCGATGAGAAGAATGTCATCCTCGTTGAGGATGGTGGGGTAGTGGATCTGGTTGATGGGGTGCCGCGAGTTGTCGGCAAGATTGACGCCTCGTACATTCTCGTCGACGGGTCGGGGGTTGGCGAACTCACCGAGGACACCCTCACTGACCGTCGCATTCTTGGCGAAGAGGGATTCCTGTCGGTAGTGACGGTCGTTGATACTCGGTCGGCGTCGGTGGTGTCGCGTCCGGCTATTCAAGCGCGTGGTTTCGCCGAGGATGATTCGGCTTTTGCGTCGGTTACCGATCAGATCGTGGTCGCGTTGGAAAAGGCGATGGGGGACGGCATGGATGACGCCTACCGGTTGCAGCAGGTGGTGCGGCGAACGATCGGACGGTGGGTCTCCCATACATTCCGGCGTCGTCCAATGATCGTGCCCGTCGTCGTTAAGATCTGAGGGTTTCGAGGTTGGAGCTTGTGGCGTCGTTGTGCGATACAACCGGAAGTTTGGCGAAGAATTACCATCCGGAAGCGGGCTGCTACGACTATGCCCCCGCACCGCCTGCCGAGACCAGATCCCGCTTCGTTACTACCTGTAGCTGCGCATGACGTTGTTTACGCCTGTGGGGAGTAGTGAGGCGGGTGGTCTGGTGAGCCGGTGTGGGGTCGATGATAGGTGCCGTGGATGTTGCCTACACTGATGGCTTGGACTGGTTTAGCTTCTGAACGATAAGGGCGGGCGTATTGAAGCTTCTCGGGGCTTGATCTGGTTATATCGTTCGATGGTGCCGGTGCGACTGTGGAGTCTAGATGTTGCGGATCTGTGGGTGTGGCCTTCATCGACCAGCACGGATGTGACCATGTGCCTATCACGGGCCGTTATCAGTGACTGTGGTGATGGTGTCGATACTGTGGACGGCACAAGAAAGCTTTCGCACGACGCCACAACTCCACCATGGGTGGAAACCATCTGGTCGGCACAGGGTTCGGTGTAGGCCAGCCGGGACAACCTGTCACAGATAGGTGCCGCCCACTGTGCCGCGGCTAGGCGTAGCAGCCCTGCCGTGGAGACACCATCGCCCGACCGTGGCCTGAGAAATCCGGATACCGCGATCTGCCAGGTCGATACAGATCAGTCGGACCGACCACTGTTGTTCCCGCCGCAACCTAGCGATGGTCTTGACGATCTCAGTAGGGGTTTGATGAGGGCACCGGGCAGGCCGGCTGGTCCGATCAGCCAGGCCAGCTTCTCCGTGGCGGCGGTACCGGTTGACCCATGTAGGTGCAGTGGCCCGACTGATACCCATCTCGACGCCCACCATAGGCGATCGGGCAGGTGTTAGCGACGCTCAACCAGGCGTCCGGTCAAAGGTGCGTTAGCGTGAGTATTCACCGGCAGGCTCCCTACTCAGGCCGTTATTTTCCAACTCCTATCCTGACGGGGCCTACCCCCTCCCTCACTCCAGCAGCGTCAACAACCTCATGAACCGCAACAACTACCCACAGGCTTAAGCAACGTCATGCGCAACTACATATAGGAACCGGAGGATTCACGACCCATCGGTACTGTCAATCGTGATGAGCCATTTTATCTCGTTCACTTCTCGACTTATCAGAGCCTGGCAGTGAAGCAACTAGCTGCGCGATTTCGGCAAGCCATTTCAGCGGGGTAAGTTCCGGGGAATCATAGGCCTCCTCAAATAATCGATAAAGATCACAGTATCTGCTATCATTTTCCACCAGGTATTTTACTTGCGCAATATCAACGGGGATTATCTTTAAGGGAGTGTTATCTCCTTGATTATTCCAATAACCGGAGTTCTTTCGAAATCTAAAGTCATTTGCGACATTGACTTCTATGTGGGGCGCTACAAAAACGCAGTAGTCATTGTGGTTTCCGGTTTGAAGAATGTGAGTACCTAGGTGACGTGAAACGGGCTCCATTTCCATGCGTCTGGTGTTCGTCCCATCGGCTAAAGTCGCTTCAATAAGCATGTCATGGCGGGGATAATTACCTGACGGCTCAAACTCGAATACAATGTCCGCGCCTCCGCCTTGTGCGTGAGTGCGGGGCATGAGGTCTGCGTCAAAAGAAAGTTTCATAAACCGTAGAACATCGCCTTGTCGGTCAGTGAACTCATACCAAATGAGAGCTAAGACATATTCAAAGATAGTTGATGGCGTTGCATCTTCAGTAACAAGTTCCTTGACACGCTCGTCATTACGAGTTATAAAACAGTCTAGGAGTTCCATGAGTACTTTTTTGGTGAAGCGGTCATCTAATAGATGGTGCAAACGTTCGTAGCGTTTGTCCTGTACAAAGCCATTGACTTCAGAAAGCGTCGTAAGTTTTACGCCCAGCTTGGATGAAAGCGCTGTCAGTAAATCCACTTCCGGTATATTAAACATTGGTGCGATATTTTTAAGCTCAAGCGACTGGGTGAGAGTTTCGGAGGGCTCAAACATAGACGCTAAAAGCTTATCTCCAACAAGCGAGAAAAAAGCTGATGGAATTGAATCAAATCTGACTGTGTTTTCGCGGAAAAGAACAGTGTCTGTTAGCTTAAAATACCTCCTGTTGAGATCGAAGTAATCAGACAAGGTGGCCCGGGCCTTGTACAGATGTAGATATTTGAAGAAGACGTCCTTTAACTCGGCCTCGTCTGACACCGAGGTAAACGGGTTGTTTTGAGCGAATGAATCGGCGCCATTTCGGCGCACTTTTGTTGAGCTACTATCGCCGAAAATCAGGCGCTTCCAATATGTAGCCGTCTTGAGGTTTCTGACTTGCTGGTAAAGTTGTGAAACCGCTCGTGTTGTGTTTCTCTTTTCTACGAAGATTTGTTTGAGGAGCTGGTAAAAGGGGTAATACGCCCTGTCGTACTTCCGGCTTTTACGGTTCATTCCAATTTGGGTGACTAGTCTTTCATCAACGGTGGTTGTCATCCACAAATCGTATGCCTGCTTATAATTCTGCTTAGACATTAAGGTCGAAAGGATCACTTCATTGAAAGTCGCCCTTCCGCTCCGCACGTCGGTAAGGCTTGTTTCAACGATGTGTAGCGACTGTTCATCAACAACTAGCGGCAAAAGATACGTGAATTCTTCAAAGGTTAAGGAACCGAACTTATTCAAAAAGTGCGCTAACACAAAGTATGGCCTCACGTTTGCGTCTTCACGGATTCTTAACGATGTCTTCAATAACTGCTTGAGATAAATGAAGCTATCCGCAGGAATCATGAAGTAGTTGTTTTCGCCGAACGAGGCATCCTCGACATAATTTAGAAGCTCCTCGCCTGCAGGCGTGATTATGCGATTATCGTCGATAAACCCTAGTGTCAATAAACCAGACGTCTTCTGGCGAGCATCTTTGTCGGGTCTCCGTGCGTCACCTTTCAGAGCGTTGTTGTCTTTTAGATAGTAGTAGAAACGGGCCTGTAATTCCCTATTCCCTTTCCAGCGCCATTTTTCATCCCCGTCTGTGATTGTTTGCGAGAAGCTGCGCAGATGAATGAGTTGCTCTTCAATGCGCAGGTTCATTTGAGCTACGCGGAAACTAGTTGTACCCAGCACCCAGCTATAGCTTTGGAAATTGATGTTTTCGTAGCTCACAACTAACCTTTTCAGAAGTTTGTCACTAAAACCTCAAGCGTGGGCGAAGTTCTATTGGCTCTATGGTAATTAGAGTTCCGGTAGCTCATTGTCAATTTGTGTGTCGTGAATTCAGGGTTGTTTGCCCAGTCGCTTAGGATGTGATTGACGGAACCTTTTGCCTGGATCACGTTAGACAAAGCAAACCGACGTCCGGAATCGTGAACCCTGCCTAAGAAGGTGATGAGATCGCGTTCGTCGTTCTCAGACCACCCGCCCCTCTCATTGTAGGTGGCCTGGGTTATGAGATACGGAGGATCGCAATAAAACATAGCGTCCTTCGGGGTATCGTCGATATTAAAATCGCGGAAGTCTCCTACTTGGAATACGGCATCCGTCTTTGAAATGCGGGTATGAAAGTTCTTGAGTTTTGCTCGCATTCTGGAGTTAAAGTCGCGCTTACCAACGGGGAGGTTAAAGTTCCCCTTGGCGTTGAAGCGTAACTGATTATTGAAACCATGAATCACCAGAATATAAAGCAACAACGGGTCACGACGGTGAATGGGCATCGCGTTGTAGTCGTCCCGGAGCCTCATGAATGAATCTCGATTGATGTCAGCGAGACCTGAGGAACTGTCTACGCCATAATACTTGTAGGAGTTCCTATAAGTATCGCTAAATCCATAGTGGTCTTTGATCGAGTCCACGGCGTGGATGGTGTCAGTAGGGTCGTTGTGCGCAAGAAATCGAATAAGATCCATTAACTGCTCGTTACTGTCGTTAAAGATGACTTTATCGGCGTCGATGTTCGCGCCGACAGTGCATCCTCCTGCAAAGAGGTCAATGAAGAGGCTAGTTGATGGGAGAAGATGGCTTAGTTGCGGCATCAACTTGCCTTTTCCGCCAATGTAATTGATTGGGCTTAAAGTCACGGGGACAGCTGGTTGAGTCGCAGGTTTAACGGTGCAAACGAATAGTCGTTCAGCGTTGTGCGCTATTGCAGACTTTCCAGTGCTGAATGCCCTATAGGGTTGTTCAAAGACTTGAACATGACCTTTCTCGGAGAATATGTCCATAATTTCGTCGTCGCTAATCTTGGCGTTAGACCTCCCATTGCCCTTTGTTGCCATGTTGTTATAGGAAAAAACTATGTATTTTGCGTCCGCCTTTCTGACAAGATCTCTTAGTGCTGCAGTCGCCCGCACGGTGTTGTAGTCACTTTTTAAGGCGGTTCTGTCCATTTTGCGAGCAACGCCGTACACTTCCGGTTTTTCCCATCGAGCGATGTTTTCAAGCAAGTGGTAAGCGTCGGAGTATTGGCGTGAATTGTAGGGCGGATCACAGTAAAGCAGGTCGCCGTTGAGGCTGTCTATCAGTCCGTTCGCGTCGGTGTTGTACTGTTTGTTCCGGGGCGAAAGATCAATGGAGGGTAAGATGACCGGGAAGATGAGTGATTTGTCGAATAGTGCTCCTTTGCGGAATGCGTCGTAGTGACCTACAGTATTTGCAATCCGGTCCATGCCATAGAGAACCGAAGTAACCAGAATCGCAAACTCGCGGTTGTTGACAAGGTTGGAGGTTTGTGCTTCTTTGATAAGCTCGCGGGCCGCGCCGATTTTTGAGCAGTTATCCGCACTAAAATAGGTGTCCGAGAAATTCTTCCGAACATAGTTATTTTCGCTGGTTTGAATGGCGTTCAGGCTTGAAATGGCGTCAATGATGACGTACGGCCTGTATGGGGTTGGCGAGAACCAGCAAACATTTGTGATGTAATTTGAATATAAGATGTCGTTCGTGATTATAGTTTTGTCTTTGAAGGCGTTGGCTACAGTGCCCGTACCTGAGAAGATGTCGATTACGGATGTAACCCCTGGACAATGTTGATCGACGATTTTTCGGATGAATCCGGTAAGCTTATGTTTGCCACCTAGATACCGTCTGTTATTGATTTGGGATACTCGAACACCGTTTCTGATAAGTTTGTTTTCGAGATTTGTCAACACTTGGGTGCCAAGCTCGTGTGCAAGCGGGTCGCCGTCGCGGCGTAGAACGTTGATGAATTCTGATTCAGCAGATGGGTTCTGTGTCCCGGCGGCGGTTTTCATTCCCAAGGTCTCCGTCTAATCATGGCTGAGGGCATCCTAGATAATGTATGTCATGGGGGCAAGCCGGGTGGCTTGACGAGAGGACACTCAACGAGAGGACACTCACCGGTTGGATGGAGTTGGGGTGTGGCCACAGATGGTCGAGCGCTCGGGGCGACAGGCTGACAAATACCAAGGGCTAAGAGCATGGATGAATGAGTTTGCGGATCAGGGGATGCCGCAGGGCGTGGATCTTTGCTCAGCGCGACACTGTGGCTCGCGAGACCGCCCCAGAAGGCATGCATGGGTGTGGGAGACGCCAGGGACGCGTCAGCGGTAAAGGGAGAGGTCACCCTGCTGATGTGTAGGCGTTGAACTTCGAGTGCGACTGGACTCGCCACGCTTAGACCATCAAGGTTTGTCATGAATACACGCGGCAGCAGGCGGCCCCCAGGTGAGACCTGCCTGAAGACCGAATCTGTGTGGTCGAGGTGATCGGCCTAGCAGTTTTTGAGCACGGCGGGCGTGGATGGATAAGGTGCCGGGATTGATAGCTGATAAGCTTCAGGGTTGGGCTGGTGAGGATGAGACGATCCAGGCATTCATCACGCAGGGAGGGCCGTGGCATAACGGGTATGTTGAGTTCTTTCGTAACTGCTTTCGTAACTGATTGTGCGATGAGTTCTTGGCAGACAACTGTTTCGAGCATCTAGCTCACGTCAGGGTTCTGGTTGGCCAGTGGTTCAACCGTTACAACATCCACCGCCCCCGCTCGATACTGGGCTGCCCAGCCTCAACGAGTATGCTAAACAATGGAAAAAAAGAACACCGTCAATTCTCAAGTTGACTGGATCAAATTCCTAGCCCACGCCAGGTCTTGCTTGAAGCGTATAGGAACGGAAATGGAGTTCGACACTGATGGAAGTAATAATTGATGCGATCCTCGTAGGTCTGGTAATTGGCGTAGTTGTGGGCCTGCTTGGCGCCGGTGGGGGCATCCTTTCAGTGCCGGTGCTCGTTTATCTGTTGGGGCAAGACGCTCACGATGCTGCGGCTGGATCGCTTGTGATTGTTGGGCTTACATCGGTTGTTTCTCTCATACCGCGATTGCGCCAAGGGACAATTAATTGGCGTGACGGTTCTCTTTTTGGATTGATCTCGGTGGTGGGCGCGCTGATTGGCGCACGAGTTTCGGTGCTGGTGCCCGAAGTAATGGTGATGCTCATTTTTGGGGTGTTGCTTGTTGTTGTTGCGATAATCATGGCCAAGCGTGGTCGTAAAGACTTACTAGCTGAGCGTAAGCAGCATTCGGAACCTCAATCGGGTGCTGTCGATACGGGCCCAACTCGACGTCGGGGCATAGTAGCAATCATCCTCGCAGCTACGTGTATCGGCATACTCACTGGTTTTTTTGGTGTAGGCGGCGGATTCGCCATTGTACCAATGCTTGTGCTTGTGCTTGGTTTTACCATGAGAGAAGCTTCTTCCACTTCGCTGCTAGTTATGATTATATCTTCCGTTTCTGGCTTGTTAGGGCGGATCGGTACCGATGTACATATTGATTTGTCGGTAGTTTTACCTTTTGCAATAGCATCGATGGTTGGTGGGCTTGTTGGGGGGACAGTAACGAAACGCTTCCGGGATTCGCTGCTAACGATAGCGTTTTCAGTTCTCTTGGCTGTCGTAGCCGTTTATGTTCTGACGGTGAATATCATGGCGCTGTGAGGCAGACAGTCGATGATGGAGTCAGCGGGCGTGAGGTTAGCGATGGATAGCTGCTCGATGCGCATGCGTTTCCACCGCCTTCTGCAGGTCGCGATCAAAACGCCAGGTGTGTTCCCAAAGCGGGTAATCCCGGCCTATGTGCCCGTAGACCGCCAGATCCCGGTAGCGGGGTGTGCGCAGGTTGAGGGCGTCGATGATCTTCGCCGGCCGTAGCACGAACACGTCCCGGGCAGCCTTGGTGAGGATCGGGTCGGCGTATTCTCCGGTGCCGAGCGTGTCCACACTGAAGGCGACCGGATCAGCCTTCCCAATCGCATAACTGATGGCCACCTCGCACACTCAGCGGCCAGCCCGGCGTCAACGATCGTACGAGCGATCAGGCGAGCCATGTAGGCCGCTGACCGGTCGACCTTGGAGGGGTCTTTGCCGGGGAACGCGCCCCCAGCATGAGACCCGAGCCCGCCGTAGGTGTCGACCATGAGCTTCCGGCCCGTCAGCCCGGTACTGGCTCGCGGCCCGCCTTCAACGAACCTTCCCGACGGATTCACAAGAATTTCGGTGTGCTCGTCTACGGGTAGGTAGGTCTGGCAGGCCGGACCGACGACCAGCGACTCGACCTCACGGGTCAGCGCCTCCAGATCCTTCCCGGCGTCGTGCTGCACCGAGACGATCACCGTCTCCACCGCGATGTGCCAGGACGAGCGGGAGGCGTTCAGGGGTCTCAGCGTGGCGTAGCCGTAGACGGCGCCCTGATCGCCAGCCCCCTGCAAGGCGAACGCCGAACTATCACCACCGCGTGCCTCCAGCGAGGTGGTAACTCCGGCGCTGATGTCGCCGGATTGGCGGCGCGTCCACACGTAGATCAGGAACCCGAGCGGACTGTATCCGGCACGCGCGAGGGCGGTTCGCACAGACTCCCGAATGCGGGGGCGGTGATCGGTGGTGATTTCGCCGGTGACGATGATCCGCCGACCGGCTGCCATCACCTCCACCGCCACCCGGGCGGCCTTGTCGTCGTAGAGGATGTCGTCGAGGATCTGGTCGGCGATCTGATCGGCCAACTTGTCCGGATGGCCAGCGCACACAGACTCGGCAGTACGAGTCGAACACATAAGCACACTCGCTTCCACGAAACACAGAGGGAACAAGAACGCGCCCACCCCACGTTTGGGGATGGACGCCAAGATCAAGAAAGACGGTTAGGAGCGGGCCTCCAGCAGCTGCTCCATCACCTCATCACTAGGGGTAGTGCCCGCGTAGTCGATGGTGCAGGTGGCGCGCACGATCTCGTAAATCTCATACCAATACACATTCGCCTGCTTACCGAAACTCTGGCTCATTGCCACGAACGGGCTGGCGATCGCAGGCCCAGTGGTCGGGTGCTTACCGAGGAGACCGAGCTTGGAGATCGCCTGCTCACACTGCACATAGCGGGCAAACGCCTGCGCATACGCCTCAATCAGGCGCGGTGTCACAAACTGCCAACAGCCCCGCTAATCAAGCCACTGCCAGGTTTCCCGGTAGACGATGTCAGCGCCCAGCGGTTTGCCGTCGCGCTGAACCTCGGACAGGTACTCAGACGGTTCAGGCATCGTCTCCCCGGCAAGCACAGCGCCATCCCCGGTGTCGCCGCCCTGGCGTAAGGTGAACTGTGGTAGGTCCTCGGTCAGGCCTCTCGTCCCGTAAGAGACATCGTCACAAATGACCGAGGCCGTTCGTGTTCTAAGGGATTCATGCCTCGCCCTGGTGACGAACGTGTCGAAGAGCACGCGCTGTCGAATCTGGATCAAAGCAAGGAGGCCCCTATGCCTCACTACCGCAATGAGATCAGAACCGGTAAGGCTACAGTATCGAGGTCTATGCGTACACGCCTATCTGGGTAGCAGTGAAGACCTTCGGCCACTACGCGAATAACAGAGACAGCGCTACCTACACCATTGTTTATGAAGAGCCGGTTTAGGCCGATCCGCAAGCCATCGCGGTGCTGGCGTAGTCGACTGCAGTAGGTGAGGAGGATGAACCCGAGCTTAGGGCGATACTTGAGAGATCGTCGTCAATGGCATTAAAGAGGAAGAGCAAGCACGACGCTTAACCACCAACACAGGAAACGTAACTTGCTTATGCCGCGTCCCCATTTGTCACAAACCGCGTGAATAAACTGAGGAGTAATGAGCGATCTCGCGGTTGCTCACGACCATCTTTCCGAAGGGGAAACACGTGATCGGAATGAGCTTCAGGTTGGCGATGGCGAGTGGGATACCGATGATGGTGATGGCCTGGATGAACGCGGTAACGACGTGGCCGATAGCGAGCCAGAGGCCAGCGACGAAGAACCAGACGACGTTCATGACGGTCGATCCTGCACCTGCGTTCGGCTTCGCGACAACTGCTCGACCGAAAGGCCAGAGAACGAATCCGGCGATGCGCCAGCAAGGAATGGCTGCCGGGATCGTAATGATGAAGATGAAGGCGACGCCTCCAGCTAAAAGATACTCGAGAAATAGCCCGAAGCCAGCGAAAAGTACCCAGATGACGTTTAGCAAAAAGCGCATAATCCCACCGACTAGCTAATGCGACTGGGGAAATATAGCATGCGCGCTTGTGTCCGCGCCCACTCAGAGCGGGCTGCGGGAAGCACCCTTCTTTGCTCCGCCCAAGAGGCTCTTCACAGATGCGGGTGCCAATGGTGGGCGCAGGTGTGCAATGGTGGCGCAGGTTATCGATGGTTGTCAGAGCCGACCGTGGAGAAGTGGCGCAGCTGTGCAGACCTGGCGCAACTGCACGAGAGGACGGGTGTTGATCGCTGCGGCGTCAACCCCTATACCCTCAAGTGCGACGAGCCGCTTGAGGTTGAGTCAACTTCAACTCCATCCACGTACTCTGGCTCACGCAGGCACATTGAGATGAGTCAATGAAGCACTCCACGCGGGCATTCAGGATGAGTCAACGCGGCGATTTGGGTTACGGGCGCCAAACCGTATAGTCTTGTCCAGTTCCTGAAGGAACTCCCCGAACCCAACGATTGTGTCGGGTGCCTCATGCGCCCGGCCCTGAACAGGAGATCTCCCAGTGGCTGCTGTGTGTGACATCTGCGCCAAGCGCCCCAGTTTCGGACACAACGTCCCCTGGTCGAAGAAGAAGACCAATCGCCGGTGGAGCCCGAACATCCAGCGCGTCCGTGTCGTCGAAAACGGCACGCACAAGCGCTTGAACGTGTGCACCTCGTGTATTAAGGCTGGCCGCGTCAGCCGCTGAACAGCACGTTCGACGATGAAACCCGCCGTATGGCGGGTTCTTTGTCTTTATAGGCGCGAGCTGCGGCAGCCGTCGGTGTAGATGTCATTGCCGACCGGTACGGTGGCCACGTGAACGCAGTGACCAGGTGGCATACCCGCACTCAGCAGGAACTTCATCGTCCGTTGGCCGAGGCGGTGGGTGCCAAGACAGCCAAGGCTTTCTCTGCGCTGCACGTCGAGACTGTCGGTGACGCTCTTGGCCATCTGCCTCGCCGCTATCTGACGGGAACAGAGACCACTGATCTGTCTCACCTCGTCGTTGATACTGAGGTTGCCTTGGTAGCCGATGTCGTTGGGCTGGAGGTTCACACCAACAAAACTGTCACTGGCCGGGAACGACGACCACGCCAGCGACTTGAGGTCATGCTGTCCGACGGCAACGCGCGGCTCCCGGTGGTTTTTTTCGGCAGACCCCATATCGTCTCGTATTGGCAACGCATCTTCTCGGCTCATACCCACGGCATTTTCGTCGGCAAAGTGGGGGAGTTCCGGGGCAATCCTCAGCTTGTCCACCCTGATTTCGTCATGATTGACCGTAACGGCAAGGTGGTGGCAGGCCGCGAGGAGGGCAAGGTGATGGCCGCCCAGGTACAGCGTCACGGCCTGCTCGGTTTGTACCCGCAGACGTCGAAGCTGCGCACGTGGGAGATCGCCTCGGTGGAGTCAATGCTCCTGGACTCCACCCCTGAACTCGAAGACACCCTGCCGGAATGGATTCGGCAAGAAGCTGATCTGCCGAGTTTGTGGCAGGCCTATCACGCGATCCATCACCCGCATTCGGTAGCCGAAGCCCATCGTGGCGCCCAGCGGCTGGTGTGGGAAGAGGCCATCTCCACCCAGGTGACGATGGCGGTGCGACGGCGCAGCGCCGACAGTCATGACGCTCCGGCGTGTCGGCGTCGTGATAACGGCCTGCTGGCAGCTTTCGAGTCGAGACTTCCGTTTACCCCAACAGCAGGCCAGGACGAGATCAGCCGGGTTATCGACGACGACTTGTCCTCCGATCACCCCATGCACCGGCTGCTGCAGGGAGAGGTCGGTTCCGGCAAGACCTTCGTCGCTTTGAGAGCCATGCTCCAAGTGGTTGACGCCGGCTATCAAGCCGTCCTTCTGGCACCGACTGAGGTGCTTGCACAGCAGCATTACGCCACTATCACTGCAATGCTGGGGGAGCTTGCCTCCGGTGATGGTCTGGACGCTCCGGAAAACTCCACCGGGGTTGCCCTGCTGACCGGCTCGATGAAGACAGCCGGAACCCGAGCCGCTCTGGCTGACATCGCTTCAGGAGCGGCGGGAATCATCATCGGAACCCATGCCCTGCTGTCAGGAAGAGTCGTCTACAACACCATTGGTCTGGTCGTCGTCGACGAGCAGCACCGCTTCGGCGTCGAGCAGCGCAGTGTGTTGACAACAGGCGATGGTGCTCGGCCTCACGAGCTTGTCCTCACTGCAACCCCGATTCCTCGCACTGTTGCCATGACGGTCTTCGGTGATCTGGAAGTATCCACCTTGCGGGAATTACCGTCGGGACGCGCCGACATCCAGACCACCGTCGTCGACCTGCCTGCCCACCGTTCCTGGCTGACACGTGCATGGGAACGTATCCGGGAAGAGTGTGTAGCGGGACATCAGGTCTTCGTGGTGTGTCCCCGTATCAGCAGCGATGATGCCGATGACGTTGAAGGCGGTCGCTCGCCGACGGCTGCGGTCGAGGAGCTTGCTCCCCGGCTGGCCGGCGGTCCGCTTTCCGGGCTGCGAATCGAAGCCCTTCATTCCCGGCTGGACACCGATGAGAAGAAGGCCGTCATGGACCGGTTTGCTAGCGGAGAGTCGCAGGTGCTCATCTCCACCACGGTCATCGAGGTCGGTGTTGACGTCCCCAATGCCACCATGATGGTGATTATGGACGCTGATCGTTTCGGCGTCTCGCAGTTGCACCAGCTGCGTGGACGTATCGGGCGAGGCAAACTGCCTGGCCTGTGCTTGTTGGTGACGACCGCCCCTCCCGGGTCACCAGCTCGTGAGCGGCTGGCTGCTGTGGCGTCATCTCGCGACGGATTCCAGCTCGCGGAATTGGATTTGGCCCAGCGCCACGAGGGCAATGTGCTCGGATCGTCGCAATCGGGGTATTCCTCGCCGCTGCGGCTTCTGCGGGTTCTCGATCACGCCGACATCGTCACCGCGTCGAAGGACCTCGCGGAGCGGTGGGTCAGGGAGAATCCCGAGGACCCCAGGCTGCTTGATGTCGTCACGGCAACAGAGATGTTGGCCGAAGGCGATCTCATGGAGCAGGGCTGAATGGAGCAGGGCTGAGCTGGCCGTCACGAACGGCGGCAGTGATGACCCGAGAAAGGTCTCAGTTGTCCTGGGGTTCTCAGTTGTCCTGGGGTTCGGGACCGAAAGCGAAAGTGCGTCCGGTGATCTCATCGGCCTGGATACGCACATAATTACGTTTGATGGTCGGCACCCACGGGAGCAGGGGCATTTTGTCACACAGGGCGAGTTCGGCCTCATCGGTGATGACCTCGGCGATCCCGCGCACGACGACCGACCAGCCAGTCTCTTCGGACCAGCCGTCGGCTTCGAAGGCAACACGGTTGTTGGCGACGATGTCTTCAAGCTTGCTGCCAGCTGCGGTGCGGAAGACGACACTTTGTCCGTCGACGACGTAATTGACAGGGAAGACCTCAGGTTGGTCGTTGACGCTGGTGGCCAGACGGCCAACCTCTGCGGTGTCCAGATAGCCCCAGCAGCTGTCCTGCGGGACCTCGGCAATCGGGTTCTCCTCATTACTCATGAGTCCATTCTTCCTGAACACGGTCCATTTTGGGAGTCGACGGGCACAAAGTTGCCGAGGTCGATGACAATGCCGCGCCACATGACCAAGAGTCCTGCGGAAGGCAGATGTGCTCGACAAGTGCTGCCGGTAGCCTGTAAGGGTGAGCAGGATTATCGCGGGTCGTGCAGGCGGGCAACGCCTTGCCACCCCGGCGGGGCGACTCACACGTCCGACGACTGATCGGGTGCGCGAGGCCGTCTTTTCGGCCTTAGCTGCCTGGAATGGCACGGCTGACGAGGCTCCCGAGGACCAGCTGGCCGGTCAAGCATTCTGCGACTTGTTCGCCGGGTCCGGAGCTGTGGCTCTCGAGGCTGCCAGTAGAGGAGCCTCGTCGGTCATTGCGGTCGATCGGGATCGCGCCGCATGTAGTGTCATGAAGGACAATTCCCGAGCGACACGGCTCAAGATTCAGGTGGTTTCCCAGCCGGTGTCGGCATTTCTATCCGGTAATCGGCAGACCTTCGACATCGTATGGTTCGACCCGCCCTACGACGTGGCCGATGACGTCATGGACAGCCTCATTGCGTCCACCACCCAGCACGCTCTGGCCCACGACGGATTGCTGGTGGTGGAGAGGTCACGACGAAGTCGATCCCCTCACTTTCCAGAGGGTTTTGAGTCGTGGAATTCTCGGTATGGCGAAACCGTCGTCTACTACGCTCAACGCAACCGTGAGTCCATGGAGCAGCAGTGAAAGCAGTTTTCTCAGGATCTTTCGACCCCATCACCCTGGGCCACGTGGATGTCGTGGCCCGAGCCGCCCAGCTTGTTGACGAGGTGGTCGTCGGAGTGGCCGTGAACTCCGCGAAGAACGGCATTTTCTCCATGGAGGAGAGAGTGGCGTTCGTCGAGGACGCCGTCGCTGACATCCCCGGGGTTGAGGTTGCCCCCGTCGACGGACTATTGGTCGATTTTTGTACCGAGCAAGGAGCTGACGCGATTATTCGCGGTCTGCGCTTTGGTGGAGATTTCGATTACGAACTTCAGATGGCCCACCTCAACAAGGCCATGAGCGGGATCGAGACGATTTTGCTGCCGGCTGGGCGAGAGTTCGGAACGATCAGTTCCTCGATGATTCGTTCGGCGGCCTGCAACGGGGGCAACGTTTCTGAGTTCGTGCCAGCGATGGTGGACGCAGCCTTGCGGGAGAAGTTCCCGCGTTCCTGAAACCGGGGGTTCTGCAGGTGTTCGGGCGGACTGAACACTGGTTCGCTATGTGATGCCTCTGCTCGCACATGGTGTTTGTGCGCAAGGCTGTGGTTTCCGCGCAAGCTGAGGGGTTTCTGCGTGCAAGCCCGGAGCAGATCCTTACCCCCTTCGAAGCTGCGGAGCCTTCCCGGTTCGTTCCGCCTCGTCAACCCAGTGAGCGAACAGGTCACCCGTGGGAGAACACACCGAGCGCCCTGCCCCGGTCTGCCAATCGGCGCTGAACTCCAGCGGCTCATCAGACTCGATTTGGGGCTGAGCGTTGTGTAAGTCGGGTAGCAGCTCGGACAAAGCGAGGGCTTCGGGCTTAGGCGTGCCGTCGTTGGTAAAGAGGCCTAACGAATACTCCAGTTCTGGGAAATCGAGGAGGTCACGGGAGACGTCGTGGGAGCACCACCACGTGACTGCTTCCAGACCAGGGGTACTTGCTACCGAGGCGAGGGAGGACGTCACGAAATCGGCAGCATGGTCATTGGGAACGTGAGTGCGCGGGGCACCAATTTCTTGTAGCCAAAGCGGGCGTTGCGAGTCAGGACTCCACGCACGTGCCAGTTCAAGGAGATAGCGGGGGAACCATGTCAGGGCGGGATGTCCCTGGCCGAATCGCGGCCCGACGTGGGCGAACACCCAGGAGTGAACGGTCGTCGAGGGTCCCTGGGTGACGGCGTGACGCGGTATGAAGGGATGGTCATCAACGAACCACAGGTCGTCGTCGAACCCAAACCAGAATCGGCCGTCGGGCCACTGGTCTCTCATGGCTCCCAGCATTGCCTCCAACCACATCTGTGCTTGGTCAACAGAGCACGCGCTGCGCATCGGATGATGGTGACCGGGGGCCAGTGCGGCATACTGCGGAAACTCGTTGCCCACTGTCATGCCTATGACGTTCGGCTCCTCGCGCAGGTGTGCTGCCAGGTGGCAAATGAGGTCAGTTTGGCCAGCTTTGACACGTGGATCGGTAAAAAGGTTCGATTCGTGCCAGGTGACCACCCATGCGGGCAGGAAGTCGTAACTGGACAGGTGCCCGTTGAGAGCGTCGACTGTGACATCAAGGTCGAATTCTGCGGCAACACGCGCGACAGCGACCACATCGTCGAGAGCTTGCGGACGTACCATGCCACGATTGGGCTGAAGCAACGGCCACAGCGGAAAGAGCCGCACGTGGTCGAGGCCGAGCTGCGCGATTGCCTCAAAATCGCGCCGGGTGGCGTCGAGATCGAGGTCAAGCCAGCTGTGGAACCACCCCTGAGAAGGGGTGTAGTTGACGCCCACCTTCATTGGTTGCGTCCTAGCCTCAAGGTTGCGACCTGGAAGGGGCGCATGGACAGCCCGATGGTCGCCCCGGAAAGGTCGGTGCAGATGACTGACGGGGCTACTTGAGCGCGTGGATTGTTCGCAAGAGGTTCTTCCAACAGGTCGGTCTCAATGGCGGTCGCCGCCGGGAAGTTGACCGTCATTGTGGTGTGAACGTGGCGTCCATAGGGTTCATAGAGTCGAACGATGACGTCACCCGAGCCGTCCTCGGCAAGCTTGATGGCCTCGACCATGATTCCCTCAACGTTAACCAACGGTTCGACCGGTGATCCCTGACGGCGGCGCACGCACAAGTTGGCGGCATACCCGTCACGCACGGCGTCGGGGAGAGTGGCACCGACGTGCAGAGTGTGGAAGAAATCGTGTTCTCCCTCGTCAGCGCGCGGATCGGGGTAGCGAGCTCCCTTGAGTAGGGAGGCCCGGGCCACCGACCAGGTGCCGCCGTTGTCCTTGGGATGGCGAGACACATTCCACCCGTAGGTACCGGAGTTGGCGATGGCGACGCCGAAACCGGGCTCGGACAGGTAAACCCACCGGTGGGCATGAACCTCGAATCGGAAGGCATCCCACGACGTGTTGGTGTGGGTGGGACGGGTGATGTGGCCCATGGCAATCTCGTAATCGGCGTGGTCGGTGTGGACGTCGACCGGCCATGCCAGTTTGAGGAGGCTGTCGCGTTCGTGCCAGTCGACATGAGTGCGCACCTTGACGCGCGGATCTGCTGGATTGACGGTCAGCGACTGGATGGCGCTGGAATGACCGAACGTCCTCGTGACACGGATGGTTACGGATTCGCCCGTTCTGGTCATGGTGGCCTGACCGTCATCGATATCGGTGACGTCGTTGGCATAGAAAGGATCGATGTCCCAGGCATCCCACATATTCGGGAAATCAGGGTGAAGTTGGAGCAGATTGCCTCGCTGACCGGCAGGGATGGCGTCTCGGCGGGACGCGGTGTCGATCAGGTGGGTGACGAGTCCGTGCTCGTCAACGCTAAGACGCAGTAAGCCGTTGTCGACGACGAATCCGGTAGCCGTTTCCTCAGCGTGGACTCTTTCGGTGATGGCTGGGCTGGCCCCGGCCCCCATGGCCACGGTGGAGGCCCACGGACGGGGCAGCGGAGCGGAATCGAAGACAATCTCTTGGTCGCCTTCCCCGGCTAGCAGCTCTTGGGCATGGTGAATGAGTTCGGTGAGCTCGTCAGAGATTCGACGATGATCGGCGACGACTTCTCGATACACCCAGGAGATCGCCGACCCGGGCAGGATGTCGTGGAATTGATAGAGACAGACGGTGCGCCATATCTCGGCCAACCGCTCACCGGGATAATCCATCAGACCGCGTACGGCTGCCGTGGCGCACCACAGTTCGGCCTCGCGCAACAGATGTTCGTTGCGACGATTACCCTTCTTGACCTCGTATTGGCTGGTGAACGTGCCTCGGTGCAATTCGAGGTAGAGCTCACCGACCCATGTTCCTGGGTCCTCGTGCTCGCGCTCGGCGCGCGCGAAGAAGGCCGCTGGAGGCTCGATGGCCACCTTCGGAGCGCCGTCAAGATCAGCGACACGGTGAGCTTGGGCGAGCATTTCGCGAGTTGGGCCGCCGCCCCCATCCCCGTAGCCGAAGGGAATGAGAGAGGAGTTGGCGCGGCCTTTGTCCTGGAAGTTGGAACGAGCGTGTTCGAGATCATGGGCAGACAGATCAGAGCCGTAGGTGTCGGCAGGTGGAAAATGCGTGAAGATACGGGTGCCGTCAATTCCTTCCCACCAGAAGGAATGATGGGGGAACTTGTCGACCTGGTTCCACGAGATTTTCTGGGTCAGGAACCAGCGAGCTCCGGCCAGCTTGGCTAGCTGCGGCAGAGCCCCCGAGTAGCCGAAAGAGTCCGGTAACCACACCTCGGGGCAGTGGTGGCCGAACTTGTCCATGAAATAGCGCTGCCCGTACAGCAACTGGCGGCACATCGACTCACCGCCGGGCAGGTTGGCGTCAGATTCCACCCACATACCCCCGACCGGGATAATCCGTCCAGCGGAGACTGTCCGCTGCAACCGGGCGAAAAGGTCGGGATAGTCCTGTTCCAGCCATGCCGAGTGTTGAGCAGCTGGGAAGGCGAAGAGATGAGTGGGGTCATTGTCGATCAAATTGAGCTGATTAGCGATGGTTCGAGCGACTTTGCGCCGGGTCTCACGTAATGGCCACAGCCAGGCAGAGTCAATGTGGGCATGGCCGATGGCCGTCATTGTCTGGGCAGAGTCGTGGGCCGGCCGAGCCAGGATTGGGGCCAACTCGCTGCGAGCTGCTGACGCCGTGGCGGGTACGTCACAAAGATCGATCCGATCCATGGCACGATCCAACGCGCGACGGATCTCCCACCGGCGCTCCGAGTCCTCCGGTAATTCGGCTGCCAGGCCTGACAGGGTGACGATGTCGGCGATGAGTTCGCGCACATCATCATGGACAGCAACGAGATCGGCCCGCTTGAGGGTGTAGTAGGCGTCGGTCGATGCAGTCAGCTTGTCGCCGTCCTCGGTCGGTTGAAAGGGCGGCTGAGCCAACAAGATCGGGTTGGACGCCGCTTCGACGTAGATATCGATATGGCCGTGCGTATCAGTTTCGACGGGAATCCAGGTGTTGCGCGGGTTAAGCGCCTTGATGATAGACCCGTCGGGACGTATCACAAGACCTTCGGACTGGAACCCGGGAGAGTCCCACACTCCGCCGAGGTCAACGATCATCTCGAGGTGGTTGTCCCGATGTTTCGGCGGTACGGAGGCCGTGAAATGGAGCCAGGTCGTTCCCCATGGCGGACCCCACTTGTCGCCCACTCGGAAAGGCTGGTAGTCGAGAGCCAGTCCTGCGCTGATCGGAATCGGTTCTCCCTGGCCACGGATACCGGGACGGCTGTTCGGGCCATCACAGGTGTCAGTGACAGGAGCCCATTCGACGTTGAGTTGGCACACCGTGGTCGTTTCGGCGGGGCGGATTTTCTCATCGAGATGACGGCGCACTCGGCCGTCAAGAATGGTGGCGTGATCGTGCATGGGGAGTCCCTGGCGGTTGCGACGTTGACAACGGATAGTTACGGCATTGAAGTGTAGTGACTAATGCGGTTTAGTTTAGTCGCTCAGATGGAATTGCCCACACGATCTCCAAAAGGGCGTTGCGTAGGGGTTCAGGTGCCTGACGGTGCTCCCCCAGGTCAATCGTGACGGGGTGCCCGCCGGAGTGGACACTCACCCGCCACCGCCGGACGACGTTTGGACCTGAGCCTTCGCTGGGGCCGATTCTGAGCATTCCGTTGGCGTCGAGGTCAAGAGGTGTTCTGCGCAATTCGTCACCGTCTTCGAGTAAGTCGAAATGGCCAGCAGCACCCGGAACGACGACCAGGGTGAGGTCAGTCGGTATGTCCTCCTTGGTCAGCGGATCGGTGGCGGTTGGAACGATGGTTCCAGGTTTCGCCAAGACGGGCACCTCGTCAATGCTGCGAGCCATGGTGACGAAACGTTGTGGCGTGTAGGTGAGTCCGGTGAGTAGATCGACCCACCGAAGGCCCTCAGCTAGGGGAGGAAGCCAGGTGCGCGTCGTAGCGAGCCCCGTGGCGGTATTGCGTTTGGTCGTGACCGGGCGAACCAGGAGTTGGCTGCCGAACCAATACTCATTGCGATCAACATACGATTCCTCCCATTCCGGGTGAGTCCAGTAGACCGGTCGGATGAGCGGGCACAGGTTGCGGTGACCCGACAAGTTCTCGCTGTGCAGGTATGGGATGAGCCGATGACGCATTCGCAAACACTGCCTCATGACAGTTTCGGTTTCGGCGCGGAAATGCCACGGCTCCTTTGAACCGAACTCATTCTTGGTCGAATGCAACCGATTGATGGGGGAGAGCACCCCGAACTGTGCCCACCTGGCCATCAGCTGGTCGTCGAGGGAACTGAAAATGTGTCCGCCAATGTCGTGGCTCCACCAGCCGTAGCCGATGTTGGAAGCGGTCGCTGTGAATTCGGGTTGGAAGTCCAGCGTTTCCCAGGAGATGACGGAGTCACCCGAGAAATCAATGGGGTACCGATGTGAACCTGGCCCCGGCGACCTGTCGGTAGCACTCTTCATGACGACGGATTCCGTCAGCCGGGTGCACATTGAGACTGGTGCGCAGGCCACGCCGGTGAAGAGTGGCAAGAAACTTGGGCGGATCGGGGAAGAGGTCTCGATTCCAGGTGTAACCAGTCCAGCCATGTCCTAATGCTGGGTCGATGTTGGTGAGGTGCCAGTCCATGTCAATGACGGCTACCGACAGCGAAATTCCGGCTGCCTCGAAGCGGTCTATGAGGGCTTCATATTCGGCGGGGCTGTACCTGTGGTAGCGCGATCACCAGTTGCCTAGACCCCATCAGGGAATGACTGGCTGTGGCCCGGTGAGGCGGTAAAAGTCTGCGACGGCGCCGGGATAGTCGTGGCCGTGGAGAAAGAGATAGATGTCGTGACCTCCGCACTCAGCTGAATTGTGTCGGGGCACGGGCTGAGGCCATGGGGTGGATTCGTCGTTGTCCAATGCGAGGCCATGAGAATCGTCAAGGACTGCCCAACCTTGAGTGTTCGCCACTCCGGTACCCATGTCACATCGGCCATCAACACAGTCGAGAGTACGAGCGGTCCCACCCAGGTTGGCGGGAGCGCCAAAGGGATTGTGCGACAACGGGTCATCTCCCCAGCGCTATGCGGCATGATAGTTGCCGACGCTGGTGATTGAGGCGTGCAGGCCCTTTGGCGAAAAGCTCATACCGTCGTAATGAAACTCGTAATACTGGTTTCGAATGACGATGTGGCTGTCAACCTCATCGATGGTGCTGGTCACCTCGTGTGGTGAACGGTCCACGACGAGTTGAGTGGGCCGGTCTTCGAAGGGTTCGGCGGGGTCAACGCGCCACTCACATCGAATAAGACGATCGGTGATGAGTGTGATGCGATAGTGATCGCTGACAAGGCAGGTCGTCTGAGTCATGACATCTCCCGGCGTTGGGGACTCCCACCCTAGTGAGGGATGTGACGATGGCAAGGGCGGTTTGGTGAGTGTGCTGAAGCGTTCTGCTCCGGCTCGCAACTCTAGAATGAGGCCGCGCTGGCTATGGCGGCGTACCTGCGAGGCGAGAGCCGCGAGGTCGACAGAGCATCCACGCTTCGGGAAGGGTCATCGCTTCATGGGTAGGACAACGATCAAGGACATCGCCAGGGTTGCTGGCGTGTCGCCCGGAGCGGTGTCCTTCGCTCTCAATGACAAGCCGGGCGTTTCCGACGCCACCAGGGCGCGGGTGAAGGAAGTCGCTAAAGATCTGGGATGGCGTGCCAATGTGGCCGCCCGAGCGCTGTCGGCCAACCGGGCGGGTGCCATCGGACTCGTCATCGCGCGTGACGATCGGAGTTTCGCTGGTGAGGGCTTCTTCCTCCATCTCATCGCCGGTATGGAGGAGATCCTCACCCCTGCGCGTACCGCTTTGGTATTGCAGTTGGTTGGCTCCCGTGAGGAAGAATGCGAGATCCATCGGCAATGGTGGGCGCAGCGTCGGGTTGACGGTGTCGTTCTTGTCGATCCAGCTCGCAACGATCCGCGCTGGCCCCTCATGGCAGAGATGACGATGCCGTGCACCGTTGTTGGTGCCATGGACGACACGCCGTTGCCTGGTGTGCACATTGATGACGCAGCTGCTGCAGAGAGCATCGTCACCCATTTGGTTGACCGAGGTCACCGTCGTATTGCTCACATTGGCGGTGACCCCATCCTCGAACACAGCATGGTGCGGAGGTTAGCTTTCTCCCAGCAGGCCGAAAGACTAGGCGTCGTTGTTATCGAGGCTGCAGCAACGGATTATTCAGAGCAGTCTGGGTTGCGGGAAACGACGGCGTTGTTGGAGGCGCAGGATCGTCCTACTGCGATTGTCTACGACAACGAGGTCTTGACCCTGGGTGGATTGGCTGCGGTAGCCGAGCGCGGGTTACGGGTTCCTGCTGACGTGTCAGTGGTGTCATTTGAAGATTCTCCGGCGTGCCGGGTCATGTCGCCTGGAATTACCGCGTTGCGACGTGACCCCTCGGTTTTGGGCCGTGATGCCGTCACGATGCTGATGGGGATTATTGGTGGTGACGATGTTGCTGATGTCACCGAACCGCCTCCTCAACTTGTGGTGAGAGGGTCTAGTGGCCGGGTTGGGTGAGGGGTGGGGTCGGCTCGTCCGATCAGTCAGGCCGACTTCTGTGAGGCGGCGGTACCGGTTGACCCATGTACGTGCGGCAGCTCGACTGATACCCATCTCGGTGCCTGACATGGACGATCGGGCGGGTTTGACAACGCTCAACCAGGCGTCCGGTCAAGGGTGCGTTAACGTCAGTACTCACCGGCAGGATCCCTACTCAGACGGATAAGTGTGCAACTCCTATCCTGACGGGGCCTGGCCCCTCCGTCATCCCCGCAGCGTCAACAACCCCATAAACCGCAACACGTAAAAGGTTGATGGGGTGGCGATGACCCTGTTGTCTGTTAATATCAATTTGTCGTCCGACTCGTCGCTGTGGCGAGCACGGTGAAGTTGGGAAATCAAAGATGATTTTTTAGGAGGATATGATTGGGGCCTCATTATCAATAACAACACCCTCAGCGAGTGCGCTCGGTGGGAACTGCTCGGCATGGCTTGAGAATGGTGTGGGGTACACCCTCGGCGTGGGTAGGTGTTCGTCTCTTCATTCGGACACGAAAGCGCGAGTTACTCTTGACGTTGCGGCCGCGCCGGACTACCACTCCGGATGGTTCACCAAGCTAAACGCATCCTACAAGACCCCTTCGTGGAGAGCAGCATCAAAATACGGATGGCCTCGCGCTGCTCGTGTGGATCACGCCAAACGATGACCATCCGTGCGGTTGTGAGATCGTAGTGCTTTGTTGCACTGTGACCTCACAACCTTGATTTCTGGCATGTCCTATGGTTAGAGGGATAAATGTGCGTTTGAGTATTGAGCATCTAGGGTTTGATTATCAGGGAACTGGTGAGACTCGGAAGATATTTGATGGCGCATCGGCTTATTTTTCGACGGGGAAATTGTACGCGTTGATGGGACCCTCTGGCTCAGGGAAAACCACGTTTTTTAGGTTGCTGACTCGCGAGTTGGAGCCGACAAGTGGGAAAGTTTTGATTGAAGATCAGGATCTGGCGAGTACCCCTGTACGTAAGTTGCGTTCATCTGTAATGGGGCGGATTTTCCAACAGTATCTTTTAGTACCATTCCTGAATCCTGTGGAGAATTTGTTGCTCGCGCGTGAGATTGCTGTTGGGCATGTAGGTAAGGGCGATGTCGAGCGCGCTGGGAAGCTGCTTACGCGGGTTGGGCTAGAAGGAAACGCTAAGCGCCCTGTCGAATGCTTGTCTGGCGGGGAGCAGCAGCGTGTGGCAATCGCACGGGCTTTGATGGGAGATGCCCGTATTCTTCTTGCCGACGAACCTACTGGTGCTCTGGATCGGGATAATACGGTCCAGATAGCACAGCTGCTGGCTAGGTTGGCTCATGACGAGGACATGCTTGTCATTGCGGGTACGCATGATGAGACTTTCGCTAGTTATGCAGATACCGTGGTGCGGATTCATGACTATGACCTGGTAATGGAGTAAACATGGGTACGCAACGAAGGCGCCTCATTTTTAAGATGGCACTACATCACCCGGGTGGTGCGTTGGGGACAGTGGTGCTCGCGCTGGTGTTAGTGGCGGCGTGTACGTTAGTATCAGGTTTTGTTTCTGCTTATGGTATTGCGGTTGAGCGAGGTGCGCAGAGCGGTTTCGGTTCTTATAGTCAGCAGGTAACAGGGAATGAGGACGTTTCCACCTATATGCGCGAGCTGCAAGAAAAAGGTAAAGCTGTCGCTATTGCTCATTCGCGCCAAAATGTAATAGCATCCGGTCACGACAGAGCAGCTAGCGCTGATGTGACTATGACCAGTGGCCCGGCAGGGCTAGGCGTAGTTGTGACCGGGCGTCACCCGAACAAGCCTGCTGAAGTCACGGTGAGTGCGGCTCTGGCTAGGCAGCTAGAGGCGCAGCTCGGTGATAATCTTGATCTGGTTGACGTCGATAGCATGGGAGAAAAATCGCCTTTTACACTGGTGGGGGTAACGGAGAATCCAGCTTCGATCAATGAGGTCAGTGCCTCAGCTATCAGCCACGACGAGGTATTTCTGGCTTCTGCCGAGGTGTGGTTGACCAATAATAATCTGGCTAAGATTGATAATGTTCTTAAGCATGGTGGTGGTCAAACTTCAACGGTAAACTCTGTGGTGAAGAGGGCTAGCGATAATGCAGCGAGTTATCAAGCAATTTCTCCTCAGTTATCATGGCTTTTTGGTGGGCTACTGATTGCGGCTATGATCGCTGCGATCTATGCGGCTGATCGGCAGCGACGCCGCGAGGTGTATCGGGTGTTGATCGCATTGGGAGACCAGCCCATCCGCGCGAGCATGACTACCTGCGCACAAACCATGCTATTAGCGTTATGCGGCGGTCTAATAGGTTGGATGCTTGCGGTTGTTTTACTGCCGGGGTTATCGGCTCACTTAGCGACGTTTTTTCAGCAACGCTGGACTGAGGTGACGTGGACGACTGTGAACATTGCCGCCCTGGTGACACTGGCCATGATTATGGCTGGGGGCATCCTCGCGGCGGGATTCACAGTAATGTCCGAAAAGCGTCGTGCCCGAACCCACAGGATGGGGTTTTCACGCCCGGTGTTAATGGGTGTCGGCATCATCGGGATTGTGGTGACGATACTGCTGGTTATTAGTCGCCAGCTCTTTATTTTCCCGGAAGGCCACCGGGTAGCAATGATAGTCGGAGCTTTAACCATCCCAGCTTTGGCCTACTCGATCACGCTAATGACGCGCAGACATAGAGTTATTGCTCTTCTGGGGAATCGATTGCAAAAAGTCGCCCTAGCTGCGCTCGCAGTTGTATTTGCCTTGAACTATTGGGGTGCGCTTTACGCTAGTGGGGTAGCGGATTTGACAAACTGGCTCAGCGGCCAGATCAACGGTGAGAACAGTTACTTGGAGGTCAGTAACGCTAACGAACAAGCGATAAAAAACCTATTAGAGCGATTCCCAGAACTCAAACCTCATACGGCGATATTTGGTGACGCTTCTACCAGTGAACAAATGTTGCGTATCACCGACAATAGTGGTTCTGAATGCTTCAAGGCTGCGAAACTGGTTGACGCCTGCCCGCAGTCGAATTTAGATATGGTTTATATTGCTTCTGGAGGATTGGTTGACCGGAACTACACTGGTCATGCCTCAGCTTCCTACGTGTCCAAGGACGGTAAAGTCACCGTGGTCGGCATTGGGATCGCTGATTCGACCGTCAAACAGGTTACTGAAATAGGCGGAATCTCCGGCGATAAAAACCTCGATAACAATGTTCTCAGGGGTCTGATCCTACCCGCAGATTCTCCCTTGCTCAAACAATTCGGGGTGAGTAAACCACAGTCTTATACTGCTATCATCACTGGTTTTGCTGCCTTACCCGACAATGTTCGGGACGGCGTTCGCTCCACGGTGCTCAGTCAAGCACCGTTTGCGGCAGTGTCTGATTCTGATGATCCTGAAATGAGGCAGCTACGCGCCCAAGCAGTAGCGCGCCAATTATTCGCCATCATCGCTTCCGGGACACTAATGTTGGCTATCGTTTCCACGTTGATCTCTGACCAGAGGATCGAACGTCGTCTGATCGCACTAGGTGGCGGAAACCAGGTAATCCGGGTGAAGTTGTTAGCCCCCTTTCTATTTGCCTACACAATCACCGTAGCAAGCTCCGTAATCTTGGGGCGGCTGGCTACTATGGATCGAATCCCATTCACACAACTCGACACCGCTGTGGTTCATGATTACGGGGTCGTGTGGGCATTAGGACTAACCGAGCTACTCTTCATTGTTCCAGCCGTGATTCTTGCCGCCCGATCGACGGCCGTCAGCCAAGATAGAACGTGAACAGGCGCTTGACGTTTTAAAGTAGGTTTGTCCTTGAGCTGGGTCCTCCGGAGTCGATGGAGGGTTCGAATGATGTAGTGGTCTAGGTTTATGAGGCCAAGGGCGATTCCGCGTAGGTATGAACCGCCTCTTGAACTTGTGGTGAGAGGGTTGAGTGCCCGGGTTGGGTGAGGGGTGGTCGCGGTTGTGGTGTTAGCCCTTGACGGCCCCGGTTTCGACGCCTCGGAAGAAGATTTTTTGCATGGAGGCGAAGACGATGATGATTGGGACGAGGGCGATGATTGTTCCGGCTGCGACTTCTCGGGGGTCGGTTGACATGGTTGAGTTGAGGTATTGCATGCCGACTGTGAGGGTGTATTTGTTGGGATCGTTGAGGACGACGAGTGGCCATAGGAAATCGTCCCAGGCTCCGATAAATGAGAACACTGCGACGACGGAGGCCATGCCTTTGATGTTGGGCCATACGATGTAGCGGATTTTGGCCCAGGTGTTTGCGCCGTCGACAGTTGCCGCGTCCAACACTGATGTGGGTACTGCACGGCAGGCGGTGGCCATGAGCAGGACGTTGATGGCACCGACGATGCCGGGGATGGCGACCCCGGCCAGGGTGTTGGCAAGACCCATGCCTTTGATGATGAGGTACTGGCTGGTCAGTGTTACCTCACCTGGAAGCAAGAGGACCGACAGCAGGATGCCCATGACGATCTTCTTGCCACGGAATGCCATGCAGGTCAGCGCGTAACCGGCCAGGGAGGACAACACGACGTTGCCGATGACGCATACTGCGGCGACGATGATCGAGTGCCAGGCGTAGCTGAAGATTGGGACAACACGGGCCACGCGACGGTATGCGTCGACAGTGAAGTCTTGAGGGACGAGGTGGGGCGGGAAGGAGTAAATATCCTCGCTGACTCCCTTAAGCGAGGTCGATAGCTGCCATACGAAAGGCCCGATCGAGATGATGACGACGAAGATCAGCAAGAGATAACGCCCAATGAGCCCGGCAAAGGTGGGGCGGGTTGGATCGAAGGACCGATGATTGCGCCACGGCTTTTGCTTGACGGGGCGGGACTTTTGCTTGACGGGGCGAAAGGTGTGCGTGGTGCTCATGCCGTCGTCTCCTTTGCTGCGTTGCGGATAGCGACGGCCCGGTGTGCGCGACCTTTTCGAGGTTTGGCGTGGTGACCGGATCGTAGATCCTTGTTATTGGCCCAGCCGATGACAGCCAACGGAATGAGGGTCAGGAAGAACAGCACAACTGATAGCGCGGAGGCGTACCCGAGTTGGCCGGACAGCCCGGTTCCCACCTGCTTAATGACCATGACGAGGCTGGAATCCTCTCCTCCCGGGCCCCCGGTGCCATTGGTAAGGACGTAAAGTTCGGAGAAAATCCTCATGCCGGAGACCGCGATAAGGGCAATGATGAGGATCATTGCGGGGCGTATGCCAGGAATGGTGACGTTACGGAATCTCTGGAAGGTACTCGCACCGTCCAAAGCGGCCGCCTCGTGGAGGTCGTGATCGACATTGCCCAGGGCTGCGAGGTAGACGATCATGTAGTAGCCGAGACCTTTCCACACCGTCAGCAGTATTGCGCACCCGAGCAGTTTCCAACGATCGACAAGGAACGGGATAGGGCTGGTGGTGACGCCCATCCATTGCAAGGACTGGTTGATGAGACCGCGAGAATCGAACATCCAACTCCAGATAAGGGCAACGACGACGACCGACGCGATGACGGGGAAATATGCCACCGTGCGGAAGAACGAAATACCCGGGATCTTTTTCTCAACCAACAGGGCCAGTAGCAATGGCAAGATCGTCAAGAGTGGGATGCAGACGATGACGTAAATGAACGTCGTCACCATCGCATTCCAGAACATTCCGTCATGCCACAGCTCGATGTAATTGTCGAAGCCGATGAACTGCCCACCGACCAAGGGTCGGGTATTAGTGAAAGACAAGACGATCGTGTTGATGAAGGGGTAGAGGGCGAACACGATGGTCCACACGGTTGCCGGAGCCACCAATAACCACGGTGTGTACCAGCGGTGGGAGTTCATGGAAAGCAATCCTTGCGTGAGTTAGACAGGTGGTTGTGACGATAGCGGTGTTGGCTCCGCGTTAGGGCGAAGCCAACACTCAGATCATTTGGCGACGTGGTCGTTACAGTATTTGACGGCTTTGTCGAGGGCGTCCTTAGCGGAAATGTCTCCTCTCATGGCCGACGAGATTTGCTGTCCGACGTAGGTCTTCATGGCGTCGGTGTAGGCCATGGGTTCACCGATCTTGGCGGTTTTCATCTCCTCGGCGAGGGCCTCGGCGGCCTCTTTCATCTGTGGGTCAGAGATGACAGAGGTAAAGGAGTCTGGGTTTTCGTTGGCTTCCTTGGTTCCCGGCAGGAACCCCTGTGCCACCTTGACGAACTCGACTTGGTTGGCGTTGTTGGTCACGTATTGGGCGAAGGCCAGGGCCAGATTGGGGTTCTTCGAGTCTGCCGAGACACAGATGCCCTGCACGAACAACGGGGGGACGCCAATGCGTTTGGTCATGGTGACGTGGGGTACGAGCTTCGGCGCGTCCTTCTTGAGGTCGACGGGGAAGGACGCGGAGCCAGTGGTCCACGCAACCTTGCCCTGAGTGAACAGTTTCGAGTTACCGAGGTAGTTGTTCTGCAGCACCTCTGGAGGCATAGCTTTCTTGGCGTAGAGTTCGACATACTTCTCGATGATCTTGACGGCCTGGTCAGTGTTGAAGGTGAAGGTACCGTCCTTGTAGGTCTCGACGCCTTGGGCGGCAAGATCACCGAGGGCTGGCGCGGTGGAAATGAGCGGCATGGCACCGTGCGACTTCTCGGCCATGGTGATCGCTTGGTCGTAAAGCTCATCGAGTGTGCTTGGCAGTTTTTTGGGATCAAGACCGTATTTCTCGAAAGCCTCGAGGTTCCACCAGTTCAGGTCGGTGCCGAGGTACCACGGGTAGCCGTAGACCCCCTCGGCGTCGTCGAAGGTGTAGGCGTCAATACCGCCCTGAGTGTAGGTGTCAATGACTGCTGGGTCGGCCTTCTTAAGGTCCATCACCTTGTTTGCCTTGAGGAGCTGCCACGCAAAATTCGGGGGAATGTTGATGACGTCGGGAAGCTGCCCGGCGGTTGCTTGCTGTTGGACTTTCTCCTCATATCCATCACCTGGCTGGTCAATCCACGTAACTGTCGTTCCGGGATGTTCCTTTTCGAAGGACTTCACGAGTTTCTCGAAGTAGGGCGTGAACTTCTCGTTCTTGAGCGACCAGGTTTGGAACTGGATGCTGCCTTCGAGCTTGGCAGATGGGTTAACAGATGCCTGAGATGACGGTGTGTCCTCAGAACCTTTCATGCCGCAGGCACTTGCGACGAGGACGGTAGCTAGGGCGGCAGTGCCGCCGAGCAGTTGACGTCGATCGATGGTGATCTTTCCCATGATCTTACTTCTTTCCTTGAAAGACGGGGCCCGGGTAGGTTCCAGCGCCACCATTGGCGCCAGTTACCGACGAACTAATACGGTTTAGTACAGTATCGCCCGAATGAGCGGCGATAGTCAAGAGGTGGCGTGATCTCCGTTCCTGCTAAGTGTCCGCTGTCTGGTTGGCCGGATACTCGATAGCAGGATTCTTGGAGATGTGCGGTGTGGTCGTCGTTAGTTGTGTGTTGACTGGTTGCGGACATCATCGCAGGTGACGTGGGTTACGTTGTTGACGAGCCTCGGTGAGGAGACTTCTGGTTTTGGTTCCATCCGTAGGGCCGTGTAAAGTAGCGCGACGGTCATGACCTCGTCGTGTTCCACCGGTCGAAGGGATCTTTGCGATGAACACCACACATCGCCATCCCGACGCATACTCGGGTCTTGTCATCGAGACTCATTCGCTGCGTCGGAATATGGGTCAGATGATCCGGGTTCAGCGGACGGTACCCGCTCCGGCGGATCTCGGTGTCGACATGATCGGCGTTCCTGAGGACTCTCCTCTCGATCTCGACCTTAGGTTGGAGTCGGTGGGTGAAGGAGTTCTCGCCACCGGGACCGTCGAAGCCACCCTGAAAGGGGAGTGTTCTCGCTGTCTGGATCCCATCGAGGAGGATCTCGTCCTCGATATCCAGGAGCTGTACTTCTACCCCGATAGGGAAGCTGAGGAGGACGCCAGTCGGGTCAGTGCCGATGAAACGATCGACCTTGACCCTGTCATCCGCACTGCCGTCGTGCTGAACCTGCCGTTCAGCCCGCTGTGCCGCGATGACTGCCAGGGACTGTGTCCTGACTGCGGTGCCAACCTCAATGACGACCCGGACCATGACCATCCGGATCGGATTGATCCACGCTGGGCTGGCCTGCAAGGGCTTTTCAGCGAGGAGAATTCGGACAAGTCGTGAACGTCCCAACGGCATCCGTACCATGCGGATGTCACACCTGAAGCACACCAAGGAGAAGATCGTGGCCGTCCCGAAGCGGAAGATGTCCCGCAGCAACACCCGGCACCGTCGTTCGCAGTGGAAGGCGGTTGCTACCAAGCTCGTTACCTGCGCCAACCCGGCGTGCGGTGAGAAGCACCTGCCCCACACTGCCTGCCCCTCCTGCGGCGAGTACGGACCGCGTGGTCAGCGCCGCCAGGTTGTCCAGATCTGAGATTGGCACCGTGAGCGCACGAAAAGGCCAGAATCCCAGCTCGCCGGAGTATGAAGGGTGGCCTTTCTTGAATGTTCTCGAGGAGCTGGGGATCAAATGTGACCCTCAGCTCCTTGATCTTGCGCTCACTCATCGCTCCTATGCCTTTGAAAACGGTGGCATTCCCACCAACGAGAGGCTGGAGTTTCTCGGTGACGCCGTCCTAGAGGTCGGCGTCACGGATTATCTTTATCGCGCCTTCCCAGATAAACCGGAAGGTCAACTTGCCAAGCTGAGATCAGCTGTCGTAAGCACGGTGTCGTTAGGGCGGTTGGCTCGGCGCCTCAGTATTGGGCCTCGTATTAAGCTGGGCAAGGGCGAGGAACAAAGCGGCGGCCATGACAAGACGTCGATTCTGGCTGACACTACCGAGGCCCTACTGGGCGCGGTAGAGCTGTCATCGGGATTGCCGAATGCCCTGCGTCTCGTCCACCACCTCTTTGATCCCCTCGTCGATGAGGCGGATCGTTCCGGCGCTGGCACCGACTGGAAGACGGTTCTTCAGGAGTATTGCGCCGAGCATGGCTTTGACACCCCGCGATACGAGATCGTCGGATCAGGGCCAGACCACAATCGTCGCTACTGTGCCAGGGCGAATGTGAATGGCAGGCTGCACGCCGCCTTCACCGGCCATAACAAGAAAGAGGCTGAGCAGGGGGCGGCTCAGCTTGCGGTGCACGCACTGATCCCTTCTTGCACCGGTGCCTGAGCTTCCCGAGGTAGAGACAGTACGAGCTGGGCTAGAGCGGCTCATCATTCCCTCCACCGTCGAGGGTGTCGACGTGGTGGATGTTCGCGGGTTGCGCCCAACCGGTGGTCCAGAAGAGGCCAAGCTTTTCGAGACGACTCTGACCGGACGCCAACTCACTGCTATCGAGCGCCGAGGCAAGTACCTGTGGTTTGTCCTCGACGACGGCATGGCGATGCTGGCCCATTTGGGCATGAGCGGACAGTTCCGTGTCGTTGGCAGGCAGATCTCACACCATCGCCACACCCGAGTCGTCATCAGGCTCGGCGACGGTCGTGATCTGCGCTTTCTGGACCAGCGCACTTTCGGAGGACTTGCCGTGGTCCCGCTGATCGACGGTGTGCCCGAGCCGGTTTCCCACATCGCCCCCGACCCGTTCGAAAGCTGCTTTGACATCGACGAGGTCGCCAGACGGCTGCGCGCACGCAGGTCGACTATCAAGAGGAGCTTGCTCGATCAAACTCTCGTCTCCGGAATCGGAAACATTTACGCCGATGAGACCTTGTGGCGGGTCCGACGTCACCCTGAGACCCCCTGCTCCCGGTTGAGTCAGCGCAAGGCGGTGGAGTTGCTAGAGACGGCGCGTGAGGTGATGGCCGAATCCATCGCCCAGGGTGGGACGTCATTTGACTCGTTGTATGTCAATGTCAATGGGGAATCGGGGTATTTCGACCGAACTCTTGATGTTTACGGACGCCAGGGCAAGGCGTGCCGACGCTGTGGCAGCTTCATTGTTCGGGAGTCCTTCGCCAACCGTTCCTCCCACCGCTGTCCGAAGTGTCAGCGTTTGCGGGGATGATCTGAGAACGATTTCCTCAGATCTCAACAGGCCTTCCCAGATCTCAACAGGCTGTGTCATGACAACGGACGGATGAGGCGGCGGTTAGTCAAGGAGAGGCAGCCGTTCTGATGCTCTGTCAGTGACCTTGAGGTGCTCCATCTGGTACTTGAACTGTCCGGACGTCACGGTAAGCGACTGTCGTGGGGCCGGAGCACAGGTGGTTTTAGGGATAACCACGTCCAATCGGCGTCCTCGGGGTGCCTATAGGTCCATTTTTGGTCCGTTTGCCATGCGCATATAATCTCGCGGGTGACCGCTAAGCCAGCTGTACCCGGGAGACGACGTATCAAGAGGCGTCACCTTATCGAGTTTTTGAAGTTCGGCATCGTGGGCGGCTCGGGATTCGTGGTCAACATCGTCGTTGCCATCATCATGAACAAAGCGAATGGTGGCACCGAGCACGCCCAGGACATCCTGTTCAACTTGGCGGGCACGCGGTGGAACTTCCGTTTCACTAGCCTCGTCTGGCTGGTCGGCTTCGTTGTTGCCAATGTCACGAACTTTCAGCTTAACCGTTCGTGGACCTTCAAGCGGGAACACCGCCGTGGCTGGTGGCACGAGTTTTGGCCATTCTTCGCGGTGGGGTCGGTAGCAGCCATCATCGGCATGTTCATCAAGATTCTCTTCACCAACCCAACCTCACCGATTTACCTCCCGGAGCCCTGGTTCCACGAAAGCAAAGGACTGCACTCTCGTGAGTACTGGTCGCAAATCTTTTCCATCATCGTGACCATGCCCATCAACTTCGTGGTCAACAAGGTGTGGACATTCCGGGCGGTCAAACACTCTGGCGAAGTCCCGATGGTTGCTCCTGCTGTTTCGCCCGAGAGTCTCGATGTCGACGACTCGTCCGAAGCCAGTCAGCGCGTCTGAGAACCAGCGTTCATCAGGTACCCTGAAATAGTCCCGTTAACGGAGAGGTGTGCTCGGATGATCGTATTCATCATTGCGATGATTCTTATCCTGGCAGTCGCGCTGGGAGTCTGCGCCATGGTGATGTTTGGTCTGCGCCATCCTGGTGATGGTTCCGATGGGAGTTTTTGGCGTCATACCGCCACCCGGGTGGGGGAGGATCTCAGCGGCGTGCGACGTCGGTGAGGAGTTGCGCATCTATGGTGCCGTGAGGTGAGCGGCTAGTATCGGCGGACGTGGACCCGACTTACCTGATTTGGATCATTGTTGCCATCCTCGTCCTCGCGACGGTGGTTGCCGCCATCACTGCTGGTGTCTCGCGACGTAAGGCTTTACGCGAGAGTTCCAAGCCAGCGGAGGTAGAGCAGACCCCGACGAAGGAACCCGAGACCACCGCTGAGGCGAAGCCTGAGACAGGTGCAGTCCCTGCTCCATCCGCCGAACCTGAGGCTCCTGCTGAAGCTGAGATTCCCGTTGAACCTGAGGTCGAGGCCCCGGAGGCGGCGGGCTCACGAATGGCGCGACTGCGCCGTCGTCTGGCCAATAGCAACAACGCTCTGGCCCGTGGATTGGCAGAGCTTCTGAGCGCCGACAAACTCGACGACGACACTTGGGACGATTTCGAAACTACCCTCATCACCTCTGATCTGGGCGTGGGCCCGACTACCGAATTGGTCGAGAAATTGCGCTCTGAATTGGCGATTGACGGCGTGTCCGACCCGGCTCACGCCCGGGAGGTGCTGCACCGCGAACTTGTCGGCCTTGTCGGGCCGACTATGGATCGCACCATCAACCTTGACCATCCCGAGGGCAAGCCTGCCGTCGTTCTCATGGTTGGTGTCAATGGCACCGGCAAGACGACTACCTGTGGCAAGTTAGCCCGAGTTCTCGTTGCCGAAGGCAAGACGGTTCTTCTCGGTGCTGCGGACACCTTCCGTGCCGCCGCTGGGGAGCAGCTGGAAACCTGGGGTGAGCGGGTAGGAGTACGGACTGTCCGTAAGGACGAGGGAGCCGATCCTGCCTCGGTGGCATACGAGGCAGTTCAGGCTGGTATCGACGAAGGCGTTGACGTCGTACTCGTCGACACTGCGGGTCGCCTTCACACCAAGGCCGGCCTTATGGACGAACTGGGCAAGGTCAAGCGCGTCATCGAGAAGCTCGCCCCCGTCAGTGAGGTGCTCCTCGTTCTCGATGCCACCACTGGCCAGAACGGTCTGACCCAGGCCCGTATTTTCTCTCAGGTCGTCGATGTCACCGGAATTGTGCTGTCCAAGCTTGATGGTTCTGCCAAGGGCGGCATTGTCGTGCAGGTACAGCGTGAGCTGGGAGTCCCGGTCAAGCTCATCGGACTGGGTGAAGGTCCCGACGACCTTGCTCCCTTTGACGCCGAGGATTTCGTTACCGGCCTGATGGGCGATGAGCCTTCCGGCCAGTGACGCCGACCCCAGGTGGTGTGATGCTTTCCAAGAATGCTGCCGGTTGCTTTTTGCCGGTGCGCCTGTCCTGTGTTCACCAGCATGTGGTGGGCACCTGACCTCGCACCGAATCATCATGTCAGACCGGGACGGTAGGCTGTCCCGGTAAGGATCTAGCGCGCTGAAGGACAACCGTGTTCGACACTCTCCAAGACCGCCTCGCATCAACGTTCAAAGGATTGCGCGGCAAGGGGCGTCTCACTGATGCCGACATTGATGCGACGACTCGTCAGATTCGCATTGCCCTCCTTGAGGCCGATGTCAATCTTTCAGTCGTCAAGGAATTCGTCGCTGCGATCAAGGAACGCTGCCACGGTGAGGAACTGTCGAAGGCGCTCAACCCCACTCAGCAGATCATCAAGATCGTCAATGAGGAACTCGTGGAGATCCTCGGCGGTCAGACCCGCACCGTTCGGTTTGCGAAGACCCCGCCGACCATCGTCATGCTCGCTGGTCTACAAGGTGCCGGCAAGACGACTCTGGCCGGCAAACTTGCTCGGTGGTTCAAGGAAGAGGGGCACTCTCCGCTGCTGGCTGCGTGCGACCTTCAGCGACCCAATGCCGTCACTCAGCTGCAGGTCGTCGGGGAGCGGGCTGGGGTACATGTCTTTGCTCCCGAGCCTGGGAATGGTGTTGGTGATCCCATCCAAGTGGCCCGTGATGCCGTCATTGAGGCACAACGCAAGCTCTACGACGTCGTTATCATCGACACCGCCGGGCGTCTGGGTGTTGACGTCGAGATGATGGCCCAGGCAGCTGACATCAAGTCAGCCACCAACCCCGACGAGACTCTTTTCGTTGTGGACGCCATGATCGGTCAGGACGCGGTCAACACCGCAGTGGCCTTCCAAGAAGGTGTTGGCTTTGACGGGGTTGTTCTCACCAAACTTGATGGTGACGCCCGAGGCGGTGCCGCCCTGTCGATCGCCCGAGTCGTCGGCAAACCGATCATGTTCGCCTCCTCAGGTGAGGGACTCAAGGATTTCGACGTTTTCCATCCCGATCGGATGGCGTCACGCATTCTCGATATGGGCGACATGCTCACCCTCATCGAGCAGGCGGAGAAGGCCTTTGACCAGGAGCAGTCCCAGGCCGCAGCCGCGAAGCTCATGGCTGGTAAGGGGCAGTTCGGTCTTGACGATTTCCTCGGGCTGATGCGCCAAATGCGCCGCATGGGTCCAATGTCGAAGATCATGGGGATGTTGCCCGGTGTGGGGCAGGTGAAAGACCAGATCGAGAACATTGACGAGCGCGAAATCGACCGTATTGAGGCCATCATCTGCGCTATGACTCCGGCAGAACGTGCCGATGTGTCGATTCTCAACGGTTCGCGCCGTGCCCGTATCGCCAAGGGCTCCGGCGTGGAGGTCCGCGATGTCAACAACCTCGTCAACCGATTTGTCGAGGCCCGCAAAATGATGGGCCAGATGGGTCAGATGATGGGTCCAGGAGCTGGCCGTATGATGGGGTCAATGGCCAAACGCGGTTCCAAGCGCTCCAAGAAGAAGCAAAAGAATCGCAAGGGTTCGGGTAACCCAGCCAAGCGCGCAGCCCAGGCCCGCCAGGGTGGAAAGAAGATTCGTCAGGACAGCGGCGCGGCATTCGGTCTCCAGGGCCAACAGCCCAGTCAGGAAGACCTGCAGAAGGCGATGAGCGAATTCAAGATGCCCCCGTCAATGCAGCAGATGTTTAACCAGACCAAGAAGGGGCCGCGCTGATCTCGTTGCAGGTTTGGCGTTTCGCCATGCTGCGGCCTCGTGCCACGATGGGGGCATGACCGAGGACCCCCAGCCGCTATTCCACACTCATAGTCACGACGGGTGGACCCACACCCATATCGCCCCTGAGGCCCACACGGCTCCTGCCGAAGATTTGCGGATCCGAGGAGTCGTCCTGCCCGAAGGTGAAGAGCGTGAACTCTGGGTTCACGACGGTGTTCTCGTCGCGGGACCGTTGCCAGGTGCTCGCACTCTCGCTGACGGGTGCTGGGTCATTCCGGGCCTGGTCGACGCTCATAACCACATCGGTTTGGACCGTCACGGTGCCGTCGATAGGGAGACTGCGGAAGAACAGGCAGGTACGGAGACGCGAGCTGGCACCCTCCTCATTCGCGATGCCGGGTCCCCGAGCGACACTCATTGGATTGACAAGCGCGACGATCTACCTCGGATTATTCGTGCCGGGCGTCACATCGCCCGTCCCAAGCGCTATATCCGTAACTACGCAGCGGAAGTCGATCCAGAAGACTTGGTAGCTGAGGTGGACCGCCAAGCTCGATCAGGCGATGGGTGGGTCAAACTTGTCGGTGACTGGATTGACCGCGCTGAGGGGGATTTGGCACCGTTGTGGCCTGCCGATGTTGCAAAAGACGCCATCGCGCGCGCTCACGAACTCGGTGCCCGTGTCACGGCCCACTGTTTCTCCGAGGAAGCTCCTGCACAGCTTGTTGACGCAGGGATTGACTGCATTGAGCACGGCACCGGCTTGACGGACGACACCATCTCGACCATGGCCGAGCGTGGCGTCGGACTGGTCCCGACTCTGGTCAATATTGAGACTTTCCCGTCCATCGCGACCCAGGCTGAAGCCAAGTTCCCCACGTATGCAGCGCATATGCGTCATCTCCACGCTCACCGCATGGATACCATCGGCAAGGCCTTTGACGCCGGGGTTCCGATCTATGCCGGCACCGACGCTGGCGGCACCATCAAGCATGGACTCATTTCCTCTGAAGTTCGGTTGCTGGCTGCCGTCGGGGGAGCGGAGATGGCCTTGGGGGCAGCATCGTGGCGGGCACGCGCCTGGCTTGGCGGTGAACAGCTGAACATCGGTGACTCCGCTGACCTTCTCGTTCTTGATCGCGACCCGAGGACGGACGTCACAGTGCTGGAATCTCCTGAGTACATCCTGTTGCGAGGGCGCGTGGTCATTCGGTGAAACTCGCGTTGACGGCCCGGATGTGGCACAATGTCGAGAGCTTCTGTCCGTTGGGTGCCCTCTCTAACCGACGGACGGTTCCATCCGAGTTCGGTTGCGATGTCCCCACATCGCGATTCGTGCTCACCCGCAACTTCCCGGGTTTTATCCCGGGCGTCTTACTACAGGAGATACCACACACGTGGCTACCAAGATTCGTCTGAAGCGTCTCGGCAAGATCCGTACCCCGCACTACCGTGTCGTCGTCATGGACTCGCGCACCAAGCGTGACGGTCGTGCCATCGAGGAGATCGGCCAGTACCACCCGAAGAATGACCCGTCGGTCATTCAGATCGACTCTGAGCGCGCCCAGTACTGGCTCGGCGTGGGAGCTCAGCCGACCGAGGCGGTTGTTGCTCTACTCAAGCGGACAGGTGACTGGCAGAAGTTCACTGGTGACACCTCGCCCTCCGGCGTGATACCCCAGCCTGAGCGTCCAAATAAGGACGATCTGTTCAACGCCGCATTGGCTGAGGCTGACGAGGCTCCGCGAGAGGCCATCACCAAGAAGGCTGATGAGTCCGCCGCAGAAGATGCTGCCAAGCCAGCGGCTGAGGAGAATTCCGACGAGAAGGCCGAGGCCTGATCGTGCTTGCCGACGCCCTGGAACATCTCGTCTCCGGCATCGTCGCCAATCCCGATGATGTCCGGATTCGGGAGAAGGACCTGCGACGCGGCCGGATGCTTGAGGTGCGTGTCAACCCCTCCGACATCGGCAAGGTCATCGGTCGTCAGGGCCGTACGGCCTCTTCGCTGCGCACGGTCATCGGTGCCTTGGCCGGTGATGAGCAGATCAGAATCGACTTCGTTGACGTCGACCGCCGAGGCTCGGGACGCCGTTCCGATCACCGTGGCCGTCGTCGCTGAACCGTCGGTCGGCTGAGAACTGGCACCGATCTTCTGACCAGTGAATCGGCACTCAATGAAGTGACATTTCAATGAATTGACACTCTGGGTCGCGGTCCCCGCGTAGACGGGGCTGCGGCCCAGAGTCGTATTCGATCTTTTGTTCAACCGCAGGCGCGGAAACACCTATGAGCTTCAGGAGCCACAGTGGAAGAGCAGACAACGGTGGAAGTTGTTGTTGGACGAGTGGGACGCGCTCACGGCCTGCGTGGTGACGTTGTCGTCGAGGTTCGTACTGACGAGCCCGACGAGAGGTTTGAGATCGGTGCGACGGTTCGTGTCGAGGGGAAGCGGCGGGAGCTGACGGTTGTCCGGTCACGCTGGGCCAAAGGTAGCTTGATCGTCGCCTTCGAAGAGGTCACTGATCGAAATGGTGCTGAAGACCTGCGTGGTTCGGTGTTGGTGGTTGATGTCGGGGCTGACGAGGAGCCAACCGATCCAGAAGAGTTCTGGGATCGTCAGCTGCGCGGGCTGACAGTCGTCGACGAGTCCGGTCAGAGGCGGGGAACGGTAAGGGAGATTCTTCATATGCCGGCCCAGGACGTGCTTGCCATTGATGTTGACGGTGAGGATCGTGACCGCCAGGAACACTTGGTGCCCTTTGTCCGTCAGCTCGTTCCCACCGTTGACGTCGGGGCTGGACACATCGTTATCACCAGTATCCCTGGACTTCTCGACGACGACGCCGAGGAAGCGAGGTGACGATGAGGCTGGACTACCTGTCGATTTTCCCGGGGTATTTCGACGTTCTGGATATCTCTCTGCTGGGGAAAGCAGCCAGCAACGGCCTGGTTGAGGTCCATGCCCATGATCTGCGCGAGTGGACCCACGATCGTCATCGCACTGTCGACGACACACCGTGCGGTGGTGGTGCCGGCATGGTGATGAAACCTGATCCGTGGGGTGAGGCCTTTGACGAAATCATGGGCACTGAGTCTGACCCGTCGATCCACGTCGTCTTTCCGGCCCCCTCCGGTGTCCCGTTTACTCAAGCTGGTGCACAGCAGTTGTCAACGGTCGAGCGAATCGTCTTTTGCTGTGGACGTTATGAAGGTATCGACCATCGAGTCATCGATTACGCCCGAACCATGTGGAGTGTCCATGAGCTGAGCCTGGGAGACTACGTCCTCAACGGGGGAGAGGTGGCTGCCCTGGCCATGACTGAGGCCATCGTCCGTCTGATCCCCGGCTTTATGGGTAATCCCGAGTCGCTCGCGGAGGAGTCGTTCTCCCCGGGCCAAGAGGGGTTATTGGAGTACCCGCTGTTCACACGTCCGGTGTCGTGGCGGGGGATGGAGGTCCCCGAGATTCTCATGAGTGGCCATCACGCTCGCATTGCCGAGTGGAGACGGCAGGAGTCGCTGCGGCTGACGCAGGATCGACGTCCCGACTTGACTGATTCGCGCTCGCGGGCATGTCATTGACGACCCTGTAACTCGTTAAATTCGAACCAATAATGTTGCGTTAATACGAGATGAATCCCCTAGTCAGAGGGTGGTTATCGCGAGATTTTGAAAACCCTTGGGCTAGTGGCGCAAAGGGGCTGTTTATTGGATAGTCTTTACGCCGTGGGGACTACAACACTTACTACTCATCAGAGAGCGGTGCGATCAACTGTCGCGGCGAAGGCCCTCATGGCCGTCACCGGTATCATCTTGATCCTCTTCCTGCTCATGCACATGTTCGGCAACTTGAAGTTGCTCGGTAGCAACGAGGATTTCAACCACTACGCCAGCTACCTCCGTACGATTCTGAACCCGATCCTTCCGGGTGAGTCGTTCCTGTGGATCTTCCGAATCTTCATGTTGTTGGCCATTGTGCTGCACATCTGGTCGGCGATCCGCGTGACCAAACAGCGTCGTATCGGTACTGGTGGCGCTGGCCGTTACTCCGTCAAGAAGAATCTGTCTCCGGAGAACACCTACGCGGCTCGCACGATGTACTGGGGCGGTTGGATTATTTTCCTGTTCCTCATCCTTCACCTGCTGCAGTTCACCATCAGCCCTGACCTGCTCAACAATCCACCGACTGAAGAGGCCGGTCGAGCAGGCATGCTGCTTACGGCTTTCAGCCACTGGTGGTACGTGCTCATCTACCTCATCGCCATCATCGCGGTGTGTATGCACATTTCTCATGGCTTCTGGAGCGCCTTCGCGACTCTCGGTGTCAACGTCTCCGGTACTGCTCGCGCTGTGCTGCGCGTGTGCTCCTGGATCGTCGCCATCGTGATCCTCGTGGGCTTCATGGTTCCTCCCTTCCTGATCCTGTTCGGGGTGATCTCCTGATGACTGCAACAGCTACGTCGAATAACAACGCCGCTCTGGCCGACCAGTACTGGACGGTTGGCGACGAGATTCATGACACCAAGGCCAACCACGACCTTCCGATCGAAAAGATCTGGCCTGATCGTCAGTTCACCTCTCGCTTGGTGAACCCGGCCAACCGACGCAAGATGACCGTCATCATCGTCGGTACTGGTCTGGCAGGCGGTTCCGCTGCGGCTACCCTTGGCGAGGCCGGCTACCACGTCGAGAACTTCTGCTACCAGGACACGCCACGCCGTGCCCACTCCATCGCCGCTCAGGGCGGTATCAACGCCGCGAAGAATTACAAGAACGACGGTGATTCCATCTATCGCCTGTTCTACGACACCGTTAAGGGTGGCGACTACCGTTCCCGCGAGACGAACGTCTACCGTCTGGCAGCGGTCAGCGCAAACATCATCGACCAGTGCGTCGCCCAGGGCGTTCCATTTGCTCGCGAGTACGGCGGTCTGCTTGACAACCGTTCTTTCGGTGGTGTTCAGGTGCAGCGTACTTTCTACGCTCGTGGCCAGACCGGTCAGCAGCTGCTAATCGGCGCTTACCAGGCTCTTGAGCGTCAGGTCCATGCCGGAACTGTTCATATGCATACTCGTCACGAGATGGTCGAACTCATCGTTGCCGATGGTCGGGCCCGTGGAATCGTGACCCGCGACATGGTTACCGGCAAGATCGAGGAGTGGTTCGGCGACGCCGTTGTCCTAGCCACCGGTGGTTACGGCAACGTGTTCTTCCTGTCGACGAACGCCATGGGCTGCAATGTCACCGCGTCGTGGCGTGCTCACCGCAAGGGTGCCTACTTCGGTAACCCGTGCTTCACGCAGATTCACCCGACCTGCATCCCGGTACACGGTGAGAATCAGTCGAAGCTGACCCTGATGTCGGAGTCGTTGCGTAACGACGGTCGTATCTGGGTGCCGAAGCGTGCCGAGGACTGTGAGAAGGATCCGCGCGACATTCCCGAGGAAGATCGCGACTACTACCTGGAGCGGATCTACCCGTCCTTCGGCAACCTGGTTCCCCGTGACATCGCCTCTCGTCAGGCCAAGTACCGCTGTGACGAGGGTCGCGGCGTCGGCCCGAAGGTTCGTGAGGTCGACGCCGACGGCACCGAGCATATGCGCGCCCGTGGTGTGTACCTCGATTTCTCCGAGGCCATTGAGCGGATGGGCAAGGACGCCGTCGAGAAGAAGTACGGCAACCTGTTCGACATGTACCAGCGGATTACCGACGAGAACCCCTACGAGGTTCCCATGCGTATTTACCCCGCTGTGCACTACACCATGGGCGGGCTGTGGGTCGATTACGACCTGCAGTCGACCATCCCGGGTCTGTTCGTGTGTGGCGAGGCCAACTTCTCCGATCACGGCGCGAACCGACTTGGTGCCTCGGCCCTGATGCAGGGTCTGGCAGATGGCTACTGGGTGCTCCCCAACACCATCACCGATTACTTGGCCGATTCCCCGAAGTTCGACAAGGTGGACGAGAAGCACCCGGCTGCTGTCGAGGCTCGTCAGGCCGTCGAGAGCCGTATCAACAAGCTCCTGTCAATTAACGGCGCCCGTACCGTCGACTCGATCCACAAGGAACTCGGCCACATCATGTGGGAGTACTGCGGCATGGAGCGCAACGAGGCCGGGCTTATCAAAGCCATTGGTCTCATCCGCAACCTGCGCAACGAGTTCTGGACCAATGTGAAGGTCACCGGTGTTAACGAGGAGCTTAACCAGACCCTCGAGCGCGCCGGACGTCTCGCTGACTTCTTGGAGCTTGGTGAGCTGATGTGTATCGACGCTTTGCATCGTCGCGAGTCGTGTGGCGGTCATTTCCGCGCTGAGTCCCAGACCGACGAGGGTGAGGCCCTACGTCACGACGACCAGTATCAGTACGTCGCCGCCTGGGAGTGGACTGGTGAGGGCCACAAACCGACCCTGCACAAGGAGCCGCTCGTCTACAAGTCCATCCAGGTCAAGCAGAGGAGCTACAAGTGAAGATCAACCTGCGAATCTGGCGCCAGCGCAATACTCAGGATCAGGGCCGTCTGGTCGAGTACACCCTGGACGGTGTCTCCGGCGATATGTCCTTCCTCGAGATGCTGGACCTGCTCAATGAGAACCTCACCGCTCAGGGCGAGGATCCGGTGGCATTCGACTCGGACTGCCGCGAGGGTATCTGTGGCCAGTGTGGTGTCGTCATTAACGGGGTACCGCACGGTGGCATGGGTGTCGCCCAGCCGGTGCGTACCACGACCTGCCAGCTGCATATGCGCTCCTTTGCGGATGGCTCGACCATCACGATTGAGCCCTGGAAGTCGGGTGCCTTCCCGATTCTGCGTGACCTCATCGTGGACCGTTCGGCTCTCGACCGCGTCATCCAGGCCGGTGGCTATGTCTCGGTGAATACCGGTGCCGCTCCGGATGCCCACTCCGTCCAGATCAACAAGAAGCGCTCCGATCGCTCCTTCGACGCTGCTACCTGTATCGGGTGCGGTGCCTGCGTGGCTGCTTGCCCGAATGGCTCGTCGATGTTGTTCACCTCGGCGAAGATCACCCACCTGGCCATGCTTCCGCAGGGCCAGCCAGAGCGGATGCGTCGTGTGAAGGCCATGGTTGCCCAGAACGACGCTGAGGGATTTGGCGGCTGCACAAATATTGGTGAGTGCGCGGCGGTGTGCCCGAAGGGTATTCCGTTGGAGACCATCAGCCAGCTGAACCGTGACCTCATCGCTTCGCTGTTCAAACACGACGGTAAGGACGACTGAGTTCTACCCCACAACGAGGCGGGCCCCAACACCACAGGTGTTGGGGTCCGCCGGTTGTGTGGGTAATGGTGAGCGCGACAATGTGCTGCAACAACAAGGTGGCGGTGATAATTCGGCGCAGTGAAGATTTGGTGTGTGGCCGTCAAGTATGGAAAAATCATCTGCTGTTGTCCGTGCCCGGCTCCTGCCACAGGGGGATCGTCTGGAACACGGGGGACTACATCTTGTGAATTCGAACACCAGGTGGCCTGTGGCACCGGCGAGGAAACACCATGAGCAACATCATCGACGAGATCGACAAGGCGTCGTTGCGTGACGATATTCCCGACTTCCGCCCCGGCGACTCGGTGAAGGTTCACGTCAAGGTTGTCGAGGGCAGTCGCACTCGTGTTCAGGTCTTTGCTGGAACCGTCATCTCGCGTACCGGTGGTGGCGTCCAGGAGTCCTTCACCGTCCGCAAGCTGAGCTTTGGAACTGGTGTCGAGCGTACCTTCCCGTTGCACTCCCCGATCATTGACAAGATTGAGGTTGACCGTCGCGGTGCGGTGCGTCGCGCCAAGCTGTATTACCTGCGCGGTCTGCACGGCAAGGCTGCGAAGATCAAGGAGAGGGGCGCAGCTCGCTGACATCGTCTTGACAGGAACGGGGTTTCGCGGTGGCGAGGCCCCGTTTTGCACGTCGATGATTGGCTCGCGATAAAGCGGGCTGTACGTTAGTTACACTTCAAGGTGGGACCCGACGGGAAGGCCCCCGGGGGAAGAGGAGAAGTTTCGCCGTGGCGGATCATTACAACCCGCGAAGGGCCTCCCGGGATAAGAAACCGGGTGCCGATACCGCGCCGCAGACGGGATGGCAGAAATTTCGATCTGGGGTGATCGAAATTGTCCTTATCATTGTCGGGGCTCTCGTCATCTCGGCAATCTTGCGTGCCTTCGTCGGACAGATGTTCGTCATTCCCTCCAAGTCCATGCAGAACACTCTGCAGGTCGGTGACCGGGTAGTAGCCGTCAAAGCAGCAGATTTCCACCGTGGCGACGTCGTGGTGTTCGAGGACACCGAGCACTGGCTTCCAGCCGCTCAAGATCGCCGTTCTGCACCGGGCAAGGTTCTGGAGTTCATCGGTCTGCTGCCCAATACGAGTTCCACCTATCTCATTAAACGCATTATCGGTATGCCCGGGGACACCGTTGCCTGCTGCAACGCCAACGGCCAGGTGACTGTCAACGGGAAAGCCCTTGACGAGCGTTCCTACTTGTACTCCGAAAACGGCCAGATGGTTGAACCATCGGCGATGACGTTCCAAGTCACGGTTCCCAAGGACCGGATGTTCGTGATGGGGGATCACCGTAATGCGTCAGGAGATTCGCGTTATCACATCCAAGATCTTGACCCTGATGAGTACACGGGCGCTCCCGGATTCGTTCCCCTTGACAATGTTGTCGGGCCAGCAAAGGCCATTCTCATGCCTCTCAACCGCATTGATGGGCTAGGAACACCTGACACCTTTAAGGACATCCCCGACCGTTCGGCTTCAGCCCCGGACAAGGCACGCATTTGCGTCGGCGATGACTGTTCACCTCGGTGACAACGCCGTGACGGTGCGCGTCGGATCTGGGCCGAGGGGCCATGAGAGGGCCTTGACGAGAGCAGGACTCGGTCCAGTTGCCGGGTGCGACGAGGCCGGCAGGGGAGCGTGTGCCGGACCCTTGGTTGCCGCTGCAGTGATTCTCGACGATCGCCGGTCGGCACGAATCGACGGGCTTGCTGATTCCAAGACCTTGTCAGCTACCAGACGACAGCGACTGTTCGACGTCATCATGGATAAGGCGCTGGCTGTGTCATGGGTGCGAGTAGAGGCTGATGAATGTGACCGGCTGGGGATACAAGAAGCTGACATCAGCGCGTTGCGACGCGCCGTCGCGAGGCTGGAGGTCGAGCCTGGCTACGTGCTGTCGGACGGATTCCCAGTGGACGGACTGACGGTTCCCGACTTGGGAATGTGGAAGGGCGACGCGGTATGTGCCTGTGTCGCGGCGGCGTCGATCGTGGCGAAAGTAGCCAGAGACCGGATCATGATCGCCATGGATGACGAGATCCCCGGTTACGATTTCGCTGTCCACAAAGGGTATTCGACACCTGCGCATCAGCAGCGCCTGGAGGAATTGGGGCCGTCGTCCCAGCACAGAATGACCTACGCGAACGTTCGACGAGCGGCTAGGCTTCATTCATCATGAGCGCCGAAGATCTGGAACAGTACGAAAACCGCATGGAGCTTGAACTCTACCGCGAGTACAAGGACGTCGTCGGTATCTTTAAATATGCCGTAGAGACTGAGAGACGGTTCTATCTGTGCAACATCGTTGACCTCAAAGTGCGCACTGAGGGTGGTGACGTCTACTACGAGGTGTCCATGGCAGACGCCTGGGTGTGGGATATGTACCGACCGTCCCGATTCGTCAAGAGCGCCAAAATCCTCACCTTCCGTGACGTGTCGATCGAGGAGATCGTCCATCCCGATTTTGACGAGGTTCCCCCGAAGTAAGTGACGACATTGCCTGTGGACAACTCGTGGCGTTTATGGCAGAAGGCACTTGTGTTGTGGATAACTGAATAATCGGCATTCTTTCGACGACAACTGTTGTCGGAGGTGGTGCATGATGACACCCAAACCGTTGTCGGCAGAACTAACGACCCCTCGCGGAGCAGCTTTGCGTGGGCGTCGTGGCGGCAGACCCGCGTTCGGAGCGTGGGGCGAGGACATTGCCGCCGAATACCTGGAATCCCTCGGGTGGACGATCATCGCCCGTAATTGGGCGTGCGATGTGGGAGAGATTGACCTCATCGCGCACGATGACCAGACGGTCGTCATCGTCGAGGTCAAGACCCGCTCAGGCACCGGGTTCGGTGATCCGTTGGAATCCATCACAAAGACGAAGGTCCGCAAGCTCAACGAACTTGCCTTGGCCTGGTTGGTCAACCAGGAAGACCCGGTTCACTCAATACGCATTGACGCCATCGGGGTGATGGCGCGGCCAGGTGAACAACCGACGATCACGCATGTGAGAGGTATCCGGTGACCGGGGCAAGCGCTTGGTCCGTCGCCTTGGTGGGGATGGAAGGCTCCATGGTCGAGGTCGAGGCGGCTATCTCGTCGGGATTGCCACGCACAGTACTCGTCGGCCTGCCCGATACCGCTCTTCATGAGGCGAGAGATCGGTGTCGAGCCGCTGTTGGCGCCACCGGGATGTCTTGGCCGAGCAATGTTCTCACCATCAATCTGACACCAGCCGGATTACCGAAGGCCGGAACTCACTTTGATTTGGCGATTGCGACCGCAACCCTCGCCGCCGATGGCAAAATCCCTCAGACCTTGCTCACCTCGACGGTTCTGCTGGGAGAACTGGGGCTAGACGGACGGGTCCGTCCGGTACGTGGAGTGCTTCCTGCTCTGTTGGCGGCCCGGGAAGCAGGTTTTGAGCGGGCCGTGGTGCCAGCACGTCAGCGCAGTGAGGCAAGCCTCGTTGAAGGTCTGACGATCTGGCCGGTCCATCATCTGCGTGATGTCATCGAAGTCTTGCACGGTCGTCCTGTGTTGCTAGCCGATGAGCCGGAGACCCAGACGGCTGACACAGATCCAACACTGGGGGATATGGCGGAGGTCATCGGCCAACAGGAAGCACGCCGAGCTCTCGAGGTTGCGGCAGCTGGACGCCATCACATCGTGCTTCGGGGAGCACCAGGGTGCGGAAAATCAATGCTGGCACGACGCCTGCCCGGGATTCTTCCTCGTCTCGATCACCGCGACGCTCTTGAGGTGACTGCGTTGCACTCGCTGGCAGGCCGAGGGGGCGGGCACCTCATAACCAGGCCACCGCTGGCCCAGCCGCACCACTCGGTGTCGATGGCGGCCATGGTCGGTGGGGGAGCACGGATAGCGCAGCCTGGTGCCATCTCTCTGGCCCACCGAGGTGTCCTCTTCCTTGACGAGGCCCCTGAGTTTGCTCCCAAGGTTCTCGATTCGCTGCGCGGGCCTTTGGAGACAGGAGAAATTGTCATCGGTCGATCTCAAGCCCATACGACCTTCCCAGCGCGATTCCAGCTCGTGATGGCACTCAACCCATGCCCATGCGGAATGGCTGACGATCCATCCGGGCGCTGCACGTGTACTCCTCAGCAGGTTCGGCGCTATTCGGGTCGGTTATCCGGACCCATCCTTGACCGGGTTGATGTCACCGTACGTATGCGTCCACTGACCTCGGCTCATCTGCTCGACGCCTCGACGCTGCCAGCGGGAGAGTCCAGTGCCGTCGTGCACGACAGAGTAGCTGAAGCCCGGCTGCGGGCAGCGCGCCGCTGGCAGGGAATGCCGTGGAGATGCAATGCGGAGGTGCCCGGGAAGGTGTTGCGCGAGATGCTGCCGGCCAACGACGCCACCCGCATTATCGAGGATGCCTTGACTACTGGTCGGCTGACAGCACGCGGAGTGGACAAGGTACTGCGACTTGCATGGACGGTCGCGGATATAGAAGGCAAGGACGAGGTAGACAAGGCCTGTGTCGCCGAAGCCTTGGGGATGAGACGAGGACGACTGCGATGACATGGGATGACGAGAGGGTGGCACGTGCGGCTCTGACCGCTGTTGTTGAGCCAGGGGATACCGCCATGGCCGGGCGGCTGAAGGACTTGACAGCACAAGACCTGTGGTACCACCTGCTGGCTGATACCGACGAGAGGTGGCATGAGCGTGCCACCAAGACCGATGTCGACCAGATGATTGCGCGGGCGGAGAAAGCCACGCTGAGATTCCTCATTCCAACAGACGAGGAATGGCCGCTCCGGCTCCACGACCTGTCGTGGATAGAGAGATCAGGACTGGGCGGAGCACCCATCGGCTTGTGGGTTCGCGGCCCGGCACGTCTCCAAGAAGCATCAGAACGGTCGGTTGCCATCGTCGGATGTCGCGCCGCTACCAGCTACGGCCAGGATGTTGCCATGGAGATGGCTCATCACCTTGCCCGTGGACACCGTGACGGAACCGGACGCCATGTCATCGTCTCGGGCGGCGCATTTGGGATTGACGTCGCGGCACATCGTGGCGCATTGTCGGCCAACGAGACCACGATCGGTGTCCTGGCATGTGGGCTGGACGTCTTATACCCCAAGGGCAACGTCCCGGTACTGGAACGCATTGCGCAAACCGGTGCTTTGGTTTCGGAAATATCTCCAGGACGACACCCGACGCGTCCGGGATTCCTGGCCAGAAACCGTCTGATTGCCGCGCTGACAACGGGTACGGTCATTGTTGAAGCCGGATGGCGATCGGGGGCGATCAACACCGTCTCATGGGCGCATGAGCTAGGCCGCGTCGTCATGGCGGTTCCCGGACCGGTAACGTCAAGCCGATCGACCGGGACAAACAAGCTCATTCGCGACGGTGAAGCTATTTTGGTCCGCGATGCCGAGGATGTCCGCGGGATCGTGGGAGAACTCGCTCCTGAACCTGAAAGACCTGATGGCCATAGCCTTCCCACCGATGTGCTGGATGCGACTGAGCTCGCTGTTCACGAGGCGCTCCCCGCCCATGGATCATCTGGGCTCGACGAGTTGTCAGCCTCGGCAGGGGTGCCGGTGGCTCAGTGCTCTGCTGCCTTGACAGTCCTCGAGCAGTTGGGGTTGGCGGCGTGTTGCCTGGACGGCACCTGGTCGGTCTCGATAGCTGGGGACGGCAGGCGAGGCTGACGGGTTTCCAGGTCTACTAGGAATCGTTTGATGACGGGACCTCCCAGGTAGCCACCGAGTCCGCCGTCACTGCGCAAGACCCGATGGCATGGAATAACAATGGGCAGTGGATTCGTGGCGCAGGCGTTCCCGACGGCCCGGGCAGCCCGGGGATGCCCGATGAGGGCAGCCAGATCGCGGTAACTGATGGTCTGAGCGTAGGGAATTGAAAGCAGACCGTTGAGGACGAGCCTCCTGAAGGGTGTCACCGTAGACAGATCAAGAGGGAGGTCGAAAGCTGCCCGGGAGCGGGAAAAGTATTCGCTGATCTGGCGCGCCGTAGCGTCGAGGATGGCCTCACACATATCGTGTTGTTCGGACGGTTCAGGGATTCCCAGAGGTGTCGGCGCTGTGGGGAACGAGACTTGCAGCAGCCCGTTGGGAGTCGCGGTAAGCGTCAGCTCTCCGATCGGGGTATCGAGGTGACGGATCGCCATGAGGGCATGATAAAGGGCCGGGCACCATATGTGCCCGGCCCCCTATATCCGTCAGTCCTTCAGCTTGTCAGCAGCAGCCTGGACGCTGTTCTTGAGGTCAGCTGCCTTGTCTTTGATACCCTCGACGACCTGGTCCACCTTGCCGCTAGCCTTCTGGCCGGCACCCTCCGCCTGGAGATCGGCGTTATCGGTTGCGTCACCGGCCTTCTCCTTGGCAGCACCGATGAGTTCGTCGCTCTTACCCTTGATCTTGTCACTGAGGCCCACGAGTGGCTCCTTTCGTCAGTTTCGGGACCGCTTATCAGCCCGTAGTTAACCGTATATTACCGGGTAACCCAAGTTTCACCAGTTTTCTGTGGTGTAAGAGTGATCTGAGCTTTCGATACGCTTGGTGCGACTCTCGAAATAGTCTGATGTAAGCCTATGAACTCGAACGAGTAGAGGTTCAGCCGTAGATCGGACTCAGCGGTTGTGAGAATTAATCCAGTCGACGGTCGTCTTGATGACCTGGTCCTTGGTTGGCTCGTTGAAGATCTCGTGCATGAGGCCATGCCACTGGATGATCTTCTTGTCCTTCGAGTTAATGGCGTTGTACCAGTTCACATCGAAGTAGCTGGGGACGAGACCATCGTTCTCGCCATGCATGATGAGGGTTGGGGTGTCAAACTCATGAGCATTCATGATGTTGTAAGCCTCACCGACACCAAGCTGCTCGACCAATCCGAGCCGGATGTAGTGGTTGTACAGCGGGTCACTCTGCCAATGGTCGGTGCGGACATCGGGATCGGAGCACAAACCGTAAGGCGGGTAGGCAGGAAGGATGATTTCATCAGACAGCGGGCCTGAGGGCATCCGGATACTCTTGGGATTCTTGACGATAGCCTTGGCAAGACGACCATTGAACGCCGTCAGATCAGACATCGGGAGCACCTGGCTGATCTGAGGTAGGGCATGGCGGGCAAAGAAGTTGAGGTTGTCAGGTGTCACGGTGGTGACGCCCTCGGTGTTCGGTCCGTCAACGCTGGCGAAAGTGCCCCCTCCGGAGGAGATAATGCCATCGACAGTTCCCGGATACATGATTCCGTAGGACTGGACGGCGATACCGCCCATCGAGTGGCCAAGGAGGAAGACCTTCTTGTCGGCGTTTTCGCTATGGGCGGTTTGAACCACCTGGTGAATGTCGGACTCAATGTTCCACCAGTCATCGAATTGGCCGCGCGGGATCGTGTTGTTGACGTACGGGGCGGCACTACGGCCGTGACCTCGGTTGTCGAAACGGTAGACGCTGTAGCCGGCCTTGGTGAGACTCTTGGCCAGATACTCATAGTTGGAGGAATTCTCCAGCAGGCCGTGGACGAGAACGACGGCACCTTTGGCATGAGGGACGATGTCCTTGCGATAGAAGAGCTTGGTCCCAAGCTTGTCAGTGGTCTTGAAGTAGCCGGTCTCCTTTTGCACCTGGTCGGTTGCCGGAGCGGTCGCCGCAGGCTGGGAACCACTTTCAGGGGCGGCCAGGGCCGGCGTCGTCATGGTTATGCCGGTCACCGCCATGGTGCCAGCAATCGTCAGCGCGCCGAGTTTGCGTGGTAATGACATCAGGTTGCTCCTCTGCGTCGTATGTGCCCGTCTCATCGCTGAGTGACGGTCACTTCTGATGCCCAGGACGATATGAGCCGAGGGTTCGCATTCCCGGGCTGAACGGCAGAGTTGATCTTTCGTGCATAGGTCCCAGGGTGGGTGTGAGGCATTTGCTCAGTCCTACCAAAAAATGGCCCGATATGAGACCATCAGGTGTATTAACGCGTGTTCTGTATTCTTGGTGATTGGGTGCGCGAAACACGGGTTTGGGTGTCTTTAGCGGGTCTTGGTTGTGGACATATGGCCGTGGTGAGCAGGTGATTCGGGGGTATTCGGCCGGTCCTGGTGACGCTACGAAACCTTGTAAAGTGCGCTGTCAAAACCGCAGTGCCGAACCGTAGAATCCAGCAAGCCAAGTATATTTAACTTGGTTCAAGTTGAAACGGCTCACAATGGCCTCATGCCACTCGTTTTCTTCCTAAAGGTAGCCGTCGTTGAGTGGTTGTCAAATCAAGACGTGTGAAAGTGCCTATTTAGGATGTTCATCTCGTGGGGTCTTACTGGTGTCTCCATCATCGTGAGGTGTGACCTTGTCGGCTCGTCGACGCCGCTCGTGGCAGGTGACATGGCAGGCTCGCATCGATCAGGCGACGTCGTCTCCAACCGTCTCTCAGAGTGACAAAAACCAAACATCATATCAGTATGGTTCGTTTGTCTTGAAGCCACCCCCACTAAATTGAGTGCTGACTCCCGAGGGCGACGCACCAACAAAACAGAATTACAACGACGTGATTCGGATATTAATTATATTTATTACCCTGCTTGAGAGCTCCAAAGGACCGGATGTTAGCGTATCCCTCGTATCCGTACTTTCCACTTCTTGAGGAATCATGTCTGCATCTAACAGAATTGCCGCACTCGCAGCGGCAGGGATCACCCTGATCGCGTCTACTACCGCGTACGGAGTAGAGGCTGCCGGACCCGGCCCTTCTCACGCTTCCGGTCCTGTCGAGACTGACGTGGAAGGCAGCGCTGATCCGATTGCCTCCGCTGAACAAGGCGTAGCGGATGCCGAAGAAGATCTCGCCGAAGCGCAGGAAGCCGAAGCCCAGGTCACCGAAGAAACCGAAGAAGCTGTAACGGCATACGAAGACGCAGCCGAAAAGGCGGCGGTTGCCGAGACTGAAGCCAAAGAGACCGCAAAGGCTGCCGAAGACGCGCTCGCGCAGAAAAAGGCTGACGCCGCCGATGACGACGCTGCCGCTAAAGTTATCGTGGAGGAAGCTACGGCTGCGGTAACGCAGGCTGCCGAAAAGAAGACGGCTGCTGACGCGGCGGTGACTGCGGCGCAGGAGAAGAACGATAAGGCCGCTGATGAGTTAGCTGAGGCTCAAAAAGCGGCACCGGATGCGCAGGAGCTAGCGGCTGCGGAGCAGGAGGCGGACAAGGCTTCAGCGGCAGCTGACGATGCCGCACAAAAAGCTGAGAATGCAGCTGCTGATCTTTCCAAAGCCAAGGCGGAAGCTCAAGAAGCAGCAGAAGCTGCCAAGACCGCAGCCAACGAAAAAGCTGCAGCTGATGAAGCGCTGGCCGCTGCGACAGCGGATGTTGCTGAGAAACAGCAGGAGCTTGACAAGGCTGAGGCCAATCTCGATGCCGTCAAGGCAAGTATCGATGACGACGGTGCCTTGACAGACGCTGAGGCGGCGGTGAAGGCTGCTGAAGCAGATCTGGCTGACGCACAGGCAAAAACAAGCCGCAGCAGATGAGGCGGCTGAGGATCTGCAGGCCAAGCAAGATACCCTCAAGGAAGCTCAGGCCAAGGCTGATACTGCAGCTAAGAATCTCGCGGATGCCCAGCAGGCCGCGACTGCAGCGCAGGAAGCTGCTGATGCCGCAGAGGAAGCTGCCAAGAAAGCACAGCAGGCGGCAGAGGCTGCCAAGAACGATGCCGATGAAGCCGCTGCTGCGCTCGCTGAAGCTGAGAAGGCCAAATCTGAAGCCAATGACGCTGTTACTGGTGCTCAAAACGCTCTGACGGCAGCGCAACAAGATCAACGGAACGCCGCAGCTGCCCTCGAAGCCGCAGAAGCAGATGCGGAAGCATCCAAGGCTGAGGCTCAGGCGCAGTGGGATAAAGGTTCTGTTGGATTCTTTGAACATAATGGTTCTACGGATGCGCTAGCCGTATTTAAGACGCCCAAAAAAGCCAGTGACGGTTCTTCTTATTTGGATGCGACTAATAATGCCGGGGAAGAGGATTCTCGGTCTATGGATAATATGAAGAACTCGATAGACCAAATAGCCAAGGTTATCGAGAAAAGGAAGAGTGACGGCGGTATCGACGGAGCTGAGCTATCCACTCCCAAAGTGAGTGATTATGCCATGGCAGTCGCTCAAGCTAACGCAAACTGGTCGGCATATAAAATTGACCACGCCGGTGTTTATAATCCGCCGTTCGAAAATCTTGCGTGGGGACCAAGCGACCAAGCGTCTTCAGCTCTCGCCAGCTGGTGGGATCTGGAAAAGCAAGCCTTCGACGACTTGCGAAGCCAAGGACTAACAACGCGATCCCAGATCGATGAGTACCTGAGAAGTCACAATTATGTCGTGCGTGGTCAGCGTATAACTTCGGTTGGCCACTATACGAACCTCGTAGATGACTTGATGTGGGGTGAATTTGACTCAGGTGATTCGCAGGGGATTGGGTACGCCACTCGTCGTGGCGAATATGGATATGTGCAGTCGCTGCAGCTCACCCCGCAGATCAAGGGTGACGAGCAGGATTACGATACCTACAAGAGAAACTTTGAAACGTATTACAATGCGTTGAAAGATGCGCTCGAGAACGGCACCGGTGAGGCAAAGGAAAACTACCAGAAAGCTCTTCAGGCGAAAGCTGACGCTGATGAGGCAGTATCCGATGCCCAGAAGGCCGTAGAGGCTGCTCAGGCTCAAGTTCAAGCTGCCGAACAGACGCTCGCCCAGGCGCAGAAAGCCAAGATTGCCGCTGATTCTGCAGCTGAGCAGACTGCCGATACCGCGAAGCAGAAGCAAACCGCCGTTGGCAGCGCGAAGGAAGCAGCGAAAGCTCAAGCCGCGTCGGTGAAAGCTGCTCAAAGTGCTAAAGAGGTTGCGGACCAGGCGGTGACTAAAGCGCAGAATCAGGTCAATACTGCGCAATCAGCCAGCGACGCCGCACAGAAAGCGTTAGCTGCAGCCTCCTCAACCACTGCCGAAAAGCAGAACGCAGTAGATAAAGCTCAAGCCGCTTACGACGCGGTGCTAGCGACGAAAGCGGACGCTCAGAAAGCTCTGCACGATGCGCAAGCTGCATTGGCTGAAGCCCAAGAAGCGGCCGACAGCGCTGTTGAAGCCCAAACTGCTGCACAGAAGGTGGTCGACGAAGCCAGCACCAAGGTGACCGAAACGACTGCTGCAAAGACCAAGGCCGATGCTGCCGTGGACAATGCGGAAGTGGCCAACGCCAAGGCGGATGGCAATGCGAAGGCCGCTCAGGCTGCCTCAGACGCAGCTGCCGCTAAGCTCGCTCCACTGGCATCGGCTCAACAAGCTTTCGAGACTGCTCAAGCCAGGGCCGATGAGGCTGCCAAGGCCCTCAGCGATGCGCAAGCAGCAGCTAAGAAGGCCGCTGCGGAGCTGAGAGAGGCGGAAGCTGCGCAGCAGGATGCGGTCCAGAAGGCCACTGCGGCGGCGAAGGCTTTGGCCGCAGTAGACGCTTTGCCCACGCTGGAGCAATATCTTGCCGACCCGAGTCTTGCCGATACCTTGCCAGAGGATCTTCAAGGCGCATATGCGGCAGCGGCTGAGGCCGCCAATGCCGCCGAGGACGCCCGGTTGGCAGCGAATGAAAAGCGAAGCGCATATGACGCCGCCTTGGCGGCTCGGAGCGCGGCTCACGAGGCAGTAGTCGCGGCTGAGCAGGAATTGGCAAATGCAAAGGTGATGCTAGCTGTGCTGAAGCATGAGCAAGCGATCGCCAAGCATGGCGCGCCCCAGACGGCCCCTAATGGCCAGCAGATAGCTCCCCGGCGCGCTGCGCAAGAATCGTCGGGTAAGGGCGGTGCTGTGAACGTGGCTCCGCGTCATGCGGCTCAGCCCAAGGCACTTCCCAGAACTGGCGTCTGAGCTAGCCGTATTGGCCCGGGACGCTCTTATATTGAGCGGCCCGGGCATTTTCGTTTTGCGAGGTTGGAGGGCCGACGTTTCTTGGTTTCCCGGGGGTTCCACCATTGTCGGTTTCACTCGTGTGGTCGCCTCGATGACAGCGATCGGGGTTCGTGGTCACAGGAGCGATCGTCAGCAGCGCGACGATTCGCGAACGGCCAGTCATAACGTGGGCGAAAGCCCAGCTACGTGACGTGTGGAAATCCTGTGGGTTTTGGCCCGCGTGTTGTCTGCCGCACTCCGCGTCTATGAACACTGAAGCTGAAAAACCCTGCCTGATTCGTGCGGTGAATCGGGGATGTGTTGTGTCCGAGAGAGGACTTGAACCTCCACAGCCTTAATCGGCCACTAGCACCTCAAGCTAGCGCGTCTACCTATTCCGCCACCCGGACTCGGGTCACCGGCTCCTCGCTCGCGCGACGTACCGGACACTCACGGAACTGTAGTGGAACTTTGCAGCGCAATGCAAGTTGACGTCCACCGGGGGTCCCTGGTGAAAGAGCGAACCTTTCGAGGTGACAGAATCACGACATGCCAGACCTCATCAGCATGTCTCTTGACGAGCTCATCGACGGGCCGGATAGCCCGCAGGCCGAGGTGGTTGAACTCTGCTCGCACATGATCCAGATTGATTCGCAGGGCTTTGGCCCACACGATGCCCGTGGCGAGGTCGAGATGTGCCGCTACGTCACTGAGCAGCTGGATGAGATCGAAGTGGACGTCTCTGGAGGCACCGACGCGAAGGGGTTTGCCGTCCTTCCGGACGGTCGACGTATCACTTGTTATGGCTGTACTCCGCTGCGGCTTCCCACAGACTTTGACTTCATCAGCATGTTCCACGGTGTCGATGGGAGGGTCCCAATGGCCTCTCTCGTTTTCGGCACCACAGTTATCGATCACATTTTGCAGGAGGCCTGACGATGAGCGAGACAACAAACCAGCACGAAACCGCAACTCTGATCCTCGACGGTCGGGAGTACTCCTTGCCGATTATTACCGGCACCACCGGTGACCGGGTCATCGACATCTCGAAACTTCGTCAGATGACTGGCGGAGTGACGACCTTCGATCCAGCGTTCGCCAACACCGCGTCGTGTCGATCGGCCATTTCCTGGATTGATGGTGAGCAGGGTGTGCTCACCTATCGCGGGGTCCCTATTGAAACCTTGGCTAAGGAAAAGGTTTCCTTCGTCGAGACAGCATGGCTGCTTATTTTCGGTTACTTGCCGACCGAGGCACAGCGTGACGATTTCCGGAACCGGTTGACCGAGTACTCCGCATTGCACCGGTCGATGAATCTGCATTTCAATGCTTTCCCCCCGAACGCCCATCCTATGGCGATCATGTCGTCGATGATTAATGCGATGAGCACCTATGACCGCCCGCGTATCACCGACGAGGAATCCTTTACCGACGCCGCCGCTAAGCTCATGTCGAAGGTGCGTACGATTGCGGCAGCCTCGTACAAGGCGTCAATCGGGGATCCGGCGATCTACCCTCGCTATGACCTCAAGTACGTCGAGAACTTCATGCACATGATGTTCTCCCTTCCCTACCGCGAATACGATCCGGACCCTGTAGCGGCCAGGGCCCTCAACCTCTTCCTGGTGCTTCACGCCGATCATGGCCAGAACTGTTCAACGTCGACGGTGCGGATGGTGGGGTCTTCTGGAGCCAACCTGTTCACCTCGTGTTCGGCGGGAGTCTGCGCGTTGTGGGGAGATCGTCACGGTGGTGCCAATGTCAACGCGGTGCGGGCCCTGCAGCGTATCTATGATTCTGGCCTCAGCCCGCGCCAATACTTGGCCAAGGCGAAAGACTCAGGGGAGAAGATTTCTGGTTTCGGTCATCGGGTATACCGCAACTGGGATCCCCGGGCGAAGATTTTCCGCAGCGTCGTCGGTCCGCTGCTCGACACCATGCACAAACCTGATCCGCTACTCGACGTTGCCATGGAACTCGAGGAAGCCGTCCTGGCCGACGACTACTTCATTGAGCGCCGGCTTTACCCGAATGTGGACTTCTATTCTGGAATTGTACTGAGAGCCCTTGGTATTCCGCTCAATATGTTCACTGTGATGTTTGCCATTGGGCGGATGGCCGGTTGGATTTCTCATTGGAAAGAGGTTTTCGAAGATCCGACGACTAGGATTTCAAGGCCGCGCGAGCTCTACGATGGTCCGGCTTCGACGCCGTGGGTGCCGCGCACCAATCGGTGATACTCAGTGCTGAGATCGTGTTCGGTGCTGACGAAGCGTGCTGAGGAATCGCCAGGGCTAAGACGGCGCTCCCCGTCAGGTTTCGTTGCGAGCGAGGTTCGGCCCGCCCGTGATGTCGTCGAAGGCCGAGGTGATCTCAGTAGGCAGTACAACGTCGTCAGCACCGAGCAGTTCCTCCAGCTGAGTCGTTGTCCGCGGGCCGACGAGGGCCGATGAGACGATGGGGGCGTCACGTACCCATGCCAGAGCGACCTGCGCAGTCGTCGCCCCCAGCCCACTGGCTGCCTTCGCGACGGCGTTGACAACAGCGCGGGACTTTGGCGTGAGGTAGGGCTGCACGAACCACGAGAGATGGTCAGAACCGCCGCGGGAATCTCTCGGAGTGCCGTTGCGGTAACGGCCAGCCAGTACGCCACGTCCCAAGGACGACCATGCCAGTAAGCCCATGCCATGATGTCGAGCAGAGGGCACAACTTCGATCTCAGCGCGACGGGCCAGCAGCGAGTACTCGACTTGGTTGCTCACCAGGGGAGTGCGCGCCCCGATTGCTCGCTGCCAGGTGGCAGCGGTTGCTGATTGCCAGCCAACAAAATTAGAGACGCCCACGTAGCGAGCCATGCCTGAGCGCACTGCATGGTCAAGAGCTGCACACGTTTCCTCAATGGGGGCATCTCCCCAGGCATGTACCTGCCACAGATCGACGTGGTCGGTGTGAAGACGGCGCAGGGAGCCTTCTAGATCGCGCAGCAAGGCAGTTCGTGAGGTGTCAACGACCCGTTTCTTGCCCTCGACGACGAACCCGGCCTTGGTGGCGATGACAAGGTCGTCTCTCTTGATGTCCGTGTGGATGAGCTTGCCAATGAGCTGTTCGGCGAAACCTCCGGCGTATGCGGGGGCGGTGTCGACGAGATTTCCACCGGCCTCGACGAAACGGCGCACCATGGAGCGAGCCTCACGAGAGTCAGTCTGGCCGCCCCAGGTCAGGGAGCCCAGACCAATGGCAGACACCTTGAGGCCGCTGGCCCCGACGGTTCTCATGCGCATGTGCGTCCTCCTCGTTCAAATCACCCTAACGGAGCACCCTCAAGCACACCTTGAGGCAAACTCCGGAATCGAGCGCAATACATGACGTTATGGCGCGGCTTCTGCTCATTCGACATGGACGCACGCCGGCCATTGCGAAGGGAATTCTGGTCCGCCGCTCAGATCATCTTCTTGACGAGGTAGGTATCCGCGATGTGAAAGCTCTGGCGTCTCAGCTGACTGACGTCGCCCCCGAGGTCGTCGTGACCTCTCCCGCCTCGCGAACACAGCAGACAGCGGCAATCGTGACCCAAGGCACCGGGTGGAGTTGTCCGATACCCGTTGATGACGATGTGTCCGAGTGTGACTACAGGAGGTGGGCCGGACAACCGATGGCATGGCGGTTGTCGTCAGTCACGGAGACCCGTTGCGAGTCGTCGTTGCCTGCTGCGTCGACTCTTTCATTTCGTGGCCATCAGTCCAGCCAGCGCCACTCTGCTTGCGGGTGATGAGGCAGCTTCAGAGCCTCAACCGGCGACTTGACAAGGGATCGAGTGAGGGATGGATTGATTCGACAGGGCTGGACCGGGCGCACCAAGGGTGAGGTGGCTAGGGTGGAGACATGACTCGCCGTACCTTCCGATTCGAACAGCCCGATCGGGTCGTCGTCGGCACCGTGGGTCGTCCGGGGGCGCGGGTCTTCCACCTCCAGGTTCGTCAGGGGTCGCGCCTGGTGACGGTTCGTTGCGAGAAGGCCCAGATCAGCGAGCTCGCCTTTCAGCTGGACAGAATCTTGGATGGGTTGGCTGCTCATGCCGCCGACGTCGTGGTCCCGCCGGCAGTCCAGACTCCCGATGACCTTGCCCCGTTGGATGCGCCCCTGGATGAAGAGTTCACGGTAGGCACCATGGCAATGGCCTTCGACGATTCGAGCAAGCGCATCGAAGTTGAAATGTACGCCGTCAGCGATGATGAGCTGATGATAAATGATCCGACAATGCTGTTGACGACCTTTCCGGAGGCAGCACCGGATTCCCTTGACATTTTCATGACGACGTCTCAAGCTCGCTCCTTTGTCGCCCGCTGTCATGTCGTCGAGGCGTCGGGACGCCAATACTGCCCGTACTGTTCCCAGCAAATTCTGTCGGCTAAGGGCCACCTGTGTCCCAGGTCGAATGGTTACCGTAAGCCACTGGTGTGGTGAGCACGACAAATCCCTGGGATGTGTCACAACCGCCTCATCCGCGCGGCCCATGGCGGATTGACGGTGTCGTGCCAGATTCCAGTGTGCTCTCCTGACCCGCGACGCCGATGATCGGTTGTGGGTGTACAAACCGGTAGCCCACGAGCAGCGGCGTCGCGGTTTTCCGGCCGGGACCCTCGCCGGCCGTGAAGTTGCGTTCTACCTGCTGTCTCAATTCATGGGGATTGCGCTGGTGCCATTGACCGTCTTCGTTGCGGACGGCCCGTACGGGCCTGGTTCCATGCAGTGGTGGATTGACGACGACCTGGAAAACCCGCTGGTCGTCGCGGGCGTTACGGAACGTCTGTCAGCACACTGGTATGGATTTCTGCTCGGTGTTGACGAGGACGATCAGGAGATCGGGCTTGCCCACTCTCCTCATCCTGCTCCGCAGGCCCTAGCTCTCTTTGACGCTGTTGCCAACAATGTCGACCGTAGGGGAGGTCACGTCCTCCTCGGGCCTGACCCTGATCTGGGTGGGACGTCCCACCTCTGGGCGGTGGACAACGGCTTGGCTTTTCACACTGCGCCGAAGTTGCGCACGGTGCTGTGGGGAGGGGCAAATCAGCCCCTTAGAACCCGTCGAGGAGATCACGCGCAACCAGGTTGCCAACGTGCCCAACGGCACCTTCGACGAGGTCATCACCTCGGCTGAGATCGACGCATTGGGGCAGAGATCTTCAGACCTCCTGGAGTTCGGCGCGTTCCCGGTGCCGAGCGGACTGCGCTCAGGCCTGCCATGGCCACCTCTATGACAGACGACGGCTACCAGATACCGATCTGCAAGAATGAGACGACCACCTTGCGATGGTCGGAAAGGTGAAACCGTGTCCGACGTCCTCACGTCCCTGCTCAATGCTCAGCTCGATGTGGGTTTAGGTAAACCGATCCTGTGGCGCGAAGTCGTCGGGAACGCGTTCGGGCTGGCATCGGCCCTCGGCGGTGCCCGTCGTCGCGTATGGGCATGGCCAGTGGGCATTGCCGGGAACGTCATCTTGTTCACAGTCTTCTTGGGCGGAGTGTTCCACACTCCGCAAGACCTCAACTTGTGGGGCCAGGCTGGCCGTCAGATCTTCTTTTTCGCGACCAGCGCCTATGGCTGGGTGGTGTGGGCTGCCACTCGACGCAACAACGGAGCTTCTCAGGTGGCCGTTCATCCCCGATGGGCAACACGACGGGAACGCATCCTCAGTCTGATAGCGGCTCTCGTGATGCTGATCGTCTTCTACTTCGTGCTCAAAGCCATCGGCTCGTGGGGGCCGTTGTCAGATTCCTGGATCCTCACCGGATCGATCCTTGCCACCTGGGGGATGGCACGTGGCTGGAACGAGTTCTGGTTCGCGTGGATCGCCGTAGATATCGTCGGCGTCCCGCTGTTGGCGGCTGCTCAGTACTACCCGAGTGCGTTGATGTACGTTTTTTACGGCGCTTTCTGCCTATACGGCTTTGTGACGTGGTGGCGAGTTGAACGCGCCGGTAAGGCTGCTACCTGAGCGGTCGGCTGGCCTGTTGCCACATATGGTCCGTCACGTGGGCTTATCTGTGGCAATGCTGTCGCAGTCGGTAGCCTGACCACTGTGAGCAAGACATTCGAGGAACTCTTCGCCGAGTTGTCCACCAAGGCGCAGACTCGCCCCGCTGGGTCGGGCACCGTCGAGGAGCTTGACCGTGGCGTGCATGCCATCGGAAAGAAGATCGTGGAGGAAGCCTCCGAGGTCTGGATTGCCGCCGAATACGAGGGCAACGAGAGGCTCGCGGAGGAAATCAGCCAGGAGATTTATCACCTGCAGGTCATGATGATTAAGCAGGGGCTGACCCTCGACGACGTTTACAAGTATCTGTGAGTCTGCGCCTGACCAGTCGGTTTCCCGGATTTTTCAATCTCCCGAGGAGAGTTCATGTCAGATCTGTTACGCGTTGCCGTACCAAACAAGGGTGCCCTGTCAGAAGCGGCGTCTTCGTTGTTGGCGGAGGCCGGATACCGGCAACGTTCTGATCGCAAGGACCTCACCCTGGTCGACGAAACGAACGGGGTGGAGTTCTTCTACCTGAGACCGCGTGATATTGCGGTGTATGTCGGTGAAGGGACTCTCGACATTGGGATTACCGGTCGAGATTTGTTGCTGGATTCCGGTGCGGATGCCACTGAGATCAAAGGTCTGGGGTTTGGTCACTCGCGGTTCCGTTTCGCTGCCCCCAAGGGTCCGCACAACACGGTGGAAGGTCTGGCTGGTAAGCGCATAGCGACCTCGTACCCGGGCCTGCTTGGCAGCTTCTTGACAAAACGCGGTATCGACGCTCACCTCATTCACCTCGATGGTGCTGTTGAATCCTCCATTCGGCTCGGGGTGGCTGACGCCATCGCCGATGTCGTCGAGACTGGGACGACTTTGCGCAAGGCTGGTCTGGAGGTCTTCGGAGACGTCATTTTGGAGTCCGAAGCTGTCCTCATTCAGCGCCGGGGCTTCGCCGGGGGTACCACTTTTGACCACTTCATGCGTCGTATTGACGGGGTTCAGGTGGCCCGCAGCTACGTCATGGTGGATTACGACGTGCCTGCCGAAGCGCTCACCACCGTCACCGAACTAACCCCGGGTTTGGAAGCGCCTACTGTCTCGCCGTTGTCAAAGAATGGGTGGTATGCCGTTCGTGCCATGGTTCCCCGCGAGGCCGTGCAGGGACTCATGGACGAGCTGTGGGACGCGGGTGCTCGTGCCATCTTGTCGACGGAACTGTCTGCTTGCCGACTTTAATCGCCGTTATGGACTGGTACTGATGGCAATGCCGTGAGAGCAATGGTCACGGCATTGCCATCAGCGTCACAGTTGTTTTTGACACCGATCATTCGATTCCGCGCTTGCGCAGGATGGCCTCCAGCTCAGCGTCCTCATCCTTTTCCGCAGCCGGGATCTTCGAAGCGTCGACGGCTCGGGTAGTCGTTCCTTGGTTCTTCCGCGGTTTCTGGGAAGTGGTTTGCTGGGAGTCCTTCTGAAGGGACGCAGAACCCGTGGATGTGGATTGAGGAGAGGCCGTCTTGCTGCGGGCCTGTTTGCGCGCGGCGTGATCTTGACGGCGCTGACGTCCAGTTTCCCGGTCGACCGGGGACATAAATCCAGCGATAAACCAGGTCACCAGGCCGATAGCGATAACGACGACGCCTATCCAAATAGTGGTCGTCATAGCGGTGCCAGCAAACCAATCCACCACCAGGTGAATCGCTCGGACCAGCAGACGCATCAATCCAGTCAGGACCAGACCGATCGGTACGAGAGCCAGACCCACACCGCGTAGCAGGGCACGAAGGGAGCGGCGGAAAAGCCATCCAGAAAGGGCCCACAGCACCGGCAGTATGACCAGGACAATAGTGACGACGGCAACGACAGTCGTTTCGCTCATACTCCAACTGTTCCATACCGCGCCAGAATGTGCGTAGTGTGGCTCGCCCAGCCGTCGGTAAGTTACGCGGCGAGTGTGCCCCAACAATCAGCTAATGTTCGGCAAGTGCCTACTCCACTATCTCCCAGCGGCGGTGACATGGGAGAAGCCGACCCTCGAGTGCGCGCTGCTCTGGCAGCCTGCCTGACCGATGACCCGGACACATACCGCAACGCTTTCCTCGAGGCAGTGTCGACCTTGTGCGCGGGGGCACGCCTGTTTATGCCGGTTATGGCGGACGACGATGGTCAGATCGGTGCCGTCAAACTCACCAATGACCAGGGCAGTACCGCCCTGCTGGCTTTCAGCGGTATCGACTCGTTGACGGCGTGGGATTCCCGAGCCCGGCCGGTTCCCGGCTCGTTGCCCGATGTGGCAGCCACGGTCAGCGAGGTCCAGGCCGATGTCCTTCTCATTGATGTCGCAGGACCGGCACCGCTTGTCCTCGGACCAGATGTCCTCGGTCCACTTGGGCAGGGTGGAAAACTGGTGAAATTCGAGGAAAGCTGGGGCTGGGTTCGCAACCTTTCCTAACTCAGGCCTTCTCACAAGGAGAGTCGGGGTCGCATCTCGGCATGATTCATGCCCCGATTTGGGATGACGTCGTTAGATGCCCTAATATGTCTCGAGCGATCAGTACCGAACTGGTCACGTGGAAGAGGGGGCCTGACCTCCCACCTAGGCGAATGCTCTTTGCCGGGTCATCGAACAGCGAGCCTGAGAGTTCGCTGGAATGCTCGAGTATGTCAGGCCTTCGCATATCCGCGAGGGCCTTTTGTTGTATCTGGATCGCGGAGACGTATTCGCGTCCCCATAGTGAACAGACATCCGGGAGGACCCCATCAGTACTGAACCCCGCATCAACGAGCGGATCCGCGTTCCCGAGGTGCGCCTGGTTGGCCCTAATGGCGAACAGGTCGGCATCGTTAGGGTCGAGCAGGCCCTGCAGCTCGCCCGCGAGCAGGACCTCGATTTGGTTGAGGTAGCTCCGCAGGCCCGACCCCCTGTCGTCAAGCTCATGGACTACGGCAAGTTCAAGTACGAGGCGGCCCAAAAGGCCCGGGAGTCCAGACGCAATCAGGCGAACTCCATCATCAAGGAGATGAAGCTTCGCCCCAAGATCGACGATCACGACTATGAGACCAAAAAAGGTCACGTCCTGCGGTTCCTTAAAGCCGGCGACAAGGTCAAAATCACGATCATGTTCCGTGGTCGGGAGCAGTCGCGCCCCGAGCTCGGTGTCAATCTGTTGCGTCGTCTTGCTGATGATTTGACCGAGTACGCGACTGTTGAGTCCCCTCCCAAGCAGGAGGGTCGCAATATGCTCATGATTCTTGCCCCAACTCGTAAGAAGAATGAGGCCAAGGCAGATCGCAAGGCGGAACGTGATCGTCGGGCCGCCGAGCGCGCCGAGGCCGCCCAGGCTGACAAGGCCTACGAGGCTGCCCAGCGTGCTGCTGCCAATGCCACCAAGAAAAAGAAGAAGAAGGGTCCCGCCGACAACATGGACCCTGACATCGACCTCTGAGCGCTGCTCAGAACCTGGCGGTCCAGTCTTCACTGGTCAGCCAGCCCGGGACCTTCCCTCCGGTTCGCGGGACGACACACATGAACGAATGGAGCCATCTATGCCCAAGATGAAGAGCCACTCCGGAACGAAGAAGCGTTTCAAGGTGACCGGCTCGGGCAAGGTCACCGCTCGCAAGGCAGGCAAGCGCCACCTCAACGAGCACAAGTCCTCGCGCGTTACCCGCCGTCTGACCGGCGAGACCGTGCTGTCGAAGGGCCAGGCCGCCAAGGCCAAGAAGCTGCTCGCCGGCCATCCGGGCCGCTGACGACAACAGACGTCGTCATTGACGACGTTCCCAAGTCCACTGGGCGGCATACGCCCCGAACCAATCCGGGACTGACCCGGGAGATCCAAGGAGAATCACCATGGCACGCGTGAAGCGTTCTGTGAATGCTAAGAAGAAGCGTCGTGAGGTCCTCACACAGGCCTCCGGTTACCGCGGACAGCGTTCCCGTCTGTACCGCAAGGCCAAGGAGCAGACCCTCCATTCGGCCACGTATTCGTTCCGTGATCGTCGCGCCAAGAAGGGCGATTTTCGCTCGCTGTGGATTCAGCGTATTAACGCTGCGTCCCGCGCCCAGGGCATGACTTACAACCGTTTTATTAACGGCCTGAAGAACGCTGGCATTGAGGTCGATCGCAAGATGCTCGCTGAGCTGGCTGTCTCCGACATCGACGCTTTCAACAGTCTTGTTGAGGTTGCCAAGGCCAACCAGCCGCAGAAGGCTGCTGCCTGAGGTGGGAATTACCGACGGGCCGAACGGCGACCGGTTGAGGTGGGACCGCATCTCGAAGGGGTCGCTGCGTTCGGCCCGTCGTCTTTCGGCTCGGCGTGGACGCGAAGAGTCCGGGCTGTTCCTGGTTGAAGGAGCGCAGGCGGTGCGCGAGGCATTGACGTGGCCCGGAAAGGTGAATTTGCTGGCCACATCGGACCCGGTGCGTGACGCCGACTACGTCGAAGCCGCAGAACGTCGTGGAATTCGGGTAGTGCTGCTGACTGCTGAGGACGTCAGTGCGTTGTCCGACACTGTCACGAGTCAGGGTGTCTTCGCGGTCTGCCGTCAGGTTGCCCGTCGGGAATTACCCGACAAGGACGTGCGTCTTGCGGTTATGTGCGCACAGGTTCGCGATCCCGGTAACGCCGGAACAGTTATTCGCTGTGCTGATGCTTTCGGCGCTGATTGTGTGATCTTGACGCGTGGGTCTGTTGATCCCCACAACCCCAAGACGGTCCGGGCTTCGGTGGGATCGATCTTCCATCTGCCGATTGTCGTCGGAGTCGAGCTTTCTGACGCCGTGGCATGGGCCCACGCTCATCAGATGACGGTGTTGGCTGCCGACGGCGGGGGACACAGCCTTGACGCTGTTGCCAGGTCCGGACGGCTCAAACGGCCCATCGCGTGGCTGATGGGAAACGAAGCCTGGGGACTCCCGGGGGCAGACCGTGCCTTGGCAGATGAGGTCGTCGGGGTTCCGATGTGGGGATCTGCGGAGTCACTCAATCTCTCCACTGCCGCCGCTGTGGTCTTGTACGCCACAGCCAGCGAACAACGAGCCTGAGGACCGCAGGACGACCACGAACCTTTGACGGCGCAGAAACCACTAGAATTGTAGTGATCGACGTCAGTCGCACACTCGCGCTCGGAGACGGGCGCTTTTCCAACGTCAACCCATCAGGGGGAAGGCCCATGAGTGGCCCCAACACGAATTATGACCCAGTCCAGGTGAGCACCCTCGACGCCGACCAGGTCAAGGCCCGGGTAGCCGAGGCTTTGGAGGCGATTGCCGGGGCGTCCACGACTGCCGAGCTCAAGCAGGTGCGTATCGCCCACACCGGCGACAAGTCTCCGCTGGCTCTGGCCAACCGCGAGATTGGAGCGCTGCCTCCAGAGGCTCGTAAGGACGCCGGAAAACGAATTGGCCAGGCGCGTGGTCGGGTCAACCAGGCTCTCAACGCTCGCCAGGAAGAGCTTGCCGAGGCAGAGCTGGAGGCCCGTCTCGCGGCTGAGACCACCGACGTCACCTTGCCGGTCGTCACCTCGCCGCAGGGGGCTCCACATCCGATCACAGCCCTCATTGATGATGTCTGCGATGTGTTTACTGCGATGGGTTGGGAGGTCGCAGAAGGCCCCGAGGCTGAGTCCGAATGGTTCAACTTTGACGCACTGAACCTCGGCACCGACCACCCGGCTCGCGCCCTTCAAGACACGCTGTGGCTGGACCCGGTCAGTGACGGCAAATGTATGCGCACGGCTACCAGCCCGGTGCAGATTCATACCTTGCTCAACCAGAAACCGCCGGTACGCATTATCAGTCCCGGCAAGGTTTTCCGTGCTGACGAGTACGACGCAACACACCTACCGGTCTTCCACCAAGTCGAGGGTCTGTGCGTCGACAAGGGCATTACGATGGGCCATCTCAAGGGCACTATTGACGCCTTTGCACGCGCCATGTTTGGTGACGTTCGTACCCGATTCCGCCCCCACTACTTCCCGTTTACCGAGCCTAGCGCCGAGGTCGACCTGGAGTGCTTCGTGTGTCACGGTGCTTCCGTCGGCAATCCCGACCGTCCGTGCCGTACCTGTCGATCCGAGGGATGGATCGAATGGGGCGGGTGTGGAATCGTCAACCCGCGCGTGCTCATCGCTTGCGGAATCGATATCGACATCTACTCCGGATTTGCCTTCGGAATGGGCATTGATCGCACGGTGATGTTCCGCAACAACGCCCCTGACCTGCGCGACTTTGTCGAGGGTGACGTCCGATTCAGCCGCTCACTCAAGGGAGGAGCACGATGAAGGTTCCCATGTCATGGCTACAGGCCATGGTCAACTTGCCTGACGGCACGACCACTGAGCAGGTGGCCAAGGCCCTCACCGACCACACTGCAACTGTCGAGAAGGTTGAGGTCGTCGGTGGCGAGCTGACTGGGCCGATCGTCATCGGCCGTATCCTGTCTTCAGTTCCCGAGCCGCAGAAGAACGGCAAGATCATCAACTGGTGTCGGGTCGATGTCGGCCCGCGCTACAACGCCGAGGGGCATCCCAAGAATATTGAGGAAGGCGTCGAGGGGCGCGGCATTATCTGTGGTGCTCCCAATGCTGTCGAAGGAGCTTGGGTCGTCGTGTCCCTGCCCGGGGCGGTGCTACCCGGTGGATTCGCGATTAGCGCCCGCAAGACGTACGGCCACATGTCTGACGGTATGCTCTGTGCCGCCGATGAGCTGGGTATCGGTGTCGATCATTCCGGCATCATCACCCTGCCTCCCTCCGTCGAGGGACACCAGTTGATCCCCGGCGAGGACGCCATGCCAATTCTTGGCGTTCCCGAGGACGTTCTCGACGTTGACGTCACCCCGGATATCGGCTACTGCATGTCAGTGCGTGGTATAGCCCGCGAGGTGGCTCACGTCATGTCGGTGCATTTCCCCGATCCCTATGATGAGGATCCGATCGGCCCGGTCCAAGGCTCGGTCAGCGTGGACATCCAATCTGATGCCTGCAGTCAGTTCGTCGCACTGCCGGTGAGCGGTCTGGACCCACACGCCCCGACCCCGCGTTTCATATCCGACCGTATTACCCGTGCGGGAATGCGTCCGATCAGTCTGGCCGTCGATATCACCAACTACGTCATGTTGGAGTCCGGTCAGCCCTTGCACGCCTATGACGCCGACAAGGTGAGCGGAACCATCGTCGTTCGAAAAGCTCACGAGGGAGAGCACCTGGTCACCCTCGATGACACCGAGCGAACCCTCGATCCCGATGACTTGGTGATCGCTGACGATTCGGGTGCCATTGGTTTGGCTGGTGTCATGGGTGGCGCTTCCACTGAGATGACTTCCGAATCGACGTCGATCATTCTGGAGGGTGCCCACTTCGATCCGACGACAGTCGCTCGCGCCTACCGACGTCACAAGTTAGGTTCGGAGGCTTCACGTCGGTTCGAGCGTGGCGTTGACCCGGTGTGTGCTCATAGTGCTGCGGTCCGTGCCGCTGAGTTACTGGCTCAATACGGTGGCGCGACAATCGGTGAGCCGACAGTCGTTGGTGAGGTTCCAGAAATGCCGCACCAAACCATTAGTGCTGAGCTTCCTGGCCGCATTCTCGGCACCAAGGTGCCGACGGAGGAGGTCATCGAGATCCTCACCCGTTCGGGTGTCAAGGTCACTGCTCTCGGCGACTCTCTCAGTCTTATCCCCCCCACCTGGCGCCCGGACCTGGTTGATCCCTATGACTACGTGGAGGAAATCGGGCGCAAGATCGGGTTCGAGCGAATCGAGCCAGCTTTGCCGACGAGCTTGGGGGCTGCCGGTCTGACGAGGGCTCAGCAGGGTCGTCGTCGTGTCCTGCGGTCGATTGTCGACGCCGGATTTGTCGAGCTCATCACCTTGCCCTTCATCGGGGACAAGGATCTGGAGACCCTCGGGATCAGCGCGGATGATCCGCGTCATGCGACGGTGACTCTTGCGAATCCTCTTGACGATACCCATCCCTACCTGCGTACCAGTCTGCTGCCGGGGCTCTTCCATGCGGTGGCGACAAATATGTCAAGGTCTCAGGAGGACTTGGCGGTGTTCGAGAGCGGTTCGGTTTTCCGTGCTGTGACTCCGGCCAAGGCCCCCCGTCCAGGTGTTGATGAGCGTCCCTCCGACGAGGTCCTTGCTGAAATCGACGCTGCTTTGCCGGCCCAGCCGAGGATGCTTGCTGCGGTGATCTGCGGCAACTGGTTGCCCGACCGTTGGGACGGTGGGTCAGTCAAGGCGGACTGGCGTCACGCGGTGCTGGTGGCCCAGAAGGCTGCTGACGCTCTCGGTGTCACCCTGGAACGCAAAGCTGACCATCAGGCGCCGTGGCACCCAGGTCGATGTGCCGCCCTTGTCGTAGATGGGACGGTCATCGGTCACGCCGGTGAGTTGCACCCCACCGTGGTCTCACAAGCTGGTCTCCCGGAGCGCACCTGCGCCGTTGAGTTCAACCTCGATACTTTGGTGGCCGCAGCTCCTCATGGCGGTCAGGTTAAGACCATTTCGGGTTTCCCGGTGGCCAAGGAGGACGTTGCCCTCGTCGTCGACAAGTCGGTCGCCAGCGAAGACGTCCGTCAGGCTCTCATCGAGGGAGCCGGTGAGCTGCTGGAGTCCGTTGAGCTGTTTGACGTCTATGAGGGTGAACAAGTCGGTGAGGGACACAAGTCTCTGGCATTTAACCTGCGGTTGCGTGCGGTTGATCGCACACTCACCGACAGCGAGGCGGCTGAGGCCCGTGACGCTGCGGTGGCTCGCGCGGAACAGGCTTGTGGAGCAAAGCTGAGGTCGTGATACCTCTTGACACATACGGAGCGAGGGGCCGATGTGTCGGCCCCTCGTACTGTGTTCAATGCTGTGCTGCGAACAGGGCGGCTCAGGCGTTCGCCGGGTTTTCGCTGCCAATGCCACGGTGACGAATCGGAACCGCGTTGACGGGCAGATCGGGGGAGTAGTGCGAGTCGTTGTGGACCAAAGGCTGGCCATCGGCTCCCTCCGGAACGAAACCCCCATCTTGAATCATGTCGAGGTCTGCAGCGCCCGCAGCTCCCTCACTGGTGAGGTAGTCGCCCAGGAAGATCGAGTTGACGACTTCGAGAGCTAGCGGCTGCATTGTGCGGATGTGCTGTTCACGTCCAGCAGCAGCACGCACTTCGGCGTCTGGATGCACGAAGCGCACCATCGCAAGACGTTTGAGGCACCACTGCGGGGTGATGTGCTGGGCACCACCTGCGAGGGGAGTTCCCTCGAATGGAAGCAGGAAGTTGACGGGAACCGAGTCCACCTTGTGCTTACGAAGGTCGAAGATGACGTCGACGAATTCCTCGTCGGTTTCGCCCATGCCGGCGATCACGCCCGAGCACGGAGATAGACCGTTGCGTTTAAGGATGTCAACGGTGTCCATGCGGTCCTGGTAGGAGTGGGTGGTGCAGATCTGCCCATAGTGAGAACGAGCGGTATTGGCGTTGTGGTTGTAGGCGTCGGCACCAGCCGCCTTGATGGCGGCAGCCTTGTCGTCATCGACGAATCCGAGACAGACGCAGACCTCGACATTGGGATGGTCTGCCTTGAGAGAACGCACCATGGCATTGACACGCTCGACGTCACGCTGAGAGGGTCCATGGCCGGAGGCCACCATGCAGACGCGGCGTGCTCCGCCAGCGATACCAGCCTCGACGGCTTCATGCACCTTTTGTGGATCGGCCCAGGAGTACTTCATGATCTCGGCGCGCGAACCGAGGCGCTGAGAGCAGTAAGAACAGTCCTCGGGGCACAGCCCAGATTTGAGGTTGACCAGGTAGTTAAGGCGTACTCGGTTACCGAAATAGCGGCGACGAACCCTTCCGGCAGCAGCGATGATCGACATGAGTTCGTCATCGTTGCTGCGAAGGATCTCGAGAGCTTCCCTGCGGGTGATCGGCTCCCCTTTCAGGCCACGGTCAGTCATGTCGGCTAGATTCAGCAATGTTCTGGTCCTTCCGAGACTGGAGACGTCCTGAACGCTGTTCAGGATTGAACAGAGTTCAATTTAGTCGATGAGGTTCGGTCTGTGTGGGCGACCCCGACGAAATGTTGAGTGTGAAGGAGTCACCGTGAGTCTGACCAAGGCAGACGTTGTGCAGGCGGGGGTTGAGATTCTTGATACCTACGGACTTGGTGACCTCTCTATGCGTCGGTTGGCTGACCGGCTCGGAGTCAAGGCCGGCGCTCTGTATTGGCATGTTGCCAACAAGCAGAGTCTGCTGGCTGCTGTGAGCGACGAGATTCTGTCAGTGGCCGGAGGTCCGACGTCGTTACCGGATGTGGACGTCGATCTTGACGCCGGAGTTGATGAGTGGGCGCGATGTTTTCGACGGGTTTTGCTGGACCATCGTGATGGGGCGGAATTGGTTGCCTCGACCATTTCAGTAGGGCTGGGGGAGGTCGACCCTACGGTGAGATTACGGGAGTTTCTGGTGGCTCATGGTTTTGATGTCGATGGTGCTGGAGGAATCTGCCGCGCCATCGTCCACCTTGTCCTTGGCCACACTATGGAAGAGCAGACGCGTTCTCAATTGCACGATCTGGGCGTCATGGGAGAGGTTGACCCCGCTCGGCAAGAGAGGGATTTCGACCTGGCCATGAGAATCTTCATTGCCGGCATGGACACTGCGCGCTAAAGCGTGGGGTGGACTCGGGCGGCTATATTGATGCATACTTATGTGGCGTAATGAATGTTTAGCATCCACTTCGGTGGGTCGCGGTCAAGGAGGTTCCATGAGCGAGGGGCACTCCGCACCGACGTCACGTGCAGCGCGACACGCTCGCATCCGGGTCCTGATTCAAGAGGGAAGAATCTCCTCTCAAGCTGAATTGGGTGAGATTCTGGCTTCTGAGGGGTTTGTTGCCTCCCAAGGGACTCTGTCCCGCGATTTGGTCGAGATCGGAGCGGTCCGAGGTCGCGATCATGCGGGAAACCCGTGTTATTCAATTCCTGAGGGGAGCCATCCCTCGGATGTGACGACGGGATCGCCGGCCTGGATCAAGCTGGCGCGAATGACCAAGGAATTGTGTACCGGGGTGCAGAACAACGAGTACCTCGTGGTGCTCAAGACCCCGCCAGGTGCTGCTCAGTATTACGGATCTGCCATCGACAAGGCTGGTTTAGAGATCGTCTTGGGGACGATTGCCGGCGATGACACCATCGCGTTGATGTGTGCTAGTGGGGTCGACGCCGGAGAAGTCGCAGACGCTTTCTCTCAGATGGCCGTCACGGGTGCCCCGGCCGGCATTCTTACGCGTCCGGCGCATACCTGAATGAACGTGCGGGCCTTTGATGCGGCTGGGGTCGGTAGACTGACGCCCAGTTGACCCCGAGGGGGTCGTAGACGAGAGGAAGATGACGTGTCGGATCTGTTGGACGACCTGGAGTGGAGAGGGCTTGTTGCCGATTCCACCGACCGTGAGGCATTGGAGGCCCATCTCGCCCAAGGACCCGTCACTTTCTATGTGGGTTTCGATCCGACCGCGAAAAGCCTGCACATCGGACATCTCGTGCAATTGATGCTGGTGCGGGCTTTGCAGGAACGTGGCCATAAACCACTACTCCTTGTCGGTGGCGCAACTGGTCTTATCGGCGATCCAAAGATGACCGGTGAGCGTCAGATGAACGACCGCGCAGTGGTTGCCGAGTGGGTTGAATCCATCAAGGACCAGGTGAGCAAGTACGTCGACACCGAGGGGCCACATGCTGCTCGGATCGTCAACAACTATGACTGGACGGTCCAGTACACGGCTCTGGACTTCTTGCGCGATGTCGGGAAGTACTTCTCAGTTAACCGAATGCTGGCTCGTGACGTCGTGGCCCGACGTCTTGAGAGTGGTATTTCGTACACGGAGTTCAGCTATGTCCTGTTGCAGTCACTGGACTTCTATGAACTTCACAAACGTTACGGCTGTACCCTGCAGACCGGCGCTCAGGATCAGTGGGGGAATATCACCGCAGGTGCGGAGTTCATTCGTAAGACGACCGGTGACGTCGTCCACGGCTTGGTGACCCCGTTGCTCACCAAGGCCGATGGCACTAAATATGGGAAGACGGAGTCCGGGACGGTCTGGGTCGATCCGGAGCTGACGAGTGCATATGCCTTCCATCAGTTCTTCCTCAACGCAGAGGATGCGAAGGTCATTGACTACCTCAAGATCTTCAGCCCACGTCCCCGAGAAGAGATCGAGGAGCTGGCCCGTAAGACCAAGGAGGAGCCGTGGCGTCGTGCTGCTCAGCACTGCTTGGCTGACGACCTTACCGATTTGGTTCATGGTGTGGAACAGCGCAAGGCTGCCGAGGCTGCAGCGCAGGCTATCTTCGGACGCGGGGAGCTTCGTGACCTTGACGAAAAGACGGTGATCTCTCTGGCCGATGAACTCGGGGCCGCTCACTGTAAGGGTAGGGAGTATCCGACGATTGTCGACGCGATGGTTGCGGCTGGGGTCGTCGATACCAAGTCCGCCGGAAAGCGTGCTGTTACAGAGGGCGGCGCTTATCTCAACAACGTTAAGGTGACTGATCCAGATCAGCGTCTTACCGACGACGACTTCCTGTGCGGCCGGATAGCCTTGGTCCGTCGCGGTAAGAAGACAGTGGGCGCATTGACTCGTTGAGCGTCGTGACGACCTGATGTGTCCGGGGATCGCCGTACCTGCGGTGGTTCCCGGACAGTTGTACGTGGTCACTGGACACCTCTGCGACGCAGTATCGAAATGAGCGATCGTGCACCTCATTGGATGTGATTTGCGTGGTGGGTGGGGTGTGTGTAGTGTGTGGTGGGCTGCTGGGGGCTGCTTGTGTGGTGGTTTTTGGTGGTGGTTGTGCCGGGGTGT